>JABDHJ010000016.1 GCA_013285645.1 Verrucomicrobiota bacterium | reverse complement strand
GCGACTCGAACCCAATATCGAATGGAGCATGGATGCTTCGACGGGCTACGGGTCGCATGAGATGTCGACGGGGCATGTCCCAACCTTGGAGGAAGCGCATCGGCAATGGGCGATACGACTCGCCCCCTTTGCTGTTGAAGCGCCCGAATCGTGGATGGTCCAGGAATGCCTCTGGAATGCGGGACAACTCCTCTCTTTTACCTGCTACGACAGCTCGGTCGGCGAGTATTACATCGCGTTGGGTGGTTATTCCTGGCACGGCTTTCCTGTACGCGAAGTTTCCGAAACAAGCATGGTGCTGGCCGCCTGCGATTGGGACCTCGCCGCTGCCTCGCTCCGCTTCGTAGCGAAGACTCAACTCGTTAGCGGTGATATACCCAAGGGGCACAACATGCGCCGGGACCGGATGTCGGACGAATTTGAAAGCGATAACGAACTTTGGTTCATCTTGGGATGCTGCGAAAGCATCGCCATGTCCGGTCGTGCGGAATTT
This sequence comes from Verrucomicrobiota bacterium, assembly GCA_013285645.1. Taxonomy (GTDB): domain Bacteria; phylum Verrucomicrobiota; class Verrucomicrobiia; order Methylacidiphilales; family UBA1321; genus JABDGH01. The sequence goes on along the minus strand of JABDHJ010000016.1, from coordinate 53,431 downwards.
CTCGACGAAATCTGTGCGTTTTGGGACCAGGGCGAAGGAACGATTTGGGAGCACATCAAGCGCGCTTTTTATTGGACGCGAGACCAAGTCGGCATAGGGAAGCACGGTCTGATTCTCATTCGGCACGGGGACTGGAATGATTATCTTTCGTTGATGGGAGCTGAGGGACGTGGTGAGTCGGTGATGAATTCAGGCATGGCCTGTCGGGCCTTTGGTCCTGTGGTGGAAATCGCCCGGCGGCGCGGTGAGACTTCTTTTGCCAATGAAGTGGAAGCCTGCCTGGTAAAACTCCAAGCAGCTGTCGCGGAGACATTCGATCAAGGTTGGTTCCGGCGCGGTTACACTGATCACGGTAAACCAGTCGGTTCGTTTGCGGAAAACCGTTGTTTTATCAATGCCCAGACATGGCCAGTCCTCGGGAAATGTGGTACGGCGGAACAAAGGCGGACGGCCCTGAGGAACGCCATCAAACATTGCCACTCCGAGATCGGGCTCCTCCTCATGAGTCGCCCTTACAGTAGTCCGGCGCCGAGTGATATTTCGTGGTGCGCCATCCCTGCGGGCGAGGGTGAGAACGCGGGCATCTGGCCCCAGGCGATTCATTGGTTTGTGTGGGCATTGACCGAAGAAGGGCTTCTTGAGGAAGCGCTTGTCGAATGGAAATGCGGGACTTTGCGCACGCACGCGCTTCAGTTTCCCGAAGTGCCTTATGGCATCTTCAACGGCCCCGATTGTTTTTCATCCAGGTGGGCAGGTAAGCGGGAAGGTTGGACTCAAAGCCAATTGCTAAATCGGGCCCAGTCCATACCCACGAACCCGATGATCGCCTGGCAGGGTTTTACTTTGGAAAAAATCAACAAGGCACTTCAAAAACGGACAGCTTAGGGATGCGCTGCATCCTTCAATAACAACAAATAATCTCATGCATACCTCCATCTTCACCGCGACGTTACCCAAGACTTTGATCTATGGTTGTTTCGTCGCGTTATCCGTAATCCCCGCTTTCGCCGCAACGTGGAATCCCGATCCATCCCTGGGGAATCCCGACCAACATCGGCGTCTCTATGAAATCGCCCGCCACTACTGCGAGGTGAATTTTGATCCCGATGCGAACCTGGTCGGAAATTCCTCCCCGAATCCGCCGAACAAAAAGCATCATGGCACGGGAGCATCAGCCGCCTACGCCTACGGTCTCCTGCTCACCGGCGATCCTGCCGACGACGCCCTGGCCCAAAAAATTCTCAGGCGCGTCGTTACCTGTCAGGACACAAAACCGGACAGCCCGACCTATGGCGCTTTCAATTGGAGCGTGGAGGACAAACCGCAAGATCTCAATTCAGCCGCCTTCGTCGGCCTGACGCTGGTTGGCATTCTCGACATTGATCGGCAGCGGCCCTGCCTCGATCCCGACCTGCGCAGCCAGGTGGAGAACGCGGTTCGCCTCGCGGTCCAGGAAGTCATGCGCCGCAATATCAATCAGGGTTATACGAACATCGCCCTTATCTCCGTGGCTCTCGCCTCCGCCGGTGAAAAGTTCCTGGCGGTTCCCGGAGCCGGGGCATGGGCGCAGGCTAAACTCGATGCCCTGAATGCCTTGGCGGACGATGGCGAATTCGCCGAATATCTCTCCCCAACCTATACCGGGGTGGCCATATCGGGAGCTTATGCGGCGCGTAAATTCGCTTTCTCTCCCGCCTTTGCGGCGTCTGCGGATACCACCATTAATCACCTCTGGAAACAGGTGGCGGCGGCCTATCATGCGCCGACGTTTCAGTTGGGCGGACCCTATTGCCGCGCCTATGGCGACAATATGCTCCAATACACCTCCGATCTCAAATACTGGCTCTACCTCGGCCTGGGCGGCAATTATCCGCTTTCCGAGACCGATACCGCTCACGATTGGGGCAAGTTAAGCCTTTTCGGCCTGGCCACTACGCCGATTTCGCCGCGGCCTGAATTCAAGCAGCCGCCCATCCCGTGGCGGCAGTGGACTGCGGTGGGATCGCCGGGTGGTAACGCCGATGCGGACAATACCCTCGTGCGCCACTTCTCCCAATATAAGGACGGAAATTTCACTCTCGGTACCGTTACGACTCAGGACGAATGGAAACAGAAACGAAACCTCGTCGCCTTTTGGCGAAATGAGGGTTCTTCTCCTGACGGGGCCAACGTCGGCTTCTGTCAGGACGAATCGAACGAAGCCATTCAGGAAGGCGATCCGGGATTTCCGGGTGAGAAGGTTCATTTCTACAGCCAGCAAGTGAAGGACGCCGCCTTGGTGGCGCTCGTGGCACCCAAGGACGTTCCCCTGAAATCAGTCTCCACCCTTGTATTCGATGAAGGCGCCGTGATGGACGGGAAGGCCGGTTCTTCTCCCTTTGTTATCAAGGATGGAAGCATCACCACCTACCTCTATCCTGTCTCCAACGCGAGCGTCCAGTTTGGGACTCAGCTCAACACCTATCCAATGCCCAACGGCCAGGATTTTTTTAAAGTCCGCCCCGTTTCCTACCGTATTTCCCGCGTGACTCGTCCATGGAGTTTAGCCGATGTAGCCGGTACCTCGCACGTCCTAGCCTACCTCATCGTCTTTCGGCCATCGGATAAACCGGCGCCAGTGGTCTCGGACATTGTGCTAAAACCCGACGGAACCGGTGCCTCCGCGAAGGTTGATGGGACGGATCTTTCCATCTCGTTTTGAGAACTAATGATGTACGTAAAACGGACTGTCTTATTCTGCGGGTGTCTCCTCGTATCGGTCTCATTCCCGGTCCTCGGAGCGACATGGAGTCCCGATCCGTCGTTGGGAAACGTCGACCAGCATCGTCGTCTCTACGAGATCGCCCGCCACTATGCCGATGCGAATTTTGATCCCGACGCCAATCTCATGGGAACCGATACTCCCCATCCTCCAAACAAGACGAGACACGCTTTCCGGGAATCCACGTACTACGCCTACGGCCTGCTGTTCACCGGGGATCCTTCTGATCGCGCCCGGGCCCAGGAGATACTCAAGTGCGTCGTCGCCTCTCAGGATACGCGGGCGGGAAGCCCATCGAACGGCGCCTTTCTCTGGTACACGGATCAACACTGGGAGACGTTGCAAAACCCGGACCTCAATTCTGCCGCTTTCGTCGGCCTCGGACTCGCCGATATCATGGACCTGGATCGAAGGCATCCTTGTCTTGATCCAGACGTGCGGATCCAAGTGGAGAAGGCATGCCGCCTCGCGGTTCAGGAGATCATGCGCCGCAACGTAGACCCGGGCTATACGAACATCGCGCTTCTTTCCATCGCTGTCGCCGCTGCGGGGCAGAAATTGTGGGCGATACCGGGGGCAGGGGAGTGGGCGCAAGCCAAGCTCGATACCGTGGTGAACTTGGCCGGAGACGGATACGTCTACGAATATCTCAGCCCCACCTACACCGCCGTCGATTTCGCGGGTGCCTACATGGCGAGAAAATTTGCCTTCTCCGATGCCTTCGCCAAAAAGACGGACATCATAATCGATAGTCTGTGGAAACAGGTGGCCGCCGCCTATCATGCGCCCACCTTTCAACTGGGCGGTCCGTTTGGACGCGCTTACGGAGATGACATGCTTGCCTATGCCGCAGGCCTCAAATATTGGTTCTACCTCGGCTTGAACGGAGCTTATCCCATCAATGACTGGGACAAGGGTGTCGATAAAGGCGGTCTCTTTCTCATGGCCGATTTGCCGATTTCGGCGCGGCCCGAGTTCAAGGTGCCACCACCCTCATGGCGGGAATTCACTGCTGTCGGACCGGATGATAATCTCCATCCAACGCGCCATCTTTTCCAGTACCGGGACGGAAACTTTATCCTCGGCACCGTCGCGTTTCAGGATGAATGGAAGCAGAAGCGAAACCTCGTTGCCTACTGGCGCAGCGACGCTCCTCCACCGGAGGGATTCCGCGTGGGCTTCTGCATCGATAAGTCGAACGAAACGCTTCCCAACGGATTTCCCTATGCCCAGATTCTTTTCTATAGCCAGCAGGTAAAAGGGGCCGCGTTGGTGGCCCTTGTAGGATCCAAAAATATCCCCAAGGAAGGAGGCTGCTCCCTGGTCTTCGATAACGGGGCCACGGTGGCCGCTGGAAAGGACACCGTTCCGCTTCGCATCCAGGATGGCAGTATCAACGCCTACCTCTGGCCCGTCTCGACTGGTACCGCCAGCTTTGTGCCGCAGACTGACGCTCACAATCTTCTTGTTAATCGACCATGGACTTCTGCCGATGTGGTCGGGCCGCTGCATGTCCTCTCTTACCTGATCGTCTTTCGCCCTTCAGGCCAACCCGCGCCGACGGTCTCGGATATTGTGCTCAAAGGCGACGCGAACGGCGGGACTGCGAGCGCCAAAGTCGACGGTTCCAGTCTTTCTGTTTCGTTTAAAAACTAATCCCACAATCGAAAAATATGACTATGACAAAAATCTATACGTTGCTGTTTTCCGGGTTGCTCGTCAGCTCTTCTCTCGCGCAGGACTTGCCCTCCGTCACTCCTATGCCGACGCTTCCGCCACCTCTGCCCGCCGGAGTCAACGCCGCGACTTATCCGATGGGGAGATTCGATTGGTTTCAAAGAGTTGAAGGTAAAATTGAAAACGGAAAGCAAGCTGCCTCCACCTGTCAGCTAATTTTCGACGGAGATTCCATCACCGACGCGTGGCAGACCGCGGGAAAAGATGTCTGGGCGCAATATGATACCAAATATCACGCCTTTGATTTTGGGATTTCCGGTGATCAGACCCAGCATCTCCTTTGGCGTCTGACTCAGGGTCAGGCCGAAGGAATGCATCCCAAGTTGATCGTCCTTTTGATCGGTACCAATAACATCGCCAACTATACCCCCGCGCAAATCGGCGAGGGTGTAAAAGCGATCATCGATGCCTATCAAAAACGTTGCCCGGATTCGGCTATTTTGCTTCAGGGAATTTTTCCTCGCGGAGAAAAGCCGGAAGATCCTGCCCGCGCTAAAATCAAGCAGGTCAATGAAATCATCTCCAAATTTGGCGATGGCAAAAAAGTCATCTACCTCGATTTCGGCGATAAATTTCTCCAGCCCGACGGGACAATCAGCCGTGAGATCATGCCCGATTTTCTGCATCCGAGCGCAAAGGGATATCAGATATGGGCAGATGCCATTCAGCCCGTCATCGATCAATATCTGCCCGCCAAATAGTCGCAGGAAAAGTTCCGGAATTTCACGCTTACTTTCATGATCATTAAATCGCTGGTTCTTATTGTTGTTCTGGCAATTCCGGTACAATTATTTGCGGCAGATGTCCAAAAAGCTTCACTTCCCGCGTTGAAAGTTAAGGGCAATCTTCTCGTGGCCGATGGTCAACCCATTCGTCTGCGCGGCATTAACTGGGGTTGGTGGCATTTGTCCGGAACGCGTTACTCAGAAGCCGACATGCAGAAGCTGGCTCGATGGGGAGCCAACACCGTCCGGCTCGCGTTCTCGTACAACGACCTTGAGACCGACGACAATCCCCCTGTTTGGAAGGAGAATGGCTTCAAGGATCTCGACGATGTTGCACAATGGGCGAAACGTTATGGCATTTATCTTATTTTGGACATGCACGTTACTCCCGGCGGGCAGAGCCCCCAGCCTTACTGCGCAGGGGGAGGCAATCGCTTGTGGACCGATCCGAATGAGCAGGCACGTTTCGTCGCTCTATGGAGCGAGATCGCCCAGCGTTACCATGGACGGACGGAGGTCGCCGCCTACGAGTTGATGAACGAGCCGGGCTCGAATCAAAAGACGCCCGAATTGCTCCGCAGCATCGATCAACGCGCGATGGCCGCCATTCGGGCCGTGGATCCCGACAAAATCATCGTGGTGGGAGGCGACAATGGATCAGGGCAGGGCGATCTTGCCGGGGTGAAGTTTCCCGACCCTAATATCCTCTACACCTTTCATTGGTACCTGGGAGCGGGTGGCAACGAGGATTTTATCGGCGAAGTAAAACAGGACTCGGGAATTGCGAGCACTCACGATTGGGTTAAAATCGAGAAAACCGTCCAGGTCCCGACTGGCGCAGACCACATGAGCGTCGTGGTTCGATCAACCGGCAACTCCGGATCGGCTTGGTTTGATGACATCAAGGCGGAAGATGCTGCGGGAAAAGTCCTGCAATCGTGCGGTTTTGACCAAAATCCGCAGGGCTACCACCCTGAAGCTTTTCCGGAGACGATGAGTTACGATCCGTCGATAGGACATGACAAGCCTGGAAGCCTCAAAGTGCACGCATCGACCGAATTCAATGATTGGGGCGGCTGGGTTTCGGAGCGTCTGCCCGTTCAGACGGGGCAGTCTTATCATGTCTCCACCTGGGTGAAGCTTGACCAAGCCACCGGCGATACCTTTCTGAACGTGCAATTCTGTAGGAGCAATACGATGCTGGATCCCGTTGCGTTTAAAGAGAAAATCGTTCCCGCCGTTGAATTCGCCCAAAAATACAACGTCCCGGTGTGGGTCGGCGAATTCGGCTGTGACGTCTCAAATCCCGATCTTCAGCCTAAGTGGGCAAATGCCTGCATTTCGCTCTTTGAAAAGAACGATTTTAGCTGGACCTATTGGAGCGACAGGTCCACCGCCGCTCCGACGGGAATGGACTTGCAGCCCGAACACGCGGACGGCAGCGACTATCCGGTGAACGAAAGACTCCTTGAAGCACTCCGTGCGGGTTGGGCCCTGAACGGGCCACCGTAAGAAGGTTGTCGAAATGAGGCAACCAACTGGCCAGAGCTTGAAATGGATGATTTAGTGTGCAAGGCTTCCAGCGTGGTTGTGCGCTTTAAACTCTTTGTTCAAATCCTGATGGCCGTGCTGGCGTTGGGAATTTGCGCTCCACAGTCTGCATGTGCCGCCGGAGCATCGACGGTCAAAATGACTTGTTGCTGCACGGAAAATTCGACCTGCGCATGTCAATCCGACAAGCCCTGCAAAGAGTCATGCAGCCTCGCGCCCGTCCACGTTTTCGATAAGCAAATGACGGCCAGAGTCGGGGTCACATCATCCCGTCACAGTAATACTTTCCTGTATTCGATCGCGCTGATCAATGCAAGGAACTTGGCACTTAATCCGGTTGTTTCTCAACAGGAATCGAATCCTTCGCCGCCGTTTGGTGGCAGTCCGCCGCAGGCCATGCTGCGCCTCTGGCTCCTCTAGAGTCCGCCTCCATCAGTTACCAGTTTCCCGCGCCAATCGCTGCGGGACGATTGTATTCAAATCGTTTTTGGAGGTCGGATTATGTCTTTCATTCAGCAATTACAAACCATTTCAGGAAATGCCCCGTTGAGTCGCCGCCGCGCGCTCCTGGGACTTTCCCTTCTCACGCTCACCGCCTGTTCTCGATCGGTTCAGGAAACCAAGGCCACCGATAGCAACGTCGCTTATTATACCTGCACGATGCACCCCTTCGTGCGTTCCCAAGACGCAAAAGGAAAATGCCCGGTCTGTGGCATGGATTTGGTGCCGGTGTTGAAATCCTCAACACTCGCCAACACGGATTCAGGCGCGACCACGAACGCCGCTGCTGTCATCTCGCCAAGTTCAATGGATGGCAATGGCACGGTCAACATTGCTCCCGAGAGAATGCAGGAAATCGGTGTAACCACGGAAGTCGTCACCAAACGAAATTTGACACGCTCTCTCCATGCTCCTGCCCGCGCGGAAATGGACGAATCATCCTTGCGCGACATCAACGTTAAAGCCGGGGCCGGTTACATCACGAAACTCTACGCAAGTTACGAAGGAATGTCCTTTCGAAAGGGCCAACCGCTGATGACGGTCCTATGCGAAGGCTGGCTGCAAACCCAAATCGATTACATCAAGGCCTATCGCAATTGGAAACGGACACCGTTGGTGTCGCCGAACAACAGCATCGCCCTCGACAATCAATTGGAGCTTATGCGGGCGCGAATTCGGGTCTGGGATTTGTCCGACGATCAAATTCATGACCTTGAAAAGTTCGCGCTCAGCACGAATGACATCGATTTGAAAACGGGGCATGGCCTTTCCGGCAGTTTCGATGTCCTCGCTCCCTTCGACGGCTATGTTCACATGAAAAAAGCAGTCGAGGGAATGCGATTTGAGGCCGGTCAATCGCTCCTCGAGTTGGCCGATCATGGCCACGTCTGGATCGTCGCGCAGTTCCCGGAAGATCAGGCGATGTACGCCAACGTTGGTCAAAAAATGACGGTGACTTTTCCTTCGATGCCTCAGCACAAGGTCCAGGGGGAAATTAGCTTCATCGATCCCCATGTGGACGATCAGCAACGCCGAATCATGGCCCGCATCGTCATCTCGGACGAAGCTCACATGTTTCACCCCGGCCTTTTCGCAGAGGTGTCCGGTGAAATCCCGATGGGCGAAAGTCTCACGATTTCAGCCGGAGCCGTCGTGCCCACCGGCAACAAGTTCATTGTCTTCGTCGATCACGGTGGAGGAAAACTTGAGCCACGCCAGGTCGAGCTTGGTCTTCATAGCGGTGATTACTACGAAGTGATCTCCGGTTTGAGCGAAGGAGAGAGAATCGTTGCCAGCGCCAACTTTCTGATCGACGCAGAAAGTCGCATTCAAGGCGTGTTGAAAACATGGGGAGATCGCCCGTGAAAGTTATCTCATCGCCGAAAGAGCCGAATGGACTGATCGAAAAAATCACCGATGCAAGCGGACGCAATCCGGTCCTCATTGGACTTCTTTTCCTGATCGCCGTCTGCGTCGGATTTTATTCCCTGGCCAATATCTCGCTCGACGCAGTGCCCGATTTGTCCGACGTGCAGGTCATCGTTTACACCAATTGGGAAGGTCGCAGCCCCTCCCTAATCGAGGACCAGATCACCTATCCGATCACGAGTCGCTTTCTCGGCGCACCCAAAGTGAAAACCGTGCGAGGACTTTCGATGTTCGGCAGATCTTTTGTCTACGTGATTTTCGAGGATGGCACCGACCTTTACTGGGCCCGGTCCAGGGTATTGGAATACCTCAACAGCGTCCGCGAATCTTTGCCCCCCGGCGTCACGCCCACCTTGGGACCGGACGCCACCGGTGTCGGTTGGGTTTACGAGTACGCCCTGGTCGATGACACTGGGCAGAACAATCTCGCGCAGTTGCGCAGCCTGCAGGACTGGACGCTCAAGTATGCCTTGGGCTCGGTTAAAGGTGTGGCCGAAGTCGCCAGTATCGGAGGCTTCACCAAGCAGTACCAAGTCAATATCGATCCCAATAAACTCATCAATCATGGCATCACTTTGGATGAGGTGGTCGAGGCGGTCCGCAAAAGTAACAGCGATGTTGGAGGTAAATCGCTGGAAGTTTCCTCGACGCAATATTTCATCCGGGGCAGGGGCTACATCCATTCACTGGATGACCTGCGGCACATCTCGCTCAAGGCCACCGATGGCACTCCGCTGACGTTGGATCAGGTGGCCACGGTGGAGTTGGGGCCCGATCTACGCGAAGGATTGGCCGAGTTCAACGGTCAAGGTGAAGCGGTAGGGGGCATAGTGGTCATGAGGTACGGTGAGAACGCTCTCTCTGTGATCGATCGCGTTAAAGAGAAGATCGCACAACTCAAAGACTCCCTCCCGCCGGGAGTTCGCATCGTGCCGGTTTATGATCGGTCGCAGTTGATTCTTCGCTCCATCGATACCCTTCGATCAAAACTGATCGAGGAAAGCATCATCGTCAGTTTGGTTTGCGGGCTCTTTCTCTGGCATCTGCGAAGCGCGTTGGTGGCGATTATCATGCTCCCTGCGGCGGTGCTGCTTTCGTTCATCCCGTTTGCCGCGATGCACCTGACCGCGAACATTATGTCGCTCGGCGGCATCGCCATTGCCATCGGTGCGATGGTCGATGCGGCCATCATCATGACCGAAAGTGCCCATAAGGAATTAGAGCACGCCCGCCTGGTCCAAAATCGGAACCTGACAAATCCGGAGCGGATAGAAGCCATCCTACGCGCCGCCCGAATGATGGGGCGCCCACTTTTCTTTTCGCTGCTGGTTATCACCGTTTCCTTTATTCCGGTTTTCACCCTGGAAGGACAGGCCGGGAGACTTTTCCAACCGCTGGCGTTTACCAAGACCTTCGCGATGTTCTTCGCCGCCCTGCTCTCCGTCACTCTTGTCCCGGTCCTCATGGTGATGCTCATTCGTGGACGCATCACTCCCGAGGCGCGCAATCCAATCAACCGTATTCTGATTGCGCTTTATCATCCCGTCGTCGATTGGGTGCTTCGCGTAAGATGGCTTGTGGTGATCCTGGCCCTGGCACTTTTGGGGCTGACCATCATTCCGATTTTGCGCTTGGGCAGCGAATTTATGCCCCCGCTTAACGAAGGAGATATTCTCTTCATGCCCACCGCTCCCGATGGCCTGGGCACGCAGGAAGCTTCTCGAATTCTGCATGAGCAAAATGTCCGCCTGAAGCAAATACCCGAGTTTATGACCGTCTTCGGAAAAGCAGGTGCGGCGAATACTGCAACCGATCCCGCGCCCATGTCGATGTTCGAGACGACCATTCAGGTCAAGCCGCCGGACCAATGGCGCCCCGGTATGACCTGGGAGGGACTCCAGCGAGAAATTCAGGACCACGTCCAAACGCCCGGAATGGCCGACATCATCTGGATGCCGATCCAAACGCGGACGGAAATGTTGACGACCGGATTTCGCTCCAATCTTGGATTGCGCGTTTACGGGCGCAGCCTGCATGACATCGCAACCGCCGGGGAACAAATCGAACAGGCTCTCAAGGATTTTCCGGAGACCCGAAGCGTTTTTGCCGAGCGTTCCGAAGGCGGTCGTTATTTGGACATTGTCCCCAATCGCGAAGCCATCGCCCGCTACAATCTGTCCGTCGACGACATCAATCAAGTGGTGGAAACGGCCATTGGCGGCAACACGATCGGATACACGGTCGAAGGACGCGAACGCTACCCTATTAGTGTTCGATTGCAGCGGGATTTTCGAGACAGCATTTCCGCCATCCGTCAAATTCCCGTGGCCGTTCCGGGAGGTGCCCAAGTGTCTTTATCGGAACTGGCTTCCATCGAGTATTCGAGTGGGCCGCCCGAAGTGCGCAGTGAAAATGGTCAACTGGTCACCTACGTTTCCGTGGACACTATCGCCGATGACATCGGGGGTTATGTTAAGCGGGCAGGGGAGCGGTTGCATCAGGTCGTTCACGCTCCGCCCGGGGTTTATTGGGAGTGGGCTGGATCGTTCGAGCAACTCCAACAGGTGAAAGCCCGTTTGCTCATCATCATTCCGTTCACGCTTTTGATCATCGTCCTGCTGATCTATCTGAACACGCGTTCGTTCGTGAGGACTTGCATCGTGCTTTTGGCGGTGCCGTTTTCGCTCGTGGGCGCATTCTGGCTGCTTTATTTCTGCGATTATCAATTCAGTGTGGCCGTCGCGGTCGGATTGATTGCACTGGCAGGCATCGACGCGGAAACCGGCGTGGTGATGTTGATTTACCTCGACCAGGCCTATGATGATCGAGTCGCGCGGGGAGCCATGAACAAGATGTCCGACCTCATCGCCGCAGTGAAGGAAGGTGCCGTCCAGCGCATTCGCCCCAAGATGATGACCATGTCCGCGATTCTTTTCGGCCTATTGCCGATCATGTGGAGCACCGGCTCGGGCTCGGAAGTGATGAAGCGCATCGCAGCCCCCATGATCGGCGGCGTCGTCACCTCGGCCATTTTGGGATTACTCCTCTATCCCGTTCTCTACGTCCTCTGGCGTGGAACTCTTTTTAAAGATACTTCTTCTCGTGAGATCAAACCCGAGCCAACAAAGTTTTGAAATGTCGGCCAAAGCAGCAAGCACAAAGAAGCGCGCCAAATAAAATCCACAAGGGCAGAAATAGGAGGGATCGCGCCACCGCGTCTTGGGTGCTGCCGCCGTCCCGCACCGCTCGCAGAACGAGAGCGAAGACCAAACTGATAAACCCATAGCCAAGATTGAAGGTGACGCCCTTGAACGAAAGGACCGTCGCGCGATGGCTCGAATCGACCAGCGCATTGATATAGTAAGAGACCATGTATCCGAGCGCCATCATCGTGGCGCCGAGCGGAAAAATAAAAACAACGCCCCAATGCGTCCATCGGCACGCCACGCCCGTCAGCCCCAACAGGGCGACCACCCCAAGCAGGCCATAATTTCGCGCCACGGAGTTGGTCGCCACCATACGTCGGGCGACGGGTGAAACGATCATGCCAAGACCGCCCATGGAAGCGCCAATCAAGCCAAAGCTCGCTTCTGGCAACTCGATCACCCGGAAATAGGAACTGGAAAAAGTGAGGAAAAGCCGGACGACGCTGTCGATCATCACTCCCGCCGTGATGACGAAAAGCACCGTCGGCGTTTTCACGATCCATGTCCCTGCCTTGACCGCGAGATGCCACGCGGTGATTTCTGGGGCGCTCTCGTCTTTGTTTTCCGGGGCCACTTTGGTTGCCCGCAACGCAGGCTCTCGCAGGCCCAGCGCGGTCCAGAGCGTCAGCAAAGCCGTGAGCAAATTGAGATAGATGGGAAAACGCAGTGTCGATCCTTGGGCAAAATGAATATTCGCTCCAAAGAAAGACAGCAGCCGTTCCATGAAGCGGGGATCGTACACCGCTCCACCGACGAGCATCGCGATGACCATGCCCACACCCTGCCAGCGCATGACTTGGTCCAAAACGTGTGGCCATTCCTTGTCTCGACCGCGCTCGGCTAATGAATCGAACACCAACGCTTCATCCGCTCCGCTGGCCATGCCCTCCGCCATGCCACTCAGGATCCGATTCGCCAGACAGCAAAGCAGAAGAACAATTCCGCCATGAAGGGGAGCCGCGATGAGTAAAAGCATCTCCAGCACCATGAAGCTGGCCGCCGCAACGACCAGGGGTTTGCGACCAATCCGATCCGCCAGCACGCCTGCGGGCAAATCGGTGAAGACAATGGCGATGGCCCAGGCAAAATTGAGCAGCGTATATTCGGTGGCGCTGAGGCCCAGATCAAGAAACAGGACGGCTAGGACCGGATAATAAAAGCGTGAATTGAAGAGAACGCGGAAGAGGACAAAGCGACGCCAATTCCGGTCGGCATCGCTCATGTTCTTGGTTAAGTCATCCGTCATTGATCCACCTTAGTCCTGCTTTTCTATTGAGCTAGCACTGATTGGCGCCTATCGACAGTGACCCACAAGATCATGGACGAAATTACCCCTCGATCCGTTCAGGACTATCTCGACGAAGCGCCGCGCTGGCCGGACAATACGATCCTGGCCGATACGCCGCTGACAACCATGCAGTGGCGCATCTGGGGCCTCGCCACGGCGGGAAAGTTTTTCGAGGGCATGGTCGTTTTTATGACCGGCGTGGCGCTCCCACTGATGTCGTTGGAGTTTAATCTCAACGCCAGTGAAAAGGGTCTCGTGGGAGCCTCCTCGCTTTTCGGAATCCTCATTGGCGCGACGGTGCTGGGCGGTCTCGCCGACGTCGTGGGAAGAAAGGTGATGTTCATCAGCGAGATGATGCTCTTCACCCTTTTCTTGATTCTCGTTTCCATCAGCACCAGCTTTGTGTGGACCATCATCTTTCTCTTCGGCATGGGCGTCGCCTTGGGCTGCGATTATCCCACCGCACACATGATGATCTCGGAAAGCATCCCCAGCCGGACTCGCGGTCGCCTTGTGCTCAGCGCGTTCGGTTTTCAAGCCGTGGGCGCCCTGGCCGGAACGGTGCTCGGCTATCTCATTCTGCGGGAAAGGGACTCGGTCAGCGATTGGCGATTGATGTACGCCACCGCGATTATTCCGGCCATCGGGGTGATCATCGGACGTTTCTTCATCACGGAAAGTCCCCATTGGCACGTCTCCGTGGGAAAGACCGTCCTGGCGCAGCGTGAAATGGAAAAACTTCTCTGGCGAAATCCGCGGTATCCCAAAACAGTTCGGCTCATAAGCGCGCCGAGTCATCCCAAAGCGGGACGCATCAGCTTCAGTTGCCTTTTTGCCACCAAAAATATCCGCCGCGCGACCATTCTCGCCTCGGTCCCCTGGTTTCTGCAGGACCTTGGTACCTACGGAATTGGCATGTTCACGCCGACGATCCTCGCTGCTTCCATCGGCGTTCCCAATCCGGATGCCAGCAATCTTAGCGACGTCATCTTGCAGGACATGACCGGCGCAAAAGGCGCCGCCGCCATCGATCTCCTTCTCATTGTCGGCGTTGTCGCCGCGGTTATTTTTGCCGATTCGATCGGTCGGATCAAACTCCAGATATTCGGCTTCATCGGTTGCGCCGTGGGACTTTTCATCGCTTCCGGTTCGGTTTACTGCACCGGACCGACGAAGATGGCGCTTATTTTCACCGGCTTCATCATCTTCAACTTCATGACCAACCTCGGTCCCAATGCCATGACCTATCTGATCTCCGGTGAAGTTTTCCCCACGAGAGTCCGTGGAATCGGCGCGGGATTCGCCGCCTCGTTTGCCAAAATCGGCGCCGTCATGACCGCCTATCTGTTTCCCATCCTGCTCCAGCATATCGGCACCTCAACGCTTCTCTACATCCTCGTCGTCACATCGCTGGTCGGCGCCTACGTGACCTGGCAATTCGCCATTGAAACCAAGGGCCGCAACCTGGAAGAAATCGAATAGCGGATCTCGCTGTTGCTTCGTAGTGACTAGATCAGGCTCGCCACAATGTTGACGAACATCGCGAGAATGGCGGTATTGAATGCGAAGGAGATCAACCCATGCACCGTGGCCATTCGGCGCAGGATTTTCGACGAGATTTGCACGTCGGAAACCTGGCAAGTCATTCCGATAACAAAGGAAAAATAAGCGAAGTCGAGATAATCAGGGTGATCGTCCTTGGGGAAAAGGAGTCCGCCCTCAATGGCATCGCGCTTCTTTTTCGGGGCATCGATATAGTACAGCCGGGCGTAATGAATGCTGAAGAGCGTGTGAACCAGCGTCCACGAGAGCGCGATTGCCGAGATCGACAGGGTCATATGCGTGGCAAAACTGGTGCTCGAAAGATTCTTGCTGGCACCTAGGAGAATAATGACGGCAAAGAGACTAACCGCCGCTGCGGAGACTATGATCACGAAAAGAAAGGTCGCGCTGGCATCTTGAAAACGGGCCTCGCGGCGCACCTCGTAGGGGTCTTGGGTCGCGATGATCGCCCAGGCCAGGGCCACGATGGTAAAGGAGAAGACATCCCACGCACCCACGATTTGCATCGCGAATGCATGCCCGTGCAGGCAGGCAAAGGTCAGGATTCCAAGCACGCAGGCCAGGATGAACCGGTGATGCGCATCCATGAGGGGAAGGCTTGGCTTCAAGGCTGGCGTGGGATTTTTCGATTGATCCATCGAGCGTTGGTTTATCTTTTATTGCGCGGCTTGTCATCCAGGAAAGACATGACCTAAACTCGATCCGGAGGCATTTGCAGGAAAATATCTTTTTTCCCATGAACCCCGGCACCGATTTTACCGAGCGTTTTAACCAGTTTCTTTACCGGCGGCATATCCGCAAGTTGGAGCCTTCCGATATTGAGATGGCCCGGGACTGGTGCCTCAACTTGATCCGGCGCGAGTATCCGCATTTAAACGAAGAGCAAAGAGAACTCTTCTACCAGAATTTGATCAACGTCCAGATCACCGCCGTCGATGAATGGACCCGGCGCATGACCTGAAGCTCACGGCCCCAATTGCGGCTGCCCATTCTTGATATTGTCCTTGGCGATATCCTGCAAAGCTTTTATCACCTCAGGGGGGAGGGGGTGCGGGATGATGAAGACTCCGCTGCTGAGTTGCTCGTCGATGACCGGCGCGTAAATCACATAGCCGTTGAGCATGACGACCAGGAGGCGTCCCTGGTTTTGCCCTGTGACCGCGTCGAGATTGACCTTTCCGCGGTGGGTGAGGATTAGGTAAGTGGAGCCGGCGGCATCCACCCTCACGTCGGCTAAATCATGTTCGCTGACTTCGGGGATGGTGCGGATCAGGATCTGCTCTCCATTGGGAGGCACGGTGATCGTGGTGACTTGCGTGGCCGGTAGGCCATCTCCCGATGTCTGGACATAAATACGCAAGAGAAGCTGCGGCGGCTTATGCCCGGCGTGTGCGGGGAGAAAAGCAAAAAGCGTGAGAGGCAGAAGAAGCAGCAACTGGCGAATCTGGCGCATACGCGAGAATACGTTGCCGATCACGAAAGGCAAAAGGTTTGAATGACTCGCCAAGCTTTGTTAGTCTGAACGGTTATGCGACGGATTCTCTTCCCCTGCCTCTGCCTCATCATCGTGTTTGCATTTGGATCGGCCTCCGCCATCGACGTCAATCCGAGCAAGGACACGCTCCCCGCCAGTGCCTGGGACTCGAGCAGCGGCAATCATTTCAGTATTTTCAACGGCGATCCCAAACGTATCCAGCGTGCGAATGCGGTTGATCCCAAAGCCTTCGATAGCAAAGTGGAAGTGTCTCCGAATCCTCTTTCCCTCAAATCGGTCAAGGCAGTGGGGCCGAACCCCAGCATCAAGATTACGTTTTCTGTGCATAATCACGCCAAGAAAACCTACACCCTTTCCTTTCCCACCACCCAGCGCTGGGATTTTCGGATCGTGAATGCTTCCGGCGGCGTCGTTTACACTTATACGGACGATCATTCGTTTCTCGATACCGTCGGCACCTCGATGGTTAATAATGATGACAAGCTGGTTTACCCGGAGAACGTCGAGTTTGATGACATGACTCTGCCGTTGACGCCCGGCGTTTATTCGGTGCAGGCCGTCATGGCCAATTACCCCGAGATCAACGCGCAGGCTCAATTGACGGTCCAACCCTAAAGCGATGTCCGATTCTCCGGTTTCTCGAGGGAAATTTCTCCGTTCTCTCGGGTCTTCCGTCACCGGAATGGCACTTGGAACCGGAGTCGGCATCGCCGCCCAGGCACTCGCGGCGAAACTTGCCGCTGTCGTTCCCGAAACGGCGGTTGTCTCGCCTCCCGTTGAAAAAAATAGCTCGCCGCCAGAACCCGATCCCTTCAACACTCGCGGCCCTTCCGAGGGTAATCGCATCGCCCTTACTTTCGACGACGGCCCGGCGCCCGGCGTAACCGACCGCATCCTCGACGAACTTAAGCAGCGTCATCTCGTAGCCACCTTTTTCATGATCGGTGAGCGAGTCGCCGCTTCTCCGGAACTGGCGCGACGTGTCGCCGCTGAAGGTCACGAAATTGGCAATCACACCTATACTCACCCGAAACTGAACTCGCTGCCGGATCAGCAAGTCGCCTTGGAAATCCAGCAGACCCAGGACATCATCGGAGAAATCGTAAACTGCCAGCCGAGGTGCCTTCGTCCTCCGTACTTCGCATTTCGCAAAAACCAATCCGCCATCCCTCACGGCAAAGGACTTTCGATTATCTATTGTGACGTTGATTCAAAGGATTGGTCAGACCCAGGCGAAGCTAAAATCATCGATGCTATTTTGTCACAGACCAAGTCCGGCTCGATCATCCTTTGCCATGATAATCATCAGCAAACCGCAAATTGCATTGGTGAAATATTGGACAAACTTCTCGAACTTAAGTTCAATTTCGTCACTATTTCATCTTTCGTTGATGCTCCTCAGATAGCAAGTTAAAGGAGTTTATACATGAAATGAGTATAAAAGCCGACTTAGATCAAATTTCTTCCAAATTGTTCATTGACTAAAGCCTTCAGTTGATAAATAGTAGAGTTCATGGAAACGATTGATCAAAATACTCATTTAGCCGAAGAATTGGCCGAGATCGCCACGCAATTGCAACGGTCCTTCCTCGTGGAACTTTCTACCGAAGTGAATCGCGGAAACATCTCGATCCCCCAGTACACACTCCTCGGCTTTCTTAACCAGACTTCTGGTCTGAATATGTCGCAACTCGCCGAGCTGATGCGCCACACGACTCCTGCTACCACTGGCTTGGTCGAACGCCTCGTTGAAGCAGGATTTATCGAACGCTTCAGCCACCCGAAGGATCGCCGACAGGTCCTCGTGCGCATCACGGACAAAGGCCGCGAATTGGTTGAAGGTCTCAAGCGCGGCATCGTTCGCAATCTGCAAGAGCTCTTCAAGGATCTCACCCAGGAAGACGTCGAAGCTTGGTTGCGCATCTATCGCACCATCATTCGCCGCAGCACGCAGCAACACGCCGCAGCCAAGGCCTAAGCGTTTAGTTTTGCAACAAGGGGCATCGTCGAATTCCGGCGATGCCCTTTTTTGTGCCTTCTTTGATCGGGTGGCCCGGACTACTTGTTGTCCGGGCGCGCGAAGCGCGCAGGAGGTCGCTGGAAGATATTCAAACCTTATCGAAAATTGCTTAATCGTGAAATTAAGCTTCGCCGTGAGAGCGAAGGGAAAGGCGACTCTGATCTAAAGCAACCCAGCTTTATTCTTCTTCGGTCCAGTGGACGTCCGCTTCTTGGCCTTGGCGTGGGTCGCCTTACGCGGAGACGCCGTCCGGGGCGCAAAAGGTTTGACGAAGGCGTCATCAAACGTGAAGACATTCTTAAAGTCGTTAGGCGAATCCGTCTCGTTTTTGCCGAGGACGCTCGAGTTGACGAGATTGAAGACGACTTGGCCGAAATCATCGGTGGTCTTGACGCCCCATTCATTGAGGACAGCCTTGCTCATCGGGCCATATTCCTTGAGCGCAAACTCACGCAGCCCACTCAGCAGTTCCTGGCCGGAGACATGGCGATGGGCATGCTGACCGCCACGCTTGAGCGACTTGAGAGTGTGGTTGAGACCTTCCTGAACGAAATGGTAGGCGTCGGCGGAATAACGAAGATCCTTCTCACAGATCTGTTCAACGACTTCAGCGAAATTTATTTTGGCCATGGTTCTGATCACGATTTGCGCACAGGCACGGGGCCGGGCGTGCGCCAATCCATACGTACTTTACGCACGATGCCACCGACGACGAGAAGAGCAAGAATAAAGGCAAGCAGAGTCTGTTCCTTCGACGTCAGGATCGGTCGGCGTGGAGCGCTGGACTTCTCAGATGCCTTGTCATTCATGGATACGCCTTTTACTTCATCGGATACTCAATCCGCCCGCTATGGCCGCAGATCTTGATCTTACCCTTGTCCCGCTCCTCCATTTCAACGACGCCACCAGCTTCCTCGACCAGGACTACTCCCGCCGCGACGTCCCAGAGATTCACGCCCTGCTCGATATAGGCATCGAGGCGTCCCGTGGCGACGTAGGCGAGATCGAGCGCAGCCGAGCCCATCGCTCGAAGCTTGCGCGCCGAGTTTCCGTAGAATTGATAGAGCTTGAGGCAGTGATCAATCGAGTCCTGGCTCTTCGCAAAGCCGACGGCAAGCACGGCCTCGGAAAGCTTGTCGCGCGTGCTGACTTTCTGCCGGACACCGTTGAGATAAGTGCCCGATCCGCGCTCGGCCGTGAAGAGCTCGTTGCGCAAAGGATCGTAAATCACCCCGAGCAGAATTTTCTTCGTGGCGACTTCCCGTGCCGCAATGGAAACGCAGAAATGAGGAATGTTATACGCCAGGTTCATCGTGCCATCGATGGGATCGACAATCCATTCGACTTCCGCATTCGGATCACCCGGATTCTGCGAGTCGCCTTCCTCGCCGATACAGCGCGTCTTCGGAAAATGATCGAGGAGAATGCTGTAAATCAATTCTTGGCATTCCTCATCAGCAGCCAGCTTGATGTCATGGGCAAACTCCTCATTGACCTTGAGCGGGCTCCCGAAAGCATGGCGAAGACGTTCGCCAGCGGCTTGCGCGGCAGTAATGGCGGCATAAATCATGTCGCCAAGTATGAAGCAAGAACGGGGATGTGAGAAGAACGATGGTTTGCGAAAACAATTTTAACAGGAAGACACGGAAGCATGAAAACATGAGGAAACGGCTGTTCGGCCTGATCCTCTTCATTCCTCATGTATTTCATGTCTTCATGTTTTCCTGTTAAAAAGCCTGATGTCTCGCGAAGCGTATTTGAAGTCCGACCCCATACGCGATTGCAGTATTCTTTTACATTTTACCTTCCAGCTTCCTGCCCCTACCTTTTGACCTATGGCTATTCCTCTCGAAGATTCAGTAACGGACATCATCGGCAAGGCGCAACGCGGTTTGGGGCTCAGCGACACTGAGTTGGCAGATCGTATCGGAATCGAAATCGGCGAAGTTGAGGCCGTCGAACTCGTCAAGGGCATGGCTTTCGCGGAAGTCGAAAAATTGGCCCAGGCGCTCAATCTCGGGCCGCGTTCACTCGTCGCCTTGGCGGAAGGAAAATATCAACCGACCGTGACTCTACCGAAAACCGGATTTTTTCAGTCCAACACCACTTACGGCGACATGACAGTGAACGCCTACCTGGTGTGGGACCCGGAAACGAAACTCGCGGCGGCCTTCGATACCGGAGCCGATGCCATGGTTCTCATCGACGAAATCAAGAAACGCGGTTTGACCCTGCAGGATATTTACCTGACCCATACGCACGTTGATCACGTCGTCGAACTCGACCGGTTGCTGGAAAAAGCGGGCGGCTCCGTCGGCGTTCATGTCAACGAAGCCGAGCCACTGGACGGTGCGGCGACCTTCAAGCCAAGCGTGACTTTTTCTCTCGGCAAGCTCCACATCGAAGCGCGCGACACGGCAGGTCATTCCGCTGGAGGCACCACCTATCACATCCACGGCCTTGATGTGCCATTGGCCATCGTGGGCGACGCGCTTTTCGCCGGATCAGTGGGAGGCATTCGCTCCGATTACCCCACTGCTCTTCAGAAAATCCGCGACAACATCCTCTCCGCCCAGGACAACACGATTCTCGCGCCGGGCCATGGTCCACTGACGACCGTGATTCAGGAGAAAACGAGCAATCCGTTCTTCCCGGAATTTCGCAAGGCGCTGGCTGAGGATATTTAGGGGCATTTGGAATTTATGACGAGACTGACCAGTTGCGCCTGGGCAGTCTTTTCTCTCGTGATGGTCATGGCGTTGAGCGGCTGCGCCACGGTCAATAACTATGACGATTTGTCAGCCGTTCAAATCAGTGCGCTTCAGGAAAGCAACGCACGGCTTGATGCTTTCGACAAACGTCTCATCGAATTGGACAACAAGCTCGCCGAAGGTAAAATCCATACAGCTGTGTACAAGGAAAAAGCCGACGAGCTAACGTCACTGATTGCCGAGGAAAGCCAATTTCAAAACGCGATCCTGATCAGGGATCCGAAGATAAAAATCATGGCCCAGCATTTATTGGACAATATACAAAAAGCCGTTGAAGCAACGCCCAAGATTGCCGCCGTCATTACGATGAGTGTCCTTGAAGCTCTCGCCGGTTCACATGCAACCATCACTCCGTGATGAAAAGGAGCCGGACGATCTATCCTCTTGCGGGAATCTTCGTCGGAATTGCCCTGACACTGGCCCTGACTTCATGCGCCTCCGTAAGCGTTGAGGATGGCGCGGAGACCGTCACGCAACAGAAGCCCAAGATGATTTATATCCTGGATTTCAGCACGGCATCGGGTGATTGGCAGGTGGATCGTGAGGGCAGAGAACTGGTCGATTTTAAGAGGGACATTCAGTATTTACTGCAAAAGACGATGACCGAGGACCTGACCAAAAGGCTGATCTATGCCGAGCCCGGAGCAAAAACCGACTGGTCTCTCCACAAGAACGCATGGTTGATCCGCGGGCAATTCGTGACCGTATATCAAGGCAGTCGAGCCCTTCGAGGCGTTGTCGGACTGGGCGCAGGCGGGACCAAACTGGAAACGCACGTGCAGGTCTACGACCTCTCACACGATTCCGGCGTGGCGTTCATGACCTTTTCGACTTCCGGCGGAAGCAATGCGGAACCGGGCGCCGCCGTTACCTTCACGACTGCACCGCTGGAACTCGCTCTGGGAAGCGCCTCCGGAGTCGGCCACGGCCTGAGCGAGGACGCCAAACGCACCGCGCGCGAAATCACCGCCGCCCTCTCCGACTATATGTATAAGCGCGGCTGGATCCCCAAGGACGAATGGATCGAGCCCAAGCATTCGCACGGCGGCGATGTTTATTGAGCAGTGCTCCATGAAAATCATCGACGATCTCAAGGCCCTCAATCGCGAACAAAGGGCGACTTGCATCGCCAGCCTCCTCGGCTGGACCCTCGATGCCTTCGATTATTTCCTGATGGTCTTCATGATCAAAAAGATCGCGGGCGATTTTCACGTGGAGAAAGAGGCCGTTTCCTACGCTGTCTTCCTGACGCTCGCCTTTCGCCCGCTCGGTGCCTTGGTTTTCGGCTGGCTCGCCGATCATTTTGGCCGACGCCCCATTCTAATCATCGTCGTGCTGCTCTTTTCCTTTTTTGAGTTGGCCTCCGCTTTTGCTTCTTCACTCACCGCATTGCTGATTCTCCGCGCACTCTTCGGTTTTGCCATGGGCGGCGAATGGGGCATCGGTGCGTCGCTGGTCATGGAATCGATCCCTGGGCGGAGTCGTGGAACCGTCTCCGGCATCCTGCAACAAGGCTACCCTTTGGGATATCTGCTTGCATCGGTGGTCTATGGCCTTCTCTTCGACGTTATCGGATGGCGGGGAATGTTCATGGTGGGCGTGCTTCCGGCCCTGCTGGTCTTTTACATCCGGCTAGGCGTAAAGGAATCGCCGGTCTGGGAGAAAAACCGGGCGAAAGTCCATTATCTCGCCGTCCCGAAAGCCCTGCTCAAGCACTGGCAGATATTCATTTACGTCGTCCTGCTTATGACGGCGTTCAACATGTTCAGCCACGGCACGCAGGATCTCTATCCCACTTTCCTCCAGACCCAGCACAATTTGCCAACGCACACAGTCAGCGTAATCCTGATCGTCATGAACATCGGCGCGATCATCGGTGGCCTGACCTTCGGCGCGTGGTCACAGCGGATCGGGCGACGCCGGGCCATCGTCATCTCGTCCTTGCTGGCGCTGCCGATTTTGCCTCTCTGGGCCTTTTCCACCACGCCGCTTTTTCTCGGACTGGGTGCGTTCATGATGCAGATCGCGGTTCAAGGCGCATGGGGCGTCGTGCCCGCGCACCTCAACGAATTATCGCCCGAAGATGTACGCGGAACTTTTCCCGGCTTTGCCTACCAACTCGGCAATCTTTTCGCATCTTATAACATCGTGGTGCAATCGAAGATCGCCGCTGCCCATGGCGGCAATTATGCCTGGGCGCTGAGCAGTGTCGTGTGCGTCACTCTTTTCGCGCTGGCGGGATTGGCCTTCATCGGTCGCGAAGACCGCACTATCGTCTTTGGGCGCGAAACCGCGCCTACTCGCCGATAATTTTGACCAGGACGCGCTTGCGCCGCATGCCATCAAATTCGCCGTAGAAAATCTGTTCCCAAGTCCCAAAGTCCAGCTTCCCATCCGTGATCGCCACCACAACCTCGCGCCCCATAATCGTGCGCTTGAGATGAGCATCCGCATTGTCCTCGCCCGTATCATTATGCCGGTACTGACTATGCGGCTTCTCCGGCGCGAGCTTTTCCAACCACTTTTCCCAATCCTCAAAAAGCCCGCTCTCGTGATCGTTAATAAAAATGCTCGAACTGATATGCATCGAATTAACAAGCACCAGTCCATCCCGCACCCGGCTCTCCGTAACGCACGCCTGCACCTTCGAGGTAATATTTTCAAACGCGCGACGAGTCGGAATATTGAAGATCAATTCGTGGCGGTAGGTTTTCATATACAAAAGGGAGAGCCAATTATAGAAACATGCATGCCGAAGTACGTGCTTATCGCCACGCTGGTTTTGTCAGTTCTTTGGTCGTTAGGGGCGATCTTTATCGCCCCTAGGTTTGGATACAGTGATTATGACGCTGGTCAGTTGGGTGGAGGAGGTTTTTTTAAGATTTGGATAGCAGGGTTAGTGCTTTGGGTCGTCGTAATAATAGCCAAATCGATATCAAAATAACTGCTGCTGCGACCCGGTCGGCTTAAGCCCCAGCTTCTCATAAGCCCGTTTCGCAGCAACCCGTCCCTGCGGCGTCCGCTTAAGAAAACCTTCCATGATCAGATAAGGCTCATGCACCTCCTCCAGCGTCCCCGATTCTTCCCCAACCGAAACCGCCAGTGAATTAAGCCCAACCGGGCCGCCATCGAATTTGTGAATAAGCGCCTCAAGCAACCGCTTGTCCATCTCATCCAGTCCATCCTGATCGATCTCCAGCATGGTCAGCGCCGCATCGGCCGTGGCGACAGTGACGGGCGGAGTGGAACGCACCAACACATAGTCGCGCACCCAGCGCAGGAGATTGTTGGCAATACGGGGCGTGCCGCGCGAACGGCGGGCGATCTCAAAAGCCGCCTCGGGCAAAATATCCAATTCTAGCAGTCGCGCCGACCGAATAATCACCTTCTGCAAATCCTCCGCCGGATAATAATCGAGCCGGTTCACCAGCCCAAAGCGCGAACGCAAGGGCGCACTGATCATCCCCGCACGAGTCGTCGCGCCAATGAGCGTAAACCGCGGCAGATTCAGCCGCACGCTTCGCGCATTGGGCCCCTGGTCGATGATAATATCCAACCGAAAATCCTCCATCGCCGGATAAAGATACTCCTCGATGTTCTTATTAAGCCGATGAATCTCATCGATAAAAAGGACATCGCCCTTTTGCAGCGTGGTGAGAAGGCCCGCAAGATCGCCCGCCTTCTCGATCACCGGCCCGGAAGTCGTCGTAATATTCGCCCCCATCGCCTTGGCTACGATGTGCGCCAGCGACGTCTTCCCCAGACCAGGAGGCCCGCAAAAAAGCAAATGCTCCAGCGAATCATCCCGCTGCTTCGCCGCGCCAATGAGAACATCCAACCGCTCCTTGATCCGCAACTGCCCGACAAACTGGTCAAGCAGCGCTGGCCGAAGAGTCATCTCCAACCGCGGATCAGCGGGCAGGGGATCAAAAGCAGGTTTGTCGGGCATATTAAAAGCTATTTAGGAAATGAGATTCAATCGTAAACATCCCGGCGATGGCCAACTTTTATCACTAGCACGATAAGCTTCTCATTTTGAATCAGGCACACAAGCCGGTAGTCGCCCACGCGATATCGCCACGCTCCCTTAACCGAAAGATAGGGTTTTCCAAAACGACGCGGATCTTCGACTGATTCTAAATGTTTGGCGATGTACTTTTCAATATCTCGCTGTGCTGCTGTTCCGAGTTTGGAAAACTGTTTTTCCGCCGTTGGATCGAAGAAAACCTGCCATTTCACAGGCTATACTTTTTCCTGATTTCAGACATGGGAATGGGAACGCCCGGATTTTCAAGAACAGCCAAGACATCACGCAGGTCTTCAGCATCCTCCATTGCTTCGCGCAGGGCACGGGCCACCTCTTTCATTTCATCAAGTGAAAGGTTGGGTACTTCTTTGACGATTTCAGCCACACTCATGCTTCCTAAACTTTAATTGGGGTACTGGGCTGGGTCAACGGCAATCCCCCCAAGGAGATTAGTCGTTCAACCGTTTCAACATCAGGGATAATTACAACGTCTTCAACGCCTCTTTAACCAACTCCTCCACGGTCGACTTCGGCTGGGCATCGCGAATGGCCCGGACGGTTTTGTGCGCTTCGGCTTGTTTGTAACCGAGAGAAATGAGAGCCAGGACGGCGTCGTTGACGTGTTGTTCCTCGGGCGAAAGCCCCTGCTGCGCGGAAGCTGCTTCCCATGCGGCGGAGACGCCGACCTTGTCGCGCAACTCAACGATAATCCGCTCGGCCGTCTTCTTGCCCACACCCTTGATCTTGCTCAGCGAAGCAATATCGCCCGCAACGACAAGGCCGCGAAACATGACCGGCGTGCTGCCGTTCAGAATGGCCAGCGCAAGCTTCGGTCCGACGCCGGTAACGTTATTGAGCAGCAGCAGAAACAGGTCGCGCTCCTCAGCGGTGGCAAAGCCAAAGAGGATATGGGCATCTTCGCGAACGACGAGATGTGTGAGGATTTTGGCCTCCGTGCCGGGCTGAGGCAACCGGTCGTAAGTGGAAAGCGGAATATGCACGTCGTAGCCGACGCCGCCCGCTTCGATGATGAGGCGCATGGGAAGGACTTCCACGACAATGCCGCGCAGGAAGGAGATCATTGGGAATTAGCGTAGATAAGTTTTATACGCTTGTACACTGCGAAGCTAAATCTGCTTCGGCTTTGAAGTAACGCCCGTATTCTGCGCATGGGTAAGCGCGATCGCCAGCGCATCGGCGGCATCAGCTGGCGGATTTTCGGTGAGCCCGAGCATGGCCCGCATCATGAAACCGACCTGCGCTTTTTGCGCTCCACCTCGACCGGTGGCGGCGGCTTTCACTCGTCTGGGCGCGTATTCATAGATCGGCAGGCCCGCCTCCGCAAAGGCGAGTAAGGCCGCCCCGCGCGCGGATCCGAGAGTCACTGCTGTCTGATAGTTCTGCAGATAGATGATGCCCTCCACCGCAGCGACATCCGGCTGATATTCCTGAATCAAGTCCGTCACCTGCTGGTGAATAGAGACCAAGCAGCGCGAGGGAATAATTTTATCGGGATTCTTGATCACGCCATAAGTCAGCGCGTGAATCTGGCGACCCTCGACCTGAATAATACCGTACCCTGTGTTGCGCAGGGCAGGATCGAGGCCGATGATAATGGGCATAAAAAAGGTGGAGGGTCAGCCTCCGGCCTGACCCCATTCAGGGACAAGCCGGAGGTTGTCCCTCCAATGGATTAATGTCGAAAATGGCGTTGACCGGTGAAGATCATGGCAATCCCGCGCTCATCGGCGGCCTCAATCACCTTGGCGTCGCTGACGCTGCCACCCGGTTGGATGGCGGCGGTGGCCCCGGCTTCAGCGGCGGCGATGAGACCGTCCGGGAAGGGGAAGAAAGCATCCGACGCGACGATGCTGCCCTTGAGATCGAGATTTCCCTCGGAAGCCTTCCAAATCGCGATCCGGGATGAAGCGACGCGCGACATCTGGCCCGCGCCAACTCCGAGAGTGCGATCATGCGCGGCATAAACAATGGCGTTGGACTTCACGTGTTTCACTACACGCCAGCCGAAGAGCAGTGCCGCGCGTTCGGCCTCGGTGGGCGGACGTTTGGTCACGACTTTCCAATCGGCAGTCGAAACCGTATCGGCATCGCCGCGCTGGATCAGGAACGAGTTCCCAACGGCGGAGCGAATTTCCAACTCGGGCGCAGGCGCCGAGGTCTCGCTATTGATCATCAGGCGCAGATTCTTCTTCTTGGTCAGAAGAGCCAGCGCGTCCGGATCGAAAGCCGGAGCGATAATAACCTCGCTGAAAATCTCCGCGATGAGCTGCGCCGTGGCCAGATCAAGCGGGCGATTCACCACGATGATGCCGCCAAAGGGCGCCTGCTTGTCGGTGGCGTAGGCCTTGTCCCAAGCCTCGGCGAGGGTGGCCGAACTGCCCAGTCCGCACGGGTTGGTATGCTTGAGAATCGCGACGGTGGGAAGTTCGGTGAACTCGCGGATCAGCCGCACCGCGGCGTTGATATCGATGAGATTATTGTAGGAAAGCTCCTTGCCGTGGAGTTGCTGAAAATGGCGCGGGAAACCGCCGTAAAGCGCCGCAGCCTGGTGCGGATTTTCGCCGTAACGAAGCGCCTGTGCGCGGCGTAATGGCAGCGCGAACGTCTCCGGAAACACCTCAGGTTCAGGCAAGCGCGACGCAAGATATTTTGCGATCAGCGCATCATAATAGCCAGTCGTGCGGAAGACTTTCGCGGCCAGCCGTTCACGCGTGGAGAGAGTCGTATCGCCCTTGGTGCTGATCTCTTCGGCCACGATGGCGTAGTCGGCGGGATCAGTGATCACGGTCACGCTCCGGTAATTCTTCGCCGCGCTGCGAAGCATGGAGGGCCCACCAATATCGATGTTCTCGATGGCGTGCTCCAGCGTGACGTCCGGCTTGGCGATGGTCTGCTCAAAGGGATAAAGATTCACGACCACGAGATCGATCGGCTCGATGCCATGCGTCGCCGCCTGCTTGCGATGCTCCTCGTTATCGCGCAGGAAAAGAAGTCCGCCATGCACCTTGGGATGCAGCGTCTTCACGCGCCCATCCATCATCTCCGGAAAGTTGGTGATATCGGAAATATCCGCCACGGTCAGTCCCGCATCGCGCAGCGCCTTAGAGGTACCGCCAGTGGAAATGAGTTCGTAACCGGCCGAGACAAGGCTTTTGGCAAAATCGACCAGACCGGTTTTATCAGAGACAGAGAGAAGAGCGCGTTTGGGCATGGGAAGAAGGAGAGTTAGAGTTACGAAGTTAGAACGAACAGGCCGGGCTTGTCATGCTGATCTTGTGATTCAATTGATCTGGCCTACTTTAGGGAAACGGGAGTTAATAGTATGGGAGTCGGCCAAATTTTCATTTTGATAATTTTCGCTATTACGCTGTTTCTCGTTCCGATATTGTTAGCGATCCGAACCTTTCTAGCCCCGTTTTTTCCCAAACTGCAGGAGCAAATTCGCATAAGAGGGTGGGGCTATACCCTTTGGTTATTCGGCATCATTTTGATTTTATTCGTTTTATTTCCTTACAGCCCGGGTGGGATACAGGCTAACAAAAATGCAAAAACGGCCGCTCTGATGGAAAATATCCAGACTGCAATTCTTGCCTATCAAACCGAATACGATAAGCCTCCTCCGGGAAAGGATAACGCCACATTGATTCGAGAGTTAATGAGCGACAACCCACGAAGCATCGCCTTCTTGAATATCAGGCCTACCACCGACATGAATGCCAAAGGCGAAGCCTTGGATGCTTGGGGCACGCCACTGCACATCTCGTTAGCCGATCCCCAGCACCCCATTATTCAGTCCGCCGGCGTCGACAAGAAGTGGAACACTCAGGACGATATGGGCAGCGCAAAGAATCAGCCCTAGCCCTACTTTTTCGCTTCTTTCAGTACAACCTTGCGCTCACCTTTGACGATCTGCCCGATGATTTTACCACGGGTCAGCTTGACCGTCGCGGCGGCGTCCTTCGCTTTGACGATGAGCACCATCCCGATGCCCATGTTGAAGACCTGATGGATTTCCTCGGCAGGCATGTGCGAGGCGGCGCCGAGAATCTTGAAGATCGGCGGAACCGGCCACGTGCCGAGCTGGATTTCGGCATTCACGTTTTCCGGAAGCACGCGCGGAATATTATCGATGAGGCCGCCGCCGGTGATATGAGCGATGCCCTTGATCTCGATTTTCGCCCGGACCTTGCGGATGTCGGGTAGGTAAAGCTTGTGGACGCGTAGCAGTTCGTCGCCAAGGAGTCCGCCCGTGCCCACGCTGGCATCGAGCCGATAGCCGAGTTGGTTAAAGAGAATTTCGCGGGCAAGCGAGTAGCCATTGGTATGCAGACCCGTCGAGGGCAGACCGACAATGACATCGCCAGCCTTGATCGACTTGCCATCGATGATCTTCTTGCGATCAACCACGCCGACGATAGTGCCAACGAGATCATAGTCAGCGCCGTGATAGATGCCGGGCATCTGGGCCGTTTCGCCGCCGATCAACGCGCAACCCGCCTTCTTGCAGCCGCGCACAATGCCGGTCACCAATTGGTGAAAGCGATGGGGCTCCAACCGTTCGGACGCCATGTAATCGAGGAAAAAGAGCGGCTCGGCGCCGAGCACAGCGATATCGTTCACGCAGTGATTGACGAGGTCCTCACCGATGGTGTCATGCCGGTTCAGCAGCGCGGCGACCTTGATCTTGGTTCCGACGCCATCAATGCTGGCGACCAGCACCGGGTCTTTCATCTTGGGAAAACTGGCCCGGAAAAGGCCGCCAAAACCGCCGACTTTTCCGAGGACTTCGGGGCGATGGGCTTTCTTGACGAGGGCGGGCAAGCCGGATTTGACCTTGTTTCCAAGATCAACATCAACTCCGGCGCGGGCGTAGGCTTTTAATCGGTCACTCATGGTTATAAATCAATCGACATGAAGTCTGCCCTAGAAGGTCGATTCAGTGCAAAAGGGATTTAAGTTTTTTTTCAATTAAGGCCTATTTACACTAGAAGGAACCCGGTCATGAGTCCCAAAAGAGACCTCTGTGAAACTCTCACATTTAGCATTAGTCATCCTGAGCTTGTCGAAGGATCAGTTCGGGCTGCCTTTTCTCAGGCGTACGGAACTGATCTTGTCATTAAGTCCAACCCGGTTAATGGGGCACCACGGGTGTCTGGTCCGGCGCATTAGTGCTGCTTGAACCGGAAGGAGACGGGGACTGCTTGCCAGTTTCCCCCTGTGGCCCCAACAGGGAATCGGTGAGGGTGGCTCCGGCTGGCGGTGTAAACTGGAAGTCCTTTTCGGTCAAATTCGGATTGGTAATCTCGGTCTGCATTTCGGTGGAGTCACCGTTGCCCTCGCTATTGGCCATGGCGCCCTTGGCGGTCTGCATCATTTCCAGCACCTTTTTCTTGTTCTCATCGGTCACCGGTTCGCCCATGGCGGTGAGCGCTTTTTCCACGACCTCTTCGGAAACGGCAGGCGCCGCCGTGCCGTCTGTGGGTGGCTCAAGCGACTTCTCATACTTGAGAATCAGGCTGCTCGATTTGGAAATCCAGAACGTCTCTTTTGTGGAGGTAGGGGACGATCCACTCAGTACGTAACAATCGTCTCCGCCCATGAGTTCAGTCTTCTCAATCGTAGGGTCCTTTAAGCGCGAAAGAGCAAAACCTTTGTCCGTAAAGGCAGGCAGGAAAAGGGATGGAATGGTCCCCGTGGCGCCGCCCGAAATGGCCGACGCCCCTCCCAAGGCCGAAAGGTCATCCCCCACCTTGGCGTAGGCATTATTCATCAACAAATAGAGATAAGACTGGGTCCCATCGCTCCAGACCGCGCCACCCTGGGGCAAGGCCGCCGGTATGGATGTCTGGCTCCAGGTAATGAGATAGAGATTCGGCTTTTTCAGTTTGATGGTGAAAGTCGTTGTCGTCTGTATATTAACGCCTGCTTCCTCCCGATTCGAAACGATGTTTCCGACCGACATATAAGTCCCCATCGACTTATACTTGGAGAGGACCTTGTTCAGGATGCTCGCCGGATCGGAAGGTTCCACATGGGGTGGCGGCGGTGGCGTTGTCGTCAGTGTGTCCTGAGAGTCCTGGGCATTGGCCAGGCTTACCAACCCAAAAATCAAAAAGAAGATGGATTTCATCTGGAAAATCGCGGACGAGACTTCTTATCCGGGCAGGCTCTCCACTCAACTTACCATTGAAAATGTCGCGGTAAAGGCAAAGGATCGATTCCCCGGGGAGACGAATATGCGGCGTTTACAATCCTCATCCGCAGTCTTATAAAACGGCGTGAAATATCGACAACTCGGCACTTCCGACTTGCAGGTTTTCGTGGTTGGACTGGGCAACATGTCGTGGCCTTATTGTCGCTTTAGCGTGACTCCAACCTCTTGGTTGCAAAAATGACCGAAATCAACCGGCAGGCATTGGCCTTGCACGAGCAGTCGCTCGTCAAATAAAGTTACGACGTCTCAACCGTATCACCCGAAATAAACATGAGCGCTTCTTCTTCCCCTCTCGCCGTCGAATCCGTTTCTCTCGACGGTGCCTGGACCTTGCACCGCACCAAAACCGATGAATCATGGCCCGCGCTTGTCCCCGGCTGTGTGCACTCGGACCTCGGTCGCGCCGGTCTGCTTTCCTCAATCGACTGGCGGGACAACGAGGCGACCCAGCAGTGGATGGATGCGGAAACCTGGACCTATCGCCGCACCTTTAACCTGACCGAAAGCCAGGTTTCGAATACCACGTCGGAACTAATCTGCGATGGCCTCGATACGCTGGCCACCGTTTCGCTCAACGGAAAGATCGTCCTGCAAACGGACAACATGTTCCGGGTCTGGCACTGTCCGGTCGGCCCTGACCTGCGTGTGGGAGAGAACACGATTGAAGTCACGTTTCATTCCCCCCTGGCGAAGATGGCCGAGGGCCAGGCCAAGCGGCCCCTGCGCGAATGGAACATTTATTTCGACCGGCACGCGGGTCGCGGTTACGTGCGCAAGATGGCCTGCGCCTTTGGTTGGGACTGGGGCCCGGTCGCGCCGACCGCCGGGATCTGGAAAAATATCCGCCTGGAATTCGTCTGCGCCTCTCGCTGGCAGGACGTGCAAATCCGGCAGGAACATTCCGCTGGTGAAGTTACGCTCAATATCCAATGGCAGACCACCGGCCCCGGCGATGTTCGCCTCGAGTTGCGGCGAGGGGACATGCTCATCGCCGAGACCACCGCCGCATCCTCCGACGGAGAAGCCGTTCTCGTCGTGAAAAATCCCGAGCTCTGGTGGCCGAACACCCTCGGCACCCAGCCACTATATGAATTTCGCGCCACTCTGACCGATGCCTCCGGCGCGCACGATATTTGGCAGCGCCGAATCGGTCTGCGCGCCTTGCGCCTCGTCCGTGAAAAGGATCCGGTCGGCGAATCGTTCTACTTTGAGATCAACGGAAAGATCATGTTCAGCAAAGGCGCGAACTGGGTCCCCGTCCGCATTCTCCTTCCTGAAATCACGCGCGAGGACTACCGGAAACTCCTGCAGGACACCGTCGATGCCAACATGAACATGCTCCGCGTCTGGGGCGGCGGCATTTACGAGAACGACGATTTTTATGATCTCTGCGATGAAATGGGCATCCTCGTCTGGCAGGATTTTATGTTCGCCTGTGGGATGTATCCGAACTGGGACGCCGATTTCATGGCCAACGTTGAGGCCGAGGCCCGCGATAATATCCGTCGCATCCGGCATCATGCCTCGCTCGCGCTTTGGTGCGGCAACAACGAGTTGGAAGGTCCCTTCGGCGGCGCGGACGATTACCCGTGGGATGTCTACGGCCTGCTCTTCGATCAACTGCTGCCCAAAGTTTGCGCAGAGCTTGATCCCGACACCGCCTACTGGCCCTCCAGCCCGCATAGTCCGCTCGGTGATCGCAAGGATTGCGGCAGCGATCTCTCCGGCGACACCCACCATTGGAGCGTTTTCTTTGGAGGCCAAACGTTCGAGTCGCAACGCACTTGGCGCACCCGTTTCATGAGCGAATTCGGATTCCAGTCCTATCCCGAGCTGCGCACCGTTGAGAGCTTTACCGCACCCGAGGACCGCGTCCTCATGAGCCGCATTCTCGACTATCATCAGCGCAGTGAGGTAGGCAACCGAACCATCATGAGCTATCTCTGCGACTGGTTCCAGCCGCCGCTCAATTTCGAGGACTTGCTCTCCCTCTCTCAAATCACGCAGTCCCTTTGCGTCCGTTACGCCACCGAGCATCTTCGCCGCATCCAGCCTCTTTGCGGCGGCGTTCTTTATTGGCAGATCAACGACATCTGGCCCTGCGCGAGTTGGAGCTCGATCGATTCCTTCGGTCGATGGAAGGCGCTCCAATACGACGCCAAGCGTTTCTTCGCCCCGGTGCTCGTCAGCATTGAGGAAGACCTGCTCACCAGTCGCGCGCGCATCCACGTATCGAATCAGCGTCCTTCAGATGCAACGCTGGACGTGGGATGGCAAATCACCGACACCGACGGTAAAGTCCTCCTCGAGGAAAGCGCCACGGTTAACATTGACTCTCAAT
The DNA here is from genome assembly GCA_013285645.1 of Verrucomicrobiota bacterium. Taxonomy (GTDB): domain Bacteria; phylum Verrucomicrobiota; class Verrucomicrobiia; order Methylacidiphilales; family UBA1321; genus JABDGH01. Next base: position 19,782 of record JABDHJ010000016.1, on the reverse strand, counting down.
CGGGTCTTTATATCGCCGATCTCGATGCCAAGCCGCTGCTGGAAAATTATCATGCCCACGACTTGATGATCTGGGCCTGGGCCTCGGAAGGGGAAACCGTCCTCAGTCGCAACTGGGTTCCGCTCGCGCGGCCCAAGCATCTCAGTCTCGCCGATCCGCAGATCAAGACCGAAGTGGAATCAACCCCGGAAGGCACCGTCATCCATCTCTCCTGCGAGAAGCCCGCACCCTACGTTGTGCTCAGTTTGAAAAACGAGGACGCCTGGTTTGACGACAATTTCTTTCACCTGCATCCCGATGAACATCGAACGATCAAGGTGACGCACGGTCCCTCCATTGACGTCATCCGGCAACAACTCAACGTCCGCAGCCTGTCCAACTGGATGCCCGCTCGCAGGACCGCCGACGCCCTCACACCCAAACCCGCCAACTACGACCTCCAACGCAAGCGTTGAGCCGCCGTGGTAGCCGCCGCTGGCTCGGCGGCGGTGCTTTTTTCGGTAGCCCGGAGGGCCAACGGAAATTAGCCGGTGGTGCCAACCACCGGTACATCGTAATCAGACAATCCGCCCCGGCGGGGCGGTGGAAATCCGAGAGGTTGATCATATCCGCCGCCCCATCCGGGGCGGATGACTCCGTTGGCAATACCGGTGGCTCGCGCCACCGGCTAATTTCTTGCGGCCCTCCGGGCCTCAAGCTTTCTGCAACGGCTAAAGTATTTCAGAAACGCTTTACTCAGCCCCTTCACTTGCCTTGCGCTTTGCCTCAAGCTCCTCCCACCGCGCATACCCCGTCTTGATTCTTTCCTCCAAAGCCGACAACTCAGCATTAAGTTTCGGCAAAATTTCAGGCGATTTCTTATAAAGCTCCGGATCCCAAAGACGCTCGGTCAAAGCCGTCTTCTCCGTTTCCCACTGATCCAACTGCGCAGGTAATTCCTCTAACTCACGCTGCTCTTTCTTGAGAAACTTGGCTGGTTTTCCACTCACCACTACCGGCTTAGGCTCCGGTTTGCGTTCCGCCGGAATCTCCCGGAAGTGAACAACGGGCTTCGCCGCACGTTGCCGAATCCAGTCCTCATAGCCGCCCGTATATTCGAGGACCTGTCCGGCCCCTTCAAAGACCAGCACGCTCGTCACCACGTTGTCCAAAAAGGAGCGATCATGCGAAACCAGCAGCAGAGTGCCGGTATATTCGAGGAGTATCTCTTCCAACAACTCCAGCGTCTCGGCATCGAGATCGTTCGTCGGTTCATCCATCACGAGCACATTGGCCGGTTGCAGAAAAAGTCGGGCAAGCAGCAGTCGATTGCGCTCGCCGCCGGAAAGCATCTTCGCCGGCATTCGGATGCGATCCGCACGGAAAAGAAAATCCTGAAGGTAACTGTGAATATGCCGCGGACGTCCCTGGAAAGTCACGGTCTCCGCATCGCCCGCCACATTCTGCGCAACGGTCTTGGCATTGTCGATCTGCCCTCGCAACTGATCGAGGTAAACGACCTGCATATTCGTGCCCAACTTCACCGAACCGGATTGCGGCTCAAGTTGTCCCAGCAACAATTTCAGCAACGTCGTCTTGCCGCCACCATTCGGCCCAATGATGCCGATCTTGTCCCCGCGCCAGATGGTAGACGTGAAATTTTCGATCAACGGCGTGCCGCCAAAGCCGAAGCTGACATCCTTTGCTTCGATGACTTTTTGACCCGACATGCTGCCGGTCTGGATCTCGATCCGCGCCGTCCCTTCGCGTTGACGACGCTCGCCCCGTTCATTGCGCATCGCCTGCAGCGCGCGGACGCGACCCTCATTGCGCGTGCGTCGCGCCTTTACACCCTGCCGTAGCCAGACTTCCTCCTGCGCGAGCTTCTTGTCGAACGCCGCCCACTGCTTTTCCTCGGCGTCGAGACTCTGCGCCTTGCGCTCCAGGTAAGTATCGTAATCGCAAGCCCAACTCGTGAGCTTGCCACGATCCAATTCTACGATGCGCGTGGCCAGCTTGCGTAAAAACGTTCGATCATGCGTGACAAAGAAAAGCGTGATCTTCGAGGTCAGGAGAAACTGTTCCAGCCACAGGATCGAATCGAGATCGAGATGATTCGTCGGCTCATCCAGCAACAAAATATCGGGCTCGCCCGCCAGCGCGCGAGCCAAGAGAACGCGGCGCTTCAGTCCACCCGACAACGCGGAAAATTCATGATCCACCGGCAGGCTCATTTCGGTTGCCAGATCCTCCAGTCGCACGTCCGTCTGCCACTCTTCCTCATGCCGATCGGGTCGCAGGCCGGAGTGCATCACCTCCATCACCGTGCCTGTGATGTCTTCGGGAATTTCCTGGATCAGCCGTGTCATCACCGCCGCGTCGGGCCGGATAATCTCGCCCTCATTCGGCGTCTCCTCGCCCGTGATGATCCGCATCAAACTGGTCTTGCCCGCGCCGTTGCGCCCGAGCAAACAGATGCGTTCGCCCGCCTCGACTTGAAAATCGATCTGATCAAGCAGCGGGGCGGAACTGTATTTAAGGGTGACTTCGCGAAGTTGGAGTAAAGGCATGGCAAAAGGGAAGGGGCCTGCAACTCTACTCTACATCCCCGCCATCTGTCTCCAAAATTGCCGCCGCTACATTTCTCGAAGCTTGCTTCGGCTTGAGGGGTAGCCCGCGATCTCCGAGCGCGGGTCCGACCTCCGACCGTCGCCCGGAGGTCGACGGCTACCTCTGAAATGCCTCGGAGCTTGCTATGGGTTCTTTACTTATTTCGTCCCCGAACAATGGATGGCATCAATCTGAAAACCACCAAACAACCCAGTCTTGTCAGAGGGGGGTATGGTCACGGTCAGTTTTCCGGTAGTCAAACTTCCGTTCGGAACCGCCACCACAGAAGATCCATTTTTGCAGGAACCATCAATTTGCTTGGTATAACTGGTACTCACGTAGCCGCTGAGAACTATCCCCTTGGAGGGAGGTTGAACGGTGCTAACGCTCTGGTTCTCCATGATTGCCTTGATGGCCTGCAAATCCTTCGGATTCATCGTCGAAACGTCATCACCAGCCATTGCAGGAAGAGCCATGCCCCCCAAGAGGGCAATCACAAAAAATGATTTCAAGCGCAGTTTCACGTGCTTTTTCGCCTTGCCGCTAATATTCCATGGCTACTTTCCAAAAGCTAGGTCTTTAGAATTACATTTGGCCGTCATAAAGATTAAGCGCCTTGATGTCCGTGCGGACTCTCCAACGAGTCGACTATTTTCTGGGCTCGGATTGCAGATCACCTTCAGGCAGCGCATAAATCGTGAGTGCCAAAAAAAGATAAATGCTCACGGCACCCACCCATTCCCAGAGCGCCAGGCTACTCCAAAGAGAGGCTTTGACCGCACGATAAACCATCGGAGAACAACATTCATAAGCGAGGAACAAGCTCAACCGGCTCACGATCAAGGCCGTTACAGGCAAAATGACGGCAACAACACTCATCACACGAATCAGAAAAAGTGACGGCGGCAAACGGAGAATTGTCCCAAGATATAAAATGAGTGAGAGACAAAATCCCACGCTCGAAATCTGGGCCAAATGTTCGTGAGTGCGACCTATGCCCAGAAGGCGATAATGGCCGGGCACAATCAAGGCGGACAAAGTAAGACTAATTGCCCCGAGGACAAAAAATCTTCCACCCCAAGCCATCAAATGGGGCGCGAATCGCCCCAGGCGCTTCTGTAAAAAGAATGGGAACGGAAGAAGTACAAGCCCGGTGACTGCCAACCCGGCACTGGCAATCCAGTACGCGTGCGGATTGTCTCTCGGCGAAGCCAGGGATGAAATAACTGTATAACGCCAATCGTAAGCTTTGGGAAAACAGGCAGCAGCCCAGGCCAACGATCCAAAGAAACAAGCTCCCAACGCAATCAACGCGATAGTCGGACGAAAGGTCCGTGGCATAAAGGAGAGTATCACAGCATGCCAACTGTACTCTAATCAATCGTCATTATCGACGATGGCGCTGCGGCATTGATCCACGGCGTCCTGGAGATAATCATTCACCTTATGGTCGGGGTCGCCGAGGTTGATTTCGTCGATGGCGGAGTGGATATAGCGGATGGCCTTTTTCTTGTGACCATTATAGCCCTCGTAGGGATCGTCGGCGAGAAGCTGCAAGGCCTGATTCAGCAACTTGATACGCTTGGCATCGCCGGGCTTTTTCCCACCGGGATTCCACGCTTGGTGAACCAAATCCTGCGCCTGCAGCATCATGACGTGGCTGACGGCAAACGCCGGCGAAGAAAAGGTCAGGAGTGCGCCCAAAATGGCGACCCACATCAGGTTCAGCGCGAAGGATTTTTTCATGGGAGAGAGGCGTTCGAGTGGATTATTAGGGTAAAATAAGCAATGCGGACGAAACCGCTCTTGCGACAAAGGCAGAATTACTCGTTTAAAGAATAAGGCAAAGTGAAAATTTCCGCTGTGCTCTAAGCCGTAACGATGTAGTTGGAAGCAAGGATGTGAGATGAATTTCAAACCGAAGGCGTGTTCTCGTGGCATCGTCTTTTTCCTACAGTGTCAATCGGGCTATAGCTCGATCCCAACTGCTTCGTTACGACTAAGGCGAATAATCCGCTTGGTCCGGGCTTGCAGAGAAAAAGAGATCTGATTTGCCAGGACGTGGATTGGAGTAATCCGAGAAGTAGGTCAATCGTTTGGGCAATTGAATTTCGGGTTTGTCGTTGAACTTGGCGTATTTTAGCCAATCGTTCTTGTCCACATGGGCAAATAAGGGAGGTGTAGTGGAACGTGCGAGATCAAGATGGCCTGCCCAATCCGTGCCATCGCCTAATTTCCCGGTCATTCGCTCGTCGCTGAGGATGGCAATTCGGAGTGTACGATTGGGACCACTAAGTTGGCTGGCTTCTGCGGGTTCACTGTAAGGAAAGAAGGGGTGATCGGTGACAAAGCTCATTCGAATGGCGTTGGTGGTCAACTCGCCGGAACCGGAGCCTCTAAGTTTAAATGCCGTGATCTTCCATTTGGCAGTTAGATAGGGCTCCAGCCATTGGGCCGAGCCTGCTGTCCATGCATAACCATTCTTTTTTAACCAAACGCCGAGGCCGGTTGCATCGGTGGCATCAAGGGTCACGGCGTGGTAGTCTCCAATGTCTTGTTCGGCGACAACGATGGGGCTCTTGCTTGTCAAAATCGAAGCGGGTATTGGCGCAGAGTCACTGCGATAAATTGGCAGATATTTCTCCACGAGATCGAAAATCCGCGCATCTGCCACAGCCAATTCCGGCGTAGTCGGCGTCGGAACAAGAAAACCCGCACTGGCATCTTTGGAATCAAGTGTTGCAGAACGGATAAAGTGTTCGGTGTGGTGGTTTTTATCCCAAATAATAACGGCCACCTCGTGATTGATCCCTATGGCCCCGCTATTGGATAGCGCAATGCAGCCCCGAGCAACCTGCACGAGCACGAAAGAGGAAAGAATCAGCAGAAGGCCAAGGAGCAGCCCTATTTTCCTGATAGAAAGAAACTTATTCAAGATATTCAACTGTGGAGAGCAGCTATCTTGGGGTCAATGGCCAAAGGTTTTCACCGTCGCATGAACGTAATATTCTTGTTCAATCGCGTGAACCGCGCTAACTCTCACCCCTTACCTTATGGCACGCCTTCTCGACTCGATCAATTCGCCCGCAGACGTCAAAAAACTCTCGCAGGACGAACTCACTACCCTGGCTGCGGAAATCCGCGAGGAACTCATCTCCGTCCTGGCCAAGACCGGCGGCCATCTCGGGCCCAATCTTGGTGTGGTGGAATTAACCATCGCGCTCCACGCGGTCTTCGATACCCCTACCGATAATTTCGTTTTCGACGTCAGCCACCAGGCCTACGTCCACAAGCTGCTCACCGGTCGGCGCGACCGCTTTGACACCATTCGCCAGCCGGGTGGACTCAACGGCTTCATGCTTCGCACCGAGAGCGAGCACGATTCCTACGGCGCCGGTCACGCGGGCACGGCTCTTTCCGCTGCGCTCGGCATGGCGACGGCGCGCGATCTCAAGGGCGGCAGCGAGCACGTCGTCGCGCTTTGCGGCGATGCGGCCTTCACCTGCGGCATCACCTATGAGGCGCTCAATAATATTTCGACTCACACCAAGCGGCTCATCGTCATCCTCAACGATAACGAATGGTCGATCGACAAGAACGTCGGCGCCATCGCCAAGTACCTGACCAACATCGTTACTGATCCTCGTTACGCGAACCTGCATCGCAGCATGGAAAAGCTGGTCGAGCGTTTCACCGGCGAAACCGGCAAGAACATCGCGCTCAAGGCCGAGGGCGCCGTCAAGGGCCTGCTCTCCACCGGGCATCGTCCCAGCCTGATTTTCGAGGAGATGGGCCTTTCCTATTACGGGCCAATCGATGGCCACGATTTGCCGAACCTGATCAAGACGCTCGATTTCGCCAAGCACCACGATCACCCGCTGCTCCTGCACGTCATCACGCAGAAGAGCAAGGGCTTCGAGATCGGCATGTCGAAGCAGAAGAAATATCACGGCGTCGGCCCAAACACCTACGATCCCGAAAAGGGCGTCGAGACGACTTCCAACGCGCCGAAGACCTACTCGCAGGTCTTCGCCGAGACGATGATCAAGCTCGCCGACATGAATTCCCAGGTCGTCGCGATCACCGGGGCCATGCCCAACGGCACTGCGCTCGATCTCTTCCAGCCCAAGCATCCGGACAAATATTTTGACGTCGGCATCGCCGAGGAACACGCCGTTCTCTTCGCCGCCGGCATGGCCACCAAGGGGTACAAGCCGTTCGTCGCGATTTACTCGACCTTCCTCCAGCGCGCCTTTGACCAGATCGTCCACGATGTCTGCCTGCAGAATCTCAACGTCGTGTTCTGTATGGATCGCGGCGGCCTCTCCGGCGATGACGGCCCGACCCATCACGGTCTCTTTGACATCAGCTACCTGCGTTGTATCCCCAATATGGTCCATCTCGATGCGAGTAACGAGGACGAGTTGGCCGACATGCTCTTCACGGCGCTCCATCACGACGGCCCCATCGCCATTCGCTACCCGCGTGGCAATGGCCCCGGTGTGGCACTCAAGGCCAAGCCCGCGCTGATTCCCATCGGCAAGGCCGAGGTCGTTAAGCACGGCACGCAGGCGGTGATTCTTGGACTCGGCGCGCTCCTGCCCATGGCACTCGAAGTCGCCAAGGAACTCGAGGCGAAAGGCTTCTCCACGGCGGTGATCAATCCCCGCTCCGTCAAGCCACTCGATGTCGATACGATTTCCTTCTTCGCCCGCAGCGCGGATGTCGTCGTCACGATGGAAGATCACGTGCTCGCCGGTGGATTTGGTAGCGCGGTGCTGGAGGAACTTTCCAACGTCGGCATCCAAACTCCCGTGGTCCGCATCGGATGGCCTGATGCCTTTGTCGATCACGGCAAGGTGGACGCGCTCCGCACCAAGGCTGGCATCAGTGTTGCCAACACGGTCGAGAAGACGGTGCCCTATCTCAAGGTCAAGCCCGCCGCGAAAGTGACCGCGCAAGTCGTGGCCTAGCCGGGAGGCTGGGCTCTCCATTGCCGTATGCGTTTGGCCGCGATCATGCTCCTGTTCAAGGAGCAGTCCTTCGTTGAGGCCAGCGTTCGGGCGATCTATCCCGTGGTCGATGCCATTTGCTGCACCACGCGGCATGACCGGAATTTCTCAGGAAAGGAACTTGCGCCCGATCGGACCCTGGATGTTTTGCTGCAGATTCCCGACCCGGACAATAAAATCAAACTGATCGTGGATCGGGGCCTGTCCCAGGTGCGCGGAGGAAACAGCGAGGCCCGGTTGCGCAATACCGCGATGGACCTCGAACCTAACGCGGATTATTACCTCATCGTCGATAGCGACGAGGTCTGGCCGGTCGATGTCCTGCGTCAATGCTGGGAACACGTGAAGAAAACCCAGTGGGCCGCTTACAGAGTCTACAGCCGCACTTATTTTCGCACCTGGAACTACCAGATTGTGGAACCGGGCGATGGCTACCGTCCGCTGGCTTTTCTTCGCCGCGGCTTTTATTTCGAGCATGACCGCCAGGTTCAATGGCATGGTTCGGCACGATGGAAGGAATATTTTCGCAAGGGGCGGAAGCCCAAGATGGCACAACTTCCCTCCGATTTACGTCTGCATCACGGGTCGTGTGTCGGTGATGACGAGCGCATTCTTACCAAGCTGAAAAACTATGGGCACGCCTCCGGAGTTGACCCAACCTGGTTCGACCGCGTCTGGAAAAACTTCGATCCCGGCATCAAAAACCTTCACTATTTTGCGGAATCAAAGCATCTTTACGAAAGCCTGATCAAGATCCCAACCAGCGATTTGCCGGAGGAAATCACCCGGTGCCCATGGCCCGAGGGCTGGATTGAAAGATAATTGATCTATCCCCCATTTTTCGCATGCAAGATTCCTCCAAAGAAGTCGTCCTCCAACTTTTGACGGCGCATTTCAAATCTCCTTCCGGGCGGCCCCGCCTGCTCGACGCCCCGTTTGGCGAGGGCTGGTTAAAGGCCCGCGTCCCCTTCGATACGGAAATGGATGGCATCGATCTTTACACCACATCTTCTCCCGGTTACCGCACGATTTTTCAGGCGGATCTCGACGCGGGAATTCCGTCTCATTTGCCTTTGTATGACGCCGTCCTTTGCTGCGAGGGCCTGGAACATTTTGGCAATCCGCTGCTTTTTCTCAAATCTTCCCACCAACATTTGGAGAAGGACGGATTGATGGTGGTTACGACGCCGAACATTTGGTATCCCGCCGCTCGTCTGCAATACCTGATCCGCGGATTTTTCCCGAGTTTCCCCTGTCTTGCCGGAAAGATCGTCAGCGGCTCCCACATGCACATCATGCCATGGTCGTTTCCCCAGCTTTATCTCTATCTTAAGCTCGCCGGCTTTTCCGATATCCGGTTGCACGAGGAACCTCTGTCCAAGCCCAAGCACTTTTGGGAAAAGATCGTCGCGTGGCCGCAAATCGTTTATTGCCAGCGCCGCCTGAAAAAATCAAAAACGCAGGAAGAGATCGATTTTTGGAAGACCGCAGGGTCCGGCGGTTCCCTGTTCGGTCGCCATCTCATCGTGACAGCCCGTTCAGTCTGATTCGTTTAATCCCTTGGGTTTAATTCTCCGAAGCTTGCTTCGGCTTGATCGAGGGAGTTGGTTCCGTGGTAGCCGCCGCTGTCCCTAGCGGCGGTCCGTCGAGAAAAAGGCACCGCCGCTAGGGACAGCGGCGGCTACCTTAAAATGCCTCGGAGCTTACTCCAGGGTTCTTTACCATCAACCGTAGAAGCTTCGAAAAGAGATGATAGTTGAGCGCATGGCTCCGTGCGCTTTGGCCCATCTCGATCAGCCGGGCTCGATCTGTGAGTGCTTTTCTCAGGCACCGTTCCAATCCGTTATCTTCCAAATCATAGTAGAAGCCGTGCTCTCCCTCGAGGAATGGACGATAGCGGCGAATCGTCGGATAATTCATCACCGGCACGCTTCCGCAGAGGGCCGCTTCGTAATGCCGGAAACAATCCCAGCCCCAGCCTGATGGAGAAACGACCAAATGCGATTCGGCGCACGCCTGATAGAAATCGGTACGGGATAAAGCCGTCTCGGGCAAATAGATTTTATAGGCGCCTTCAACTGCGAGTCGTTGAAGGACTTGGCGGGCCTCTTCCCGCACGGGACTGGTATTGGATCCGGCAAAGAAGATGTCGTGTCGTTTGGTGGCGGGCTTGGCCAAAGCCTGCCGGGAATCGGATAGGCCTAGCGAAATGGGGCGCACCTTTTTCATGGCCTGAAGGAGCGGACTTTTATCGAGGTTGGAATGATGTCGAAAGCGGCGCGATGTATTGATCAACGGATGCTGCGGATGAAGGGGAAGCTCTCTCATCCAATAGGTCTCCGCTGCCTCTAAGAGGGGATGGTTCCATTCCGCGATGTGAGAGCCATCGGATCGATCAACGACGGTGAGGGGAACACCGCAGGACAGGGCCACCTTGGGAATTTCATACTGGCGCAGGACGGTATCGTTCCCGATTTTTTTGCGCATTTCCCAGATGCGCGAGAGCAGGGGACGCTGCTTATCCCAGAGAGGGCCATGGCGCGGGCTCGTAAGCAGGCGGGAAAAGCGACCGGCGCGCAAACCCTCCAAGGCTTCCTGAAGATTCAGGACCTCGACGAGGGGTGGAAGCTTGTAATCGGAAAGCTGCTTCGCCTCCATGCAGACCAGGGCCACGGGCACGTCCGCATCCTGGGCCAACTCAAGCAGCCAGTTATCGGCCAGGAGAAGGGGCTTTGGTGTCATGGAAACCCCATCATGGAAGATAACCGGCGTGCTTAGGAGACCTTCGTCAGTAGATACGCAGGCAAATCGGCAATCGCGATCCGCTCCTGTTTCATGCTGTCGCGATGACGCAAAGTGACCGTGTCCTTCTCGCCGACGGCGATAGGCTTGCCTGTGGCAGAGGTGCAAGCTTCCTTGGTGCCCTCGATTGTCTCGAAATCAATCGTGATGCCGAACGGCGTGCCGACTTCATCCATGCGCCGGTAGCGACGGCCAATTGCGGCGGTGTCGGCATAGGCGACCTTGAGCAACGGCTGCAGCGTCTTGTAGATGTCCTTCGCAATGGCAACCAACTCGGGCTTGTTCTTGAGGAGCGGGAAAATGGCGGCCTTGATCGGCGCGATGCGCGGCGCGAACCGGAGAACGACACGCGTCTCTTCCTTGCCGCTTTCCTCGTCCTTAATCGTCTCCTCGTCATAACCTTCGCAGAGAATGGCCAGCACGGTGCGGTCGACGCCCGCGCTCGGCTCGACGACTTCCGCGAGATACTTGGTCTTCGTTTCCTCGTCGAAATATTCGAGTGGTTTGCCGCTGGCGTTCTGATGCTGCGTGAGATCGTAGTTGCCGCGATGGGCGATGCCTTCAAGTTCCTGGATGCCGAACGGAAATTCGTATTCGAGGTCGTAGGTGCCCTGCGAGTAAAACGCGCGGTCCTTCTCCGGCACGGTGAGGATATGGATCTTCGCGCGCGGAATGCCGACCTGCTCATACCACGCAAGCCGTTCTTCCAGCCACTTGTCGAGCCACTCGGGACCGGTGCCAGGCTTGACGAAGAACTCGAGTTCCATCTGCTCGAATTCACGTGAGCGGAAAGTAAAGTTGCGCGGGTTGATCTCGTTGCGGAACGCCTTGCCGATCTGCGCAATGCCGAACGGCAGCTTCTTCTGCGAGACATCAAGCACGTTCTTAAACTGCACAAACATCGCCTGCGCCGTCTCGGGCCGCAGGTAAGTGATGCTATCTTCGCTTTCCACAGCACCGACGTAGGTCTTCAGCATGAGGTTGAAGACGCGGGGTTCGCCGAGCATGCTGCCGTTTTCAGGGTTGAACTTGGTGGTAGCCAATTCAGAATATTTTTCCCCTACAACAGGTTTATAATTTTTGTAGCCGCGCGCATCATAGAATTGACGAGCAATTTTGGTGGCGGACTCGATGCCTTTCCCTTCGGGTACGATGACCGCAAAAGAGAGAGGTTTGAAGAGGCTCAAGAGCGAAGTGCTATTCACGGTAAACTTAGTAACTGATGCGCCAACTTCAGTTTCCCAAAGTTTCTTTACCTCTTCGTGAGCATCAGCCCCCGGCGCTTCAATTATACCTTCGAAGGGAAAAACTGTGCCGCTTTGCGGCTCGATCTGATCCGCGCGATAACGCTTCTTCGTCAGCAAACACTCCACCATCGGATCAGAAAACGTCGCCTCATGCCCGCTAGCTTTCCAGACGGCGCGGTTCATCAGGATGGAGCCATCGAAGCCGACGATATCGTCGCGCAATTGCGTCATGCACTTCCACCAGTAATCCTTGAGATTCCGCTTCAACTCCACGCCAAGCGGGCCGTAATCCCACGCGCCATTGAGGCCGCCATAGATTTCCGACGATTGAAAAATAAAGCCCCGCCGTTTGCACAGGGCCACGATCTTGTCCATTTTCGCAACTGCAACTGGTTCTGCCATAAGGAGGGATATGCTCCGGCCAAAGACGCCCAACGGCAAATCAATTTTAAACGGTAAAGGGTCTCTGTAAAATGGGGCGCTTTAAAATTCCGTTATCATGAGCCGTAACGATGTAGTTGCCTTTGGATAAGCCGAAGGTTTTAAAGCACCATAGCCGGTGGTTGAGCGCAGCGACACCACCGGTAAACGGTTATCCCTGATGACGATCCGGGAGGGATCGCAGGGGAGAGCGATCCAACCAGATCGGTTTAGGTGACGCGCCGTGCTGTTATCCCTTACGGGATAAAATCCTCTTATTACATTTTACCGATGGTGTCGCTACGCTCAACCACCGGCTACCATGCTAACACGCCTCCAGCGTGTCACCGAAGGCATTGAAGGAAACCCCTACTTCTTTCCAACTGTCTTGTAAGCAGTCTTCGCGCGAAGAGCCTCGGCCATCGTCGAGCGCAAAACCAGCCCCACCGTGCGCCAGATCGGGTTGGGGAGCTTTTCCAGGTCGGCGCCAACAGTGGCGCGCCGGTCAAATGTCTTTGCACGGCCTTCGTAGCGGACGCGCGATTTCAGGGGAAGGGCAGGGCGGCTCATAGGATTCGGTAAAATGGACCTACCTGCAATCTTACTCGCAAAGTGCGACTTGGCAAGTGGGCTACATTAACTCACTGGGAGGCACCGAAGTCGGCAGTCGTTTGCCTAAAATTTCAGCTTGGGATCGGACCCGTTCTGCGTCCTCGTCGAACCGGTAGCCGTGGCAATTGGGACAGGTCGCCGCATTGCGCACCACAATGGATTCGCAGCCTTCGCAGACCTTATAGAGCTCGGGCTGCTTGACGATCTGGGCGGCGCGTTCGGCCCGGGCGGCGAGGGTTTCATTGTTCGACATAACCAACCGATTAAGCCGTTCATTTGGCCCATTTGTCCAGAACCTAACGCCGGTCAGGAGCTCCGAAGGAGACCTCTGCGAAACTCTCACATTTAGCATTAGTCATCCTGAGCTTGTCGAAGGATCAGTTCGGTCTGCCTTTTCTCAGAGGTACAGAACTGATCTTGTCACATGTGTGTGCGACAAGCTCAAGATGACTGATTGCTTGAAGAAAGACTTTTGCAGAGATCTCCCTTGGGGCTCAATAAATGCTGAACGAAAATTCGTCGGTGTAACCGTCGGGATAGTCCTTGAGCATCGAGGGCGGAAAGGGCATGAACGGCGAGGCCCCCTGAATGGAGGTGACGCTGATGGTGAGCAGGGGTTGCATGGAACCGCCGCCACTATCGATCACCTTATAAGTGACGATACCGTCGGGTGAGATGGTGTATTGAATGCGAACGGTGCCCACGCCAATAATTTGAGTTTTCTGCGGGGTCAGTTGCGCGTACCAACGCGAGCCGACGGCCTGGTAGAACCGCGCTTTGTACGCGCCCAAATCCGTTTTCATCGCCTGCGGTGAAGGTTGTCCGGAAATACCCGCCATCCCCTGCATGTTCGCGGGGACGATAGGCATCATGGGCGGAGGCGTGGCGACTTGGGCTTGTTGGGCGGTCGCCGAGGTCTGGGGCGCCATGGTGGGGGCAGCCAGCGCGGGAAGGACGGGCAATCCGTTAGGATCGACGGCCTGTGGTGGGGGCTGTTTGGGCGGGGGAGTCGGAGCGGGATTGGGCGGAGGAGGCGTCTTGGTGGGTGTAGGCGGTGTTTTCGACGGCTCTGCTTTCGGCTGCGGAGGCTGCTGGGGTTGAGGCGGGGTGGGCGGTTGCTTGGCGGGCTCGGCCTTGGGAGTCGGCGGAGTCGTCTCAGCCTGCGATTTTTGCGTCGGCGGTGCACTGGGCGAGCTGTCCAGCGAGGTGGCATGCGTATCTTTGCTGACCACATCTGGCATGATCGAATCCGGTTTGCGGCTCGTTTTGCTTTTGGAGGCGAGTACCGTGTCGTGGTCCGACTGGACCAGGGAGTCCTTATGCTTCGTATTCTTTTGGTCCGGCGTGGGCATGAAAATAGGCTTGGGCGTAGGGACCGCAGGCGGTGGTGGAATGAGATGGAGAGCCACAGTCGGACTTTTCTCCGGTTCGAGATTGGGCTCCGGGATATGCTTCGACAGGAAAACCAGCGCGAAGAGAAGCACCGCATGCGCGAGGAGGGAGAGCACGACAAACAGGACGATCCACTTCGTGGGAATCGAATCCTGGTCTTCCGTCTCGTATGACATGGGGGCGCTGTAAGGCATGGACGGGCTATACTAAATCAGATATTTACCCAACGGGAATTCAATTTACTAAGGATTTGACGTTACGAGGCCGCCAAACCGCGCGTTTATTTTGAGATAGGTTCTTACCGGATTACCGTTTAATAACGTTCCGATGGATTATTTCTGGGACGGATTCGCCATTCTTGCCTACTTCGGCCTCGTCATCGGGGTGGGACTGGCCTCGGCGCGTCGCAGCGGCCTGAGCATGCGCGAATTCAGCGTGGGCGGACGTCAACTGCCCTGGTGGGCGGTGCTGGCCTCGATTATCGCAGCGGAGTTGAGCGCGGCGACCTTTCTCGGAGCGCCGGGGGAGGGGTATCATCTGCGCAATTTCACTTACGTTCAACTGGCCATCGGCACGGTCATCGCGCGCGTCATCGTGGCTTATCTTTTTCTGCGGCCCTTTTACGACAATAACGTTGTCTCGATTTACGAGTTCCTTGAAGTTCGCTTTGGGGTGGCGACGCGCAATGCGGCTTCTGCGGTCTTTCTGGTCACGCGACTGCTGGCCAGCGGTACGCGGCTTTACGTGGCGGCGGTGATCATTGTCCTTGGTTACGAAATGGTGCACGGCGTCGCGGCGACGGACTCGGAAAAGGTCTGGATTTATGGTGGGGCGGTTTTGTTGGTCGTGATATTGACCACGATTTACACCGCGGCGGGAGGTATCCGCGCAGTTGTGTGGACGGATGTGATTCAGGCGACGGTGATGGGTGGCGCTCTGGTCTATGCACTCATCTCGCTTTGGTTTGGCGTGGGTGGTTGGAGCGGGGCGCACGGCGCGTTGACCGGGCCGACGGACATGACGGTTTTCGATTCAGGCATCGATCACTCGAAGGGCATCCTCGCCAACGTCTACGATATTCTTGGCAGCGAATACACCATCTGGGCCGCGCTGCTCGGATCGGTTTTCACCACCATGGCCACGCACGGTACGGACCAGGACATGGTGCAGCGGATGTTGACCGCGAAGGATTATCACAAGAGCCGGTTGGCGCTGATTCTCTCCGGGCTCATCGATATTCCGGTGGGGCTGGCCTTCGCGTTCATCGGCATTCTTATCTACGTTTTTTATCAGCATCATCCCGACCCGCATTTACCGACCAAGAACCCAGAGATTTTCTCCTACTACATCCTGCACCAGCTTCCGCCGGGCGCACGCGGTTTGCTGGTGGCGGGCGTTTTGGCCACGGCGATGGGCTCGCTCAGCACGGCGCTCAATGCGTTGGCCACCAGTTTCACGCAGGATTTCTGGGTGCCGTATCTGGGAAGAAAAGGAGAAACCGAGCGCCAGGTTGTCACCGCCGTTCGCTGGAGCACGGTGGTCTTCGCGCTGCTGCTCGCGGCAGTGGGCACGATCACGGCAGCGGTAGTCGTCTACTCGCCCCATGCGCGGATCATCCCCATCGTGCTCGGAATTTTTGGCTACACCTACGGATCGCTGCTCGGCATCTTCCTGCTCGGCCTGACGACTAAGACGCGCGGGACAGAGCAAGGCAATCTCATCGGCATGCTGGCCGGTTTTGTCGCCGTCGCCATCTGGAGCGGCCTGCCCTGGGATGTCATCAACGCCGTGCGCGGCCAGAGCTACGACATCAGCTACAACATCATCTATCTCGCCCAGCACGGCCTCCTGAAATTCTCCGAAGGCTACGTCCATCCTCCCGACTGGCTCGTCCAAATCGAATTCCCCTGGCGCGTCATGTTTGGGACGCTGACGACTTATGCGGTGGCTTGGTGTTTTAAGAAAAATTCGTCGAAGACAAATAAATGAAAAAGGAACCTACTTCCAAGAGTAAGGTTTTAAATTATTCGGTCGTAGTTTTTGTCATCATTATTCTCGTAGCAACGGCATTCGGACCAACGGGTGGACCTGGGGCTGCCTATCAAAAGTCTGTACTGCAAACAACACGGGCCATCGAACTGTCTTTGGATGCTTACTCTAAAGATCACAGCGGTCACTATCCGGAAGGAAAGTCTTCCACGGAGATTTTTCAACATTTAATCGATGGTAAGTACGTCACGGATCCATCAATTTTTTACGTTCACCTGTTTCATGTAATAGGGAAAGTTCCGCCTAAAGATGAAAGTCTAAAAAGGGAAAACGTTTGTTTTGATGTGACATGTTGTGTCGATTCATCGGCGCCTGGTGGATTGCCCGCCGTTTTTTTGACCGGATATAGAATCACCTATCAGCCAGGATCTTCAGCCGTACCTTTGCCGCTGCCTTATTCTCCCCCGTTCTCTAAAACATGGTCCGAATGGGTATACGGAGTGCCCTACTACAAACGACCATTTATTGCTGTCGCCTACAAAAATGGTTCTGCCAATTGGACGCTAGCTGATGAAGACGGCTCAATCCCCAATTTCATCCCTACCGATTTTGATCCGAAGGGGAAGACTTACCGGCAGTTGACTCCTTAAGAAATTTCACGCAACGACGCAACGTTTGTCCGTCAGTTTCTGTTCTTTTCGACGAGTTGGTACGTAGAAAGACAATTTTTAACAGGAAAACATGAAATCAGGAAAACATGAAAAACCTGTGCACATGAAAGTTGGATAGTCGGTCCCAAAAAATCCCTTCATGTATTTCATGTCTTCATGTTTTCCTGTTAAAAAAAATTCATTCATCCCGTGCAGCGCGACCGAGGAGATTCTTCACCGCCATGATGGGCGGGACGCCGTCGTAAAGCACGGCGTGGAGTTGCGTTACGATCGGCTTCGAGTCGGCGGGAATGGTCGTGTTGAGATGAACAGAAAGCGTAGTGGGAAGACCTTCGCAAACGCCACCAAGCTTCGGCAAAATCTGCTCCACCGTGTAGCCCTGGCCCAGCAGGCTTCCCAAACGAAAATTACGGCTCTGTTCGCTCGTCGCGGTCAGCATCAAATCGCCGATGCCGCTCAAGCCGGAGAAAGTCTCCGCCTTGGCTCCGGCATGGACTCCGATGCGCGTCATCTCCGCCAGACAACGGGTGAGCAATCCCGCCAGCGAATTTTGCCCAAGCTTCAATCCATGGCAGGCGCCCCCGGCAATCGCGTAAATATTTTTCAACGCACCGCCCAATTCCACGCCAATCAAATCGGAGGACCAATAGGTGCGAAAATTAGGCTGATGAAGAACCGCCTGAAATTGTTTCGCGAGATTCTCATCCTCCGCCGCGATGGTACAAGTGGCGGGAAGACCTGCGGCGATTTCCGAGGCGAAGGTCGGGCCGGAAAGCGCGGCGACTCGTGGTTCATTCCAAACCTCGCTGATGATTTCGCTGACGCGATCCCCGGTTGTGATTTCCAGTCCCTTGCAAAGGCTCAGCACCGGCACGCCCAGCGCCGGGAAATGGGCCAGCGTTTCGCGCACATGCTGCACGGGCACCGCGACGAGAATATAATCCGGTTTCACGGCGGGCCATTGCGCATCGGTGTGCGAGGCAAAATGGACCTGATGCCCCAAACGTTGCGCGACTTGTCCGATGGCGCGACCCCATGCGCCGTGTCCTAGAATAATGATGGTCATGTGACGTTCTTTTTCTTGGACGAGAACTCGATTCGCGATTCCGTTCCGGCCCGTAGTCGTTGAATATTGGCGCGATGCCGCCAGACGGCAAGTCCTCCCGCGAGCGTGGCCAGCCCGATATAAATCCAGTTCCCGGGATAAAACCAATCCGCCGCCGGTAGTAGGACGACCGAAGCGAGAATCGAGCCGATCGAAACGGTGCGAGTGATCAGCACCGCAATAATCCAGAGCGAGAGCGCGACGGCCAGTACCGGGGGCATCAGCGCGCCGAGCATTCCCGCCGAGGTGGCGATGCCCTTTCCTCCCTTGAAGCCCAGCCACGGCGTATAATTGTGGCCAAGAATGGCGGCGATTCCGCAGGCCACGAGCAGGAGGGTGACCGTCCAGGAATCGGCATCAGGAAAGCTGAGCGTCCGCACCAAATAGAGCGGCAAAAAGCCCTTGAGGAAATCGCTGATGAACGCAGCCAGACCCCAGTTGCGTCCCATCACCCGCCACACGTTGGTCGCGCCGATGTTGCCGCTGCCATGCTGACGGATGTCGAGGCCCCGCGTTTTTCCAATGAGATAACCGGTCGGAATCGAACCCACTGCATAGAAGAACACCGGCCAAAGCCATTGATAAGTGTTCGGGATCATTCCGATGTTCAATAGGATGCCGCGCTCAGGCGGCAAGCAGATTCTTCGGTATGCAGGTAGCCCGCGATCTCCGAGCGCGGGTCTTTCAGCACCCTCGCCCGGAGGTCGACGGCTACCTCAAACGTTTCCGAGTTATTTCCCATAAAAAAGTGTTTTTCCGCCGCGTAACAAAGTCTATGGTTTGCGCGGATGAAAATCGCGCTACTCCACTTCACGACCTGGCCGGAAATCGGCGGTGTCGAGAACGTCATGCGCGATCAGGCCGTCATGCTGCTGAAGGCCGGGCACGAAGTGAAGGTCCTGAGCGGCGCGGGCATCGACTCCGGCGAGGGCTACGAATTCGTCCTGATGCCGGAACTCACACCCGAGTTTGAACTTAACAAAAGCGTCAGCGCCGTTCTGATTCGCGGCCAATCCGACCAGAGTTTCAGCCAGTATCGCTCGACACTGGTCGAGGCGTTACGCGCGCAGTTGACTGGCGTCGATGTCACCTTCGTGCACAACGTCTTCACCATGCACCATAACCTGGCGTTGACCCGCGCTCTGCATGACCTTGCTCCGACGCACAAGATGATCGCGTGGACGCACGATCTCACCGCCACCAACACCGACTACGCGCTGCCCAACCCAACGCAGCCGCCGTGGAATCTCATGCGGACGAGTTGCCCTGATGTGACCTACATCGCCACTTCCGAATTGCGCGCCGCCGAGCTCAAGAAGAATCTCAAGCCGCCGGTAACGGCCAAGGTCGTCCCCAATATGGTCGATCCGGCTCGTCTCTTCATGGTCACAAACGAAATGCGCGAGTCGCTCACTTCCGTGGGCATACAGTGGCGTGATTTCGTCTTCTTCCTGCCCGCCCGCGTCATGGTTCGCAAGAACATCGATTTCGCCATTGAGGTCATCAAGAAATTGAAGGAGGGGGAACGCAATCCCCTGCTTTTTATCACTGGGGCGAAAGTTCCCAACAGCCCTGCCTCCGAGCATTACGGAACTTTTCTGCGTCAATCGCTCCCAGCTGAATTGCAGAGCCATGTGGTCTTCGTGAACGACTTCTTCGAGGTCCAGGACGACACCATGCGCGATCTTTATCTCCTCTCCGATTGCCTTCTTTTCCCCTCGAAGCAGGAAGGCTTCGGCATGCCGCTTCTCGAGGCCGCGCTTTATCGGTTGCCGGTCTGGTGCCAGGACATCCCGGCTTTCCGCGCGTTGGGCGGCGATGGAGCTTTTCTCCTCAAAGATTTCGCCAAGCTCGGCGATGCGGTAAAGTGGCTCGAAGCCCAGCCGACTTATAGACAACAGCGCCAGTGTCGCCGTTTGTTTGATCCCTCCAATGTCTACAGC
>JABDHJ010000015.1:1257-55957 GCA_013285645.1 Verrucomicrobiota bacterium | reverse complement strand
TGTCTCGATCAGCCCGGGGCAAGTTGGTGGACCGCTACTGAATTCGCGCGGCGAAGTGGTCGGACTGGTAGCGACGAGTCCCGATAATGGAAAGACCGTCTATGCGCTGCCGGCTGAGGCGATGGGGAAGATTATCGCCGATTTCAATCTGTATGGCCGCGCGCGGCACGGCTGGGTGGGCGTCAACGTCACGGCAGGGCCCGATACGCTCCATGATGGCCGGACGGTGCGCGTGGTGCAGATCATGCCCGGCACGCCGGCGAGCCAGAGCGGCATTCAGGCGGGCGATACGGTGATGCGGATCGATTCGCGGGAAATTTACCGGCCGTCGGATGTACTCGATGCGTCATTTTTCAGTCATGTGGGCGGGACGATGATCGTGGTCGTGCGCCGGGGCGAGAAGCTTTACGATTATTCCTTCGCGGTGATCGAGCGTCCGCAGGGGCCAACCGCCGCTAATCCGACTACGCCGCCGGTGACAGGCACATCAACGTTGAGTTCCGGATCGGATTCATCGGCGCAAGGGCGGCCGGTTTTGGTTAATCATGTGGTGACGGATTCGAAGTAGGAGAGTCCCCCAGATCGCGATGATCTTTCGGAGGCTGATCCTTCGACAAGCTCAGGAGGACCGAAGAGAAACGTGAAAGTCCGGAGCGACCTCCTGTTCGCTTCGCGAACCCGGACAACTAGTTGTCCGGGCCACCCGAACCGTCGCACGGAGTACGACGGCTGCCTCGGAGAATGGGTCAGGCCGGAGGCTGACCCTCCATAGGTACGATGTATCACCGAGTGAAAACTTGGCGCGGCGTGGAAATCGAGTACCTTTGATCAATGGCTTTGCCGACCAAACCGTTAGTCGCGAATGAGGAGTTCTTTTGGGGTGTGGCGACGTCAGGTTACCAGGCGGAGGGTGGTTATAATGGGCCGGGTCAACCGCTCAACAACTGGGCCTGGGCGGAGAGCAAGGGAGCGGTGGCGCCCTCGGGACGCACGGCCGATTTTTGGACGCTGGCCAATGAGGATTTCGAGCGGTGCCGCGACATGGGGCTCAATTCATTTCGGATGAGCATTGAGTGGTCGCGGGTGCAGCCGGTCACGGAGCTTGGATCGACCGCCTGCCCAAAGCCCGGGGCGAAACCGCCGCCGTTCGACGAACAGGCACTCTATAGTTATGCGCAGCGGATCGCGGCCTGTCGCGCCCATGGCTTGGAACCTATTATCACGCTGCATCATTTTGTTCATCCGGCGTGGCTGGGACTGGATGCGTGGCTTAATCCGGAAACGATCAATCATTTTCTCGCCTTTGTTCGGCATACGTTGATCTATTTGTTGCGGACGTTGCCGCAGGATTTTGGATGCGCACCGCCGCGTTGGTTCATTACGATCAACGAACCGAACCTGCTCGCGTTCAACCATTACCTGTACCGACTGTTTCCGGGCGACCACATGATCGGGCTTGATCCGACGGTGAAATGTCTGGCCCATCTCCTGGAGGCACATATACGGGCTTACCGGTTGATCCACGAAATTTACGCCAAGTCGGAAACGAAACCGATGGTGAGCTTCAACAACTATTGCAGCGATCTCTACTGGAGCGACTCGGCGATGCTGGATTTGCTTTTTGCGCCGTCACGGGGCGTGCCGAAGGAGAAGGTGCAGGCGGACCTGGCGAAGCGTGCCGAGGCTTTTGACGAGAGCTTTAATTCCACCCGCCTTTTTCCCCGACACGGCCTGCGTTATTTTTTGGGGCAGTGGATCAAGAAATTCCATCACGGCGTGGCGAAGCGGGGTTTCGCCGCGCCCTGCTGGGATCAGGTCATCGCGTTGCTCTATGAGCGCAACGAGGTGCCGCTTGATTATATTGCGTTCGATTTCTACGATCCATTCGTGGCCCATGCGTTGCGTCTGCCGAGTTGGCATGATTTTGAGACGCGCAAGCGTTCGTTTCGCGATTGGATGCTGGAGAGCGTGGTCAGCAAATGGTGGGACTGGCATTTACTGCCAGAGGGACTGGCTTTCTTCGTCAAACATTTTGGCTCTTATGGCTTACCTGTCTTGATTGCAGAAAACGGCATGGCCCTGCGTCGATTGCACGATAATCAGCGTTTTCACCGCCGGGACAAAGTGGCCCGCAGTCAGTATCTACGCGAGCATGTCCGGATGGTCAGCCAGTTGGTGGAGCGTGGGCAGCCTCTCATTGGTTATCTCCACTGGTCGCTTTTCGACAATTATGAGTGGGGTTCCTTCGCGCCGCGATTTGGGCTTTTTTCGCTGGATTACACGGGTTATCCGACGCGTCACGCGGTCGATGTGAACGGCGATAATCCCTCGGCGACCTATGCGCAGGAAATCCGTGAGGCGAAGTCGCATTTTGCCGCTGCCGCCCGGCGCACCGAGAAAAAAACGGCGTCTGGAGACGGCGCGAAATCCGGCGCGGCTCCTGCTACAAACATTGCAGTAACGAGAGAATCGAACATTTCATCACCTGGCAGCGTCCAATAGATATGATTTCACCACGCGTCTTTACCGGAGGCGATCTGGCGACCAATGGCTACCTCCTTGAGGGCAAGGAAGGCGTGATCTGTTTCGACGCCCCGGAAGGGATGGCGAGAGAGTTGGTGCGTACCGGGGTGAGGCCGGTGGCGCTGTTGCTGACCCACGGCCATTTCGATCACATGTGGGACTCAGTTTTGATCCAGGAGGATTATCAGTGCCCGATTTATGTGCACAAGGCCGATGAGGCGATGGTGCTCGATACCTCTTACGTGAAAATGTTCGGGGTGGTGCCACCGATCCGCGCGCCGTCCCATGTGGAGAATTTTGACGTGCCGGAGCAGGGCTCGGCACCCTTTATTTGCGCGGGCGAGGAGTTTCAGATCTTTCACCTGCCGGGGCACTCACCGGGCAGCGTGGTGTTTTATCATGCGGGCTGGGGCGTGTTGATCAGTGGCGATACGCTTTTTTGTGGCGGGGTGGGACGTTGGGATTTGCCCGGCGGTTCCCGCACTGCGCTGCTTCAAGGATTGCGGAAGCATCTGCTTCCGTTGCCGGTAGAAACGCGGGTCTATGCGGGTCACGGTCCCCGCACGACGATCGGTCACGAGCGTGAGACCAATCCGTATCTGGATATTGTTTAGGTGCTGGCCACGCGACTGATTTTAGATCGCATGGAATATTAACGCCGTCTCTTCTTGGTCCTGACTTCCGGCGCTGTCCTCATGGAGTCTTCTGTCGAAAGCTCAGTCTGGACAGGAAATTTCCTGGATAATATCCAACCCAGGCAGATGGAAAGAATGAGGGGATTCAGGATAACCTCGCAAGAAACACCCGGAAACATATAGATATAGTTTTTAGGGATAAGTATCAATGCCGCCATCAAGACCAGTATCGACGGGAAAGTTCCGCTCTCTGCGGTTTTGCATCCTGCCGCCAGGATAAAGACGTATAGAACGAACATGTGATACGTCGCTATGACAGTCGATGCCAGAATATATACACCTGTGATCACAAAGGCGAAGTAATAGGCTGGAAGCAGGCCGCGCCAAAATCGATATGATGCAAAAGCAATGAATCCGACGCCTAAAAGCAAAATAAACTGGTTCACGGCCGTCAACAGCCTCGGAGACGTGCCTATGAGCAACATTTCGTATAATACTTTAAGTGCTCCATAGGCGGAATTGTTGTTGCCGTCGCCCATGGAGCCAAACACATAGAGACTTTGATAGATGTCGAGCGCCTGAAGGAATACAGAAAAGGAATATCCGGGATAAACTTTAACGGCGATGGCATAGCAAACGGAGGCAATTGCTCCCGCCATTAGTAGAAAGAGGGCAACTCCGCCAATGGATTTACGCAATCCAAAGCAAAGAAACAAGGGCGCCAACAAAACCGCATTGGGCCGAACATTGCATGCAACCGCCAGACATATTCCGGCGATAAGGAGATGACGTCGGTTGCAGCATAAATAGATATAGAAAATGAGCGCAAATCCAGCAACAAGCGATCCGACATTCGCGCGGGACAGTATGACCATGAAGGGATAGCCAAGCGCGAGGACTGAAAATGCAAATATTCGTTCCCAAGAAGTTGAAACAAAATACCAGCACGCCAACCAAAGTAACGTCAAGGCCACCGCGTAAAAGACAATCGTCGTAAAAACAGGACCCGTTAAAAGAATTCCATTCCCGATGCCGGTTACAACGAGCAAAGCCAGTGGTAGAGAGTGAAATGCTGTCAGCCTGCCACGGGACACAGCCCCTACATTTCCATAGGGATTATTTGTATAAAAATCCAGATAGTGAGAAGGCCATTCCGAAAGATTCGGAGGTGGCGAAGAAACCGTTGAAATCGATAATTTGATAAGATCCGCATGACGGTCGTTCGGATCACCTAGAAAAGTACATTGCCAGGAGTCCGTGGCTCCGTACTCATAGTCTATGGAATCAACAAAGCCATTAAGAGATGTAAAAAAAAGAATGAAAAAAAGGCCAAACGTCAGCCAAGTGAATTCCAATTTAATTCCTTCCTGGGGCCTGACGGAAAACATTTTAAGCATCATTAAATACCAGATATAATACCGATCAAAAATTGAGGCGTTCGCGCTCAATGACCAGCGGGCGTTTGCGGACCTGGAAGTGGATCGCGCAGATGTACTCGCCGAGCAAGCCGATAAAAAAGAGTTGGATGCCGCTGAAAAAGAAGAGGGCGACAATAAGTGTCGGGATGCCGCGCGGAGCTTGATTCCAGAGAACGATGTTGGCGACCAGGCTGAGCAATCCGAAAAGGATGCTGCAGAAGGCCAGGGCGAACCCCATCAACATGGTGATGCGCAGGGGAACTTTGGTGAACGAAATCATCCCGTTGAGTCCCTGGTCGATCAGGTGGTACAAACGATTTTTTGAGAAACCCCGTTTGCGTTCGCGCCAAGTATAGGAGACGCCGATGCTTTTAAATCCGCAACTGGCGATCATGCCGCGGATGTAGGGATAATAGTCGTCGAAGCGCTTGAGGGCATCGACAACGGCGCGGTCGATGAGTTGAAATTCGCCCACATCGTTCGGCACTTTGAACTCAACGAAACGGCTCACCGTCCGATAGTAACAATGGCGGACGACGCGCATGAGCAGGCCTTCCTCGCGATTGGCGCGAATGCCGTAGACGACTTCGTAGCCCGATTCCCAATGCTTGACCATGGCGGGGATGATCTCGGGCGGGTCCTGCATGTCGACCGGGAGCATGGCGATGATGGCGTCGCCGGTCGTGGCCATCATGCCGTTGAAGGTGTTGCAGAACGGGCCGAAGTTTCGCGCGTTGAGGATCACTTTCAGGCGCGGATCCTCCCGGCTCATTTCACGAAGCCGGGCCACGGTTTCATCCTGCGAGCAATTATCGCAGATAACGTGCTCGAAATCGTAATCGGGGAGTTCTTTTTCGAAGACAGCTTTGACCGCATTCCAGCACTCGCGGACGTTATCCTGCTCGTTGTAGCAGGGAGTCACGATGCTGATTTTCTTTCGACGCATTTCCTGTGAGAAAGCGTGGACAGGCACAGAATCGGGCATCTGGAATCCTTAAGTTACTTGGGCTGTTCAGGTGCTGGCGGTGGAGGCGGCGGCGTAGATTCGCTGCTGACTTCCGAGACGCGCCCGAAGACAGGCGGCAGTTCGATGCCAGCGGCACGGGCCAGATCAGTCACGGGAGGCAGGCCAGTGATGAGGTCCTTGAGTAGGTGCGAGATGCCTCCCTTGCCACCGCCCTCGCCGCCACCCCAGACGACGACCTTGTCGATCTTGAGGTTGGAAATGCCCTTCATTTGGGAATCGATCATGGCGGGGAGTTGATCAGCCAAGAGCACAACGACGGCCTCGCTGGCATTGCCACCCGCGGCAGCGACCAGTTCGCGGAAACCTTCGGCGCGACCCTCGAGAACGGCCTTGATACCCCAGGCCTCGGCTTGTTTGAGAGCGACGATTTTCTTGGCTTCGGACTCGGCGGCCAATGCCTCGGCCTGCTGGATGATGACGTTGCGTTTACCTTCGGCTTCGGCGGCGATCGTGACCTGTTGGGCCGCGGCCTCGGATTGCACGACGACGGCCTGCTTGGCGATTTCAGCGGGGACCACGCGTTCCGCATATTGCTGTTTGCGTTGCATTTCGGCGCGAGCTTCCTGGGCCTTGGCCTCGGCATCGAAGGTCTGTTTCTCCACGTCGGCCTTGGCGACGTTTTCGGCGACCTGCGCGGTGCGGGCGGCCTCGGCCTGCTTGATACGCAAATCGGCATTGGACTGGGCGATCTGTTGCTGGGCGGTGTTCTTGCCCTGGGTGGCCTCCGCCTGTGCGCCGGCGACACTGACGGTCATTTCCTTGTCGGCGATGGCTTTGCCAATTTCGGAATCGCGTTCGGCCTGGGCGACCTTGATCTTGGCGTCGGCAATGGCCTTGGCGGAGGCTTCCTTGCCGAGCGCTTCGATGTAGCCCGACTCATCGGTGACGTCCTGGATGTTGACGTTGATCAGGCGCAGGCCAACTTTTTCGAGCTCGGTGCTGACGTTGTTGGTGATGGCGATGATGAGTTGGTCGCGGTCGGCGTTGATTTCTTCGATCCGCATGGTGGCGACGACCTGGCGCATTTGACCGAAGATGATTTCCTTGGCGAGCTGCGTGATCTGGGCGTTGTTGAACCCAAGCAGACGCTCGGCGGCGTTGCCCATTTTGTCCGGATCGGTGGTGATACCGATGGTGAAAGTCGAGGGGACGCTGACACGGATGTTTTGCTTGGAAAGCGCGTTGTTGAGTTGGATGTCGATTGACATCGGGCGCAGATCGAGGAACTGGAAATCCTGGACGACCGGCCAGATGAACGCTGCGCCGCCATGCATACAACGCGCGCTGCGGCCTTCGCCGACACGTCCGTAAACGACAAGGACGCGATCGGACGGACATCTTTTATAGCGCGTCAGAAAACCGAGAAACGCCATGAACACCAGAAGGGCGCCCCCGCCCAACAAATAGACCAAATCCATATTCACCGAATTCATTTTTCCTCCAAGAGTTAAGAACTACGAAATTTTTTCCACGATTACCGCCTGCTCGCCGTGCAGGGCAAGAACACGTACCGAGGTGCCGGACGGAAGGGCGGGGCCTTGTGTGAAGGCGCGCACATTTTGGAGGCGTCCACCGTAGGAAACCTGCACTTCGCCCGATCCGCTGTTCTCTCCCGGAACGGAGAGATAGACGGTGCCAGTCCGATTGACGGCCTCCTTCAAGACGGCGGTGCCATCGGACTTCATCTGGTTGAGCGACTTCATTAGCGTGATGTAGGACGCTCCAATCACGATGCCGATCGCGATCCCCCCGGCGGCGGCGATGCCTGCCGGATACCCGGCCCGCAAAAGAACCGCGCCGCCAAAGCCAAAGCCCAGCAACATCGCCGAGATGCTTTTCAGGGAAAGATAGCTGGCGTATCCACCATGACCGCCATGCGTATCCACCGTGGCGTCGGTATTCGTGTCGCCATCATGACCAACGAACATGCCGAAGATCGCCTGCAGAACGATGAGGAAAAGGCCGAAGAAGCCGATGCCCTCGAAGAGCTGCAGGGAAAAGGGCTCTGGGGGCATTGGCCGAGGATGACCGCGAATAAGGTCACCGCAATAAAAAACTGGCAGGCAGTCGTCCCTTTTGAAACTCCTTACCCAAATGATACGCGTATAGTAGAATGAGAGAGTGCAAACGCGGGGAGTTCAAATCGTGGAGGGGGATTTGTTGGATCAGCCGGTTGAAGTCATTGTCAATTCGTGGAACCGGAACATCATTCCCTGGTGGCTTCTTTTGCCGCAGGGAGTTTCCGGCGCGATCAAACGCAATGCGGGGTTGCAGCCCTTTCGAGAAGTGGCGCGATTTGGTCCAATGAAGCTCGGGCGGGCCGTGCTTACCTCCGCCGGGAAACTTCCCTACAAGGGGATCATCCATGTTGCGGGAATAAACATGCTGTGGATGGGCTCGGAATATTCCATTCGAGAAAGCACCCGGAATGCCCTGCACGTAGCGGCCGAGGCGGGATTCACGTCGATGGCGTTTCCGCTCATCGGGACGGGATCAGGCGGCTTCTCGGAAGCAAGGGCCCTGGCGATGATGGAGGACGAGATTGGGAGGAGTTCGACACGGCCGGATGAGGTTAGATTGGTCAGATTCAAGAAAGCGTAGCGCACTCATATTCTATTTTCAGATCGCACGGTGGAAGGAGTAGCCTCTGTTGGCGCAAGATTTTCGATCTGCAGGCAGGCGTATTGGTTGGGACAGGGGGGGACTTGCCCAAATTTGGTACAGGGTTGGCAGGCGAGATCGCTGCGACGGAGGATGCGACTGCCTTGGCCCAAGGGGAGCCACTTGCGATCTCTGCCGCTGGTGAAGAGAGCTAGGGTGGGAACCCCGAAGAACGACGCGATGTGAACTGCGCCACCGTCCATGGTGAAAATTTCTTCGCTTGTGGAAATTTGTCTGCACAGATCAGGAAATGATCCCGTGAAACGCCGAGCCAAACCGGTAAAGCTGCTGGCGATTTGATCCGCAAATTCGGCGTCTTCCGGGGACGCAGCGATGAGGAAGGGGCGCTCGCGATGCCATTGAGCGATTAGGGCCACCCACGCTTCCAAGCTTAAACGTCGTGAAGGACTTTGTCGCCCGGCGATCAAGACCAAGGGCGGGGTGCTCGGTGGGTGGAGTCTGTTCCGAGAGGGGCGTTTTTTTTCGTCGTGAGAAAGTTCGAGTGCCTGCACGAAGAGGCGCGCGAAGGCGATGGTCTCGTGTTCGTCGCGCCAATCGTAGGGCGCGATGATGTCGGACCATCGCGAACCGCGATTGGCCTGAAAAGAAGCGATGCGTCCCGTTTTGGTTGCGGATAGTAAGGCATAGGCTTCCGCGAGTCCGAAGAATTGCTCGGTATTGATAACGAGGTCATATCGATTCCAGACCTGGCTTAAGGTTTTAAATGGATCGAGATCGTAACAAAGGTGGGGCAGGCCCCGGTACTCTGCCCATGACTTGGAACGGGTCTCGATGAGCCAGGTAAAATGAGTCGAATCGAGGCCAAGTTCGTTGAGCGCGATGTCGGCGCAAGTGAGATCGCCCATGCCGCCCGGACGGATGATGAGGACTTCTCCGGAGGCCTGTCGCGGCTTTTTCGGGAGCAGGAGGGCGATCCGGCAGAACGTCTTGTGAAGGACGCCATCCAGACTTTTGAGCAAGGACATTTTAAGAAAAAAAGCGCGCGTTATTGAGCGCCTGCAGTCGAACCGCTCCCAAGCTATCTCATCTTAGGATGGCGGAAAAGAAATCAATCGGGTAACCATGTGAGCATGGAGAAAGGCATCCGGGTCATCTACGTCGATTTGGATCAAACGCTGGCGCGGGTCGACTTGCTGGAGGAGCGCCTGCTCATCGGAAGTCTTCGCGCGGGGCATTTGCCACTCAAGACGATCTCCTGGTTCCTGCAAGGCGGATGGGCGCGCGTCAAAGAGGAGATGGCGGAACGCCACGCGATCAATCCCGCCCACCTGCCCTACAACGCAGGGCTGCTGGAGTTTCTACGAAAGGAAAAGCAGCGAGGCGTTCGTCTGGTCCTGGCGACCGGGGCGCCGAGAGTGTGGGCGGAGTCCATTGCCAAACATCTTGGCATTTTTGACCAAGTGCTGGCCACCGACCGGGAGTCCGGAAATTTAAAAGGCCATCGAAAGCTCGAGAGCATTCTTAAGGATGCGGACGGAGCCCCCTTTGGTTATGTGGGTGATGCCCGGTGCGATCGGCCCATTCTGGAGGCCGCCGAGTTGCCGATTGTGATCGGAGTCAGCAAAAAACTGGCGGGAAAAAAAGCCGGGCAAGCCGTGCTGATCAAGTGGGACGGCACGGCTTCCGATAAATGGTGGATGTCCCTTCGTTTGCATCAATGGAGCAAGAATGTGCTGGTGTTTGCGCCTGTGCTGGCGGCGCATCGTTTTGATGGTGCGTGGGAAGCCGCGATCCTGGCTTTTCTGGCTTTTAGCTGTACGGCGTCGGCGCTTTACATCTTGAACGATCTCTACGATGTCGATCTCGACCGGCAACATCTCGAAAAGCGACGACGGGCCGTGGCCACGGGTACGTTGCGTCCCGGACTGGCGCTTGTTCTGATTGGACTTCTGGGCGCCACGGCAGTGGCCTTGACGTTGTTGCTGCCTATAAAATTTGCGGCAGTGCTTTTATGCTATGCCGTGATCAATGTTTGTTATTCGCAACAGATCAAAAATATTCCCGCCCTCGATGTCGTCGCACTCGCATTTCTTTATAGCATTCGCGTTTTTGCCGGCGGCACTGCCTGCGAAATTTACGTTTCAACATGGCTGGCGGCCCTGACATTCTTTACGGCGCTTAGTCTTGTGCACTTGAAGCGCTATCTGGAGTTGGTCCAGCGCACAAGCCAGGGTCTTTCCTCTGCGGCGCGTCCGGCTTATGCGGTCGAAGATGCCCCGCTCATTGCGTTGATCGGCGTGGGCGCGGGGTTGATTTCGGTGCTGATCACCGTGCTCTATATTACTTCGCCGCTGGTTTATCCCGGATATAGAATGCCACGACTTCTCTTTGTCATTTGCATGTTACAGTTTTATTGGATTGAACGGATGTGGTTACTGGCTTTTCGCGGTCAAATGACCAGCGATCCCATCGGGTTCATGATTCGAGACAAGGTGTCTTATGGAATCGCCCTGGTTGCCCTGGTGATCGCGTGGGTTGCTGCCAATTTTTAAGGACTGCAGAGTATTTAAGAGCAGTTGTCGTGAACCTGAACCAGTGGGCCAAACGGGTTATTCGACCGCGACTGTGGCCTTGTCATCTCGGGCAATATCGGCAAAATTTCCCGCAATTGAGCCAAAGCCCGCTTCAGTCATTTAGCTGCGAATAACGCAGGATGAATCATTCAAGAAACTTCGACCGACCCCAGCCAGCATGTCACTCGCTCCTTTCCGAATCTTATGCCTGCTACTTGCTTTAATCGCGCTCCTGAGCGTTGCGAGAACAGCTGCCATCGGCGGGATGCATTTCACGGATCCGACGATCCCCAATAACGCCAATAACTTCTACTCCTATACGTTTTCGCATTTCGAGCCGTTGAGTCTTTATGCGACTGCTGCATTTTTTGTTGGTCTCTGCATCT
The DNA here is from genome assembly GCA_013285645.1 of Verrucomicrobiota bacterium. Classification (GTDB taxonomy): domain Bacteria; phylum Verrucomicrobiota; class Verrucomicrobiia; order Methylacidiphilales; family UBA1321; genus JABDGH01. Next base: position 44,773 of record JABDHJ010000015.1, on the reverse strand, counting down.
ACGCCAGAAGAGGAGGGCAGGAATCTTTAGGACTGCAAAGGGTCGTCACTTCGCGAAGGCTTCCGCTTTATGTCGCATTAGGTGTCCTCTTGTTTGCGGCTGTAGGCCGTTTCTGGATCCATCAGAATTTCGATCTCTGCGTGGATGAATATCTCAATGAATTCGAAGCCAAAATTCTTCAACAACATCACATCGTAGCCCAAGTACCGGCAGAGTGGATAGGTGATGTGCATGCAATGAATGTGGCATTTCAAATTTACCATGGGGACGCGACCCAGGGATACTGGGCCTCCGGCTTCCTACCGGGCACCGCCTTCCTCAACGCCGTTTTTGACTCGCTTGACCTGGGTTGGGCGCTGGCCCCGGTGCTGGCGGGATCCAGCATTCTTCTTCTCGCATCCCTGGCCCGGCGCGCCTTCCCGGACGAAGCCGTCCTTGCCGCGAATAGCGCAGTCCTGCTACTCGCCTGCAGTCCACAATTCCTGATCATGGCGCTGACGAAATTCGCGTGGCCGGTGCATCTCTGGGGAACGTTGCTTTGGGTCTGGTTGTTTACGCATCCCAATCGATTCTTTTTTCTTTTGACGCCGATTCTGGGCGTTTGCCTGATTGGATTGCATCAGCCGCAGGTCCATCTGCTGGTGGCGATTCCGTTTCTGCTCAGGCTTCTTTATACGTTTCGGTGGCGCGCCATGCTTTGGTTCGGCGCCTGGTATCTGGTGGGTTCATGGTCGTGGCTCCATGTTCTAGGCATTCTCCGGCCCACTGAAACCGGCGTGGGGGGCGATTTACGGAATCTCGCTCTCCCAAATCTCGGTTTTCCCTTTCTTCTTTCCGTTTTTATCAGCACCTGTCACTTCATCACGCTTTACGCGTGGATGACGCCGATTCTCCTACCACTTGTCCTGATTGCGGTAATCACCTGGAGAATGCAGCCTGCCCTCGTTCATGATTCCATCCCCGCGGCGGCGATCACGTTCTTGTTTTATTTATCTTTTCCGCATCTTCAGGGGCATGGATGGGGTTATCGTTTTATGCACCCGGCCTATGGATTGTTGGCCCTGGCGGGCGCGGGAGGGCTCGTTGCTTGGATCCGGATCTATAAGACTCCCCTGGCGGTCAACGCCCTGATTTGCAGTCTGCTTTTCAGCCTCATTATTCAAATTCCGTATCGAATATACGAAGTACGCGCCATGGTTCGTCCGCTCTCCCTGGCATGGGCCTATATTGCAAGCAGGCCGAGCGACTTTGTCATCGTACAGACTTCCGAATTTTGGTACGCTTGCGACCTCATTAGAAATGATCCTTGGCTGAGGCAAAAGCCTTTCGTTTTTGATGGGCAGCACCTAACCGACAGCCAGAAAGCCGATCTCGCCCGCAGAGGCAGTGTTCTTACTGTCGGTGCGGATGAGGTCCGCCCTTTTGGAGTCTTTATATCGAACCCGGCAAACGTACCGACCGGTGACTAAAGAAAATCCTGGCCCTGATACCGTTTTGATCGTCTTGCGGTCGTGTTTTAATCTCTGAACAACTTGAAAATCCAAACAAACGTCGAAGTGCAGCCTCTTGGCCCCGATGAAAAGCTGGACCTGAAAAAGGTCACGGTGATTTATACGATGTTTAGCCATCTCGGCGACTTTGTCGTGATGGGTGGGTTGTTGCGGAAATTCGATCTCCTCGGCGTTGAGTTTGAGAGCCTGGTCGCCCATCAAGGTTCGCCTCATGTTTCACTTTTTCAGACGGACTCCGCCAATCGTTTTTTTAATATCGCTTCATTGCGAGGCGCTCTGACTCTGCTCAAAAAACTGCGCGAGGCCAGGCAACGGGGACGGATTCTCCTCGGAATTCCCATGGCACCCGGCTCGATTCAGGCGTTCATTTTTTTCTGGCTGCTTAAGAAACTCGGGGCGCTGACGTACATCGTCGATTTTAATCTCGTTAATGCAGACGTGATCACGCCGCCCCGCCGTCGTTATGTTTTCGACCGGCATCTGACCCAGGCGGCGGAACTCTTTCGGCGTCCCGAATGGTTGGACGATATGAGCATGCCTCTGGCGATGGCCTGTCCGGAGATCGCCCCGGAGAAGACCATGCGTCGCGTGGGATTTTTCCCGTGGAGCGGTCGGAGTTGGCTGCCCGAATTTACCTGGCCGCAATCGCGATGGCTGGCGCTGGCCGAACTCATTCTCCAGGAGCCTGATGTTGAAATCGTTCTTTTGGGGCGAGATACCAATTACACCAAGTTCGCGGAGACCTTGCGCACCGGCCTGCCGGAAGAAATGCGGTCGCGATTTATTTCTGAGGCAGCCACTTCCGTTGAGGATCTGGTGGTTGGTCTCCGAAAAATCGATTGTCTCGTCACCCTGAATACTTCGGCACTGCATCTGGCCCACGCCTTGAAATTACCACTGGTGGCTTTGTGCGGATCGTCGCTGGAAATCTGGCAACCCGAGGGAGGCCATGTCCGAATCGTGCGGGACACGCAGGGCGCGCTGCCGCCTTCAGATAAATATTATCACGATCCCTTGCAGCCAAGCCTTCAGCGCATTGAAGTTGCTGGCGTTCATAGTGCACTTATTGACATATTTTCTAGGTGTAGCTCAAATTGATGCGATTTGCTCAATTTCAAAAAAATAACTTTATCCTATGGGATTTCTTTTTTCTCTAATAGATACGATTCCCGGCCGCTATCGATCGTTTTGGCATATAAAGCGAATTTTTATCCTATTGGCAGTCGATTTTATTTTATTAACTTTTACGCGCCGCCGATCAACCAATACGGTATTCGTCTTAAGATTTGATTTATTGGGAGATTATTTTATCGGAAGAAATTTTCTTCGAATGACTCGGGACTACGCGCCCTTTCAATCCAAGAAGATCGTATTGTGCGCGAATATCGATTTGAAAGAATTAATCGAGACTTATGACTCGGACGTTTTCGATGATTTTATCTGGATTAACCGCAAGAGACTGCTGAATGAATTCTGGTACAGGTTTAAAGTCCTGCGGCAGGTAAAACAACTGGGGGCGGAGGTGGCGATTCATCCCACTTATGGACGGGAGCCCTATTTGGGAGACTGCCTCATGCGTGCAACGTGCGCTCCTCAACGTATCGGACGGGAAGCCATACAAAATCCCTATGCGTCAAACCCCAAGCTAATAAACCCTTATCCAGCGATCGCCGATCTTTGCTATACCCGGTTATTAAAAGAGGATCACCACGTCACTTTCGATTTCTATCGAAACAGATATTTCTTTTCCAACGTGTTGCCCGGCGTTCCGTTGCCGCAAAACACGCGACTCAATCCGATTCCTGTGCCCGTGCCTGAAATTCCAGGCCCATTCGCGGTTATGTTTCCCGGCGCAAGCGAGGCCTTTCGCGAATGGCCGCCTGAATGTTTTGCTCAGGTGGCCCGTTATTTATTTCTGACCCATGGATTACGCAGTATAGTTTTAGGGAGCAAGGCGGACCGAGTAAAGGGACAGGCTATAGTGCAGGCTGCTTCCGATGTTCCGGTTAATGATTTCTGCGGACGCCTGACTCTTCCACAAGTCGTTTATCTCATGAGTCTATGCAGGATAGGTCTCGCGAATGATTCCGGGGGAGTTCACGGGCTCGCTGCGGTGGGGAAGCCGGGAGTGGCCATTTCCAATACCTACAGCTTTGGATTTTTTCATCCGTATCCTCAAGAAATATCCGACATGGTCAGTTTTGTCTACCCTCCGGCTTTTTATGCCCTGGATCTGCCTTGGGCTCAGCGCAAGGAAATCTATGGACGGAAAAAGCATTTCTCCATTACCGATGTATCGACAGCTATTGTTATCGAGCGAATTGCGGCTGTTTTACGGGGAAATCGGGAAATCGACCCGATTCAAGCCAGTTGCGATGAGGCCTCCTCTTCCTAGCGTCGGAAAAACGCCCAACGCAAGGAGACCAGTAGAGTTCCCGATGTTAGCGCCACATAGACCGAATGTAGAAGGTGTACGGTGCGCAAGATAATCCGGTGGAGGATGCTCACCTGTGCGAGATATCCCTCTTTCCAAGGCGCCGATTCATAGGCGGCAAGGTCGGATTGCATGCCTCGTTCCGAGACCGTGGGTAGCTTCGCGAGGCAGTGGACCGTCCCACGATCTCCATAACTGACGCGGTAGGGAATCTGCCCCAAATTTCGAGCCTCTTCGAGGCGGGGATGCCGCGTCAACCGTGTTAAAATGGCGCCGACTTCGTCGGGAGAAGACGTGCCATTTTGAAAAGCTGGAAATAATTCCGCCATATCTTGAATATAGCGATAAGCAGCCGTTCGCATTATCTCAAGATGAGAGAGTGCCTGTTCATCGTATTCGCACGTCCCGAAGATCGGCTCTATTCCCCGGGAACCGCGACGGAAGTTAAGAGGGGAACCGTGGGGCGCATGAAATAGCATTTCCACGATTCCTTCATGTCCGGCCACGATTCTCTGGCGCTGGATCGGCACGCCCAAGTGGAAAAGAAATGATTTGATCTGGCCGCCTGCATCCAATAAATCGCGAGCATGGGGAGAGGTTCCAAAATAATAGGTTTGAGGATGAAGCGCAGGATCGGTGTCGCGCAGTAATCGACAAAGAGAAGTGCAAACCGTCGCTTTCCAGCCGAGATCAACCACTGCCGTGTCTGATCTTCCTGGTGCCATTTCTGCAAAGTACTCAAGGACGAGTCGACGTTCTTTTTGTGCCTGGTCCAGTAATTCCTCCTGGCTTGCTTTCACCCACGACTCAAGTTGTTGCTGGTAGGCAGGCTGAATGAATCGTCCAAAACCGGCATGCACCAGTTGCTGATCGAGCGAAGCAAATCCCAGTCGACCCAGAAGAGGCGCGTGTACCGCGGGATCGAGACCCAGCCTGGTGATAAAATCGCGCAGTTTCATGCCGGGCGTCGGCATCAATAAAAACTCAAGGCTGGTAGCGTTGATCTCGCGAATGGCGGCCAGGTTAAATAGACGGCGCGACGCGTAAAAATAGACCGTATCCAAGCGAACGCCCCACACCTTTCTCAAAATTTCAAATCCGCCAAGAAGAGGAAATCCATCTCGAGAACAGAGAAGAAGACGACTGACGCCATCCTGCATGGCTTGAACGCAAAGCCAGTGCAGGAAATGAAAATAGATCGGCCCGGCCACGCTATAGCCGAATTCTTCCCAAAAATCCGGCTTCGTTTCGATCGATACACCTGCTCTCCGGGCGCGCACCAATCCACGTCCGGCACTGACGAAAATTCGCTGGCCATCCGGCGTCGCATTATTCCGATCGGTGACGGGAAGAGACCGATCATCCAAATCTCCGGTCACATGAATTGCCCGCCATCCGTTCAAGCGGGCGCGAAAATAGTCTGCATAATAATTGTCTCCAAAGTGCAGAAAGTCAGGGGCGGGATGTCCCAATTTATTCGCGACCAGTCGATAGAGTCGACCGCTGGCCTTGTTGCCGCCTTCATCTCCCGAGGCAAAAACCTCCGGATTCGGAAAGCCGTGTGCTTCCAGAATTGCGCGCAGTCCAACGGAGGGCAGATACATGTCGGAAAGAAAGATGACCTTTAATCCCAATTCCCGGGCGATGCTGGCAAGCCGGAGAAAACGTGGATCGGGATAGGTGAAGCGTCTTTCTGTTTCGAGTTCCAAGTCCTGCAGACGGACGCTTTCTTCCGGCTTCAGACCATGTTTTTCTTCGAGGACACGGTAGATATCAGCCAATGTAATCTGCTGCCCTGACCGTGTCCGTCGCCAAGCCTCGGCTTCGGCGCTGATTCTGGATCGAGCAAAATTGGGAAGTGATGCACGCTCCCTTTCTCCCAGGACAGACTCCATCGCATAAAAGAGGTCACTTGGCGAAACAAGCTTACGTCGCAAAGCCGTATCAAAGATATCAAAGGAAACAATTTTCCCCTCGGCCATCTTTTGCCTGATAGCATCCTCGATTAGTTTCATGGTCGAGAGTTGATGATAGGCCGGAAAAATCCGGTCTTCGCCGCTTCTGAGTTTTGGCGAATATCCCGCATGATCTTTTCTTAGGCGACATTTGGCATTTGGCGAGGCAGCTTTCGACTCCGGGCAAATACAGATGATGCAGATCGAAGCAGGCTTCCTCCGGCGCGCGCAAATTGGTTTTCATTGGAGCTCACTTTTCCTTGTCTCCGACCTTGAGCCGAGCGTATGCTCATCAATCAAAGCCGGTGTGGTGAAATGGCAGACACGACAGACTCAAAATCTGTTATACGCAAGTATGTGGGGGTTCAAGTCCCTCCACCGGCACTCTTCTTTTACCTCCGAAGAGAAGTCAATTTGATTCAATTTGCAGACAAAACAGACGAATTCCAGCCTCTTCATACCCCTCGAAGGGGATGCCGATACCTCCGATCTTTGACGCATCACAACTGGAGAGACTCATTCCGCTGTTTTCCGCCGTGCCTTCGATTTCGCAATCAAAATAAAATTTCACTTTGAAAAACAACCCAAAATGAAGACATGAAGCCAAACCTAGCGTAACTTCCGGGAATCGTAGCTTGGAAGTCACGTGAAAACAGAACGTCCATAACGGCCATGCGCCACGCAAGGAATATTACCCATGAATACTACTACCGTGTCGTTCAAAAAATCGGTTGTTAACGGATTCAAGATTTTTTATCGCGAAGTGGGCGATCCGCAAAAACCGTCCGTGCTGCTGCTTCACGGCTTTCCGACTTCCAGCCACATGTTTCGCAATCTGATCCCGCAGTTGGCAGACGACTATCACGTCGTTGCGCCCGATCTTCCCGGTTTCGGTTTTTCCGATGCACCGAGTCATGACACCTTCCAATATACTTTTGAGAACGTCGCCAAGGTGATGGGAGATTTCGTCGACCAGATCGGCTTGAAAAAGTTTGCGGTTTACATCTTCGATTACGGTGCACCCACGGGTCTTCGCATTGCGCTTCGTTTTCCAGAGCGGATCACGGCGATCATTTCGCAAAATGGTAACGCCTATGTCGAAGGCCTGAGCAAGGACTGGGCTCCGGTACAGACCTATTGGGAAAATCCCACACAGGAGAACCGAAACGCCCTGCGTAAACTGCAAACCCTGGAGACGACTCGCTGGCAGTATTACCATGGCGTGACCAATCCGGAAGCGCGTATTGCACCTGAGGCCATCCTGATCGATCAGGCGTTGTTGGATCGTCCTCAGAGCGCCGAAATTCAACTCGATCTCATCGGGGATTACAAATCCAACGTCGCGCTTTATCCCAAGTTTCAGGAATTCTTTCGTAAGCACCAACCACCGACGTTGGCGGTATGGGGAAAGAACGATCCCTTTTTCATTCCACCCGGCGCCGAGGCTTATAAGCGAGATAATCCCAAGGCCAAAGTGGTGTTTTACGACACGGGACATTTTGCTCTCGAAACCCATGCGGTGGAGATTGGCCAGGAAATACTTACGTTTCTAAAGGCGAACCTCTGAATTAGCCCAAACGCTTTTTCATCGTTCATGAATGAATGGAACGCAATGAATTCAAGTGAACCAGATCAAATGTCGGAGACATCCCCGGCTCCATTGCGTGGAGGGGATTTAGTCCTGCGACTTGCGGCAATTGGCGTGGTGATCGCGGGGATTGCCGGTTTATTTTTGTACGCGGGCGGCTGGTTCAATCCGCACGCACTGTCGCCAGCAACAATGATCACCGCGTTTGAACAGACGAGTGGAAAACATCCCGGTTTTCGCCGCAATCACGCGAAGGGTGTTTGCGTCAGCGGCTACTTCGAGAGCAATGGCCGAGGTGTCGCGTTGTCCAAGGCGGTTGTTTTTCTGCCCGGCCGCGTGCCGATTATTGGACGCTTTGCGCTGGCGGGAGGGCAGCCGTATCAGGCGGATGCAGCGCATACGGTGCGGAGCATGGCGCTTTTGTTCAAGTTGCCGGATGGTGAAGAGTGGCGCACGGGCATCAACAATATTCCTGTTTTCCCGGTCAACACGGCCCAGGGATTTTATGATCTATTGCTGGCGTCAGCACCTGCTCCTGCCACGGGCAAGCCTGATCCGGCGAAGATGAGCGCCTTTATGGAGAAGCATCCGGAATCGGCCAAGGCGATGCAATTGATCCGCAGTCAACCGGTCTCATCCGGCTTTGCGGATAGTACCTATAACAGCCTGAATGCCTTCCGCTTCATCAATGCCCAGGGTGTAATGACGCCGGTCCGTTGGGCGATGGTACCGGTCCAGCCGTTCGTGCCGTATCATGCGCCTGACTCCGGACAAGCTGATAAGAATTATTTATTCGATGCGTTGATTACGAGCATTCAAAGCCACCCGCTGCAATGGCACCTGATCATCACTATCGGTCAAGGCGACCCAACTGCTGATGCGACACTGCCCTGGCCACCGGACCGGCAACAGGTCGATGTTGGAACGTTGACAATCAATCAAGTCGAAAGCGAGGACACGAGTCCGGCGCGCGACATCAATTTCGATCCACTGATATTACCGAGCGGGATGAGCGGTTCAGACGATCCGCTGCTGAGTGCCCGCTCAGCGGCTTATGCGGAGTCGTTCACCCGGCGCGAAAGCGAGCACAAAGACCCCAGCGCGGTTTCGCCCGCAGAAACCGGAAAGTGACCATGGCCAACAATCCTACACAATTTGCCCTGTTATCGCGCATCCTTCACTGGTTGATGGCGGCCATGCTGCTGGCGATGCTGTTCATTGGTGTAGCCATGGTCGCGTCGTTGGGAAACTATCACCGGCTCGTGGCGATTCACCGGCCACTTGGTATCATGATTTTGATTCTGGCCGCGATCCGGTTGGTGAACCGGATGTGCACCACACTGCCGCCATTTCCGCCTACGATGTCTCCTTTGGAAAGGCGGGTTGCCTCGGCGTCCGAGCGGTTGCTCTACACTTTAATGTTCGCGTTGCCCCTGGTGGGTTGGGGCATGTTGTCGGCGGGTCATTATCCCATCGTGATGTTTGGACCCTGGCATCTGCCTCCGATTCTCCCGGCCAATCCGACGCTTTACGCCGTGTTGCGCCAGACGCACACCCTTCTCGCATATCTCCTCTTCGCGACGTTTCTGGCCTACCTCAGTGCGGTGCTGTTTCACACGCTGATCATTCGGGATCGACTCTTGAACCGCATGGCTTTGTGGTCAACCCGCTCCCGCAAAAGCAAACGGTCGTCCACCACTTAGTTAATAGGAAACCCATTTATGACCACAGATTCCGCCAACGGTATTGTCAAATTTGCGAGTCCGTGGCCGTTCCGCGAGACAGTTGAGCGGATTGAAGCGGCTCTTCTTGCCAAGAAAATCAAGCTGTTTGCCCGCATCGATCAATCTGCGGAAGCTGCGGCGGTCGGATTGACTTTGAGACCGACTACGTTGCTTATTTTTGGTGATCCCGGCAAAGGCACGCCACTTATGGATGCCCACCCGACTCTCGCCATTGATTTACCGCTCAAAGCGCTTGTTTGGGAAGCTGGTCCATCCGAGGTTTTCGTTGGTCTCACGTCTCCCGAATTCCTGCAAAAGCGGCATGGCCTTCCATCCGCTCCTTTCACCGAAGTCATTCGACTTTTCAATGCCTTGATCAACCCTGGACCTCAACCATGAAAGCGAAGCGGAAGTAGTGAGCCTTTCGATTGGGTTATTTTTTCCTGACAACAAACCCGATGCTGGTGCACGTAAACTCTTGAATGGATAATTTAAGATGAGGGCTCACATTGCTGTAAGGGGGAAAGTCGATGTAGAGATCCAACGGCAAAGTGCCATAGCTAAAATCGAGCGGAATCACTTCATGTCCCAGTCGGGTGAGCTTGTCAGCAATTCGTTCGATGTCTTGTTGCCTGAATAGGACTGTTGAACCATGGTCTAGTGTCCTGTCGTTCGAACTGACATTATATTCCGCCGTGTGAATGGAATAACCCCCAGATTTTAAGGTCTTTAATGAGTTCTCGATAAAATCCAAGCCGAGCTGGATACTTCCGAGGTGTTCCAAGGAGCAAATGGACCAGCAGAAATCGAAGTCTCGAAGATGCTCGGGAATGTGGTTCATATCCACAGCTTCAAACGAGACATTTTTATCGAAAGTTTCCCGGGATACTAGATGTGATTTATACACCGCCTCCATATTTGAGGCGTATTGGCCTGTTTCCACCCAACCTGTGCTCAGCTGGGGCGGGGCATCGGTAGCGTGGATTTTGACATTGTGAGCTGCGAAATAAGAGGGAAGACTTTCATCTCCAACAGCAAATCCCAAGCCGCGCTTGTCCGGGCCCAGCAAGCCGTTTTGCCATACGACCTGGCAGACGTAAGCCAGCTCCCACAGCTTTCGATGATAAATAAAATTAATTTTCAGTTGATCGAGCCAATAAGCATATTCGATAGATTCCAAGTCTTCCTGAAGGCAAATTTTTGACTTCAATTCGATTTTCTGTGGGCAATTATCCAATTTCCCTCCAGATCTGGCACTTTTAGTTTGTTGCTGGTTCGCCAGCTCAACGGCCATTTGCTTAATGTTGTGGACCATCCAGGGATAGCTTTTAGATGCAGACTGAAGGGCATCGTAGACTTTGATTAATTCCTTAATCAGGGGAATTCTCTTCAAAATATTCTTAAGCGTTCCCATATGCCATTAGCTCTCTGTTAACAAAATTACGGTTGCCTGCCGCTATTACAGCGGCTTGTTATGCGTTTGATGACAGCAAGTCGTGCTTCGGTCAATTCGTTTCCAGCACTTTGGGCTGCCGCCAAAACTTCGGCGGAAGCTGTTTCGGGAGTACCGCTGTTGAAAGGCGGCTCGGGCGCGTACTGCATATAAAGTTGGATTTCCTGGGCAACATGTTCGCCTCTTAACAAGGCCGCGACGCGCAGGGCGCCGTCGATTCCGGAGGAAACACCTGCCGCGCTGACGAATTTGCCGTCGATGACGACACGCTGATTAACCGGGATGACACCGAGTTGTTCCAGCAGATGAAAAGAGGCCCAATGGGTCGTGCTCTTGACGCCCTTGAGCAGACCAGCAGTGGCGACGGTCAATGCGCCGGTGCAAACGGAGAAGACAATCTTGGCGCTGTTGGCCTGTTGGCGAATGAAGGCGAGCACCTCTTCATCCTCCATCAAATCGACCTGGCCTGCTCCGCCGGGCACGATCAGGACGTCCAGTGGCGGAGCGTCCCAAAGGGTTTTCTCCGGCGTGAGGATCAGGCCTTTCATATCGCGCATGGGTGCGCTGTCCTGCGCCAGAACATGAAAGGTTGAGTTGGGCAATCGCGAGAGAACTTCAAAGGGGCCGGTGAAATCGAACTGATCGATGCGCGGAAAGATGATGGCGCCGATATGAAGATGCTCGTTATCAATCGAGGAGTTCATGCGGCGGATCGTGAGCGCTTTTACTCTTCTTTAGGTTTCGGGAAAGGTCGGCTGCTTTCGCGCACGACGTAGAGCGGACGTTCCTTGAGTTCGTCGAAGGCCTTGGCGAGATACTCGCCCACGATGCCGGTCACTAGCAACTGGACTCCGCCGACGCCCAGGATCGCCACCATGATGCTGGCCCAGCCTTGGATGAAATCGTTGTTAAAGAAAATCTTTCGGATGATGTAATAAACAATCATGGCGAAGGCGAGGAACGAGAAAAGAGAGCCCAGCACGGTGGCGATCCGCAGCGGCATGGCGGAGAACGTGGCGATGCCGTCCCACGCGAAGCGGATCATGCGCAGGAGCGGATATTTGGTGGTGCCGGCATGGCGCGGTTTGCGGTCGTAAAAGACGGGCCTCTGCTCGAAGCCGAGCCAGCTGACGAGACCGCGGATGAAGCGGCTTTGCTCGCGGAGTTTGCGAAGTTCGACCACGACGCGATGATCCATCAGGCGGAAATCGCCCGTGTCCTCGGGAATTCGAGTGCCGGAAAGAAGTCTCAGGAGACGATAAAATAATTTGGCGGTGAGCTTCTTGAAGGCACCCTCCCCTTCCCGGCTCTTGCGCTGGCCGTAGACGACATCCACGCCCTGCTTCCAGAGATCGATCATTTGGAGGACGACTTCGGGTGGGTCCTGCAGATCGGCGTCCATGATGACGACGGCGTCGCCGGTGGCCATGTCGAGTCCCGCCGTGAGGGCGCGTTGATGGCCGAAGTTTCGCGAGAGGGAGACGTACTGAAAACCGGGGTCCTTTTGATTTAACTGAAAACAGGTTTCCAGGGTGGTGTCCGTACTGCCGTCATCGACGAAGATGATTTCCAAGGCCCAGTCGGATTGTCCCAGTATCTGGACCAATTCGGCGTAGAGTACCGGGAGGTTTTCGGCTTCGTTCAAGCCGGGGATGACGACGCAAAGTTTTTGCAGTTTTCGCGGGGAGGAGGTCATTGCTTTTGAACCTGAAGAGGAGCCAAGGGAGTTTTGCCGGAAAACATCTGTTCTTCCATCAAAATTGCGGGGGGCTTGTGAAAGAGAGTGGACTGGAGCAGGCTGAGACTACGGATGATCGAGAAAATCTACTAAGGATGGGTTTTGTTAGAACTCGTCAACGGTGGATCGGAAGCTTAATCGTGATGCTGGTTATTTTGGGCGTCGTGAGCATCTTTATCTCCTACTTCTGCATTCCCAAATTCGAGCACTTATTTTACGCACTTTATGGAGGTCAGCCTATGGAGATGTTTGGAGGCAAGCCTCTACCCGAACTGACTGAATGGATTTTTTCAAATCGAATACCGCTAATAATTGCGAGCGTCATCTGGCCCCTCTTAGGAATCCTCTTAGTCTGGCGACTTAAGTTAGCTTCCGTCTTGTGGCATTATCTTCCATTCGTTTTGTCCATAGGACAAATTCTTATCACGCTATATGCGTTTTCTCTGCCCATGGTCAGCCCAATGGTTGGCGCACCCATCTCACATTCGTAAGTTTGCGAGGCCGACGGCAGCGGGAACCCCAGGGAAGCAGGCGGAACTGATCCTTCGACAAGCTCAGGATGACTAATGACAAATGTGAGAGTTCACAGAAATCTCGGAAGACATCCGCCGCTAGGTGTGATGTATCAATAGGTTGTTCATGGGGCTGCGGGGTGCAGCATGGAGTTGTGCAAAACCAACTACCTCCCCTTCAAGCAACCCCATGAACATTCACCAAAATGCGGCTCTTACTCCCTTGGGTCGAGAGCAAATGGTCCGACTCATCCTCGCGGGTGACACCGTGAAGGACGCAGCAGCGGCCTTCTCGGTGTCACCCCCCACCGCCTCCAAGTGGCTGGCCCGTTATCGCCTCGGGGGGGGATCGCCGCACTCCAAGACCGTTCCTCCCGGCCCAGGCAGCTACGCAGGCCCACCGCCCTTTTGCGTCAGCAGGAGGTCATTGCCCTGCGCCGTCAAAAGCTCACCGGCTTTCACATCGCTTTACGCACCGGCCTCTCCCGCGCCACCGTTTCGCGCATCCTGCGTCGCGCTCGGTTGAGCCGCTGGCGCGATCGGGTACCCGCTCCACCCGTTGTGCGCTACGAACGCGACCATCCCGGCGAACTCCTTCACATCGACATCAAGAAGCTCGTCCGTATCGTGCGGCCCAGCCACCGCGTCACCGGCAATCGCCGCGATACCGTCAAGGGCTTCGGCTGGGAGTACGTCTTTGTCGCCATCGACGATCACTCCCGCCTGGCTCATGCCTCCATCCATCCCAACGAGCAACAGTCCAGCGCCGTGGCCTTTTTAAAACAAGCCGTCGCTCTCTACCAGCGCTTCGGGGTGCGTCTCCAGCGCGTCATGACCGACAACGGTCCCTGCTTCCATGCCCTCGCCTTTGGCGCGGCTTGTCGCCAACTCGGGATCAAACATATCCGCACCCGGCCCTATACGCCCAAGACCAAGGGCAAGGCCGAGCGCTTTATCCAGTCGTCTTTGCGCGAGTGGGCTTATGCCTCCTCCTTCGATACTTCCGCTCATCGCGCTGACCAATTACCCCGCTGGTTGCATCGCTACAACTGGCATCGACCTCATTCCTCCATCGGCGGCAAACCTCCCGTCTCCAGACTCTCCCTCAACGAGAACAACCTGTTGACACTCCACACCTAGGGACAGCGGCGGCTACCAACTGAAGCTATTCCCCGTCTTCGCCGATGGAGGCGGTGGGGCAGACGTCGCGGGCGCGACCGGCGGCGTCTTCTTCATCCGCATTTTCGGGCTGCTTGAAAAAGTAGACTTTGGTTTCGTCGTCGTTGTATTTCAGCAGTTGGGGCGCTTCGGTGAGGCATGTCTGACAGGGAACGCAGGTGTCATCGACGTACCATTTGCCGGGGACGTTTTCGGGAACTTTGATGGTTTTATCTGCCATGATTTTTGCTTTCGTTGAGTTGGGTTTGAACTATTTGAATTGCACGGGCTGGCCGGTGGCCTCGAGTACGCTCAGCCACAAATCGCCCTGCGGATTGACCTTCCGGCGCCGGTTGGTGACGACATTGATCGGTAAATTGACAAAGTGCCCGTGCCAGCGACCGACGACCATGTTGGTCTTGCCCGCCAACGCGGCGTGCACCGCATTTTGGGCGAGGCGCAGGCAATAAATCGCGTCCTGGGGAGAGGCGGGCACGCTGCGAATGACATAGCTGGGGTCAATGTACTTGATATTGATCTCCTTGCCGATCGCCTTGAAATGGGTCTCGATCTGCTTCTTGAGAAAGGGACCGATGTCGCCGAATTTGGCATTACCGGATGCGTCCTTCGCACTCGCGTCGTTCTGCATGAGGTGCTGACCCGCGCCTTCGGCCACGACAACGACCGCGTGGCCGCGCCCGGCAAGCCGGTTTTGCAGGGACTTGAGCAGGCCGTGTTTACCTTCGAGATGGAAGGGGACTTCCGGAATGAGGACGAAATTGACGGTGTTGTCGGCCAGCGCGGTGAACGCGGCGATGAAGCCCGAATCGCGGCCCATGAGCTTGACCAGCCCGACGCCGTTCGGATAGCCCTTGGCCTCGCTATGCGCGCAACGAACGGCGCGGACGGCCTCGGCAAAAGCGGTCTCGAAGCCAAAACTTTTGTCCATGTACTCGAGATCGTTGTCGATGGTCTTGGGAATGCCGACGACGCTGATCTTCAGGCCGCGACTGGCGACTTCCGCCACGATTTCCTGGGCGCCACGAAGGGTGCCATCCCCACCAATGACGAAGAGGATGTTGACCTTGAGCTCGACCAGTTTATCGACCATTTCCTTTTTCGACTGGGGCCCGCGTGAGCTACCGAGGACCGAGCCGCCGTCCGCGTGAAGATCGCTGACGAGATCTGGTGTCAGGTTGAGAACCGAATGTCCGTGACGGTCGATGAAGCCCTCGTAGCCGTAGGGGATGCCATAAATCGTGCGAACGCTGTAACTATAATTGAGAGTCATGACGAGGCCGCGAATCACGTCGTTGAGACCGGGACAAAGGCCGCCGCAGGTGACGACGGCGGCTATGGTGCGCGCGGGATTGAAGTAGAGCTTCTCACGTGGACCAGAGCGCTCGATGGTGACGGGTTCGGCGCCAGCTTCAATTGTCGCTTGGATTTTCTCGAGTGAGTAATCGAAAAGGATTCGGTGCTCATTGGTGATAAACTCGGCATTTGCCTCATGGCGCAAGTGTTGCAGGGGCGAAAGTAACTCAGCCTCGCCGAGGCAGGAGATTTCAAAATCTTGTCGGGTAAATTTGGACATGGGGACAGATGGTCAAAAGCGTTGGGAAGCACTAACCGTTCCCGATGCCGTCGCAAAACGGGAAGGACTGCCCGTTTTGCCTGTTCCATCGGCGAAATTCCTTGGAACGAACGCTCGATTCGCGGCAAACTCCTCGTGCCCTCCCTGTGCCAGCTAAAACCAGCATCTTCAGAATCTCCCGAAATTAATATCCATGAATAAGCGCTTGCTCGTTACGGGGTCTTCGGGACTGATCGGTTCCGAGGTGTGTCGTTTTTTCAGCCGCGTGGGATTCGACCTTCATGGCATCGACAACAACCAGCGGGCCGTTTTTTTTGGCGAAGCCGGGGATACGCGCTGGAACCAATCGCGACTTCACGAAGAGGTGCCCGGCTTTGTTCATCACGAACTCGACATCCGGAACCGGCAGGGAGTGCTGGACTTGATCGCGGATTTAAAACCGGACGGCATCGTGCATGCGGCGGCGCAGCCTTCGCACGATCGCGCGGCGGCGATTCCGTTTGATGACTTCGACACGAATGCCGTGGGCACCTTGAATTTGCTGGAGGCTGCACGTCGCGCCTGCCCGGAATCGCCCTTCATTCACATGTCCACGAACAAGGTGTATGGCGACCGGCCCAATTCGCTGGCCTTGCAGGAGCTCGAATCCCGTTGGGACTATTCCGATCCGGCTTACGCCCACGGCATCCCGGAAGATTTTCCTGTGGATCAATCGAAGCATTCGCTTTTTGGCGCGTCCAAGCTGGCTTCCGATATCATGGTCCAGGAATATGGGCACTATTTTCAGATGCCCACCTGCTGCCTGCGCGGCGGATGCCTGACCGGACCGAATCACAGCGGCGTGGAGCTGCACGG
Source organism: Verrucomicrobiota bacterium (assembly GCA_013285645.1). Lineage (GTDB taxonomy): Bacteria > Verrucomicrobiota > Verrucomicrobiia > Methylacidiphilales > UBA1321 > JABDGH01. The sequence goes on along the minus strand of JABDHJ010000015.1, from coordinate 28,251 downwards.
ATTTCTCAGTTATCTGGTGAAGTGCAACCTGGAAGGCAGGGAATACCGGGTCTTTGGCTACAAGGGGAAGCAGGTACGGGACAATATCCACTCGGAAGATGTCGCTCGTTTCATGTACGCTTTTTTTCAGGCGCCCCGCGTCGCGGAGGTCTATAATCTGGGCGGCGGGAAGGAAAATTCCTGCTCGATCCTGGAAGCATTCAAGCTGGCGGAGAAATTCAGCGGCAAGCCGATGCGTCACACTTATGTGGAAGAAAACCGCATTGGCGATCACATCTGCTACTATAGCGACCTCCGCAAAATGAAGGACCACTATCCAGGCTGGACCCTGACGAAATCGCTGGAGCAAACGGTGGGCGAGATTGTCGAATCCTGGCAACGACGGATTGCCAACTAAGCTGATGAAACTGCTGATCACTGGTATTTGCGGCTTTGTGGGAAGTTCCATCGCTAAATATCTACGGGCCGATTCGCCCGACTGGGAAATCCATGGGCTGGACAATTTTATCCGTCCCGGCAGCGAGCGGAATCGGCTTGAGCTCAAGCAGCTCGGGGTTCACCTGCGCCACGCCGATCTTCGATGCGCGAGCGATTTTGAAACGCTGCCCGCCGTCGATGCGGTGATCGACGCGGCAGCCAGTCCCAGCGTCCTGGCCGGGGTTGATGGAAGCACGAGTAGCCGTCAACTGGTGGAGCACAATCTTGCGGGAACGGTCAATTTGCTCGAGTACTGCAAGGCGCATCGGAGCAGTTTTCTACTTCTCAGCACCAGCCGGGTTTATTCCATTCCGCCTTTGGCTGCGCTTCCGATGAAGGTTGTCGATGACGCTTTCACGCCTGATCCGGCCCGTTCGTGGCCGACTGGAGTGAGCGCCGAAGGGCTGGACGAAACATTTTCCACCCGTGCGCCTGTTTCACTTTATGGCAGCACCAAGCTGGCATCGGAAGCGCTGGCCTTGGAATATGGCGAAGCGTTCGGATTTCCTGTCTGGATCAATCGTTGCGGGGTACTGGCGGGAGCCGGACAATTCGGACGCGCGGACCAAGGCATCTTTGCGTACTGGCTGCACTCCTGGAAACAGCGGCGTCCGCTCAAGTATATTGGTTTCGATGGCCTGGGCCATCAGGTGCGGGATTGCCTGCATCCGGATGACCTGGCGCGTCTGCTGATCCGTCAACTCCGCTGTCGTGAGGCGCGCGAAAGGCTGGTGCATGTGGCGGGAGGAGCGGAGCAAACGATGTCGTTACGCCAACTCAGCGCGTGGTGTGCGGCGCGTTGGGGTGAGCAGGCCGTGGCCTCCGATCCCAAGCCGCGTTCGTTCGATCTACCCTGGGTCGTGCTCGATTCCCGCAAAGCTCACGAGACTTGGAATTGGAAACCGAAGGTAGCGCTTCCCTCCATTTTGGAAGAGATCGCCAAGCAGGCCGAAAACGAGCCAGACTGGCTGGAGCTTTCCGCTTCCTGATTATTTCATGAGTTCCGCACCTTCCCCTTCACCGCTGCAGTTGCTTTCCATTGTTCTTCCGGCGCGGAATGAAGAGGGTTGCATCTGCTCGACCGTGGAACATCTTCACCTGGAGTTGAACCTGCAACATGTGCCGCATGAAATCATCGTGGTGGACGACGGCAGTAGCGACCAGACGTGGCCCATGCTGGTCGAGTTACAGAAGAAAATTCCGCAGTTGCGACCGATTCAGAATTTGAAGGAGCACGGTTTTGGCCGCGCGATTGTCTGCGGACTCGATAACATGCAGGGCGATGCCGTGGTGATCATGATGGCGGATGAATCCGACGATTGCCGCGATGTGGCTGTTTATTGGCGGGAACTGAACAAGGGCTTCGATTGCGTTTTTGGCAGCAGGTTTATCCGGGGTGGAGGAACCATCGATTATCCGAAGGTGAAGATGGCGCTGAATCGGCTGGCCAACGCATTTATCGCGACGCTCTTTCGCATCAAATACAACGACACGACCAATGCGTTCAAGGCCTACCGCAAAACGGTGATCGATGGATGCCGTCCCATCATCGCGCCCCATTTTAATCTCACGGTCGAGTTACCCTTGAAGGCGATTGTGCGGGGCTACACTTGGACTATCGTGCCGATCACCTGGCGCAATCGCCGCAGTGGCGAGGCCAAGCTGAAGATCAAGGAAATGGGCAGCCGCTATTTTTTCATCTGCATGTACGTTCTACTGGAAAAATATTTCAGTCGGGGCGATTACAAAAAGCCGTCCGAGCTTGTCTAACCACCACTGTCAGGTTTTGCTTACTTGGGCAGCGTTTGGCTGGCGCCCTGAATCGAGATCGACCAACCGGGCGGGTTGAGCGGCACATTCACGGGGCCACCCTGATCGATCAGCATGGCGTATCGGGGCCAATGATTATCCACGACAACTTGCGAGGTGGTAAATTCCGCCATTGATCCCATCGCGCAGAAAAATAGCGCGAGATAGAAGGGCTTGGGAGTGCGCGCAGTTGCAGCCAGATGAATCAGCGCCCAGACGAAAAGAACTTTGGGGATATAGAAGTAGCGGTCCCCATTGACCAGGGGCACCAACACATCCGGCGGCGAAATCCGGATAAAATTCAGGACCACAAAAACTGCACACAGCAACAAACATCCAATAGTGAAAATATGCTTTCCTGGATTTGATTTTATTTCGCGCGCAATAAAAACAAAGAGAATCAAAGTCAGGGCCAATCCGATCAACCAATAGAAATCCACCGGCTGGTAACCGACCGCCAGCGACCAGGGAACCCGTATCACCGCGATTTTAAGGCAGAGCAGAAGACTGGTTAAAGTCAGGGACGGTCCCGCATTTTTATCCACATAGTAAGAATGAAGCGCCGACATCTGGACGAGCGCCCCCAAGATCACTGCCACGACATAAATAAGAGGAAACGTTTTCCGATTCATGCTCCAACGCAAAAGAAAGAACGGTGAGAGAGCCAGGCTGAAGGGCCCCGACATGGAAAAAATCAAGAGAACACCGGTGACGAGGTAGCGAGCCCAGCGTTTCAAGTCAGGAACCGGAAACAGGACGAATGTCGTCAAGGCCAGGCCTCCCAGCCAGATCGTGTCCGTCACGACTAAAAAGATTTCGCAGGTGTGCGCGACGAAGGCCGTTACCAAGGCGACAATCGGCGCCCATTTTCTGTCCGGGTATTGAATTAAAATGTAGGCCACGATCAGACTATAAATTCCCAACCACGCCAGGTTATAAAATGCGGGAACAAACAAAGTCGGGACCGGGGCTACCAGCGCCGCCAAAATTCGGACCACCGTATGATAGTAGCCGTTATGAGGAATCAAAAAGGCGCTCAATCCCGATTCGCGTTGTTGCAGGAAAAAAACGCACCCGTCTTCCGCCGTAAATTGCGGCTGAACAAAACTGACGGAAGTCCGGTACATCAGGGTGAGTGTCGCCAGCGAAAGAACAATCGCCAGACTGGCGAGCTGAGCATTTTTGCGGGCTGTCACGTAAAAGGCGAGGCCCAGGGCAGTGATTAAACCCGTCCATCCCGCGGAGAAAGCCACAGAGAAATAGAAATGACTTTCGGCATAGAGCCCTTGGGCGACCATGGGCATCGACCACTCCACGACCAGAAGCGCAATCGCCAGAAAGAGCCAGAATTTGTCCTTAAGCAGGCTGATAGGAAGCATATTGATTGAGTTAGCGGGCTGGCGCCGCGAAGAAATTTAAATCCCACCGATCTTTCCATTCCAGCACGGGGAGTTCGTTTTTGAACTGAATTGGAAGCCAGGTGTAGCGCCCATCAATGGCATTTTCAGGCCGCCAACGATCCGCCATAAAGATATAGGCATCTTCCTTGCCCGCCACAGGAAGAATGAAGGTGGATTGAGAATTAAAGGTGGTGCTTTTTTCCTCTTCCGTGCCGATGCATGGATTTTCCAGTTCCTGCCAGGGCCCCCAAATCGAATCCGCCACCGAAAGCCGGGCGGCATTCGGGTGCCACCCCGTACAACCGGAGCTGATCATAAAATATTTTCCGCGATGCTTCATCAACGCGGGAGCTTCATGGAATTTTCCGGGAAAGATCCGGACATAGCGTCCGCTCGATTGGAGATAATCTTCGCTCAACTGAGAAATGTGGAGGACGCCATTTTCCTCGGAGGAATAGATATGGTACGCGGTCTCGTCCTCATCAACGAAAAGATTCATGTCGCGGGCCATCTGCCCTGCATCGAAATCACGACGAAAGATTTGGTGCGGTGGATAATGGGGAACCCAATTGCCGGGAAATTCCAGCCCCTTCATCTGTGCCAGTTCCGCGGCATCGAGTGGCTTTTTTAATTCATCCGGGACGTTCATGGGCCACGCTCCAGCATTGGGGCGGATACTTTTCACGTACTGGAAAGGTCCAGTAGGCCGATCAGCGACGGCGATTCCGCTTCGAGCGGACGAGTAGCCGATTCCATTCAGCTCGAGATGAAACCACATGACAAACTTTCCGGTCGTCCGATTGTAAATCACCTTGGGCCGCTCGAGAATACAGCCGCGCACAATTTCACTTTGGGGATCGTCGTCGACTTTGAGCGCGATTCCCTCGTCTTTCCATTGGTAGAGATCGCTGGAGGAATAGACATGCACTCCCACTTGGGCCTGGTTGCCGGCTTCGCCCTCGATCTTGTGCTCGCCATACCAGTAGTAGCGACCTTGGTGATGGAGAACGCCGCCGCCGTGGGCATTGATGTGAATACCCTGATCATCCGGCCAGAATTCACCTGGGCAAAATTGTTTCGAATCCATGTCTTGCATTTGAAATCAACTGGACGAAAAAAGCGACCGTGTTTGCTGACGCTGCCTCAGGCAGCCCGCACGGCTTGCCGTTACGATGCTAAACAGTTTAGCGTGAATGCCAGCATCTGCCAATTGACGACAACAGAGGGGGTGTGCTTTTCTGACTTTAGTTTAGCCCTGATCTAGCGATCGATGCGTAGGTAGAATCGCCGCCCTCTTGTTTTTGATGTCTTAATAAACTGACAGTAAAATCCTCCATCTCATGAAAAACCTGGCTATCATCGGTCTCCTGAGTCTTGCCCTGACGGTTGTGCATGCAACCGTCACCATCACCCCGATGAGCGGCGGGTTGCAAGTTACCGGTGATGGCGAGCATCTCAAATTCACGGTGAGCTATCCTGTCCTGCACTCCACCGATAAGAAAAAATCCTACGGAAACAAAGGGGTCGAGGTTAAGGACAATACCGCCGTTTTGAAATACGAAGGTGGCGGAGAGCTCGACATTGCGATCGATCCCTCGGGAACGATCACGATGAAGGGAGACAATTTGCCGGCGGACGTCGGGTATGTGGAAGTGCGAATGATCATCAGCCTCGAATTCAATGTCGGGGGCACCTTCCAATTCGACACGGCTGCGGCGAAACTGTTTCCGGAAAACAAGGACAAGGACCATTTGTTCCAAAACAACGCGCAGGTATTTGTCCTGCGGGCCGGGGATGGAAAGGGAATTAAATTCACGGTTCCGCAGTACTCTTATCAGGAGATTACCGATATGCGCGCGTGGGGAACGCAATCGTTCGGGTGGATGTCACAAGCGACTTACAGTCCTGCTACCGCGCTGACTTATAAGATCGAAGATGCGGAACGGGCCCCGGCTGCTGCTGATGGCTCCAGCACCAACGCCGCTCCCGCCACGCAGTAATTATTCGAGCAGCTTGATGTGGCCCCAGTGGGTCCGGTCGCCTGAATTTTTGTCGGTGCCGTTCCACATGATCTGATGCTGGCGATTTTTGCCGTCGACACTGTCGTCGATTCCGATATCGAAGAGGAGATCGACGCCAGCCTTCGGGGCCGTCACGCCGAGTGCCTTCCAGGGGATGGCCGCTTCGAGCGTATAGCCTTTTTCGTCGCTGCCGGGGACGATCAACGTTTCGGTCGGATATTGTTCCGGGCTGTTGAAGTAGTTGAAAGTGGCCTTTCCAGGGCCGGAAGCGGCGATGATCAAATGGCGGTCGCTGAAGAGGAGCGCACCGCCCTGATCGACATTTTCCGAACCGAAGAAAAGTTCAACGCCATCGCCATTCCAGATGCTTTCCGGAGTGGTCGTTTTATTGAGTAGCGGGGTGGGATCGACGACGGTGACCAGGACGTAGAGATTGTTTTCATCCCAGCAAAGTTTGTAGCTGCCCTCGATGCCGCCGGAGTCGGCTCCGAAGACGACCCGCTTGCCAGAGATGATGACGGGCGGGATACCCGGCCAGTTTTTCGTGGTGCCGTTGATCGTGATCGGGCCGGTAGAGTGAGGAGCGTAGGCGACCTGCTTGAGATTTCCTCCCGTGGAAAAGAGGGGGTTATCGTAAACGAAGGGAGGCCTTGTTCCGTCGAGAACATTGTAGATGTCGTAATTGGTCTTCATCATTTCCGCGAGCATCGGCTTGTAGGGCCGATCGGCGACATTGAGGAGACCGGTGTTGGCCCGTTCTCCGCTCATACCGGAGAACCAGCGACCGGTGGCGGCCTGATCGATGAGGGTAAACCACTCGATGCCGACGACGTAGCCGAGCGATGCCGATTGCTCGACGTAATTGCGATAAGCAAGGCCGCGATTCTGCTGCGTGCCGACATCACTGCCGCCGGAGAGGCCCGATTCCTTGTTGCCGACCCAGTAAAACTCGCTGAGGAACATGGGACGACCGGTCCAACCGTAAATGCGATTCATGAAATCCTTGTCCACGCCGTTCGTGTAGTAATTGAAGGACATGATATCGAGATACTTTCCGGCGATGCGGCACATCTGCTCGTTGTTGATCGTGCCGGGCTGAAAGCGATTACCGATCATCATGTGATTCTTGTCGTATTTATGGAACATATCGGAGACGAGCTTGTAATAGGTCTCGAAGAATTTGCCGGTGAAGACGTGCATGTCTTCGGAGGCCTCCTTGGTGTTGACCGGCAGCGCCGTTTCATTGAGGGCATCAAACGAGGCGGCGGAAAGGCCCCAGGCTTTGTTGAAGGCATCGATGGTTGAGTACTTGGCACTCAACATTTTCACGAGCTCCAACTTGCAGGGATGCGCGCTTCCCTTGAGAGTGGGGACGACCTTGGGGATGTCCTCGTAAAGCGGTTCGTTGGTGAGGAAGTAGCCGATGAGAAGCGGATCGTTGACCTTGGCGGGAAGGTCCTTCGCAAAATTCACGTCGAGCTGGGCGATATTGACGGGATCGAAAGGATCCCAGGCCCCGGTGATTCCGGGGATATCCTTGATGACGCCACCCCAGGGCTCGATCGGCATGTGCGCGGCGTAGGGAAAGTTTTTGGCCTGAACCACCGTTTCGGTGATGGGAGAGAACGCCCCGATGGAATTGAAACCCCATTTGCGGACGCGATCGATCATGGTGTCTTGGAATTCACCGATTTCGAAGGGCTTTCCGTATTTGCGAATCATGTTGGCGGTGTGGAAAGAGAAGACGCCGCCGCCCACGTTGGGCATGTAAGCGGTCTTGAATTCGCCATCGGTAGGCGGGAGCCATTCGTAGGCAGATTCCCGGCCCTTGACTGTGGTGTAATCGTCGCCCGGGGCGAAAGCGCAGATGCCAAGATGAAAGAAAAGATTGCCGTCCGGATCGACGAGCATCCATTTGTCGCCTTTCTTTTCGACATGAAAGAAGCCGGACTTTTGCAGCCCGAGTTTCGGCCCGCTATCGGGCAGACCGCCATATTTATCGAAGGTGGGCGGAGTAAGGCTGGCGTAGTAGGCCTGTTCGCTGGTGACATCGTCCTTGAGTTCGTCGACGCTCTTGACCTTGCCGGGCCAATCGAGGGACTTCATCTGGCCGATGGAATCGATGAGATGGACCGGCTGGGCGTTGGGATCGACCGCACCGGTGGTAATGGTGAATTTCATGGGAACATCGGGATTGAACGGGACATGGGTGTGCAGGACGTAGATGGCCCAATTCCATTCGCGGTTGTCCACGAGTTCGAGGTAACTGTTAACCGGCACTTTTATCGTGAACGATTTGCCCTCGAAATTAAACAGCGTGAAGTTGGGCGTATGGTCCTGGTAGAGGTGCGGCTTGGCCGGTTTATCAATGGGAAAAAACGTCGACTCCCCGTCGCCCATCTTCCACTTGCCACCCTGCTGGTAGGCGAAGGGGATGAACATTTGGTATTTGACCGTTTTGACGTTGGCCGGGACATTTTGAAAAGTGAAAGTGACCTCACTGCCATCGATTGAGACCGTGGCCGTGGCGCCTTTGTCATACTTGATGGTGGCCGTATTTCCCGAGACAGTTTTCTCTAGGACTTTCTGTTCGGCCTCGGGGACGTCCCCATTGAGAACCGGATATTCAAAATCGAATGTACCCATGCTGCCAGCGTCGATGTGAATTCCCTGGTCATTCAGGGAAAGAAGTTCAGCGCGGGTTATGTCGACGTTGAAAAAAAGAACGAAAACGAATAGAGAGACAATTTTGAATTTCATACGGAGAAGAAGTGAGGACGGAGGACGCCCTGCAAAAACCGGAGAATGAGTTTTAAGTTGCGCCGTAGATGGAGGCTACGAAGCGCGTTATAACGTGTCGAGATTCAGCTTGGTGAACAGTTGATCGAATCAGAGCTTGTTCACGCTAAATGCGACTCTATCAGGAGCCCCAACTGGGCGAGCCAATCCTAGCCCAGGGCAACGCCCTAAACGAAGCCTTTTCCCGGTAGGCCGAGGAAGTTTCATTAGTCATGAGCGGGTTGAACGCGGCGCGATCCCGCAGCCTTCTCTACTTATTAGAGATCCGGTTGCAAAACGAATGTAAAATCGAAACGCCCCGGTTCGATCCGATACTGGGGCAGCGTATCCGGACCGCAACTCGCCGTGCCGAGACCGCGCTGGGCGTAATCGAGATTCACAATGACCTCGGGACGGGCAACCACATCAGTGGTGTGAGTCCACTTGAAAAGATCGTGGCTGGTGAAATGACTGGCGGAAGCCTCGAAATAGCGGTTGCTCCAGAAGCGGACGCGGGCATGGCCGGGTTCTTCCAGCTCGAGCCAGCGGACATCGGTTTTGTTGCCGTGTTCCTGCGGCAGGATGTAGGGGATGTATTCGTCTGTGACGGTGCTTTCGTACAGGCCCACCGTGGTGGCGCGCTTGCGGTCGCTGTAGTTTTCCCATGGGCCACGACCGAGCCAGCGAAGCTTCTCAAAGCCGGGTGCGAGTTGGAGAGTGAGGCCGATGCGGGGAAGATCGGGTAGGCGCTTGTCGGCAATGACGCTGTTTTCGAGGACGATGCGTCCGTAGGGATAAAAGGTGACGGTTTGCTGGTGCCGGAAGCCAAAAGCAACGCCGCTGCCTTTGGCGAGTTGAACGGTCTTGAGGACAGCCGAGCCATCGGGGCGAAGTGCGATGTCGCACGATTCGGTGGTGACAATGAGATTGTTGAGCCCGGCCTTGAGCCATTTACCGAGGATTTTCGAGTCCTGACCAGTCCAGCCCTTGATGCCATCGTTATCGGTGGGACCGCGCCAGACCTGAAGTTGCGGGCCATCGACGAGAAGCGGGCGCCCCTGCCACGACAATGAGGCGATTTTGCCGCCGAGGCGCTGGATGCGGGCCTCGATATTGTCTCCGCGCAGGAGGGTGTGGCTGCCTCGTTCCTCGATGGAGAGTTTTCCGCCGGAGGAAAGCGTCTTGAGATGGAGTACTGGCTTCCAAGCCGGCTCGGCGAGGACGAGTTGCTCCCACGCAACTTCGTGACCGGCCGGACACCACGGGGTGGCTTTGGCGGTGCGGAAGCGGACGTTGAGATGCGCCTGCTGGCCGGGTTTGAGATTGAGCTTGGGGAGCTTGAGTCGAACTGTTGCCACTGTTTGGGGGGCGGTCTTCAATTTCGGAACGGTTCCCCGCGCGGTCACTTTTCCATCCACCAAAACTTCCCATGCGCCGATGAAACCTTCCAGCGTGGTGAAGTTGTGCTTATTCGTGATGGTGAGCAGCCCCTGCTTGAGATTTTTGGCGCGGATGCAGATGGGCTGCTGGACTTTCTTGGCTTCCCACATGCCGGAATGAGGTTGGCGGTTGGGCCAGACGAGGCCATCACAAACGAAATTGAGATCGTTGGGTTTGTCGCCGAAATCGCCGCCGTAGGCCCACCAGGTTTTGCCGTCGGCGGTTTTCTGGCGGATGCCGTGGTCGACCCATTCCCAGATGAAGCCGCCCTGGACGCCGGGGGTCGACTCGAACATATCCCAGTAATCGGCGAGACTGCCGTTGCTGTTGCCCATGGCGTGCGAATACTCGCAGAGAATGAGGGGACGCGGATCGTGATTATTTTTGTCCGTGCGTGCCTTGACGATCTGCTCGATCGAGGCGTACATGGGACAAATAATGTCGCTGCCCAAGTAGCCGGTGGCCCATTCGCCCTGCATCTTGAGTTGGGGACTCTGCGGAGGATAAATGGCGCCTTCATAGTGAAGCGGACGAGAGGGATCGGTATGACGAATCCACCCGGCCATGGCATCGTGATTGGCGCCATAGCCGCTTTCGTTGCCGAGCGACCAGATGATGACGCTGGGGTGGTTCTTGTCCCGGCTGACCATGCGAACGGCCCGCTCCAGGAACGCGGACGCGTAGCGGGGATCCTCGCAGATTTGGAATTGGAAGGCGTGGGTCTCGAGATTGGTCTCGTCGATGAGATAGAGACCGTATTCGTCGCAAAGGTCGTACCAAAGAACGTCGTTGGGGTAGTGCGAGGTGCGGACGGCGTTGAAGTTGAACTGCTTCATCAGGACGATATCCCGGACCATCGATTCGCGGCTGAGGGTCTTGCCGGTGACATCATCGTGTTCATGGCGGTTGACGCCCTTGATCATGATGCGCTGGCCGTTGACGAGGAGCTGCCGGTCGCGCGTCTCGACCCGGCGGAAGCCGGTGCGGCAACTGGTGATATCGACGCGGTCCCGCCCCTGAATGAGCGAAACGACGAGTGTATAGAGCCGGGGCGACTCCGCGCTCCAAGGTTTGATGTTGCGAATCTCCGGCAGAAAGAAGACGGAACGGAGCCGATACCGGCCCATGCGATTGAAGTCGACGGTCTGACGTACCGGCTTTTTCAGGAGTGGCTTGGCGCCGTCGAAAAGCTGGATTTCGATTTGCCATTCGCCCTCTGGCGGATGCGTGGGGAGGTGGCCCATGCGTGCGTTGACTTCGAGCGTGCCGTAGCGGTACGAGTCATCGAGCCCGGCCCGGCAGAAGACGTCTTCGAGGTAAAAGCGGGGCGTGCTGTAGAGATAAATTTCGCGAAAGATGCCGCCCATCCACCATTGGTCCTGGTCCTCGATGAACGTGGCGTCGGACCATTTGACGACTACGGCGGAGAGGAGGTTTTCTCCCGGCTGGAGAAACTCAGTGATATCGAATTCGGATGGCAGGCGCGTGTCCTTGCTGAGACCGGCGGCCTTTCCGTTGATCCAGAGATAGAGGACGCTTTCCGCGCCACCAACATGAAGGACGACGCGGCGACCGTCCCAGTTTTTTGGTACTGTGAACAAAGTGCGATAGACGCCGGTCGGATTTTTCGCCGGGACTTCGGGTGCCTCCTGCTCGAAAGGCATCTGGACGTTCGTGTAGTGGGGCTTGTCGAAAGTGTCCTGCATGGTCCAGTTGCTGGGGACGGGAATTTTGCGGAAGCTCGAGGCGGCGGAATTGAAACCGGGCTGGAGCATTTCGTTGCGCACATCTTCAGGCCGGTGGAGCAGGGTAAAATCCCATTCACCGTTGAGTGACTGGAAGTAAGGCGTCTTCTCGCGGGAAACAGTGCGGGCGTTGGGGATGTCGGCAAAGGGAAGCAGGCTGGCACGGGCGGGAAGGCGATTGAATGAAATCGTAGTGGGCGATTTCCAAGTGGGTTTGCCGCCGATGAAAAGCAGGTCAACGGGAGAGGTGGTCATATTAAAAGGTGTGAGGGTGAAAGAACCGATTAGCTCAACTCCGCCGTGTAGCCGAGCGTGAATTTGGGGCCGGAGACGGCAGGTTTAAGGACGATACGCTGAATTGCCACGGGAGTGGTGATCATCGGGTCGTGGTGACGGTACGGATGGTCTTCAATTCCAGCGAGGACAGTGCCTGCTTCGAATCGAAAGACGAGGTTGAGTTCGCCAGCTGAAATGGTGGCGGAATTCTTTCCGGTGGCGATGGGATGAACAGTGACGATGGCTGTTTCAGCGCTGCGAATTACGGTCAGGTCAAATTCGTCTCGTACCGTGAGACGGCCCGCGCTCTTCTCGAAATGAAACGTGCGGATGAGTTTGAGGCAGCACGCTTCGGGCGGATAACAGCCCGCAAGATCGACGACGAATTTGGTTTCCTGCGGCGTGTTGGAGTAGTCGAGCACCGCGACCGCGAATTTGTCTCCGGCTGCCTGTTCACACCCATTGACGATGGGCAGCGAATGTCCAAGAGTGCGGGCGGCGAGATTTTGGTAACGCTCAGGGCCAAAGAATTCCCGGGTGTAAAGCGGCTGGCCGATTTCGGTAACGAATCGATTGGCATCAATGTTGAGAATGTAATTGCCGCAATCGTTGTGATTATGATGCTCGTTATTGTGGCCTCCCTTGGCGGCAAATTCCCAGAGGTGGCCTTTCGCGTCCGTTCCCGCAGCGATGACGACCGCGAGGTCCTTCATGAAAATATCCTTGGACGCTGTGCTCGACGGTTTTTCGGGCAATTTTTCAGGACAGCGCAAAAAGAAGCGGACGAGATAAAGAAGATCGGAGCGTTGGAAGTCGAGATCGAGACCCTTTTCCAAAATATGGGCATAATTGACCAGGGCCTGGTCGCGGCAGAGTGAATCGTCAAGGCGCTCACCGAGGTAGAAAAGATTGGCGGGACGCATGACCCCGATGGGTGGGCTGTCGGAGAAACAGAGGAGGTGTCCACCCGCGAGAGAAGTGCGGGGACCGAAGCGGGCGATCTCACGCACGTGATCATCGCCGACAAAAAGCGAGAGTTCGCCTTCTGTTCGGGCCTCCAGTTGCTCGTTCAAGATCGTAAGCCAGCCGAAGCCATAATCCCAATAACCGGGGCCTTCGGAAGAAGCGCCGTCCGCGCCGAAGCCGGAAAGAAAAATGGGCAGGCTTTCCTTCGCCTTGAACAGCATTTTGGCGAGAAGAGCGTCGTCATCCAACCGACTGAGGGCGGAGCCGAGAACGCCCTGATGGCAGACCGCGTTCCAGTTGTTGCTGATCTTCCCCCACCACCACTCGTCAGCTTGCTTATGTTGCTCGAGATAATTTTCCCAGATTTGCTCATGCAGACGGGCAAGGATGCGCTCCTCCAGCTCGGCAGGAATGATACTGCCAAACAGATCGAGCATTTCTGTCATGAGATTGGCGGTCTCGGCGCAGAAGAGATCAGTGCGCAAGGGATCTCGCTGGCTGGAATCTTTCACATGCACGGGAAAGGCCCAGGCAGCTTCCTCGAAGATATCGGTTAGCTTGGTCAGCAGGGAGGGAATCAAGCGCGCGCGGACGGGATCTTTTTCGTCACTGAGAAGAAGGGCGATGGCGGCACGGGCCAGTTGGCGGCGACGCTCGAAGTAAACGACCTCAAACTCCCACCGACTGCCCGTGCGGTTGAAGATGAGATAGAGATCGTCCGTCAGCGGCGGCATCGACTGGTCGGCCTCTTTTTCCGCACGGGCCCGGATCGACTTGGCCAGAGGCTGAAGCAGCGGATTGCGGGCGACTTTTTTCCACGCCTCCGAATCAAGGGCGGGCAGAAGGGGTCGACGAGGATGAGTCGCCAAAATTTTCCGAATTTCCTCTTGAGAGAGGACGTCACGGAGCAGATTTTTTGACATGGAATGTGAATCTTTGAACGAGAACAAGGCGCCGTCGTACGGAGTGCGACGGCTACCTGCTGCAACGACAGGGCCGATTACTTGAATCCAGCTTCGCCCGGCTTGTGCACGCTCTCTCCCTGCGCCACGATTTTTTCCGCGGCTTTTTCAATGGGAACGTTGGGGCAGCTATCAATCCAGGGACTTCCTTCCGGTCGCGCCCAGAGTGCGGCGTTGCGAATGACTTGGCGCACTTCCTTCTGGTGATAAGTGGGATAGGTTTCGTGGCCGGGACGGAAGTAGAAAATCTTGCCGTTGCCGCGCTTCCATGTCGCGCCGGAGCGGAAAACCTCGCCGCCCTGGAACCAGCTGATGAAGATCATTTCATCCGGCGTCGGAATGCCGAACGGTTCGCCGTACATTTCCTCATGAGGAATTTCAAAATAGGGAGGGAGGCCCTGCGCGATAGGATGCCCCGGGTTGCAGACCCAGATGCGTTCCTTTTCGCCGGCTTCACGCCAGGTGAGCGAGCAACTGGTACCGAGCATCCGCTTGAAGATTTTCGAGTAGTGCCCCGAATGGAGGACAATCAGACCCATGCCCTGGAGGACGCGCTTCTGCACCCTGTCGACGATCTTGTCATCGACATCGCCGTGCGCGCAGTGGCCCCACCAAGTGAGAACATCGGTCTCTTCGAGGACTTTATCCGTCAGGCCGTGCTCGGGTTGATCGAGCGTGGCGGTGCGGACCTGAAAGTCGGGCGATTCACGGAGTCCCTCGGCAATGGTTTCATGCATGCCTTTAGGATAAATTTTGCCGATCGTGTCGGGATGTTTCTTTTCGTGGACGTATTCACCCCAGACAGTTACGCGGATTTTTTGGCTCATGGCAGGATAGGATATGGATTTCAGTTTGTGATTTAACGGCATCATCGTTCAGAAATGCCGCAATACAAGATTTTATAGCATTACCGTTTTCGCGGTTGCTCTAGGCCATAAATGTTTGCCTACACAAACTTTAGTAGTTGACGACGATCTAATTTGTTTACACAATATCGACGCCAATGAATCACGATATTGCCCCGGTGGACGCTCCCACGGGTTGGCGTCGTCATGTCACCTCGCCCTCGCTACCTGAGGTGCATGGCTCCGTTGCCGTTCCGGTCACCAGCTCGTTCTGGCGGAAGATGGCGGCGTTCAGCGGGCCCGGATTCATGGTCGCCGTCGGGTACATGGATCCCGGCAACTGGGCCACCGATCTCCAGGGAGGAGCGTCCTATGGATACACGCTTCTGAGCGTCGTCCTGATTTCGAGCCTCATGGCGGTGTTCTTGCAGCATCTGGCACTGAAGCTGGGAATCGTCAGTGGACGCGACCTGGCCCAGGCCTGCCGCGATCATTATTCGAAGCCTTACGCGATTTTTCTCTGGGTGCTTTGCGAACTGGCGATCGCCGCCTGCGATCTCGCAGAGGTGATCGGCATGGCCATCGGTCTCCAGCTTCTCTTCGGCATTCCCCTTCTATGGGGATGCCTGATCACCTGCCTCGACGTCCTGCTCGTGCTCTATCTGCAAAACAAAGGATTTCGTTATCTGGAAGCGCTGATCATGGTGCTGATCGCCACCATTGCCACGTGTTTTATTTTTGAGCTTTATTGGGCCAAGCCGAGTTTGGTGGGAGTGATGATGGGCTTTGCCCCGAGCCCTCAAATTCTCAGGAACTCCGATATGCTTTACATCAGCATCGGCATCATCGGCGCGACCGTCATGCCGCATAACCTCTACCTGCACTCGTCGATTGTGCAGACCCGCAAGATCGAGCAGACCCACGAAGGAAAAAGGGAGGCGATCAAGTTTGCCACCTTCGATTCGACCTTCGCGCTCGTGGGGGCGATGTTCATCAATGTCGCGATTCTCGTGCTGGCCGCCGCCGCTTTTCATGGCTCGGGACATCAGGATGTCGCGCAGATCCAGGACGCTTACAAACTGCTCAGCCCGGTCCTTGGCGTGGGATTGGCGGGTGTACTTTTTGCGGTAGCGCTGCTCGCTTCAGGACAAAATTCCACGCTCACGGGGACGCTGGCGGGCCAGATCGTGATGGAAGGATTTCTCAACATCCGGCTGCGACCCTGGTTGCGCCGGTTGCTCACGCGCGCCGTGGCCATCGTGCCCGCCGTCGTCGTCATCGGCATCTATGGCGAGAGCAAGGCGAACGATCTACTCGTTGCGACGCAGGTGGCCTTGAGCATGCAACTCGGGTTTGCAGTCTGGCCGTTGATGCGATTCACCAGCGACAAACTGAAGATGGGACCGTTCGTCAATCCGCTTTGGATGAAGTTCGTCGGCTGGGGCCTGACCGCCGTCATCATCGTGCTCAATGCCAAGCTGGCGCTGGACAGCGTGCTGCCTGCCTCGTTTCTCAAAGTGATGTATACTAGCATTGGGTTGCCTTCTCCTTCGTGATTACGAAAGGCCTCATGTACAAAAAAATCCTGATTCCCCTGGAAAATAGCGCGGCGGATAAAGCCATTCTCGAACATATCCGCTCTCTCGCCAAATTAACGGGGGCGAGTCTCCTATTGATGCATGTGGCAGACGGCTGGGTGGCGCGAAATTTCGAACAATTCCAACTCGCGGAAAGTGAGGAGATGAAAACGGACCGCGCTTATCTGGAAGGTGTCACACGCACGCTGCAGGCCGAGGGTTTCGAGGTCGACCATGTGCTGGCGATGGGGGAACCTTCCGACGAAATCGTCAAATTCGCCCGCACGCACAAGGTGGACCTCATTGCGATGTCTACTCACGGTCACCGCTTCATCAGCGATTTGCTTTACGGCAGCACGGCGGACAAAGTCCGGCATTTGGTCGATGTGCCGGTGCTTTTATTAAAAGCGAAGACTCTGGCGTAGGGCCAGTGAATGGGCATCTATCGGCGGTGGAGGGCGTACTATTAGTGAATGCCAGTAGACACCAAAATCTCAGGCCTCCTCACTTTGCTCCTGGAAAGCCTTATGTGGTAGCGGTCTTGCTTGAATTTTTTAAAAGCAGGAAGAAATAATAATTCAAGTTAGGAAGCCATCCCTTTTTGTGTTACGCTGCCTTTGACTAGTCTGTACTCTGTTGTATAACATCGACTTGCGTTAAAGACACAGTCAAAGAAATTCTCACATGGCTCTCGTCGAAATGTCTCATCCAAGGAGCCCGCTCCTCTTTGTCAAAATCTCCGGTTGTTTCGTGATGGCAGTCGGAATCATCGTCTTAATCGGTTGGTACTCGCACTTGCCGACGATTATCCAGTTGCTGCCCAGCCTTCCGCCGATGAAGTACAACACGGCGCTGGCCTTCGTTGTCTGCGGAGCCGCACTCCTTTTGTTGACGACGCGTCGGGCGGGAGTGGCGCCGTGGCTGGGCGGGGGCGTGGCTCTTTTAGGGCTATTGACCTTGGGGGAATATATCAGTGGGCGGAATTTTGGAATCGATCAGCTCTTCTTCCATTCCTACATTGAAACGGCGACAGAGTTCCCCGGACGAATGTCCCCCCTGACTGCCAGCGCGTTTATGGTCCTGGGCACCGCACTGGCATTGACGGGAGGCTGTCATCGGCGGAAGAGATTATTCGCCGCCGTCGGCATGCTGGCCTGCGTGGTGGCCATGATCGCGGCCATGGCTCTTTTGGGTTATGCCCTTGGGATAGAAACCGCTTCCGGCTGGGGCGGATATACGCGCATGGCGGTGCATACGGCGACGGCTTTTCTAGTCCTGGGAACGGGTCTGATTGTTTGGGCGTGGCAGGCGGCGCGCCGTGTCAATTATGACTTTCTGCGTTGGCTGCCGGTGACCGGTTCCGTGACGTTGATGGTGATGATCGCGCTGATTTCCTCCGTCAGTTTCTTCCAGTTAAAAAATTCGACCTCGTGGAAGCAACACACTTATGACGTGCTCGGGACCGCACAAGCGTTTCTTGGCGATATTTTCGACATCCAGCGCGGGATGCGCGGATACGCGATGACGGGATCGCCCGCTACGCTTGAGACCCACCAGAAAGGCATGACAAATGCGCCCAAGGATCTCGCCCAGCTCATTTGGTTGACGCGGGATAACTCCACCCAGCAGGCGAATCTGAAACCTGTCGCCATCGACCTGGACAAGGTGATGGCCTATGCCCGGCGCTTGATTGAACTCCGTCAAACGCAGGGAATCCAAGCGGCCGTCCAGTTGGAAACAACCGGTCAGGGATTTGCCACGGCAAACAGCACCCTGGCCGATTTGCGCGCGTTCACCGACGAGGAGCATGCCCTACTCAACAAACGTTCCACGATAGCCGACGCTGACTTTCATAATATCGTCAAACTGGTGATTGTCGGCAGCGGTCTGGCCGCCGCACTGCTCATTCTCGCCAACATCATGGCCAGCCGCGAGGTCAGGTTGCGGCGCCGCGCCGAGGCCGGGTATCGGAAAGTCGCCAGCCTGCAAAAAGTGATCCTGAACTCAGCCGACTACGCAATTATTTCCACGGATACGACCGGCATCATCACCACGTTCAACTCCACTGCGGAAAACTGGCTGGGTTATTCCGCCGCCGAAGTCGTTGGAAAATTGACGCCCGCGCTCTGGCATGATGAAAAAGAAGTCGTCGCACGCGCCGCCGCGCTCTCGAAAGAACTGGGGAGAACAATCGAACCGGGATTTGAAACGTTCATCGCAAAAATCAAGGCGGACAAACCCGATGAAACCGAGTGGACGGTGCATCGCAGGGATGGAAGCGAATTTCTCATGGCGCTTTCCGCCACCGCCCTGACCGATGAATCCGGGACCATCACCGGCTACCTCGGGATGATCAGCGACATCACGGAGCGCAAGAAGGCCGAGCAGGAATTGAAGGAAGCGAAGGAGCGCGCCGAATCCTCCGACCGCGCCAAGAGCGAATTCCTGGCCATCATGAGCCACGAGATTCGCACGCCGATGAACGGCGTCATCGGCATGACCAGCATCCTGGCCGACACGGAACTCTCCGAGCTGCAGCGCGATTGCGTGAGCACGATCAGCACCAGCGGTGAATCGCTCATGACGGTGATCAACGACATCCTGGACTTCTCGAAAATCGAATCGGGCCGGATGCAGCTCGAAAGCCGTTCGTTCAACCTGGAGCGCTGCATCGAGGAGGCAGTCGATCTCTTTGCCGCGCCGATCCGGATCAAGGGTCTCGAGGCCGCTTATCTTGTCTCTGAAGATATTCCCTCCCACTTGGTGGGAGACGCCTTACGACTTCGCCAGATTTTGGTGAACCTGATTGGCAACGCGCTTAAATTTACGTCCAAGGGCGATATTGCCATTAATGTCGAATCCCAAGGACATGATGAAAAGGGCTATCACCTCGTATTTGCCATTACCGACAGCGGCATTGGTATTTCCAAGGAAGGTCTCGAGAAGCTGTTCAAGGCGTTCCAGCAAGTCGATACTTCCACCACGCGCCGTTACGGCGGGACCGGACTCGGCCTAGTGATCAGCAAGCGCCTGGCTGAATTCATGGGCGGGACGATGTGGGTGGAGAGCGAAGTCGGCGTGGGATCAACTTTCTTCTTTTCCGCGATCCTGCGGGCCTCCGATGTTCCCGACTCCGAGCAGCAATTGCCTGCGCGCGGCGCCCTGACCTCTCACACCGTTCTCATTGTCGATGATAACGCCACCAATCGGCGCATCCTGGAGATTCAGTTGAAAATCTGGGGAATGAAACCGACGTCCGTTTCCAGCGGGGACGAGGCACTCGCGAAACTCAAGGAAGAGAACTTCGACGCCGGGCTGATCGATTTGCAAATGCCGGACATGGACGGAGTCACACTGGCGAGGGAGATTCGCATCCGCTCGCAAATGCCATTGATGCTTCTTTCCTCCTCAGGCGAGACCATCATTGGAAACGACGCGAGCCTCTTTCAGATGCAGATCTCCAAGCCGATCAAGCATTCCAATTTGTTCAACGCGCTACTCAAAATAACGGGGGCGGAACCCCGACAGGTGCAGAGTCTCGCGGAGAAGTTGTTCGATCATACGATGGGTGTTCAACATCCGCTTCGCATCCTGCTGGCGGAGGATAATGCGGTGAATCAAAAGGTGGGTTTGCTCATGCTTTCGCGCCTGGGTTATACCGCTGACTTGGCGACAAACGGCCAGAAGGCGTTGGAGGCGATTGAAAAGGCCACTTACGATTTGATCCTGATGGATATCCAGATGCCCGACATGAACGGGATCGAAGCAGCCCG
Organism: Verrucomicrobiota bacterium; assembly: GCA_013285645.1. Taxonomy (GTDB): domain Bacteria; phylum Verrucomicrobiota; class Verrucomicrobiia; order Methylacidiphilales; family UBA1321; genus JABDGH01. Next base: position 8,182 of record JABDHJ010000015.1, on the reverse strand, counting down.
TCTCACCCGGGAAAAATTAGGCGAGAAATGTCCTCCCATTTTTGCCCTGACCGCCGAAGCGCTTGAAGGGGATAAGCAGCGATTCCTCGATCTCGGTTTCGATGGTTATCTGAGCAAACCGCTGCAGGCGCCTGCCCTGCGGGACACGCTGAAATCGGTTAAAAGCGCTTAGTCTCCCGCGAAAGTTCAGGTCGCCGCCTTTTCCCGGGTTCAAACGCGGGCACTTTGCATGAACAGCATGCAAAGCTCACGGATTAGGAGGCCTTCCTTCGACAATCTCGTGGCGCTTAAAAACTACAAGCCCTTGATCCACAACCATCAAGAGCTGTCTCGGATACTATTGGCACGACCGATGCACGTTCAGTTATAGCGGCATAAATGTGCCATACAAAAAACTCCAAGAACAAAACTATGAAAACAACTCTTAACAAAATGTCTCGAAAAGTCGCTTTTCTGGGGATGATCCTGGCCGCCGCTAATGTGGCCATGGCGCAGACCTCGTCGGTGACGACAACCACAACCTCGGCTGGAACGGTGCGTGAATTTACGCCCAATTCCTTCACCGTGGCCACCACGACGTCACCGGCTCCGGTGCGTTACACCTACTCTAAATCGACGACCTATGTCGATGAGAACGGAAATCCCGTTTCCGTGGAAACGGTGCGGTCCGGGCTTCCCGTGACCGTCTATTATGACCGTAACGGCGATAACCTGACGGCGACCAAGGTTGTCGTGAGAAAGAGCGTCGATACGAGCCCGGACGGCACCACGAGCAGCCAAACCACGACGACGACCTCCTCGCAAGGTTTGGTGAGTTCGTTCACGCCTGATTCTGCGATCACCATCAAATCGGACACGTCACCGCAACCGGTGAGCTACACTTTTACCAAGACGACCACCTATGTGGATCAGAATGGAAACCCCGTTTCGGTCGATACGGTGAAATCAGGTGTGCCGGTGACGGTCTATTACGATCGTAATGGTGACCAGATGGTGGCCAATCGCGTGGTGGTGCAGACCGACCCGAATGCGCAGGTCATCGAGCACAAGAAAACGACAACCACGACGACCGACACCACCCCGAATCCGTAATCGAACTCAAAGATCAGCATGAAAAAAATCTATCAACTCATTCTTACCGGCATGGCGGCCGGGGGGCTTCTGGCGCTGACTGGTTGCGCAGACCAACCGAGTACCTCATCGACCACAACCACAACTGAAGAAACGACGGTTCAACCAGCACCAACAACCACAACAACAGTCGTTCACTAAACTTAGTAACAACCGAAAATAAAATCATGAAAACGTTAAAAACCACCCTGGCCATTGCGGCCCTCACTGTAACTTTGATGCTCGCCGGCGTAAGTTCTTCTTTCGCCGACTATTATCAGCACGACCATAATGGTTATTGGGATAATCATCGTTCTTATCACCATTACAGCTACTACCATGGCCATCAAGGCTACTGGTATCCGCAGCCGAACGGTGTCCGTATCTGGATCAGTATCTAAACGGATTGCCTAAGTAAACTTAAGCGGGGCGCAGAAACTCTTCTGCGCCCCGTTTTTTTTATGTGAACAATCGCTTTTAGTACCATTTTGACACAGCAACCCAGCGACAAAGAATAGCAAGCTGCCGTTAGCAAGCTTTTGGGCAGCCGCTTATGTTGGAAGAATGAAACTAGCGTCTGCCCTCTTTTGTTCGTCCATCGCCTTGGCCTTATGGACGGCAACACCCGTTACAGCACAAGCCGCCAATGACACTGGAACCGATGTCATCAAAAACTACCTGGTGACCCAGGTTACCAAGATGGATGCCGCATCACATGACTACGTGGCCAACGCGGCGGCCTACAATAAGATCATCGAGGCCAACGGCGGTGACTACAACAAGGCCGCGATCAATAACGGACCCGAGTTGCTCGCGCTCGTGGCCAAGATGCAGGGCGATTACAAGAACCTGCACATGAATGGATACGAGACGGTCGAAGGCATTGCGGCGGGCGTGAAGGAGTTGGTGAAGTACGATATCTATTTCGACTCGGGCGTGCCTTCGAACGAAGCGACGACTGATAATCCGTCGGCCCCGATTGACCTCAAGACCGCCTCTGGCGAGACCATTGATAACAACAATGGAAATCTTTTCCACTACGTCATCGAGCAATGCCTCTGGGGCGCGAACAAGGATTTGGTGAAGAAGCTCAGCCCGGAAGCCTCGGCCAAGTTGCATGGCATCGTGGTCCTGCCTCGGGCCGATGTCCTGGTTGCTTCCTCCATCGATTGCGCTGACAAGGCCGATCAGTTCCTGGCCGATTCGAAAGCCTGGCAGCCGACCCTCGATGAATGCGTGGGCGCGTTGGTCTGGATGACGCCGACCTTCAACACGTACTATGACGACTTGAAGGACTCTCTCTACAATCCGAGCGGCAAATACGTTTCGGAAAGCCGCGTGCTCGATATGCGTGGGATCATGGGCAGTCTGCAACTGGTCTATAATGCGATTCGTCCTCAACTTGAAGCGAAGGACCCGGCGTTGGCCGCGCAGCTCAAGAGCGAGTACGACGGCATCATGCGCCATGTCGATGAAACGGATCGTCGCGACAAGGCGGCCCGTGCCGCCGGTAAAAAGTTGAGCGAGGTTGAAATCGACGAATTGGCCGAACAGGCCAAGCACATGAGCGATCAGCTTGCGCCCCAGCTTGAGCAAGCCGCGACCATTCTCGGACTCAAACTGCCTCCCAAACCCTTCCTTGCCTAAAGTTGGCTATTGAGGCAAAAGACTTTTCCCGTGAAACGGCTCACCCCTCTAACGTTCGCCCTCTTTCTGGTGTCTGCTGCCCTGCTCAGGGCGCAGGTCCCGGTGGTGGATGACGTGCATCAACTCCAGGAGAAGCTCGATAGCTCGATCCTGGATGTTTACGAGGGCAACGTCTCGCCCCAGACAGCGCAGGAAATCGACAAGGCGTGGCAGGCGGTGGCTTCCGATCTTTCGAGCAACGAAGCTCGTTCGTTAATCCCGCCAGCATTGTCGATCTCTACTCCGAACGAGATGGCGGCGAGCATCGGGGCCAGTCGCGGACGACTCGAGCAGATTGCCGCATTGGAAATGTTGGAAGATCAACGCGCTGGACGCGTGACCCTGACGCAAACGTGGCGGGACTTGATCACCCTGCCCAAATTCGCCAACGCGGACGATGGCGGACTGCTCCTGCAACAGCCCCCCGATCAAGTCAAGCAGCCGGGCGTCACACAAAGCCTGGCCAAGGAATACGTGGGCTGGCAGGTCACGCGCACGCGGCAGCTTTTCGACGAGTTGCAGCGGATGATGGCAAGTGGCGAAGCTACTCCGGAATATGTGGCGGCCAAACTCACGGAGATCCAGGCACTCTCCAATTTTCCTGCGCCGCTGTTGCAGGCCGCCGGTGTGACAACACCACCTGCGGTTGGAATTGAACTGCCGCAGTTGACCGAGCCGTACAACACGCCTGCCGCCGCCGCCAGCCTCGCAGCCTGGCGCGATCGCATTGAGGCGACGCTGCCCAATCTGCTTTCGCCCACCGATATCACACGGCTGCAACGTTTGCTGGCGAGGTTCATCGACGTGATTCCCAAGGAATATCGCAACGGTGTGCAAAACAGCGCGGTGGTCATCCCGCTCGAGTACAAGGAAGCGATCCAGTTCACGCAACAAGCGCAGAGCCTCGTCAACGAACTCGCCCCAGTCTGGCGTCGCGACCAGCATGACGCCTACGAAAAGTACAAGCCCGAACTGGTGCAAAAGCTGGGCGTCCTAGCGAAGCAGATCGACCAGGTGCAGGACCTCTCCGTCATCCAAAAGACCTCCGGTGAAATTGGTTCGATTTTGCAGGACCGATTCGGACTCAGCGCCCGGCGGGCTGGCGACAAGGGGCAGATCATCGAAGAGACGGCCCTTGATGTGCGCGATTCGTTGAATAACTCGCTGGCTGCGGCCAAGGCAGGCCATTGGTCGGAGGCAGAGTCGCTGCGCCTCGATGCCTACACAGCTTTCGATTCCGAAATCGAGATTCGCGTGATGCCGCGCAATCCCACGCTAGCCACGCGCACAGAGCGCAGCTTCCTCGATGGACAAGGCCAGCTCGGCATCAAGGCTTTGCTGGATCGCGGCGCATCGATGGACGAGTTGACGGCGGGCTATGAAACCGCGCTCAAGAATCTCGACGAATGCGTCGCGTTGCTGAAGGTTTCGGTGTCGCCCGCCACGATTGGTTTCACGGCTTTCACGATCGTGGCTCGCGAAGGACTGGAAGCCATCGTGATCCTGGCGGCACTGCTCGCAGGTTTACGCGGTGACGAAAATGCGCACATCCGGCGCGGTATTGTCCAGGGCGCAATTCTCGGCGTCGCGGCGAGCGGCCTGACCTTCTGGCTGTCGCAAACGGTGATCCATTCCCTGGTCCGTTACGGTGAAAAACTCGAGGCGGTTGTTTCCGTGCTCGCCGTCATCATTTTGCTCATCGTGACGAACTGGGTTTTCCACAAGATGTACTGGGTCGGCTGGAACGCGAAATTGCGGGATCTTTCCAAGTCAGCCAAGGCGGTGCGGGCGCCTTTCTGGGAGGTATCCGCCCTGCTCGGCGTCGGTTTCCTGACCGTCTACCGCGAGGGTTTCGAGACCACGATTTTCATGCAATCACTGGTGCTGGAAGGTAGTGCCTCTTCTGTAATGTTGGGCGTGCTGGCTGGCTTTGTCTTCATCGGCACAATTGGAACATTGATCATGTTTTTCGGCGCGAAGCTTCCGTATCGCAAGCTGCTCATCGTCACGGGCGTACTCGTGGTTTCGATCATGGTGACTTTCCTCGGCTCGGCTGTGCGCTTGTTCCAAACGGTCGGCTGGCTTCCGGTCCATCCGCTGCCCGGACTCGACTTGCCAAATTGGGTGGGAGTCTGGCTCGGAATTTATCCTTCGTGGGAAGGCATTTTGATCCCGCCTCTAGCCTTGGTTTATGTCGGCGGCGCGTGGCTCTACACGAAAATCATGGCCCAAAATGCGCAGCAAAAATATCCAAGCGTGGCGCCGACGATCGCCCCTCTTTCCAAGTCGAAGAACCCCGTTTCCGTCTAAGGAAACACCTCCAGAGAATGAGTATGAATAGAACAACTACACCCCTCGCCTGCCTTTTTCTGGGCATGATGCTCACATCTCACTCTGTTTTTGGCGCTCCGGCGGGAACGGACGCTCCTGTGCTACCGACTAGTTCGACTGCCGATTCGGGCCCGACTCCGACCACAACCCCGGGCTCGTCTGCATCGCCGATTGGAACTCCGACGATGCCGGAAGGCCTGACCGGCGCGGGTGAAGCCAACTTTTGGAAACAGGATACCCTGACTGGGGACTGGGACGGATTTCGCAAAAATCTCGAAAATGACGGCCTGAAGATCACGCCGACTTGGATCGGGGAAGTCATGGGGAATCCCAGGGGTGGCGCGGCCCAAGGCGTTACGGAAGATGGCGTGTTCAACGTCGCGCTCGATTTCGGTCTCGAACGGATGTCCGGAGGGGCCGTAAACGATCTGACAATACACGCGAATGCCCTTTATCTTTACGGCCCGGGGGTATCCCCGAAATACGTGGGAGATTTCAGCAACACCAGCAACATCCAAGGTTACAACACCATTCGCCTCCAAGAACTCTGGCTGCAGAAATGGTTCTGGGAAAAGCGGCTTTCAGTCAAGGTTGGCAACATAGCAGTTGATACGGAATTCTTCCAGTCCTCCAGCTCTTCGTTGTTCATCAACTCAACGTTCGGCACGCCCGATCTTATCGCTAATAACATAGACAACGCGCCGGTTTATCCCGTGGCTTCACCGGGCGTGCGGATTCAATTTCTGCCGACATCCCAATATTATGTCATGGCGGGCGTTTACGGCATGGACCTCAACTCCACCCCGGCGACGGACAATCATAACGGCACGCACTTTGCAATGAATGGAAGCAGCGGTATGCTGGTCATGTCGGAGGCCGGTTATCTGCTCAATCAATCGCCGAACGATCGCGGCCTGCAGGGAACTTATCGTTTGGGTTCGTTTGTGGAAACCGCCAACTGGAATAACTGGGGATCGCAGGCGGCTTTCGCCAATGGCACCGGCTCGCTGCAAAGTGCCGGAACGAACTTCGGTATTTATGGCGTGATGGACCAGCAGATTTACGCCAAGGACGATTCCGCCATCAGCCTGTTTGTCTGCGGCGGCGGGGCGCCCTCCAATGTCAATTTCGTGAATGCCTATATCGACGGCGGCTTTAATTTCACTGGGTTCATTCCCGGACGTGCCAATGATATTGCCGGTCTCGCGCTGGCCCATGCCCATGTCAGCGGCAACTTCAGCGACAGCCAGGTCCTGCAGGGCAGCGCGCCTTTCACGGAGGAAAGTGTCCTCGAGGCGACCTATAAAGTTCAGGTCACGCCCTGGTGGACGATCCAGCCCGATTTCCAATATGTCATGAATCCCAGCGGCGTGGTCGGTTCTCCGAATGCGGTTGTTCTCGGAGTTCGCACCAGCGTGGCTTTTTAGAGGCCTCCGACGCGCATCAAAATCCCAAGGCTACCTCAGGGAATTCCTCTTGAGGCTTGTATGGCAAAAGGCGCAATGTAACTTCGAGCCGACGTATGTTAGACGGATCCGACTTAACCGGCTTGAGGCAAAAGCTGTCTTTTCTTTCCTGCCTGGGCATCGGAATCGTGGGACTTTTCCTGGGCTCTGGTAGCGTCTGTGGCGATCAATCGACCGTATTCGGACAGGAAACTCAAAGCGAGGCTGCACTGGTCGGCGGGCTTAGCCCGAAGGATCGGGACGCGATCACCCAATACCAGGCGGAAAAAACACCTCCGGAATACGCACCGTTCGTCCAGCAGTACCTGAAGAATCTTGCTGATGTTCCGGGA
>JABDHJ010000015.1:0-1247 GCA_013285645.1 Verrucomicrobiota bacterium | reverse complement strand
CGTTCGACGCCATGGCACGTCCCGTCAGAACTTAAGAAGTCCATTGGCAAAAGTCGCCTGAACGTCATGCGTTTCTCCTCAAAGAAAAATGTCCTGCTCTTGGTGCTGCTGGCTCTGGTCCAGCAGATGGCCCTCGCCGACAAGGTGGACGTCGAGTATTGGGACAAGTGGACCGGCATGGAGGGCTCGGCAATGCAAGGGATCGTCGATGACTTCAACGCATCGCAGGACCGGATCGAGGTGCATTACAATTCCATCAGCCAGATCGACGTCAAGGTCATGCTGGCCATGGCGGGACGCAAGCCGCCCGATGTCGCCGGTATATTTGACAGCAACCTGCCTGCCTATGTGGAAAATAATGCGCTCATTCCGCTTGATCAGTTTGCTGCGCAAGCTGGCATCCATGCAGACGATTACATCCCATCGATCTGGGCCCTTTGCAATTATCGGGGACATTTATGGGCGCTTCCCTCCACCCCGGCGTCCCTGGCGCTTCATTGGAATAAAAAACTTTTCCGGGAAGCGGGGCTCGATCCAAACCGACCGCCGAAAACGATCGCTGAACTCGAGCAGTTCAATGACAAGCTGACCCGCCGCAATCCGGACGGAAGCTATTCCGTGTTCGGTCATCTCCCGCTTGAACCGGGCTGGTATCGCGCTTTTTTCGGCGATTGGTTTGGTGGCCGTCTCTGGGACGGAACCAGCAAGATTACGGCGACCGACGAGGGCAATCGTCGCGCCCTCGAGTGGGTCGCCAGCTATCCCAAGCGATTTGGCGTACACGCGGTCACAGGCTTCCTGGATAATTCCGGCAACTTCGCATCGCCGCTCAATCCGTTTATCGCCGGTCATGTGGCGATGGAAATTCAAGGCCCTTGGATGTGGAACTTCATCCAGAAATATGGGACGGGAGATTTCGATCTCGGCGTGGCGCCCTTTCCCACCGAGACAGGCGTCGGGCCGCCGATCACACTGGTCCAGTCGGATATCCTCACCATTCCCCTCGGGGCACCGCACGCCCGGGAGGCTTTTGAATTCATCCGCTACGTCAACCGGCAGGACGTGATGGAAAAACTCTGCTCGAAGCACTGCAAATTCAGTCCGCTCACCAAGGTCAGCGATGCCTTTTGGCGCGATCATCCTAATCCCTTCATTCGTGTCTTCTATGATCTCGCCCTGAGTCCCGGCGCGAAAGCGTCACCGCAAATCACGATTTGGAATGAATACAGCAATGAGTGGAACCAAAC
>JABDHJ010000014.1 GCA_013285645.1 Verrucomicrobiota bacterium | reverse complement strand
TATTCACCATTCTGGAAGCCGATAAGTTTGATTGGTGCATTTGGGCTTGGGCGCTGCAAACTAAAAATCCGCAAAATGACAGCTTCGATATTAATACGCAGAAGAAGGAAGTTTATCAGCTCATGGTCGATTTATTTGGAAGCCTTCGTTCGACCAGCGGTGGGCCTGCGCAGCCAACGACTTTTGTACATTTCATTTCCGCGCCATTTTCCGAATCGTGGGGTTTTAACATTTGGCAAACTCACGATTTGACCGGACGATCTTAGCGACAATAAGCCTCTTATTATAACGACCTATGTTTCCTGAAAATCCATTTCTCCAACTCACCCTTCCGCGGGTGAACCGCACCTTCTCCCGCATCCATGCGCTCATCTGGACGGAGATCGCACCGGTCTCGTGTTCTTTCGCCGGATCGCAGGCCACTCCTGTGACGTGGGCATCGGCACGGAAGCTGGCTTTCAAGCCGGTCCGGACGCCTTTTCATTGGGGACAGCTTTTCGATCAGGGCTGGTTCAAGCTCGATATCCCACGCACTAAAGAGAAGGGGCCCGTTTACCTTCACTGGGATGATCAAGGGGAGGGAACCGCATACATCGATGGCGTTCCTTTTTACGGATATGATGTTGCGCACCGCTATTGCGCATTGCCGAAAAAAACGGGCGCGATCTACATCGAAAGCCTTTGCCTGCAAAGCGCGATCTGGCATCCCAGCGCCACCGGGCTCGATCCGCACGGAAGCAAACTGAGCAACGCCGCGTTGTTTACCCGGAACGATCTTGCGTGGAATGCCTGGCATGATTTACGGATGCTCTTCGAGATTGCCATGGCAAGGCCAACGACCCGATCAAACCACCGACCACCGGAGGAATCGGTTATCGTCCGCCCATCGATGTCGTTTCCCCTTTGTATCGGCGATTGCTTCGAGCGCTGGACGACGCGGTGAACGCGTTGGATAGCGGCGGTCTCCCGGCGATCCAGAAGAGCCTCAAGGAAGCTTATCGAAAATTTGAAGGCCAATCGGATCGGATTCGTGCCGTCCTCACCGGCCATGCCCACATCGATCTCGTCTGGCTCTGGCCGGAGAGGACCAGCGAATATAAGGCGACCCATACGTTTTCCACCATGAACCGGCTGATGGATCTCTATCCGGAATTTGTTTTTGGTTACAGCCAGCCCGCCAGCTACGATGCGGTCGAGCGGATCAGTCCCAAGCTCATGGACCAGGTCAAGAAGCGGATTGGCAGTGGTAAATGGGAGGCCCTCGGTGCGACCGAAGTCGAGTCCGATACACTGATTGCCTGTGGAGAAGCGCTCGCGCGGAGTTTTCTGCTCGGCCAAAAAGGCTTCCGACGTTTGCAAGGAAAACCGTCCCGCGTACTCTGGCTTCCGGATGTCTTTGGCTATTGCGGCAGCCTTCCGCAGATCATGCGGCAAACGGGAGTGGAGTATTTTTTCACCACCAAGCTGACGTGGTCGAACATCAATCTTTTTCCCTACAGCAGCTTCATTTGGCGCGGCATCGACGGCTCCGAAGTGCTCGTTCACGTCACCCAGGAGAACGGATACAATCAGCAAGTATTCCCGCAGGAAATCCGGCAGGGCGCGCGCGCCTACCGGCAGGCCGATGTTCATGGCGAATATCTTTCACCCACCGGTTTCGGTGACGGCGGCGGCGGCGTGACGGAGGAAATGTGTGAACGGGCGCGGAGGCTCAAGTCGTTCGCTGGTATGCCCGAGGTCGGCTGGGGCCGCGTGGATAATTTTTTCGACAAGTTGAACCTGACGCGGGCCAAGCTCCCCAGTTGGCAGGGCGAGCTTTACCTCGAATATCATCGCGGCATCCTCACCACCCATAACGATCTCAAGGCGAAGTTCCGCGAATGCGAACGTGCGTTGCAGGTTTGGGAAGCGACACGTTGCGCGTCCGGCGGTGGTGAAATTGAAGATAACTCCTGGCATCGTCTCGTTTTCTCCCAGTTTCACGATTACATCCCTGGCAGTTCGATCTGGGAAGTTTACCAGGAAGGATTGCCCGAACTCGCCGCCATCAGCGAGAAGGCACTCGGTTCCGCCGCGAAGGAATTGGGCAGGGGCCATGCATCCGCACTCTTCAATCCGTTGCCCGTGGAGCGGATTCATTTGTTGGAGGACGGTTCAAAGGCTGTTCGACTTGCACCGCTAAGTGGATCGTCCACGGCGGAGTTGTCTGCCCTTGATCCGGTGAAGCCCGTTCAAACAACGGCCAAAAAAATGGAAAGCAATTCGGTCAAGGCAACGTTCGATGCCAAGGGCCGGATCAGTGCGCTTGCATTCGACGGAAATGCCGTCGCCTTGCGCGCGCCTCTCGGTGAACTGATGATTTTTCCCGATTATCCGCACGATTTCGATGCGTGGGAAATCGATCGTCAAACTTTCAGCCTGGGCCGTGCCGTTGAAACGCCCGCCGAGGTTTCCGTGCTGAGCGAAAAGGGGCTTCGAGGCTCAGTGGAGTTTCGTCGCAAGCTGGGAGAGAAAAGCACGATGGCTGTTCGCTATCATCTGGACGCGTTTCAACCCGTGCTGCATATCGAGTACGACATCGATTGGCACGAGGAGAAATCCCTGCTCAAGGTCCTTTTCCCCACCGCCTATACCGGACGCATGGCGCGTTTCGGCGCTCCTTTTGGCAGCGTGCAGCGCGGTCAGCAAGCCGGGCCCTCGCGCGATGAGGCAATGTTTGAGGGAGCGGCCAGTCGCTGGGCCATCGTTTCGGACGATGGCGACACCGCTGGACTCGGAGTCGTCACCGAAGCCAAATATGGATTCTCCTGCCGCGATGGCGAACTGGGCGTTTCGCTTCTGCGTTCTCCGCGGGTGAACGGGGAAGATCCTTCCGGCGGCGACAAGTTGTTCCCCGCCGGTATTCGGCGCGGTGGTGCGCGGTCGACCTATGCGGATCAAGGCCGTCACATCGTTCGTCTGGCGCTCTGTTTTCATTCGCCGCAAACACCTCGCGAATTTTTGGCCTCCACGTTGGCCGATACGCTCTTCACTCCGCCGCTTGCTTATCATGGCCCGGCGGTCAGTGCGGGTTTTCTCGGCCTCGATGGAGTGGAAAGCCTGGTCCCCTGCTGGGCCAAGCCCGCCGCCGATGGACAGGGCTGGATTTTGCGTTTGCACGAGACCATGGGCCGTCGCGGAAAGGTTCGTCTCCGTCTTGCCAAGGGACTCAAGGCGTTCAAGACCGATCTATCCGAAGGTGGAAAAAACGATCATCCGATTCAGGAATTGACCGTCAATCCCTACGAACTGATCAGTCTGCGCCTGCTTTAGGGCGCAGGCGTCGATCCCTTCCAAAGTGGCTGTAAATCAGGGTCGCCGAGCGCGTCTTTGCCGAAGTGCTTGTCCATTTCGCAGGACTTCTCCAGCAATCGCCTACCCTCGGAAAGATCACCCAACTGAGTCTCATAGCACGCAAGATTATAGTAAAATACGGCAATTTCCTGGATGAGAGCGGGCGCGCGCAGAAGAGTTTCTTTCGCAGCCGCTGTTAACTTCAGTTCATGCTGGCAATAGGCGGTCTTGAACCAAAACTCAAGTTCCTGCGGCCAGAGCTCGCAGAGCGATTCACCTAACAAGGCGCCTTCTTTCCAGCATTTCATCTCAACGAGCAATCCCAACCGGGCAAGGAGTGCCATCGGGTGTTCTTTCATTTCTGGAGGAAGATTTTCCAGTTCGTTATTTGCCTCCTCATACATCCCCAACTCAACATAGCCTGTGAATGGCTGGAGAAGGTTTTCGAGATCGCGCATTTCTTTGATCATGAAATAGCGGGTTAGGGAACAACTGCCCATTACTTCGCGGCTGCGGCAGGTGTCGTGGCTTTCCACTCATTTTGCGCGGACGAGTCCAAACCCATCTCCGAGCGAACGATATCTTCAGAAACTTCAGCAAGCCGGTTTGCCGCATAGGACCTGCGCAGGCCGTTGGAGATGTGCTGAACACGGGCCTGGACGCATTCGTTTCGCAGAAGGTTGGCCACCTTCTTGTGCGCCACAACCAAGCCGTTCCGGCCTTTGTAAGGTGTAAGGAAATCCATCAAATTGCTCTTGATGGGAACCACTCGCGCGATCTTCGAGACTGGCGGAGCCAGGGAAATCTCCTGTTTTGAAAAATCGATATGCTTCCACTCCAGCGCCACGGCCTCGGCCGGCCTCAATCCCGCAAATGCGCCGAGCACCACATACATCAAAACCGATTGGATTTTAGGCTCCTCCCGGCTGTTCCATAAAACCGATAACAGCCGTTGCATGTTTTCCGGCGAATAGACAGCAGGTTCGGCAATTTCGGATTTCTCGTTGGGCATAGTCGGTAATTATGTAGCAGATGACCCGACAAGGCGACATCTCGCTTTTATACTTGGATTGCCAGACAGAATTCGACTTCCGAAAACGGCGAGCACCGTCTTTACATCCGGTATACTGTGGCGTTGTGAACTTGAACCCAGACCAATGCTATCAAGCCCTGCTCGCGCGCGACGCTCGTTTCGATGGGCGCTTTTTCGTGGCGGTCAAGACGACCCGAATCTACTGCCGTCCCATTTGCCGGGTGAAAACTCCCATGCGCAAGAACTGCCAATTCCTCAGTCACGCCGCTGCCGCTGAGGCTGCCGGATTCCGCCCTTGCAAGCGCTGCCGTCCTGAACTTGCGCCGGGAAACAGTCCCATGGAGGTCAGCAGCCAGTTGGCCCGTAGCACGGCTTATCAGATCGGCCAGGATTTCTTGGCCGAGCATTCCCTGGCCGAACTGGCGAAAAAATTGGGCGTTACCGATCGGCAAATGCGCCGGGTGTTTCATGACGAGTTCGGCGTTTCTCCAGTTGAATTCTGGCAGACCCAGCGCCTGCTGCTGGCCTAGCAACTCCTGACCGATTCGAGCATGCCGGTGACTTCTGTCGCGTTGGCGAGCGGCTTCCGAAGTCTTCGCAGGTTCAACGCCCTGCTCAAGGAGCGTTACCGGATGACGCCCACGGAGCTGCGCAAAAATCAGAAGAAGCAGATACCGGAAAACTTTTCGGAATTCTCATTTCGCTTGAGCTATCGACCTCCCTTCGATTGGGAACGACTTCTCGGTTTCCTCTCCCTGCGGGCCATTCCCCATGTTGAAGACGTTCAAGATGGAAGTTACTTCCGCACGGTCCATGTGGAGCGCAAAGACCTCAAATTCGCCGGATACATTGAGGTTAGGAATGAACGCGGGAAAAACATGCTTTCGGTACGCCTTTCCGATGCGTTGCTTCCAGTTTGCGCCGTCGTCCTGGAACGCGTGAAGCGGCTTTTTGATCTTCACGCTGATCCAGCAGCCATTGATAAAGCGCTGGGACCACTCGCGGCGAAACGTCCCGGGCTCAGGCTTCCCGGCAGCTTTGACGGTTTTGAGATGGCGGTCCGGGCCATTCTTGGACAACAGATTTCCGTGGCAGGCGCAAGAACACTGGCCGGTCGGTTGACCCTTCGTTATGGTGCGCCGTTTAATGCGCCGGTGTCTTCATTGACTCACTTGTTTCCGTCACCTCAGTGTATCGCAGCGGCCACGGTTGGCGAAATCGCGAAATTGGGCATTACGGGACAGCGCGCCAAGACGCTGATTGCGCTGGCGAAAGCTGTCGCTCGTGGTGAACTCCTGCTGGAGCCGGGGCGCCGTATCGAGGAAACTCTCGGGCAACTCCGCAAGATTCCCGGCATCGGCGAGTGGACCGCGCAGTACATCGCGATGCGTGCGCTTTCCTGGCCCGATGCTTTTCCGCACACCGACTTGGGCATTCGCAAGGCCCTCGCAGAAAACAACCCAACCAAGATCCTGGCGTTGGCCGAAAAATGGCGGCCTTGGCGCGCTTACGCGACACTTCACCTCTGGACCAACCTGAACGAAAAACCATGACATCCTATTCCATCCTCAAAGCACCCAAGGGCGACCTCATACTGGTCGCTAACCCATCGGAACTCACCGGTCTTTATTTTGTCGACTGCGACCATATCCCGGCAGCACGGAGCGGTTGGACGCTTGACCCGAAGCACCCCGTTCTTCGGCAGGCAGCGCAGCAACTCCACGAGTATTTCGAAGGAAAGAGAACCAGCTTTTCGCTTCCGCTACATTTTGACGGAACCGATTTTCAAGAGCGGGTCTGGCAAGAAATCGCTCGTGTCCCCTTTGGGCAAACCATCAGCTATAGCGAACTGGCGCGCAGGGCGGGCAACCCGCAGGCGATTCGTGCCGCAGGAACGAACACGGGCCGGAATCCTCTTGCGATCTTTATTCCCTGCCATCGGATATTGGCCAAGGATGGAGGCATCGGAGGTTTTGCCGGAGGCCTCGAGTGGAAACGCTACCTGCTCAAACTCGAAAACATTCAACCACTCATGGAAACAAACAAATGAACCAAGCCATTCATAATATTGGCATGGCCCGCTAAATCGGTTTCTATAGAGATGCGATTGAAGCCGGACCTAACACACGTTTGACGATATCCTTGTAACCGCTTGATCCCGAGGAAACGGCTCTCATCCGCTCATTAAAAAATCTGAAAACCCTGGCTCGCAAATTCGGGTTCTTTGCCGCGCTGATCCTAATCATCGAGATCACCGTTGTTTCTCAACGATGCGTTGCCGATGCACCTTCCACCGCCTGGGAACCGGTCGGTCTTTCCGGTGGCGGAGCCATGTTTTGTCCCTCGATCAGCCCGGTCGATCCGAAGTTGATGATGGTGAGCAGCGACATGAGTGCCTCTTATTTGTCGACCGATGGGGGACAGAACTGGCGAATGCTCCGTTACGATCAGGTGCGAGGAAACACCAACTGCCGCCCTGCTTTCGACCCGATCGATCCGCGCATTATCTACGCGGCCAGCGGGTGGGAGGGGATCAAGGTCACTCACGACCAGGGCGAGCACTGGGAATTTGTTGGCAAGCTCCCCGGCAATAGAGCTCAGGGTGAAATCGCCATTGATCCTGAAAATCCCACTCACTTGTTGGTTGGGGTCGATCAAGGCATTTGCCATTCCGTTGATGGCGGTGCGACCTGGACTCACTGTGAGGGCCCGCACGGCAAAACACTCGGTTTTCATTTCGATTTGACCAGTCCGAAAGACCAGCGGATCTGTTTTGCCGGCACGACCGAGGGCATCTGGTGCTCGGAGGACGGAGGTGCGACGTGGAAAGAGTCGGACAGCGGTCTGCCCGTGAAACAGATTCTTGCCTTTGCTGGTGGTTCGAATGCGAAGGATGCGGTTGCGATTTTGTATTGTTCCGTCACTGCCCACTCCGAAAATGGCCGCTATATCGGTGGTATTTATCTTTCGCAGGATCGGGGCGTCACCTGGCAGCCCGCAAATCTGCAGGGCCTCAACGCCGAAACAAAAGCATTCGACGAGTGGGGCGAGGGGCCCGTGGCCCAGTACGTCCAGCTTCTGACTACGAACGCGGATCCACGTCGAGTCTATGCGTTCAATTCGAGCACCGGGGTGCCTCCGCCGCACAACGCTTCCGTGTATCGCTCCGAGGATGCCGGTCAGACGTGGCATTCGACCTTTCAGAACGATCCGCGTTGGACACCCTGCAATGTGGAACCGGATTACGTCGTCGCGGCGGACCATCAGGCTTATTCGGGCTCGCCGCTAGGGGTTGCGATTAACGCGGAAAACCCCGATGAGGTTTTGACGATCTTCGACGATCACGGCTTCGTCACTCAGGACGGCGGCAAGACGTGGGCCTGCGTACACACTCATTTGGCGCCCGGTTCAAAAATTGCGGATCACGCCGTGGCCGCGAACGAAGCCGCGCAATGGATTTGCAACGGCCTGGTCGTGACCAGCACTTGGAATTTCTACGTCGATCCGTTTGAACCCGATCGCCGATACATTTGTTACACGGACCTTGGCTTTGCCCGTTCGCTTGACCGCGGGAAGACCTGGCAATGGTGGGCGCGACCGGGACGTGCGCCGTGGCAGAATACTTGTTACGAACTGGCCTTCGATCCGCAGACGAAAGGAAAAATCTGGGGCGCTTTTTCCGACGTCCATGATATCCCGAACAATAATATCATTTCCGGAAACCATGGTAGCGCTCGACCGGGCGGCGTTTGCGTCAGCACCGATTTCGCGGCCACTTGGAAGCAGTCGAACGATGGATTGCCTCTCGCTCCTGCGGTTTCCGTTGTTGTTGATCCCAAGAGTCCACCCGGCGCTCGAGTTCTTTACGCCGGGCTTTTCGGCCCCGGTGTTTTCAAATCGATTGATGATGGCCGCACCTGGAAAGAGGCTAACGAGGGGTTGGGAGCCAAAACCAACCTGCGGGTGGATCGCGTCTATCTTCATCCAGACGGAACTCTCTTTGCCCTCATCACGGCAAAACGTGTCAATGGCGTCTACCAGCAAGAGGGCGTCGGTCTCTACCGTTCCACGGACGGCGCGGCCAGTTGGACGCTGGTGAACGGGGCCCAACCCCTCCTCTGGCCGAAGGACTTTACCGTTGATCCGAATGACAGCAAAAAAATCTATGTGAGCGCAGCCGATGCCCGCGAACAAAAGCAAGGCGGCCTTTACCGGACGACGGACGGCGGGACGACTTGGGATCGCATCGCCCGCGAGGGGCCGGAGCATTTCGGCGCTTATCTTTCCCCGGTTCATCCGGGATGGATTTACCTGACCCTGTGCGAAGGTGCGCCGGGTGCGGGACTTTGGCTGAGCCGCGATGACGGCGTAACGTGGACACCGATGTCAGGTCTCCCCTTCAGCAACGTCCAGCGAGTAGCCTTCGATCCGGAAGATCCGGAATCAATCTACGTCACGACGTTCGGCGGCAGCGTCTGGCACGGCCCCGCTTCCGAGTAGATAGCGTCTGGCCATCTTCACACGATGAGAAATCTGGGCGGCTCCATTGGCATCGCGTTGCTCTCCATGCCAGCGTTTATCCTCACGATGCGGGTAATGCCTTGGGCAGGGAAAAATGGAAGGTTGCGCCACGTCCCACCGCACCCTCGGCCCAGGTGCGTCCGCCATGCCGGTGGATGATTCGTTGGACATTGGCAAGACCGATGCCGGTTCCCTCAAATTCTTCCTGCCGGTGCAGCCGTTGAAAAACGCCAAAAAGTTTCTGGGCATACTCCATATTGAATCCAACGCCGTTATCACGCACGTAAACGACCGTCTCGTTTTCTTTGCCGGGAAGGCAGCCGATTTCGATTTCAGCCACAGCCCGGGTGCGGGTAAATTTCAAGGCGTTGGTCAGGAAATTCACCAGGACTTGGCGCAACATGGAGGGGTCGCCGATCACACTTCCCAGAGGGTCGATTTTCCAGGTGATGTTCCGGTCACGAGTTTCGCTGGCGACGTCCTTGAGTGATTCCTCCACAATCTGGTCCAGATTGACGGTCGTTTTTCGGATTTCGGCACGGCCCATTCGTGAGAATTCCAACAGGTCGTCGATCAATTGGGACATGCGTGCCACCGATTCCGAAATGGCCTTTAGGTAACGAGCACAGGTCTCATCCAGCAGGGGGGCCGCCCGCTTGTTTAGTAATTCTGAAAAACCAAGAATGTGCCGCAAAGGCGAGCGCAGGTCGTGCGAGACGGAATAGGAAAAGGCTTCGAGCTCCCGATTGGCCACAGTCAGTTCCGAGGTGCGCTCCGCGACGCGCAACTCCAAGGCTTCATTGAGCTTGCGGACTTTGTCCTCCGCCCGTTTGCGCTCGGCCACCTCTTCCTCAAGGGAAGCGGTTCTTTCGATGACCTTTTCCTCGAGTTGTTCGTTTAACTGGGCCAGGTCATTGTGGGCGAGTGCCAGTTCCCGGTTTTTCTGAACGGCGGCCTCATAGGTGGAAAGAAGCAGATTGAGAATTTGGGCCCGGGTCGAGGTGATGATGTGCTTTTGCCCGGCGAGATAAACTTCCATGCTGATCTGTACTTTTTCATGATGCTGCAGATGGATGTTGGCAAGGAGATGGTGGATCCGCGCCATCAGATTGTTTTCGTCGTAAGGTATGGTGATGAAATTGTCGGCACCGCACTCGAGGCCCTTGAAGACGTCTTCCGCATCGGAGAGAGAAGTGAGCAGGATGACAGGCACATCGACGAGTTGATTGTCGGCGCGAATATGGCGACAGAGTTCGTAGCCGTCCATTTCCGGCATGTTCACGTCGGTGATGACCAAGGTCGGTTTACGGGTGCGCATGGTTTCAAGAGCTTCCCGGCCATTGCGCGTGGCGGTGACCTGAAAGTCTCGTTTTTCAAGAAAATATCTGAGGCGCTCGGCTTGGGTGGGGCTGTCCTCCACGATGAGGATTTCCATGGGAGAATGGACGGAAGCGGTATTCATGATTTTGAGTTGATGGTCTTTAAAGCTCGTGCGATAGCGAGTGGCGATAAAATGTGCGTGGCCGCGCCATCCTTGATGGCCTGGCCCGGCATGCCGTGGACGACTGAACTTTCCTTGTCTTGGACCAGCGTGACGGCCCCGGTATTTTTAAGTTGATTCAACTCGATCACGCCATCAACTCCCATACCGGTCAGCAGAACTCCAACAGCTCGTGGACCAAAGTTCGCATTGATGGACCGGAACAGAAAGGAAACAGCGGGACACATGCCGTTTTCACGGGCATCCCGGGTCAGGACAATCCGCCGCCCATTGGTCACACCCATTTGGACATTGTCAGGCGCAACGTAGGCGTGGCCCGGCAAAAGGAGTTCTCCTTCCTTCGCCACAGTCACCGGAAATCCAGTTGAGTAGCAGAGCCACTCGACAAATCCCTGGGTAAATCCAGGAGTCATGTGCTGAACAATAACGATGGGCACGGGCAAATCCTTGGGGAGGTCGGCGAGAATAGTTTGAAGCACAAGGGGGCCTCCCGTGGAAGCGCCAATGGCCACGATCTCGATGGCCATTTGGGAAAATGTGGGAAGTCTTTGCGGGGTGTAGGCTGGCACGGGTTCGGTCTTAGGTCGGAGCCAGCGCCGGACGACCTTCACCTCGGACATGAGCTTGACTGTATCGATCAATGCTTTTGCCGATTCAAAATGGTGGATATGGCCAACGCCCTGGGGCCGGGCCACGACGGCGAGTGCCCCAGCTTCCAGTGCGTGGAAATTGGTCGAGACTTGGTCGCCGGTGGAACTGCCGCTGACGATGACGATGGGGGTCGGGCAAATTTCCATGATGTTTCGGGTCGCGGCAAAGCCATCAATGTGAGGCATGTGGATATCCATTGTGATGACGTGGGGTTTCATGCGCTGCACCGCTTCGAGAGCTTCCCTGCCATCGGCGGCAGTGCCTACCACCTCAAGGTTCGGGTCTGAATTGAGCACCTGCGTGATAAACTCCGAGACGACGCGCGAGTCCTCCACGACAAGAACGCGGATGGTATTTCCTTCGGTGCGATTCATAGGGAACGGCGGATGACCTCCAAAAGGTTGCTCTGGTCAAAACTGCCTTTGACAATGTAGGCGCTGGCGCCGACATCGATGCCGTGCTCGCGGTCCTCGCGAGAGTCGAGAGCAGTGACCAGGATAACGGGCAAATCGACGAATCGTTTATCGCCACGGATTTTTGCGGTGAGTCCAAAGCCATTCATGCGCGGCATATCGACATCCGAGACGACGAGATCGAAGTCGCCGCTTCTCAGCTTGGTGAAGGCATCGACTCCATCCACCGATGTCTCCACTCGATAACCAGCGGCCTCCAGAATGTTCTTCAGGAGGGTCCGTGAAGTGATCGAGTCTTCAGCAACCAGAATCGATTTTTGCTTTGCCTCGGCGACTTGGTGCTCTGCCGCAGGAGCGCGCGTTCCTACTTCGCCTGAGTGCATGGCAAAGTGGATGAGGTCGGGGACATTGAGAATCGGAACCACCTTGCCGTTTCCCAGCACAGTCGCGCCGGCGATGTTCCGCACGCGAACGAGTTGCTTGCCCAACGTCTTCACGAGGACCTCCTGTTCGTGGAGGACTTCATCGACCTGAAAGGCGATCCGTTGATTGGCGGAGTTTAGTATGACGACGGGGAAAATATCAGACGCCATGTCCGCGTTGCTTTTCTGCTCCACGCCCAGCACATGGCAAAGCCGGGCCAATGCGACCGCTTCTCCGCGAAGGGAAATTGTTTCCCGGTTCCCAACCGTTTTCACCTCCTCTTTTTTGACCCGCATCACGCGTTCGACATTACTGGTCGGCAGGACAAAGAGATGCTCACCCACGCGCACCGTTACCCCGTGAAAGCGGGCCAGCGTGAGAGGCAAGATAATCCTGAAACTCGTTTCACGTCCCGGTTCGGTCGTGACGGAAAGCGCGCCATTCAGTCGTTCCACCTTTTCCTTCACGATGGCGAGGCCGAGGCCACGGCCGGAAATATCGGTGATGATCGGGCTGGTGGAAACGCCGGATTGAAAAATAAGCGGCAGTATCTCCTTATCCGCGAGCGATTCCGCTTTCTCCGGCGAAAGAAGATGCGCCTTTCCGGCGGCGGCCCTGACCTTGTCCGCGCGAATGCCTCTACCATCATCAATGACCAGCAACTCCACATTGCTGCCGTTTCGGGCCGAAATACTGAACGTGATAGTTCCGCGGGCGGCCTTGCCGAGGCTCACGCGCTCGGTCGGTGTTTCGATTCCATGATCGACGCAATTCCTGGCCAGATGAATGAGCGGATCCTTCATCTCTTCCAAAATACGCCGGTCGATTTCGATGTCGCCGCCCTGAATGGAGAGTTCCACTTCCTTGCCTTGCTCCCGTGACAGCTCCCGCACCATGCGAGGAAGAATGTCCAACAGAGTCGAGAACGGCTGCATGACGACTTTCTTCATGTCGTCGAGAAGATTATCGACCATGGAGGTGACCGCGCGTTGGTCGCGGGTGGCCATCTGGGACAACTCGGCGAGGTCCGTTTCGAGCGTCTCGATAAAATCTCCACTCCAATCCAGAAACTCGTTGAGTCGCGCCAGTTGTGGCAGGCGGTCGCCGCTTTCCGACGGGGACTTTTGGAGCATCCTCACGTCCGGACGTATCCGAATCCATTTCTTTCTCCATTCGGAAGGCGCTTTGCTGAGCTGACGTAATTGGGCCGCATGCTGGGCCGCAGCCTGCGTGACAGAGAGCATTTCTTCCGTTTGCAGTAGCACGGCATCGAGCTTGGCGGTGGAAACCCTGATAGTGTCCACTACCGTGCGCTTTTCTTCATCGCCCGTACGGACGGGCTCCAGTTCGGATAAGGCAGGGTCCTCCGTCGGAGTTTCTGAAAGTGTGGAGGGGGTAACGGAAGGCTTTCCCGTCAAAATGCCCGTGAGTGCGCGGGTCAAATCAGACACACGTGGTCTTGCTGTGGTTGGCGCAGGTGAATCGATGGAAGCCAGCAATTGACCCAGCGAATCGACGATCCGGTGAAAGAGATCGAATAGCTCGGGAGAAGGGATGATTTCCCGGCGTTTCAGGACAGCAAAACCGCTTTCCAACGATTGGCACAACGCCTCGATATCCATCATGTTGACGGCCCGCGCGGCCCCTTTCAGGCTATGGGCCGAACGAAAAATGGAATCGAGGACGCTCTTGCGCAGTGTCTCGGTAGAGGCTTGTTCCAGTTCTACCAGCCCCGAGGCGATTGTTTCGATATGCTCCTGCGCCTCGATCTTAAAGGTCGCGAGCAATCGTTTTAGCAGTTCATCGTCCCGGTTTGGCATGATCGTTTTTCTGATAACTAGAGGCTACATCTTGTACTGCTCAACGAGCCGCTTCAGTTTCTGGCCCAGATCGTGCAAGCCGTGCGCGGCGATCTCCGCCTGTTTCGTGCCCGCGACATTTTGCGCGCTGGCCTGCTTGATGTTTTCCATCGCCATGGCTACCTGATCGGTCCCCACCAACTGCTGCTGGCTTGAGGCGGCGATCTGCGTCGCGGCTTGCGCGGCTTCGGTAATGCTGTCGGCCAGTTGTCGGATCGATTCTCCCGCCTCTCCCGATTGCTTTACACCCGTCTCCACCGCCTTGCTGCCCTGCTCGGTGGCGAGCACGGCGGCAGTCGTGGCTTTCTGAATGTCGCTCAAGATTGCCCGCACTTGCGCCGTCGCCTGCTTGGATTGATCGGCGAGGCTTTTCACTTCCTGCGCCACTACCGCAAAGCCCTTGCCATGCTCGCCTGCCTTGGCTGCTTCAATCGCGGCATTGACCGCCAGCAGATTCGACTGCTCCGCGAGGTCGTTGACGGAGGCGATGATTTCGCCGATCGCCTGACTTTGTTCGCTAAGCTTCACTACGCTTTCAGCGATCGAATCCATCTGCGTCTGGATCTTCTTCATGCCCTCGATGGAAGTATCAACCGATTTGCGTCCGGCTTGGGCCACCTGGGTTGCCTTTTGCGCGCTGTCGGAGACGGCCCGGGCTTTTTGGCTGGAGACTTGCGCGGTTTGTTTGACTTCCTCAACTGTGCTGGTGGTTTGGGTGATGGCCGTGCCGGTTTCCGCCGCACCGGATGCCACCTGGGTCGTCGCAGCCAGAATCTCGCTCGCGGAGGACGCTAGGACATTCACGCCTTCCGCTAATTCCGAAGTCGTGCGGCGCAGATTGTCCACCATCGTCACAAAAGCGTTGCCCAGTACATCCTTGTTCGATTGCGGCTTGATCTGCACGCGCAGGTCGCTGGCGGCGATCTGCTTCGCCACTGCGGCCATATCTTGCAACGAATGGTTCATTTGGGAAAATGTCCGGGACAACCTGCCGACTTCATCTTCCCGATTGTATACCGTAACGCTTCCGCTCAAGTCGCCAGCGGCGATTCTTTCCGCCGCACTCGAAATCTCATTGAGCGGTTTGGAAATATTACGGGTGATGGAAAAACCGGCTACTGATAGAAAAATCAAAGCGATGCATGTGCCCCAAATAATCGCGGCATGGGTTTGTTCAACGCTGAGCTGCGAATCCTCCGAGCGCTTCTTGAGCAGGCTGTTTTCCTCGTCCTCCATGTCGCCGACCACCTTGCGGATTTCATCCATGGTAGTCTTGCCCTTGTCGGTCAGGACCACTTGCTTGGCGGCTTCAAATCCCTTTACCGGGTCCTTGCGCAAATCAATGGTTTCCTTCAGTTCCGCAAATTTATCCGTAATCAGGGGAGTCAATTTGTCCAGCCTTGCCTGTTGCCTGTCGTTGTCCTGAGTCAGGGTCCGCACCTCCTTGAGGATTTGATCGGCCTGTCCAACCGCCGCGTTATAGGGCTCAAGGTAACTGTCCTCTCCGGTGATAATATAACCGCGCTGGCCTGTCTCGGCATCCTTCATGGTCGAGGTCAGCAGATCGAGGTTTTCCAGGACCTGATGGGTGTGATCGACCTGCTGCGCGGTGTCGATCAGTCCCGTCGTACTCCGATACGAGATCCACCCGATAACCACTAACGCCACTAACGCCAGCGTGAATCCGCCTCCGATTTTTGTTCCGATAGTCCATTTCATAAAGATATTCCTTCCATGTCTGCTTCTTCGCTTAGGTATTCGTTGTCTAACAAATTTTGATGGCCGGATCGGCCAGAATCTTGGCGATATTCAGCACGATCAACCGGTCTGCGGTGAGTCCCTGGACATACTCAGCCCGGACTCCCGTGAGGGTTGGTAGTGACGCCTGGATTTCATCGCAGGGAATGTGGCGCATACCCGGCACGGCGTCCGCCAAAAGGCCAAACTCCACATTGCCATCTCCCATGATGATGACTTTATTCAGGTCAGTGAGTCCCTTGTCCGGCAGATCGAAAAACTTTTTCAAATCGACGACCGAAACGATTTGTCCTCGGACGTTGATGATCCCCAGGACAAAGGAAGGTGTGCCGGGAAGTGGTGTGATTTCCTTGAGAGGATAAACCTCGCGCACCCACCGCGATTCGATCGCATACCGTTCATAGGCGAGGATAAACTCGATTACTTCCAATCGGGCCTGGTCGGCTTGATCGACTTTTGGTTCACGGGCGAGAGTGGAGGCGCGTTCCCTAAGGATTCTTTTCTTTTCCTCAGGCGCAGGCGCAAATCTTTGCTCAAGAGCGCCGGCGGTCTGTTCCAAACGGTGGTGAATGGCCGCCCAGTCGATGGAGGAAACGGAATTGGCTTTTATCTTGTTCATGCGACTTGCTCCATGGCCATTGCCGATTCAACCATCTCCTGCAACCGCCCGGCGACCAGACCGTCGGACTGAGGCAGGACGTCATCGGGTTGATACGCCTTTAAAAGCGTTCGGGTGTTGGCAAAGTGTCTTTCCGCCTCCTTGAGGTTCTTTTGTCGCAACGCGTAATTTCCCAGGGAATAATGGGCGAGGACAAAATTCGGATCGAGGTACAATGTCCGCTTCAAGGCGGTCAACGCCTCTTCCTTCACGCCCTGCTCCTCCAGGATGACGGCGCGAAGATAGTGAAGTCCGGCGTCGAGTTTATCGGCGGCCAAGGCCTTTTCAACCCACGAAAGAGCCTGGGAAAGGTCTCCTGTGTTGGCGCAAATTCGGGCCATGAGCGCCGCCCTTTTCAGGATCGTTGAAGACGATTCTTTTTGAAGCTCCAGCGCCGCCTGCTCATAGTTTCCCTGGTTGAACAAGGCTAGGGCCTTATCATAAGAAGCGATGCCAGAGTCTACCGTCGGCGGTTCCAGCGCTGGTTCCAACGACGTAACGGGCAACGCAGGAATGAAATCGAGAAGAGACGGTGTGGAAGAGACTTTCTCCTCCTTGACCCCTCCGGTAACGGGCGCGATCACCACAGCAGGAATCGTCCACCCGGGAGTTATTCCTGCTGGAGATGGTGTCCCGCCTTTCCGATAAAAAGTTGCGCCATCGAATGGGACCGAACTGTAAGTGGCAAAAAGATCGGAGGAAACTTCTGTCGGACTAACGAGAAGCCATCCCTTTTCCACGAGCGAGCGCCGAAAATTATGGGCCACCCGCTTGGTTCTTTCCGGGCTGAAATACATCAACACGTTGCGGCAGAAGATGAGGTCCATCGCGTTGGTGTTGGTGGCAAGGGAGGGATAGTTGTCTTCCGCAAGATTGAGATAGGCGAATCTCACCTTCTCTTTGATCGAGGAGGAAATTTCATAATGGTTCGAGTCGATTTGCTTGAAGTAAGTCGATTTTAGCCAGGGCGGCGCATCCCGGAAGGACCACTCGCCGTAAATGCCCGCCGAGGCCTTCTTCAGAAAGTACGGATTGATATCAGTGCCCAGGATCGTTACCTGCCATTGCTGCAAATCGGGCAAAATCCGGTCGAGCAGAATGGCGATGGAGTAGGGCTCCTCTCCCGTGCAACATCCCGCGCTCCAAATGCGAAGGCGCCGGTCTGTACCTTGCCGGAGCCGCGCCAGTTCAGGGATGATCTGATCGGAAAGAATTTCAAAGCTTCTCTTCTCCCGGAAAAAATAGGTCTCTCCCACGGTCAACTCGCCAGCCAGTATTTCCGTCTCCTGCCGGGTGAGGGGAGTCGACAATAGTCGCCGAATGCACGCTTCGATGTCCGAATATCCCAATTTGCCCGCGGCGGAGCGAATGCCTCTTTCCAGGTCGGGCCAGCGCTCCCGGGAAAAATGGAGAGCGGTTTGATTGGCCACGATCTGGCTTAGATCAGACAGCCGTTCTTCGGAGAGGAGACCGTTCATGGCAGCTCCTGCGCGGGTACCATTGCCTCCTCCAGGAGGGACTCTTCATCAATCGATAGGAAGGTATTCAAGTCATGAATGAAAACCAATCCATCCTCCAGTTTTACCACTCCCTCCACGTACTCGAGACTTGGAAAAATATTTTGCGTCCGGGTGACTTCTTCCCGGGGCCTTGTCACCACGCCGGCAACCTGGTCGGCCACCAAGGCCACGGTACGATTAGCCGTGCGGGCCACAATCAAATGGTCCGCGAGAAAAGGTTCACGATTGGGCAGATGGAACCGGGCCCGAAGATTATATACTGGCACAATCTGCCCGCGGACGTTGACCACCCCCAGAATGATGTCCGGCGCCTTGGGCAAAAATGTGATTTCAACGACGCGAACGATTTGGTCCACGGCGGAAAGGCGCAGGGCGTATCGTTGCTCATCGAGGCCAAATACAACGAGGTGGCTGACTTTGCCTTCAGGGAGTCCGGTAAAGGATGGAGTTACGACTTCCATAATCGGCGTTTTACTGGGACTAGGCCTTCGCTAGTAACAATTGATGAACGGCGGTCAGGAGATTTTCGGGCGTGAATGGTTTTTGGATGAATACATTGGCTTGGACGGTTGCCGGGATGCTTTCTGGCGCCAGGCTGCTGACGGCGATAATCTTGGAGTCGGGCGCAATCGCATGCAGGACATCAATCATCGGACGTTCGTCCTCGAGGAACATCGATGTGCTGGAAATTATCAAGTGGACCGTGTTGCGTCTTTCGTCGAGGACCGCGACAGCTTGGGAACCATCCCCGGCGGTCAGCACCTTGTACCCATAGTGCTCCAGCGTAGTCTTGATCATGGCCAAAACGGCCGCTTCGTCATCGACAACGAGGACCGTTTCGCCGTGGCCCGCTGGCAGCGCCGGTTGGGCTTCTGCCGTTTCGTGCGCAATGACGGCCTCATTCGCCAGCGGCAGATAACACCGGAAGACGGTGCCTCTGCCCACTTCGCTTTTTACGGCCAAAAAGCCGCCATGATTTTTGATAATCGCCGCTGAAGTGGAGAGCCCCAGTCCCGTCCCCTTGCCCTGTTCCTTGGTGGTGAAAAAGGGCTTGAAAATATTTTCGATCTTGTCCGCTGGGATTCCCGTACCCGAATCCGCAACGCTGATCCGAAGATAGTTCCCCGCGCGGGCTTCCAGATGACGGGCCGCCTCGTCCGCATCGACATGGACATTTTTCGTGGAAAGGGTGATGGTTCCGCCGTCTGGCATCGCATCGCGGGCATTGACGCAAAGATTCATCAACACCTGGTGCAATTGAGTGGGCACCCCGATGATGGAATCGACAACGGAACCTGTTTCTATGCGACAATGAACGGTCCTGGGAAAGGTGTCGGTGATGATTTTTTCTATCTCATGGAGGAGTTGATGAACATCGACGCTTACCTTCTGTGAACTTCCACCACGGGCGAAGGTGAGCATCTGTTTCACCATGTCGGAGCCCCGTTTCGCGCTGGAGCCGATCATATCCAAGACACTCTGGCTGTTTTCCGAGTGCGATTGCATACGCAGGAGATCGACCCCGATGACAATCGGAGCGAGGGCATTGTTCAAGTCGTGGGCGATTCCGCTGACCATGGCTCCCAGGCTCTCCAGGCGTTGCGCGCGGAGGAATTGTTCCTCCAGTTGTTTGCGTTCCGTAATGTCGGTATTAAGAATTAGCTTCGATTTGGGCTGGCCGTTATCGTCGAGAATGAGGGTACAGCGGGTTTGCGTGACGACCGTCCTCCCGTCCTTGGTCACACTCTCCATTTCCCCAGCCCATTCACCACGTTCAGTCAGGCCCCGGCGCAGTTCCGTAAGCTGGGGAGTTTCTTGCCTGAGAAGAAGTCCCGCAGTGTCCCGTCCGATTGCTTCCGCCTTGCTCCAGCCATAAATACGCTCTGCACCTTGATTCCAGAACGTGATCCTGTTCTTCAAGTCGCAGACCAGGATTCCGTCGCGTGCCTTATCCAATAGTTCGCCTTGCTCGCGGTTTTTTTCCTCGGTCTCCCGCAACTGGGACTGCTTCCTCGCATTTTGCAAAGCCTGTCGGACGGCGGGAACCAGACGGTTCGGACTTTGTTTGAGAACGTAATCGACGGCACCCAATTTGAGACTCTCAATGGCGCGTTCCTCGCCCATGGTGCCTGAGAAAAAAACAAACGGAATATTCGGTTTCGTCGCCCTGGCCCAGGCGAGTGCACTCAAACCGTTGTAGGAGGGAAGGGCAAAATCGGAAATAATGAGATCATAGGGGATTTCGCGCAGAGCAGTGACAAACTCAGCTTCAGTTTGAACGACGTTAATTTCACAGTGAAGGTCACTTTCCTGAAGCATGCCGGCGACAAGAAGCCGATCAAACCCAGTATCCTCCAGATGCAGCACTCGAATTCGACTTAGGTTGGCTTCTGTTTTCATAAAACCCCTTTACATGATCTTCATGTCTTGATTAATGAGATGAATCACTGCCCCGGTAAATGAATCCGTAAATTGCCATAGATCGGCTACCCGTTAACCAACCGTAAGCAAATTAGGCTGCTAATACAAGCCGTATTTAAACAGCTCTGAGATAAAATAAGAGTAAATTAAATTTCATATTTACCTTATAAATCAATAAGTTGCGCAAATTTAATGATCTAATCTCCACCTAGATTATCTTGCGCTCTACCAAGTGTATTCGCGATTTTCCTAAGCGATATTAAGCGTAATGGTGCTTATAATTATGAATACCAAAGGTTGCCGGCCAACCATGGTAATTGGGGAAATATTCAACTAGATGTCGATTTCCCGTCTGCATCGGCTCTGATTGGAGTTAGGGCACGATTCAATCCCAATCCGAACTTCGTGTCGGCCATCTCCACTCTTATGCTTGAGGAATTGTCCAAGTTGTAGAGGGCTGGAGACGCACCGATAGGATCGTTACCGGCTGGCTCCCCTCGACATGAAGCTCCGCAGTCGTCTTGCCGTAATGAAAATCAACGAGGCCACGCACAAGATTATAAGCGTCGCCCGCAGGTAGGTGGCGGTCGGCAAGGAGATACCGATGCCGGTGGCGAGGGCCACATATGCCGCCACGCACATGGGGCATTTGGGAAGCAGTGCCAGCGTAGTGGTTGGAACGATCCAGCCAACAATCTCCCCGCCTCGGTGCCAGAATGACGCGGGCCGACGAGTATTGTCGCCGACTCGTGTCTTGTTCTGGCAGCGGGGGCTAGTGTTCATGCATTAGACTCCACCGTTTGGCAACACGAGTTGGTCTGTTGAGGAAGCTGCTCGTATTCGTCGTGGCGGCGCCACCAGATACCTTCTTCGTTCCGCCCCTTGGGTGCCCGGTCGAGCCACGGGTACATGCCCCAGAGGCTGTCGAGTCCGCGCGAATAGGTGGAATAGGTGTGGTAGACGTCGCCGTCCTCGAGCACGAACGCGCTCATGCCCGGCCTCTCGCGCGTGTACGCGGCCACATCGCTACCGGTCATAGCCGCGAGCTCGGCAACAGGTCCTTCGCCACCTTTTGTCAGTGAGTCGCCGATCCCGTCTACTGCCCACGCCGCCTCGCGCCGGTAGTTGTATTCGACAGTCCCCTCACGCTGTTGCTTCTCGGTGAGCGAGACGTTGAAGTCGAAGTTAAAGTCCGCGCCGAGCGAGGACGCCCAAGGGAAGTTCCAACCCATGCGCTGCTTGTACGACTTCAGTTTCGCGAGCGGAGCCCGCGACACCGCCGAAAGGGTGACGTCATGGTTCGCCAAGTGGACGGCAATGCCGTTGAATCCGTCCGCAATCGACGAGCAGGACGGACACCCCGCCGTGTATTCGGGCCCGAACATGAAGTGGTAGATGAGGAGCTGCGAGCGCCCTTGGAACAGGTCGGCGAGCGAGGCGCTTCCCTCGTCGGTTTCGAATCGATACTTCTTATCGACCCGAACCCACGGCAGATCCTGCCGCCACCGTGCCAGCGCGTCGCTGTGCCGCGTCAACCCCTTCTCCGCCTCGAGTAGCTCAAGCCGGGCCTTTATCCATTCCTTCCGCGATACGATATTGTGTTTTGTGCTCATGATTTCCTTTCGTTAGTGGTGAGTCATTTCTTCTCCACAAAGCTCGCAAAAGTCTCTGCAATTTTGCTCCAGCCCTGTGCGTGATTGTCCCGGCTTTCCACCGTGGCGAATCGGGTGTGTGTCAGCACGAAATCCGTCTGCTTGCCACGCTTGAGAAACTCCACCGTGATCAGCGACGGTTTTCCCTCCACTTCGCCAAACTTCACTCCGCAGCCGTCCTTCTCCCAATCCCAGGTGTAAACCAGCCGCTCCGGTTCCTTCACTTCGCGGAATTCTCCCGCCGCGGTGAAAAATTCCCCGTCCGGCTTCTTCATCTGGATGCGGAATCTTCCTCCCACCCGCACATCCATGATCGCCGACGGACACAGCATTCCCGGTTCCGGCCGCATCCATTGCTGGATATGTTCCGCCGATGTCCACGTCTTGAACGCCAGTTCCTGCGGCGCGTTCAGCGTCCGTTTTAGGATTAGTGTCGCGTCATCCGGCTTCAGTATTTCGTTATTTATCATCATCTTGTTTGGTCTCCTTCGTTTGTAGTTTGTGTAAGTATTTTTCGAACTGATCCAGGTTGCCCTCCCAGAATTTCCGGTACCGGTCGATCCATGCCTGCGCTTCCTTCATCGGCTTCGCCTCCAGCGCCAGCGAATGCACCCGACCCTTGCGATGCCGTTTCACCAACCCCGCTTTCTCCAAAACGATCAGATGCTTCGACACTGCCGCCAGCGACATCGCATGAGGCCGTGCCAGGTCGGTCACGCACTCGTCGCTTTTCGCTAGCTGCGCCAAGATCCGCCGCCGCGTCGGGTCCGCCAGCGCACCGAAAGTCCGGTCTAGCAACTTGGAACTATATTCAACCATATGGTTGAATATAAAACGAAATAAAACCGGATGCAAATAAATTCTTTCGCTGCGGTTTATCCTCGGTGCGACAACCACGTCTATCTGCGGTAGGTTCGTTCCATGGAAATCACAAGAAATGGCTCACAGCCGTCCGCCAAAGGACCTGCCGACTGGTTCACCGGTACAGTTCGTATCGATCCCTTGTTTCAGCCGAACGATTCGCGACGTGCGGCCGCTGCTACGGTCACGTTTGAGCCGGGCGCACGAACCGCATGGCATATACACCCACTGGGACAGACCCTGATCGTCACCGCCGGTTGCGGTCGAGTCCAGCGCGAGGGTGGCCCGATTGAGGAGATTCGTCCCGGCGATGTGGTCTGGTTCCCGTCAGGTGAAAAACATTGGCATGGTGCCGCGCAGACCACGGCGATGACACATATCGCCATTCAGGAACAGTTCGACGGCAAGGTCGTGGACTGGATGGAAAAGGTCAGCGACGAACAATACAAGGCATGATCTCAACCCTCGAAATGGATGGCTTCCAGATCGTCCCCAATCTGAGACCTCTGCGAAAGTCACTGAATCTTATTTTGGCATTCCGGAGGAATGGCACAATCCTAGCCGGTGGTTGAGTCCGTGGCGGGCGACACCATCGGAAAATATTCCACAAGGAGCGCACCTCGGGCAGGGGTGCCACCTCTGTACGACCCCTTGTCGGGGTCGGTTTGCGAAGAGATAAAATACCGGTGGTGGCGACCGCTGCTGCGGTCTTACCATTGGCTAGGATTGTGATAAGCCTTCGGCTTGCGATGACCAAAAGACGACGTTCGCGGAGGTCTCAACCTGTTATCAGTTTCGGAGGTCGAGAGATTCTGAGTATTCTCGCCATTGCGCCTGGCCATGGGTTCGACTCTCACCGCTGCAACCACGTGCGCCTACTTATTTGGGCAATTTCGCCACAAGCACATCGATCTTCTCGATGGAGGGTGGCTTGGCGAAAAGCTCAGAAGCCTTGGCCATGAGGGCGGCGGCTACCTTGCCATTCAAGTGCGCTTCGCGACCGCTTTCGTTCGGAAAGGCATCAAAAATTCCGAAAGTACTCGGACTCAACCGAAGTGCAAACCATGCAACAGTGGCTGGTTCGTCCTCCACGAGGGGAAGAGCGCTGAGAAGGAATTTTTCCACATCGGCTTCTTTTCCCGGTTTTGCTTCCAGATAAACCCACAAAGCTACTTTTACCATGGTCTGCCTTTCTGTGTTGGTTAAAAACCAAAGTAGCACAAAAGGTGGATCGTGCTTCTGATTGCTGCCGTGCGCAGCACCCGTGCTAACGAGATCAGCCGGCGCTGCTGGCTGGGATGTGAGTCCGCCACGATGAGATGATGAAGTGACTGCACGACCGCAAGGTTGAGTTGCGCGTGGGCGACCTCGACGAAGCGCCGCAAGCCTATCGTCGTCTGCTGGAAGTTCTCACCGCCCAAGATGGCACGATTCGTGTCCTGCACACGCTGACGACCGTCAGCGTCAATACACCTTCCGCACGAGCGATTCCTTATAGGTTTTGATCTGCTGGATCACGTCTGGAGGAACATCAATTGGCACCGAAGACGACGTGTAACTATAGGTGATAACCGCCTGCGGGGTATCGATAGCCTGGGGCAGATTTGTTTTGACGCTGATGTAAGCGGTTTCGTCACCACCAGATGGATCGCTAAATTTATAAACGTAGCAACTGGCCCCCTGGTAATCCTGACGGCCCTTGTATTCCGCTTTATCGATCCAATCCAAATCATCAAAATCCTCCGTGAAATTTATGCCGCGATCCTTGGACTTCACGACGGTGATCAAATGCGATTCACGCATATTGTGAACGACAAAATCACCCACGAGCCATTGGACTGTTTCCGAACCGTCGGCGTAGTGGAGAATCTTTTTTCTGTTGTCGGAAGACTTGACGGCTTGGACTGTATCGAGGCGGGGATTGGCCTTCCGCATTTTCTCATTGATCGCTTCATTGACCGGGTTGGTTGACTTGGGAAAGGGATCGGCCTGCTTATACTGATACTGGACCGTCCAGGAGCTCATGTCGGGAACCGGACCCAGGCGAGGAACCGGAGGCTTGTCCGCAGCGGGAGGCTGGTCTTGAGCCTGCAAAACAAGAATTGAAAAAAATACGGCCGCGGAAAAGGCCGCGAATCTTTTTAGAAAAGAAAAACTAGTTGTCATTTACCACCTCGAGTTGTTCGTCGATGACCTTGCCGGTGTAACGGTCGATGGCCAGATGGAGCCAATACCGCCGTTCGCCCTGCACACTGAATTGGTCGAGGGTTGTCGAAGACGGCGGATAATGTCCGACCTGCACGTCCAGATCGACCAGCAGATTCCACGTTCTGGTATCGGTCGGTTCCGCCAGCGCTCGTACCACGGCTTCCCGTTCGGGCTTGGAAACCGTGCCGCTCAATTGAGTTGTGACGCCGGAGAGGCTCATGATTCGCGTCACCAACTCGGAGCGATTGATCAGCGGTCCATGGGTGGCCGTGCTGGTTCCCGTCTCTGTGACGATGGCGCTGGCGATGGCATTGGCCTGCGCCGAACTGATCAAATTGCTGGCAGGTACCGGAGACGTGGAATCGACGTCATTTTTCAGGGAGCCGGAAAGAAGGGCCGCCAAAACTTCCGGATGATGAGTGTTGATATTCACCAGCCCACCCGTGAGGGCCGATGTGTAGTAGGCTTGGACGGGACTGGTCACGGAATAATTGGGAGTCAATTTCTGGCTCTCTCCAACTGTGAACATGTCGAGCAAGCCCGCATCGCCGCTGAGATTGCCCGAACAAAAGTCGATGGTTCTCCATTCGACCCCGCGGTATGCATAACCCAATTCCCCGACGCTCCGAAAAGGTCGATTTAAAATGATTGGACGGTCCTTGATGTAATCGACGGTACTTGACGGCAGGGCCTCGGGATTGGCCCCGGTTCCCGATGGGTTATAGTAAATGCCATCTCCCGGTCGTTGGACTCGATCTCCGGCCGTGCCACCCGTGGCGATGAAAGTATAATCCTGATAATAGTTGTAAACGGTTGTCGTATTGTTTTCGTTCCACATTCCCAAATAATCGGGCTTGGCACCCGGAACTAAGACAGAGGTGAGATGGGCTGAGTCACTCAAGGGAATGTATCCGAAATCGGCATTGTCCACGGTCGATTGCAATGCGGATCCCGGGGAGGCGGCAGTTTCTGGGGCGAGCGGTTGCCAGGTGGCGCCGCCTGGCAAAATCGATCCGATCCTCGTCGTAAAGAGTTGGGTGTGGACAATGCCACCACCACCGCCGCCCGCCGGGCCGCAAGCGCGGGGATCGAGCGGTCCGCAGGAAATGCCAGCATAATAGCTCGATGCCAAAGCTCCTG
Organism: Verrucomicrobiota bacterium; assembly: GCA_013285645.1. Lineage (GTDB taxonomy): Bacteria > Verrucomicrobiota > Verrucomicrobiia > Methylacidiphilales > UBA1321 > JABDGH01. The sequence continues at coordinate 35,536 of JABDHJ010000014.1, read as the reverse complement.
AAAAGGACGGGCTGGCGCTGACGGCACTGCCCAGAACACCCGTGGAAGAATTAAAAGGCGTGGCACCGGCGCTGTCAGTCGTCACCCAACTGTGGGCGCCTGGGGTGCCGGTGGAGATAGGTATATTTTCATAGGTATACCATGCAGTCGTCCCGGTCGGTTGATACTGGAGCACGCAGTTGATCGTACCAAGAGAAGTAGTGGTACCCGTGCCGGTAGCTCCGTAGGCCGCCACCTGAGCTTGGATCAAATCAAACATGCCCGTGCCGCTTCCTCCGGCATTAATGGTTGTTTGTTTGTCCGGCGCCGTCACCGAGCCCAGATAGAAACCCGAGCGGCCATCGGTGGCATCCGCTATCCCCGTTCCACCCGCAGGTGAACAGACGGCTGGCGAAAGACTCAGGATCGTCGGTTCCTGATAGGATATAATGGTTCCAGTTGACGACGTAATGAAGTTGATCGTTCCTGGCGATGTCATTCCGGAAGTACCGTACTTGCTCACATAAGGAAGGGTACCTGAGGGTGTGGGATCGGAAATGAGTGCGATCGGCATCGTGGCTCCGGTTCCCGGTGTCATCGTCATCCGAAAGTTATTGACCGTGGTGGAGACCGTGGAGGCATTGCGATGGGGATTCCAGAACATCGGCACCAGATAAGCTTCAAACGTGGAGCGCGTGACATCGGATTTCGGGCGGTAAGGCCATAGAAGTATCTGGGAGAGGTAGGGAATATTTTCTTTGCCAAATACCTCACGAAAGACGGTGCCAGGACTACCGGTGATGCACGTAGGATTATCATCCGCATCGAATTGATCGATGATCGAGGCCCCCATTTCCAGGACCATGATGTCTTGGGCCGAGCCGCGAAGAACGCCTTGGCGCAATATCTCGAAAAAATCGGGTTCCCGGCTATGAAGAGCCGCCACATCGGGAATCGATCTTATTTCCGTAGGAGTCCCCAGACTGGATCCGCTGACGGCATTCGCGTATTCCCAATGAGGCTCGGGTAAAGAGCCGTCCGTGGTCACCCATTGTAATCCAAAGTAATAATAGACAGCCCAAGCGACGGACCCCTGGGTGGCCCCGGCGGCGGGCGCGGTGATGTTCCCGGTTTGGGCGGCGGGATTGGAGAGCAGCGCGAGTTTGCTCAGGGGAAAACGATGTTGCAGCACCGGGTCTCCCTGCTTGAAGGTGATTGTTTCGGTCGGGACCGTTGTCGCACTGGGATCGATGTCCGCATCCAGTTTTGGCCGAATAATCGTAATAGTTGTTGGCCAGCGGACATTGGCCGAATCGACATTGTAGGTCCACGGCGAGGTGAAGGCCCTATCCGTAAAGAGGGTATAATTGAAGGTCGTTCCCGGCGGGTTGGCCGGTTTCCAAGTCGGGGCATTCAGGCCCCGGGTGAAGGTGCCTAGGTAAGCCAGGCTTTGCGGCGGTAAAATTCCTGGATTAGCCAGGGAATAAGCCAGCAAGTCCTGCCGGGAAAGAAATTTTTGATCGCCGGGGTAGACTGGAATGAAGCCCTGGTTCACGGAGCCGTTAAAAACATACTTCAGATAATCGGGCGCATTGGCGGAGGGATAATTCGTGATGGCTGAAAAAGTGCCGGATGCGGTTGTCGCCTGGTTGCGCCAACTGATGAGAGAATCCACCATGGTGCCGGTCATCGTCGGCGTCGCCGTACCCGAACCTGCCGCGCTGACACTACTGCCTCCCGGAATTTGCGTGAGATCGGCCAGGGCGAGAGGACCTTTTCTTTGCGGGTCCCGGACATCCGGGCTTGAGATGGACGAGGGAGAGCCCGCCACGTTGGCGTCCAACAAACCGCCTTCGTCATAAATCACGAAGGCGTATCTCCCCACTACGTTGGAGGCGGGCGCGGTCAGCACTTTGCGTCCCGTGGACGTGACATAAATCCAGTCGGGGGTGGGAATGTTGTTCAAACTGTTCGTCCCGTACCTGACCGTGTCGACCAACTGGGGCTTGTCCCAGCCCGTCGTGGTCCAACTCGTGGGGGAATCGATATGGCGACCATTGAGCGAAGGTGTGCCCGTGCTGGACGCGGATGCGAAATTGGGTGAGGGGTAAGAGGCGCTATAGGGTCCTGTGCCCGAGAAAAAGGCAGACCCCGACTTGCTGATCTTGACGATATTGTCCATTGGATCCGAGCCGATCGTTCCAGGTGTGAATCCCGTGCGCGAAGGTACAGCCGTAAAGTTGGCGGCGGGGATGAATGCCGTGATTCCGTTGTTGAGATAGATGGACGAGGTGGGGGTGGTGGAACCGGCGATGATTTCCTGCCGCAGATCGCCCTTGGTCAATTCAATGGCTGTCCGGGACATGACATCGACCTGGGTCTCCGAGGTGCGTGCGCTCATGATTTGCGTGGACATTTGCGAATGGCCCAGGAAAGCCACGACCAGGACGGTAAGGAGGACAACGAAGGTCAGGACGATGATGAGCGCGGCGCCATGCGAGCCCGATCTTTTCCCTGCCCTTCTCCTTGCCGTGCGCGATGTGTGATGATCTTTGTTCATGGCATCACCAGGGAAAAGGGAAGTACCTTTGGTAGACGTGAATGCCTTCGATGGCGCGAGTGGGAATATTCACCGACGTCAATGTGGCGGGGGTCAGGAGCGGAGCCCAAATGGCCAGGATGTCCTGACTGGGAGGGTTCGTTGCACTGTTTTGGGCATCGGGAAATTTTGCCGCAAGGGTGACATCGGCCCCGGTTGGAAAGAGGACACGGCTTCGAGGGTCCACGACGACGATGGCCACGATGATTCCGGCAATGTTTTCGATGGGAGGTGGCGTACCGCTCACCGTTGGGGGAACGATCCAGGTGATCAGCTTGGGAGGATTATCACTGGCAACGGGATCCGTTTTGAGGACGAAGCAGTATTCGAAACGAATGACTTCCGACGCAAGGGTCGTGTAGGAAGTAGGCAGAGGTAAATCCGACGGGCCCGAGGAGGATGGGGATGTATTGTATAAATATTGCGTCGGCACTCCGGTGGCGGGCACCCCAAGCGTGGAGGTGGACGCCAGCGCGGAAAGCGTGAACGCCGTGGCGCCTGCTGTCGGCCATCCGATTTGAAGCGCACCATAATTTAGCTGTGGGGAGGTGCTGGCGGGAGTCGTGGGATTGGGATTGACTCCCATAACGTAACTGACGACCGAAAGGGGGCGGGGAAGAGAGTTGCTGGTAGAATCGAAAGAAGCGGTGAAGGTACCCGAAGTGTCGAAGCCCGAGGTCCGGGCATAAAAGGAAAGCCTGTCGTTTCCCGCCTGCTTCGTAAAATCGTAATCGACATCGTCGCGCAAAACCATCCGGGAGATGTCGAGTCCGATTTGTCCCAGTACCGCCTCACCCGCGTCGAGTGCGCCCATGGTGGTATTGCTTTGCGAGACCAAGGTGGAGGTGTTGCCAAAAATCGCCGCCATGACCAGCGTAAGGATCGCAAGGATGGTGATGGCCACGAGAATTTCCACCAGGGTAAAAGCGGCTTTGCTTCCAGGCCTACAAGCCCGATTCATCGATGACGAAGTCATGATCAGAACCGGTTGATCCCCACGTTGACGTTGACCAGTCCGGTGGCAATGTTCGTGCTCGCAGCGGCAGGCCATGAGGCAAGGATGTTGGCGGTGACCGGATCGTTGGGAGAGGTGGCGGCGGGCGGGGTCAGGGTGATGGTGAAGCGGTACTGGCTATCAGGCATCCTCGTCGTGCTGAAGGTGTTTGTCGTGCTCAGGTAGTTGTCATACAGCGTAATGCTGGTTGTCGCCCCTGCCGTTGGCATCGGGATCTGGTAAAGGGGAGACGTCGTGTTTGCCGTCGGCGTTTCCCTCATGTCGGTTTCGAGGCTGCTGCAGAGATCGGCGACGATCGTCCGGTCTCGCGTGGATTTATTACTGGTCAGGCCGACCGGAACCAAGGCGATCAAGATGAGCAGGCAAAAGGAAAAAACACCAATGGCGATGACAACTTCCACCAAGGAAAAAGCGACCTTATTCCGCAGGGAATAAAGTTTGTGTCTTGAGTTTACCGACACGGCTTCTTTTGTTTTCAAGGCAAATATTGCACGACCCGCCCGGTAAACGCATTCATTTGCAACGCAGCCATTTCACGGCTGTTCCCGTTTGTCGGCTTCAAGCCGATTTCGACCCAGGCGTATTTTTTCGATGCAATGGAAACCTGGCCAGTGGGAGTGATTTCGATGATCGCGCTGGTGGACTGGGCATCGTTGGTCATGAGAGTCTGCGACGTTCCTTCGATGGTGGTCGAAAAAGTTACCCGGTCGGTTGTTCCAGACACGTTCAGCGTATTGGAAGAGCTGAAAACTTGCGCAATAGAACCTGCGGTGATCCGATTCGTCATCACGTTCGCGGGGATGTTGGTGAGGCTCAGGTTTTTCAAAATCACCGGTTTGTACAAAGTGGCCTGCGCGTTGATGTCGGTTGCGCTCCCGCTCTGGGAATAGATGAAGGACATTCCCACGCCGCCGTTGTTGGATAATTGAGTCAGGCCGACCCAGACATACGTGTTTCTGGCAAGGGCCGCCGAATAGGCGCCCTTAAGCAAGTCGTTCATTTGCGATGTGTTTGAATTGAACGTGCCCGAAGTCAAAGCGGACTGAAGGGCTGGCACGGAAAGCGAAAGCAACGCGATAATCGCCATGACCGTCAGCATCTCAACCAGGGTAAAGGCCCTTTGCGACAATGGCCTGCTGGTGGTGGCCTGATTGATTGAACTTATCCGCATAACCTAAACTTTTTGGTCAGTATGAAAGATGACAATCCGCTTACATAGTGATTGCTGGCAACTGCGATAATATTCCTTTATTTCGACCTGACAACAAGGGAACGATTGCGCACATCGGTGCATAGTTTGATTCATGAACCCGGAGAAAAACGCCGTCTGTCTAAACTCAATTTTTGTGCGGCTGCTCAAGCGAGATGGCGAATGTAAACGCCGTCTCTTCCTGGGGCTTAAGTTGAGCCAGTGGACCGGAGAGCTCGGCCTCGCAAAACCATGTTTTTTGATCGCAATAAAGCATCACAGGACTGCCTCCATGTGGATATTGCCGTTGCGGATCGACCGGCGGATCGATGACAGTCAGCCGATAGATGCAATCGGGCTTGGTGAGGATAATTTCGCGCGCCATAAAACCGATTTTGAAAATGGGCGGCTGAAGTGGGTGATCCAAATCCAGAACCACGTTTGTTTTGCTAATTTTACAGCCTGGCTCAGAAGCAGTGCCACCGTAGGACCAAAAGTGATAATTGAAGGCTGGCTCAGGCGAAGACGGTATCGGCACAGCTTCCATGCGACCACCCGGCTCAAACGACACTGGCCACCAACAACTGGTTTTCGTTTCCTTAGTTCCGGCATTCCGGATGACGCTGGTGATCGTCAATAGCGGTCGATTTTCATCCAGCACAAATCGAATCCTGCCCTGTAATCCGGTTCCTGGATCGACGTCCAACTGTGCATTTACCTCGTTTTTGTTTTGGGTGACGTCTCCAGTGAGTTTGCCGAACAAGGAAGAACCCGCAACCTCGGGAGCATACCAGAGCTTGGCGCCGACAATGAAAAGAGGGCGCAGAAGCCGTCCGTTGGCCGAGGGATTCGGTGATTCAAAATTCAAGAGATGATTTTTGGCGCCCTTCATTCGGAAGCTGATCAGGTGAACGAAAGGTTTGGTTGTGATTACCGCCTCGCAAACCTGGTTATCGATTTTAATCGTCTCTATTTTCATGGCTGAATCAACTCCCGAATCCGCTCCTTTTCCATGCAGGGAAAGGAAGCTTAGGAGAAGACTCATGCTACAAAAAAGAGCGTATCGATCCAGGTCCATAATTTTTTGTTATGCACATCGGTGTCTCTTCTAGCAAGAATTAAGCGTGTGCGCTAAAGATATAAAGATTCTATATATCCGTAGTGTGACTCTGATAATCAAAAGCTTGCGATCATAATAATTAAAAATATATAAGCACCCCCAAAACCTTGCATGCTGATTCACCGTTCTATAGTCAACGATTGAATGATTTTTAGTCTGATGAGATGGAAATTCGCGAACTCTTCTCCTCGAGGCAACCGCTCAAGTTTTGCATTCTCAATCTATAGAACGTCTCGCAATACGTATGACTTTTCTTGATATATTAATCGTCCTCATTCCGCTCATGACCGTGCTGGTGGTCACCATTTACGCCCGTCGGTATCTTAAAAGTGTCGCCGATTTCATGGCAGGCAGTCGGTTGGGAAACCGCTATTTGCTCGCCACTGCGAAGAGCGAGATGGGCGCCGGGGCCATTGGCTACGTCGCCATGTTTGAATGGTTCAGCCATGGAGGTTTTGCCTTCCGCTGGTGGGGGATGGCGGCTGGTGTGGTCGGACTGATCATGACCATATTCGGCTGGGTCAGTTATCGATATCGGCAAACGCGTGCGCTCACCTTGGCTCAATTTTTTGAAATGCGCTACAGCCGCAATTTTCGCTTTTTTACTGGTCTCCTTGCCTTCATTGCGGGTCTCTTGAATTTTGGCGTCATCCCTGTGGTGGGAGGCAAATTCATGGTTCATTTTCTGGATTTGCCCCAACATATCTCCTTTTTTTCTTATAGCATACCTACCTACCTCTTGCTGATGGGGGGCTTTCTCACGACCACGACCTATATTTCACTTACGGGCGGTCAAATTACTGTCATGATGGCCGACTGTATCCAGGGCATGTTTTCCCAGGTCTTTTATGTGATCATCGGCGTGACCCTCGTCATGACTTTAAATTGGCCTCACACGCGGGAGATGCTTCTCTCCAGGCCCGCGGGCCAGTCTTTCGTCAATCCTTTCGATTCCTCCGGTGTGAAGGACTTTAACGTCTGGTATGTTCTCATGGGTATCTGGGGAGGCATGTATTCCGCCATGGCCTGGCAAAATGCCTCCGGTTTCAATGCAGCCGGGGCCTCACCTCATGAGGCGCGCATGGGCAATATTCTCGGCGGTTGGCGCAGTTTCGCTCTCGCCAATACGATGTTGATTCTCGCGCTCGTTTCCATGACTTATCTTTATCAACCGGCGGGAGCGGCCTACCTGCAACACCGTTTGAGCCAGATTTCCGACCCCCAAACCGCGGAACAAATGACGTTGCCGATCGGGCTGGCGCAGGTTCTTCCGATAGGAATCAAAGGACTTTTTGTTTCGATAGTGCTCATGGGCATTCTTGGTGGCGACGGACAGCACCTTCATTCCTGGGGCACCATTCTGGCCCAGGATGTCATCCTTCCTCTCCGGGAACGCCCCCTTTCCACGCGCGCCCATATCATTCTTCTGCGAGCCTGCATTATCGGTGTGGCGGTGTTTGCCTTTTGTTTTGGCGCTCTCTTTACCCAGACCGAATATCTACCCATGTGGTTTCAAGTCACGGGCGCCATCTTTATCGGAGGGGCGGGAGCCTGCATCATCGGCGGTCTTTATTGGAGCCGAGCCACGACGGCCGGCGCTTGGACGGGACTACTGACCGGCTCTATCCTCGCGGTCGGTGGAATTCTCCTGCGGCAACCCGACAGCGTAGATCTCTTTAATAGGTTGGCTTTGAGCTTTGAGTTTGGTTCCAGCCATTGGGCCATCTTTGTATCCAAACACCTTGGCGCCAACTTTCCACTCAACGGCACGGAAATCTCATTTTATGCTTCCCTGGTGGCGCTTTCCGCCTTCGCCATTGTGTCTCTCATCACTTGTAAAGTACCCCATGACATGGATCGGCTCCTGCACCGGGGTAAATATGCGGTTGAACCCGAGGCTCTCAACGAGCCTATCCATGCAAAACCCGCAAGAAGTCGATTTCATCTCTATAACATTGTCGGTATTGATCAGCACTTTACCCGGTCCGATCGCTGGGTGACCCTGGGCATCTTCTTCTGGAGCATGCTTTGGGCCGCCGTTTTTTTTATCGGAACTGCCTGTTATCTGATCCATCCGTGGTCCGCATTGGCCTGGGCTCATTATTGGCTCATCACCAGTGTCTATATTCCGCTGGTGATTTCTATAGTCACCACGATTTGGTTTTCTATAGGTTGCTGGAATGATCTCGTCCTTTTTTTCCGACGTCTCGCGGTCAAACGAGTCGATAATCAGGACGATGGCACCGTCGATCACACTCGTGATATGCATGGTTGATTTACCAAATCTATATCGAAAAGGATTTTGTCCTGGTTAATATGATGTGCCTGGTGGAATCAAGCAGCCTTGCTCCGCAGTGCGGAGGGACCGTTGACCCACTGTCCTTCAATCAGTACGTCCCGAGGATGTGGAGGCACACCTCGTTCATTCCGGTTAAACTGGGAAACGATGATATCAACGGCAGCGGCACCAATTAATTCATGCATTTGATCGATTCCGGCCATGTCGGTTTGATTGGGATGGCGATCGAGATTGGCGAAGGCAACTTGGTGTTCCAGATGAGCGGCCTGAAGCCATTCCTGGATTTTTGTTTCATTGCTCAAGATAACGTCCGGCCGATGGACACGGCACCATTGGACAATGTTTTCGGAGGTGACATGAGTCGTAATCTGCGGGGGGATGCGCTGGCTGGGCGGAAGATCAAGCAGGGTGGCGCAATAACCGCCAATCCATTGATCACGCACATTGGCGGTCAAATCACCGGGCAACGCGAAGGCGGGGCGGCGATAACCGAGCTTGAGTAACTCGCGCACGGCCAGGCAGGAGGAACGAAAATGGAAATGAGAGGCTTGATGCAGAATCGGGATCTGCGGGCTGGGAGCAAAGGCGGCGAGCGAGAAATGCTCCCACTTGAGATCGATTTTTGGATGTTCGGATGGAATGGGCGCGACGAGCACGGCGACGATCCCCCGGTTGACCAGGATTTGTCCCAGTCTCTGTGAGGAAAGGCCAGGTTCGTCCAGCCAGAATTCCTCAAATTGAAAACCCAGTTCCTCGGCCCGCAACTTGGCTCCGGTCAGATACCGCCGATCCGTCGGGAGTGGCGCAATCTGGGTCGTCGGATGCCAGGCCGTCAAGACGGCCAGAGTCGCGGCACTCGAGGAAGAGTGGGGATGATTTCGGGTCGCCATCAAGGCCGACACGAGGGGATTTGGACAATACCCCATCTTGCGGGCCAAGTTCTGGATCCGGTGTCTTGTCTTGGCTGGAAGCGAAGGATGATTTTGAAGGGCCCGCGATACGGTCGAGCGGGACACATGGGCAGCGGCAGCAATCTGGGAATGATGAATTCTCGCCATATGCCCCGATGTGCATAACGTCTTCCAAGTAAGAACTCAAGCTTTTCAATCCATTAGCGCGCCGATGCGCATAACTAAGCTTTTGCGTGGAAACCACTGTTGGTGAAGATCAATCGTGTCCTTTGAACGAGAGATGTTTGTCCAGATGCCCCGGTTCGGGTGCCCCGGAACGATTCATGGGGAGCCGATAAGAAAGCCAAATCCCTCTTGGGCCTTTTCCAATAATAGCTATAAATTGATCGTTCGCAGGGTTATAGTGGCCGTCTCATTGCCCTTTTTACTTTCAGACAAACTTTCATGAATCTGCAAATTCTGTCAAAACCCTGCGCGACCACCTTGCGCAAACCATGGAAAAATGCCATCGCAGTCGGACGCGCCTATGAATTGCTGCGTGAAGATGTCTTGGAACATTTGCGTTACGTCCAACGTGAGATTGGTTTTCGCTACTGTCGCTTTCACGGTCTGTTTCACGATGAAATGGGCGTCGTGGGACGCCGGGACGACGGTTCGCTGGCCTTTCGCTGGCATCAGGTTGACAAGGTTTATGACGCCTTGTTGAAAATGGGACTGCGTCCTTTTGTCGAACTCAACCCGATGCCTTCCGAACTGGCCTCGGGAACGGAGACGATCTTCGATTGGAAGATGAACGTCACTCCTCCGAAGGACTATGGAGAGTGGGAACAATTGGTGGAAGCTTTTGGCCGCCATCTCGTGGACCGATATGGACTGGCCGAGGTCGAGCAGTGGTATTTTGAAGTCTGGAACGAGCCCAATCTCTCCGGTTTTTGGACCGGCACGAAAGAGGAATACTGGCTGCTTTACGAAGCATCGGCCCGGGCGCTGAAAAGGATTTCGCCGACATTTCGAGTCGGTGGTCCCGCCAGCTCGAAGGCTAACTGGATCTCGGACATCATCGAGCACACGCACAAGAACGGTATTCCACTCGATTTCGTCAGCACCCATCTTTATCCGCAGGATGAATACGTCACCTTCACCGACCGCAAGGGCAGCCCTCATGCTCCGGGACAATTTTTTGCCGACACAGTGAAGCAGGTCCAAAAGGATGTGGCCAAGTCGGCACGTCCCGATCTTGAAATCCACTGGACCGAATGGAATTCTCTCTCAACCGATTCCACGGACAACGTTACGTGGGTCGATAACACCTCCGTCGACAGTCTCGTGGGAGCGGCGATTGTGTGCGACACCTGCGTGGCGTTGGACGACGCCTGCGACACTCTTTGTTGGTGGGTCGCCAGCGATCTTTTCGAGGAGTGTGGAACACCACACGCGGAGTTCTCCTGCACATACGGTCTGGTCACCATCAACGGTCTACCCAAGTCGACCTTCCATGCGTTTGAATTCCTCAATCGCTTGCGCGGCGCCGTTCTTCCGGCGGAGGCTGACGAAATTCTCCCGCCCGGCTGCGGCAGCATCGCCACGCAGGAAGGTGACCATCTTCGCGTTCTTCTCTGGCACCGGATCGTTCCTGAAGTCGGACAAAAAGCCTGGACGGGCAAATTGAAAATGCCCTTCGCGCAAGGGCCTGTGGTTGTCATCGAGTCGCGGATTGCCGCAGGGCAGGGGAGCGCTTGGGAAACGTGGAAAGACTTGGGGAGCCCGCAAACGCTTTCGCCGGAAGAGATGCGGCTTCTCAAAGCGGCGTCCCGTCCGTCTTGTCGATTACTCGGCTCCGATGTCTCGGACGGCAATACCTGGAATTTTTCCCTCGCGCCCGGTGAAGTCTGCCTGTTGGAACGGCATTCTCAAGGGGCGGCGGCGTTGCCCAAGGTCGAGTTGCGCAAGCAATTGGAAGAATGGGAACAAAAGATGAGCGCCAGTTCGAAGAAGTAATTTGCACAATGCCGTCGTAGCCGCCGCCGTAAGGCGGTGGGGGAATGAGACCACGCTCTTACGAGCGCGGCTACGAAGCGCGCGACGCAGGGAAAAATACTTCTCAGGCCTATCGGAAGGATCATTCTAAGTAATTTGCGCACCGATGTGCGTCCCTATCAATTTGTTCAGCCGGACCATCCATGCACAATGAAAATCGTGATGACATCTCGACGTTTCTTTTCCTATCAGTGCAATCAACTTTCGACGGTCCTGATGAGGATCATGGCGGGGGTCGGCGTGCTTTTTGTTCCACTTCAAGCCGAGGAACTGGTTTATCCCGACGACGTTTTTCGGCCCTATTATTTCGTCGATGTGACCAAGGCTCCCTACAGCATCGACAATACCGGCAAGGAAGATGTCACCGCAAAATTGAAGGCGGCGATGGTCGATCTTTGGCATGGCGGTTTCCCGGCCCTCAGGCAAAAGACGCTTTATTTTCCCAATGGGACGTATCGCATTTCCGATACGCTCGATACGGTCGGCATGGACAAGGCGGGAAAGATGGTCTCGATTCACCGTCTTATGTGGATCGGCCAGAGTCGGGACAAGACGATCATCAAGCTGGACGATAATCTGACTGCCTTTCAGGACCCCACGAAATGGAAGCCTATGATCAAGACCGAGAGCATCGGCGTTCATGGCAATGACGCCTATCAAAACTCCATCGTTAATATGACACTCGATGTCGGCGCGGGAAATCCGGGCGCTTCAGGCATCGATTATCTCGCCAGCAATAACGGAGAAATACACGATGTGACGATTCGTGCGGCCGAGGGTTCGGGGTATGCGGGATTGATCATGCCTCGTGCGTGGCCTGGTCCTGCATTTGTGAAGAATCTGGAAGTCGATGGGTTTCAGTTTGGGGTGTTTCTCACCCATATGGAGTATAGTCTCACCTTCGAGCACTTGATTCTCAAGAACCAGCGTGAGGCCGGATTCGAGAATATGGATAACGGCGCCTTTATCCGTGATTTAGAGAGCACAAACACCGTTCCTGCCATCGTCAATAAAACTGCGGGAGGATTGGTTGTGGCTGTCGATTCAAAATTCCTAGGCGGCGACGCCAAGACTCCGGCTGTCCAAAATAGTGGAGGACTCTTCCTGCGAAATATTGAAGTCCAAGGTTATAGCAATGCCGTGGCCAATACGGTCAAGGACGGCAGTCCCGATGCGCCAGGCGGGAACATCACCGAATATACGTCTCATCCGGTGATCACGAACAAAGGATTTCCTTCGTCTCAGAAAACATCCCTCGGGCTTGAGATTCGCGAGACGCCTCTCTTCGAGGACAATGACTTCAGCCATTGGTACAGCGTTGGAAATAAGACCAAGCCCGATTCGGGACCCGCGGACCAAGCTGATGCCATCCAAGCGGCCATCGATGAAGCGGCGACAGAGGGCAAGACGACCTTTTATTTTATTCCTGGGCAGTACATGGTCGGTCATACCCTCAATTTCCATGGAAGCATCCGCCGGGTATTGGGGCTGGGCACCGTCCTTCGTCCGATGGCCGGAGGAGCGTTCGACACACCGGCGTCGGAGATGCCGCCGCCGCCACCGCCTAAGCCGACAACCCCACCGCCCGCGCCAGCACCGACTGTAGCATCGACCGATGCTGCAGCGGCGGGTGGCCCCGTGGCACCCGTCACTCCACTGCCCCCCCAGCCTCCGCCTCCTTCTCCGAGCAGTATCAAAAGCGATTACGGTCCGCCCATTTTCAAAGTGTCCGATATCGTTGGCGATGATATCGAGTTCAGTTGTATTCTTACCCAACCCGTCGCCGGTGCGGCGGGAAAAATAACCTGTTTCGGATTTCAACAAGATACGAAGAAGACCTTGGTCCTGCGTGATATTTCGTCCGATATTTGCTATCACAGCACAGAAGGCGCGGGCGATCTCTACGTCGAAACCGGTGTCGGCAACGGCTGGTTCTTCGATCATCCGGGGCAAAAGATTTGGGCGCGCCAACTCGATCCCGAAGGCAACGCTTCACCCAAGGTGCTGAATGTCGGATCGAAGCTCTGGATTTTGGGATTCAAGACGGAAAGGCCCGGAATCCAAATCGAATCGGACAAAGGAGCCGAAACCGAAGTTCTCGGTGCCATCCTCTATCCCGTGAGACCGCCCAACGACGACCCCGCTTTCAAGGTCGATAACTCCCGGTTTTCTGCCAGCTACATCACCATTGATAACACGATGACCCCTGATTTTCCACGGCAGTTGCTGGAAATCCGTGGCACCGACGAACAGGTGATCCATCCTGAAGATACATATGCGCGCCCCTGTTTTGGCGGAGCAAGGGCGGCGCTCGTTCCACTCATCGTCGCGGCCCCAGCCGATTCCGGCACGGCACCTGCCAAGTGACAGAAGAAGGATCGAACGCGTTTGAAAAGTTTTCCAAACGCGGTGGATCAAGCTGAACTTCGATGTCCCATCCTGAGGCTGCGAGGAGGAATATTGAAGTGGCTGCGAAAGAGCTTGGAGAGTTGAAATTCGTCGCCAATGCCGACGAGAGGAGCAATCGCTTTCACCGGCAGGTTTGAGGTGAGGAGGAGCGTTCGCGCCCGATCGAGACGAATGAGCCGCAACTCTTCCATGGGTGTTCGTCCGCAAAGGCGCTTGAATTTTCGGACAAAGGCGAACTTGCTCATTTTTCCGCGACGGGCCAGATCGTCCAAGGTCAGGGGGCGGGTCAGATTTTTGCGAATGAAGGCGAGCAAATCCTCCAGCCATGGATCGGGAGGGGCATCGCAGAGACGGCGCAGTTCTCCAAAAAGGGCCTCGAAAAGAGGCCTCCTCATTTCGGGTGCCTGCCGGGTCCCTTCATCATCGATGATCCACGCGATCAGTTGTCGGACACGCCCCCTGGCGTCGTGCAGATGCAAAGGGAGCCAGGGCAATAAATCACCTGTCTCGAATCCAATAAAAAGGGTGCCGACGGGAATTTGAGGATCGGACGTTTCCTCGTGGACGAAGCCGGAACGGTAAAAAAGAATATCGCCCGGAACAGCCGTTACTTCCCGATCACCTGATTTTAAGAGGAGACGGCCTTCCATGATGACGATGATTTCATGAAAGGTATGAGAATGAGGATCCATGTGCCAACTTGGACTGGGCTGAATGGCTCCCGTGCCATAAATTTGATAATCAATCAGCCGCATGGCAATTTTTGACAAGAATGTAGCAAGCGCATCCATTCCCGGCAAGCAGCAAGGCCGTTAGTATAAGCGAAATGGAAGGCTCAGCAAAAAAACGTATTCGGATTGGATTTATCGGTGTCGGCAGCATGGGGCAGGCAGCCCACCTGCGCAACTATGCGAGTCTTCACGAAGAGTGCGAAATCGTCGCCCTTGCGGAATTGCGTCCCGAAGTCGGGGACCGCGTGGCAGCGCGCTACGGTATTCCAAATGTCTATCGCAGCCACGAGGAGTTGCTCGCGAAAGAAAAAGTCGATGCGCTTGTCGTCAGTCAGCCATTTGCCCGCCACGGCATCCTGATTCCCGAATTGGCGAAGGCCCACGTCCCGCTCCTCAGCGAGAAACCGATTGCGGCCAGCATTGCTGTCGCCGAAAAAATCGTGAAGGCATTGGAGGAAAACAAAACGTGGCTGATGGTCGGCTATCACAAGAGAAGCGATCCTGCCACGGTTTATGCCAAGGCCGAAATTGACCGCCTGAAGCAAAGCGGTGAGCTGGGCAAATTCCGTTATCTCCGTGTGACCATGCCGCCGGGCGATTGGATCGCGGGCGGCTTCAACGATAATATCAATTCGTCCGAGTCCCCGGGGCCCCTTTCCTGGGACCCGGCACCTGAGGACATGGACAAGGCGACCAACCATGAATATGGCGAGTTCGTTAATTACTACATTCACCAGGTCAATCTTCTGCGTCATCTCTTTGGCGAAGACTACAAGGTCACTTACGCCGATCCGGCCAAAGTCCTTTTCGTCGCGCAGAGCGAAAGCGGCATTCCCGGCGTGATCGAGATGAATCCGTACACCACGACCCTCGCGTGGCACGAGGCGGCGTTGGCGACGTTCGAGCGCGGTTATGTCAAGTTGGAGCTTCCTGCCCCGCTGGTCTGCAATCAGCCGGGTCGGGTCACGATCTTCAGGGACCCCGGCAATGGGGCGACACCGGTTACGCTTTTACCCGAAATGCCCTGGATCCACGCGATGAGAAATCAGGCGTTCAATTTCATCAAGGCGGTGCGCGGCGAGGCGCCAGTTCCCTGTCTGGCCCCGGAGGCCTTGCAGGACCTGCACATCGCGAGGGATTACATCCGGCTTTTGAAAGGAATCTAATTATGGCGATACAATTTCGCAAAGTGGTCCTGTCGGCGGAGAGGTTTGAATCGGCGGGGATTTTTGACGTCAACGGAGACGGCATTCCCGACATCGTGAGCGGCGCCTTTTGGTACGAGGGGCCCGATTTCAAGAAACAATATCGCCTCTGCCATCTCGATCCGCTGGGAGATTACTTCGACGATTTCTCAACGATTCCGGTCGATGTCAACGGCGATGGTCGAATCGATTTCATCACGGGCGGTTATTGGGGCAAAACGGTGCGTTGGCGCGAAAATCCCGGCGTCGGGGGCAAACTCTGGACGGAACATGACATCGCCGAGGTCGGTCATCTGGAAACAACCCGCGCATGGGACGTGGACGGTGACGGCGAACTCGAATACGTCGCTAATACACCGGGAGCACCTTTGGTCGTGTTGAAATTAATCCGCGACAGTTCCGGCAAGGCGACGGGAAAATTCGCGGTGCATAAACTCAAATTCAAAGGCCGCGAGAACGACAAACAAGGTCATGGTCTCGGCTTTGGTGATGTCACCGGCAATGGACGCGGCGATTTCATTTTCAACAACGGCTGGCTTGAAGCGCCGGAAAATCCTTATGAAGGCGAATGGATATGGCATCCGGAATTTACGCTGCCGCCGATGGCAGGCATCCCGATTCTGGTCGTTGATTTAAACAATGATGGAAAGAGCGAACTCATCGTGGGTAACGGGCACGGCTACGGTCTTTCCTGGTGGGAGCAAATCGTCGATGCTTCCGGCGGTCGAACGTGGAAGGAGCATCTCATCGATCCCCTGAGCAGCCAGTATCATGACATGCAATGGGTGGACATTGATGGCGACGGGCAGGGTGAGTTGATCACGGGCAAGCGATTTCGTTCGCATCCCCACAACGAGCCAGGCGTCCTTGATGCCTTCGGCTGGTATATTTTCAAATGGACCGGCGAATGTTTCGCCAAGCAGGTGGTTGATTTCGGTCCGATCGGCACGGGTCATGGCTTGGGAATTTCCTTTGCCGTGGGCGATCTCCGTGGAACCGGGCGATTGGACGTGGTCGCTCCGGGAAAAGAAGGCCTTGCCGTTTACTTCAATGAAGGTGAGGGGATGATCGAAATGCCGGTCATTATGTGAACCCAAACCATTACTTGGAGATATAGATGAAAATCGGAATGAACTTACTGCTCTGGACCACCAAGGTCGATGAATCTCACCATCCTCTCCTGGGGCGTCTGCGAAAGATGGGCTATGACGGAGTGGAGATTCCTGTCTTCGAGGGAACATCGGGGGAGTACAAGATACTCGGCAGTGTTCTGCGTGATCACGGCTTGGGCGTTACAGCCGTAACGGTGATGAGTCCCGAGTCGAACCCCATCAGTGCCGATGCCAAAGTCCGACAGGCGGCAAAGGATCGGTTACGTTGGGTGCTCGACCGCTGCGGAGAGTCCGGTGTCGAGGTCCTCTGCGGCCCGCTTCATTCCGCGCTTGGTGCTTTTTCGGGCACGGGGCCGACCAGCGACGAACGTCAGCGCGGCATCGAATTCTTTTGTGAGATCGCCCCATACGCGGCTTCAGTGAAGGTTGAGCTGGCCATCGAATATCTCAACCGATTCGAGAACTATTTTCTCACGACCGCTGCCGACACAATGGCCTTTGTCGATGCCATCGACCATCCTGCTTGTGGCATGATGTGGGACACCTTTCATGCCCAGATCGAGGAGAAGTCAACCACGCTCATCGCGGCAATTCACCGCCGGTTGAAGCATGTCCACATCAGTGAGAACGATCGCGGCACTCCTGGAACAGGTCAGGTCAGGTGGGATGAGACTTTTGCCGCGTTGAAGAAAATCAACTATGATCGCTGGTTGGTCATCGAGGCCTTCGGGCGGACTCTGCCCGAACTGGCCGCCGCGACCAAGGTCTGGCGCGATCTTTTCGATGATGCCGATGCGCTTTGCGAAGAAGGTCTTCAGTTTATCCGGAGCAAGGCTTTTTAGGAGGCTGCCCAGCCTCTTTCAGAACGAACGGAAGGTCATTTGCTTTCGGTAGTTGGCCGGAGACAATCCGACATTGCGCCGGAATGTCCGGCTGAAATGGTAGGGGTCGGGATGCCCCACTTCCCGGCCAATTTCGGCAATCGACTTGTCCGTGCGGATCAGTAACTCCTGGGCCTTCTTCAACCGCATTTTTTGGACATACTCATAGGGCGCGGAACCCAGGGCCGAGCGAAAGAGGAAATGAAAGCGCGACGGCGACAGACAGGAGGTTCGCGCCAGCAGATCATGGCTGATTGGCTTGGCCAGATTTTCCTCAATATAAGCCAGTACTGGAGTCAATCGGGAAGCATGACGAATGAGGTCGAGACGATCTTCGTTGAAGGCAACGGACTGAAGAAGCGTCGAAATCAACTCCCAACCGAGCGCCTGCCGTTTCAAAAGTGATGTCAGGGAACGCTTCCCGGCGGAAATCTCACCCAATTCGTGGTTGATCCGACCAATTTTACGCGACTGACTTCCCCGGATGATCAGCGGTGGCTCGACCAGGTAAAAGAGGGGTACTCCTGGAAAGACTTCACATTGCACATGAGACCAATGGCTGTAACTCGTGCCGCGTGTCGTCCGGGTGAGGTTATGTGCCAGACCGGGTGCGAGCGAAACAGTCTGACCCGCTTCGACTCTTACCGTCTTGCTCTCCTTGAACTCGGCGGTGGCGGCATAGTTGAGTTGGGCTACGACCAGGACCGGAAGTATCCGCCAGCCGGTAGTATGTGGATATTTTACCAAGGTGCTTTCGCCCGATTCATATTCGAAGCGAAGGTTCTTCTCGATCAGGTTCAGGAACTCATGCGTCGTGGAGGCCATGGCAAAGAATAGTAAGATACGACATGATTTCGATAACTCCGTCCATGGTTATTTTGTCCAATCCAAGTAAGACTGCGCTTCATGCAAATCACCGACAAACAAGTCCGGTTCTTTGAGAACTACGGCTACCTGAAACTCGCCCAGGCTTTTCGCAAGGACATCGATTGGATCATCTCCGAATTCGAGCAGGTCTTCATCGACCGCAAAGTCGCTCACGATGGAACCAAGCGGTCCTGCATTGTTCCTTTCATCGACCAGCGCGAAAAACTCTGCACCCTGTTGGACCATCCCGTGATCGTGGCTACCGCCAAGGCGCTGATCGGTGAGGACTTCAACTATCTTGGAGGGGATGGCAATTACTATACGGGCGAGACCTCCTGGCACACCGATGGTTTTCATACGGTCGGCAAGTACATCAAGATGGCGTTCTATCTCGATCCGGTACGTGCTGCCACAGGCGCGCTGCGCGTCGTCCCTGGCTCTCATCATATCGACACCAAGTGGGAGTGCCGTCATCCCGGCAAAGCGGAAGAGCTGTACGGCATTCATCCTCGCGAGATGCCTGCCCAGGTTTTGGAAACCGATCCGGGCGACCTGCTGATCTTCAATCACAACATCATGCACGCTTCATTTGGCGGTGGAGGTTTCCGTCGAATGTTCACCTTGAACATGTGCCGTCGCGCCAATACTTCAGCGGAGATCGTTGACTTGGAAGACTTCATCAACAGCGCCGACCGCTTCTGGCTGGACCAGACTCACTCGGAGTTGATGCGTCACACGGCCAGTCAGGAGCGCATGCGCCACTTGCAGCAGGTCATCGACCACGAATCCGGACTGCCTGCCTGTTCCGCCAAATGCCGCGCCACCATGATCGAACCCGCTCGGGGCTAGTGAAGGAGCATTGAATCAGTTGGCCGCTTTACGAAGAAAGGCGGTGTTTAACGAGACGCGGTCACCTGACGGTAAATGTCTTCGAAAATACGGACATCATTTAAAGTGTCTTCCGCAGATGACCGGAAGGCCTCGCCCGACCTGATGCAGGCAAGGAAGTGCTTGGCCTCCTCACGATAGGACCACGACGGTGTGGGAAGTTCCTGCACGATACTGGCGGGACAACCGTCATGATTGGACCGATAAATTTCAACGGAAGCGGGAATTTCCTTTTGCACGAGTGGTGGGGCGGAGGTCTTCAACCATCCTCCCTCAAAATAAATTTGGGTATGTTCGTCCCAGCCGTCGAATTTGGTCATGCCGCTTTCAATGACGGCGCGAGTGCCGTTGATCTCGAGCACAGTCAGTCCAGTCATGCCATCGGGATCGAGATGCGCCTGTACCAACCGGGTCTTGCCCCCATCATCGCCAAGAAAAAAGCGGAGGAGATTGATGTTGTGGGTCCATTGTTGGAGGAAGCCGAGGTACGAGGGACGGCGATCGGCGGGAAGCCAGTCCGGGCACTCATCCGGCGCAGGTGGCTGCGGCGCGGACGATTGGGAAAAAGGAACATTGGGATCGCCGCCATAGAGCCAGTTCCCGCAGAACCCGTGGTTGCGGGCGAACAGGAGACGCCCGCATTCGCCGCTGGCCCGCCACGCCTCAAGGTGTTTTTTAAGGAGAAGATTTCCGGTGTCATAGCGTTTCATGTACCCGACCATCAGGCGGGCGGAGCCGTTCCGGACCACTTCCAGCATTGATTCGGCGCGACGCATCGAAACCGCCATCGGTTTTTCCATGAAGACATGTTTGCCAGCCCGAAGGAGATCCTCGGCGATCTTGCCCTGGAGCGAATAGGGGCCCGACACACCGACGGCCTCGATATCCGGATCGGCGGCAATTTCCTCGTGTGAGCGATAAACTTTGGAAATCCCGTAACGCGCGGCCACCTCGCGTCCCAACTCGGGACGGACCTCGGCGAGGGCGAGAAACCGGCAATTTGGCAGGGAGGCAAAATTAGGAATATGGATCGTCTGGCCAACAAACCCACAGCCAACGTAAGCGAAACGCACGGGGTCAGAAGCCGAGGCAGGAGAGGTCATGCGGGAAATCTCAGCATAAAGCAGGGGCGACAACCATGGCACTTCTTGCGAAATACTTGGCAAATATTGCTCCTTGCATTGCCTTGCACACCCGAAAGCCCGGCTATCAATGACCCCAAACTCGAAGCCCATTTTGTCTGCCGCATTGTCGAGCAACTATGGCGTCTCGGCGCACCGGAGGAGAATCTCATCCGGTTGGGGATAGCGGAGACTGCCTAAACGCCGCTCAATCTTCTTCATCCGCGCCGCAAGGATGCCCCGCCTTTTGTACTTGATTAGCTCTTCTTAGAGAGATTTGAGCCTAAATAAAATCGGATTACAGCCTGGCTCAGGGCGCGCACCGATGTGCATGTCGATCCCCTTGCCGAGTATTAATAGCATTGCCTACATTACAACTATGACAGGTTCTCTCCTTGGAAAGCTTCCCATGGCGAAGGAAGAAGAGCCATTAGTTGGCAGTACGATCGCCAGGTAAGAAACACATATCGGAATCATAATCATGAAACAGACCCCTGCATTTTTGATCCGCTTCGTTCAAAACGTAAAGTCCATCCGACACTTCCGAATTCTTTTCCTCGTCGCTCTCGCTTCCTGCGTTGGAAATTCGGCCCGGGCGGCAGACACGGCGGAAACGACTTGGACCGGGACGACGTCGGGGTCGTGGAGTGTGTCTACCAATTGGAGCGGAGGTGTGCTTACCGGAACGGGTACCAGCGCTGTGTTCAATTCTCCGTTTACGAATCAACCCTCGGTTTCTACTGCGCTTACGAATGCTCAAGGGATATGGGTTACCGGAAGCAGCACAACAACCGGAAACAGCGGGCTGGTCACCATCGGAAGCACTGGAAGCGGAAGCCTGAAGATCGCTGGTGGAGCAACGCTGGATGGTGTCGGTAACATGGGCATCCTTCTGGATGGCGCGGGAAATAACAGCCTGACGATCAATGCTCCGATTACCACTAATGGCAGCATGAGCTTTCAGGTCAATAACAGCGGAACGCTCACCATTAACGGCTTTATGAGTCTGGCCAGCAGCAGCGCTGTCTTGACCGTCGGTAATACGGCCCTCGACAACGCCAATTCGACTTTCAACTTTACCGGTGGGGCGAGTTCCGCGACCGGTATCATCGATATCAAAACTAACGGCACGGTCAACATGACCGGTACGTACGGAGGCATCAGTAGTGGCGGTCACCTCTATCAACTTAACGCCGGTACGCTTAATTTTACGGGTACGATGACCGAAAACACGGGAACGAACCCGGTGTCGGGATGGCTGATTACAGGTGGGACGGCGAATTTTAACAGCGCCGACTCGATCGGCGTGGGACAGTTGGAAACGACGGGTGGCACGACGAACGAAACTGCGACGAATGCGATATCGGGCACGACCTTGGTCATGGTCAATGGCGGGACCCTGAATCTAAGCCTGGCCAATAACTACACGGGAGGGACGACGTTGACGGGATCGACGACGGCGGGCGGTACGCTGGTTGTGGGAAATAATGGATCGCTGGGAACCGGGGGAATCTCGTTCTCGGGTGGGACAGGAACTAATGTAACTCTTTCGGCCTCGACCGCCGTGACCATGGCAAACAGCGTCACTGCTAATGGTGCCGGCACGGAGACCATAGGTGGCTCAAACAGTATTACCTTCACGGGTACCTTGTCTCAGACTGGAGCTGGAAGCCGAGTCCTTGTCATCAATAATACGGGCGGAACAACTTTTGGTGATTTCGTTCTGACCACTGCTGGATCTACTGCTGCCAGGACATTCGTCTTCGCTGGGTCGGGCAACACGACGATTACCGGTACGACTTCGGATGGGGCTTTCGCCGGTAGTAGCATCCTGGATTCAAACAGTGGAACGCTTTCCTTGGAGGGCGCTGGCACCTTTACCGGTGGTGTTACGGCTGGGGGCGGCGGGACGATCCTTCTGGGTACAAATACCTCTCTTGGTACCGGGACACTGACTTTGAATGGGGGAGGAGTGGGAGCGTCCGTCGACTTGAGCGGACCTGGAAATACTGTCGCTAATGCAGTAAATATGGCCGGAGTGGGCGCGGTCAATGGTACGAGCAATATTACCTTCAGCGGCGCTTTTGCCCTTACTGCGGCGGCCAATGAGACCCTGACGATAAATAACACGGGTACGACGAGCTTTTCTGGCAGCACTTTTAGCTTGGCGGCGCATAATCTTGCCATCAATGGGGCCGGAAACATTGTTATCGGCGATGTGGTCACATCCGGGTCAAATCTTGGCTTGAGCTATTCCGGCACGGGTACGCTGACCCTGGCTGGCGCCAATACCTTCGGTACTCCCACCACATCTGGCGCGACGACAAATCTTTCGAGCGGCACGATTCTCCTGACCAATCAGTTGGCCTTGCAAAACGCTGCGGTGGGCGTAAATGGTGGCACGCTTGTTTTCGATTCCTCGGTGAGCGGTCACGCCTTTACACTCGGCAACGTTCAAGGCTCTGGCAATGTGGCCTTGCAGGATAACGCGGGCACGCCGAATGCCGTCGCGTTGACGATCGGTGATACCCAAAGTGTAACTTATTCCGGTGCCCTCAGCGGGGGAGGCTCGGTGATCAAGGTCGGTACCGATACAGAGACTTTTACGAATACGAATATCTACACCGGAACGACGACGGTCCTCAATGGTGGCCTGACCTTGGGTGACAGCGGCTCGCTAACGCAACCGGCCGGGTCCGTGGGAAACTCAGCGGTCACCATCGGGAGTGCGGGAGCAAACGTGAACACCGCCTTCACGGTTACCGGGGCAAGTCAGAATCCCGGAACAGTCCAGCGTTCTGCGTCGCTGACCTATAACGGTTCATTTAACACCAACGGGTCCAATTTCACTGACACCGGTAGTGTAGGTGGCAATACCGAGGACGAATTTGGAGCGTTGACTCTGACTGCGGGTGAGCTGCGGGGCAATTTCGCTCCAAATGTTGCGACGAACCTGGAAGTAGTATTCGATAGCGTGACGCGCAGCGCAGGTACGGAATTTGTTGCTGCCTCAAGCGGGACAGTGGGCGGGGCTTCGATTACCAGCGCGACCGCAAACGTAGCCAACATCGTCTTTACTGCCGCCCCTTCCTTGACCGGCGGCGGCGGCTCCGCCGGATCAAGCACAGTGAGTGTTTTGCCCTGGGCGTTTGTGAACGGCGGTCTTGCCACCTATGATTCCACCAACGGCCTGCGCGCGCTGAATACCACCACGGAAGAAACGGCGCTGGCGACGTCCAATACTTCGCTGATGAATGCGAAGATCGCTGCCAACACGACTTTGAGCACGGCCACCTCGGTCAATGCCTTGCAGTCGATAACCGCGGCCAGCACTATTACCTTGGGAGCGGGAACCAGTGGCGATACTACCGCGCTGACGATCAACAGTGGGGCCATCGCCGTACAAAAGAGTCTGACGATTGGTGCGGTTGCCGGGAATGGTGTGCTGGCCTTCGGCTCGACGGAAGGCATCGTCAACGTCAGTGACAGTCAGGTCTTGACCATCAACAGCGTTATTACGGGCACGGGCGGTTTAACGATTGGTGAGGATATTACCTTGGGCACTCACAAGGCAACCACGGTGCTCGCCGGGGCCAACACCTATTCAGGCATCACGACTTTTGAGGGGAACGGCCCCGCGGGAGACTTGGTTGCGTTGACCAACAGTCTGGTTCTCCAGAATACTACGCTCGATTACAACAACTACGGCGCATCTTTCACGTTCGGCAACGGTACCACCACCGGCCAGACGGCCTATACCTTCGGTGGACTGAAAGGCGCCCAGAACATCACCCTGGCAAACAATAACGCAACCGTCGGGGCCGTTGCCCTGACCGTGGGCGGCGACAACGACAGCACCACTTACAGCGGCGTTTTGTCGGATGGCACTACGGCGGGAGGTAGCCTGGTCAAGACGGGCTCAGGCTCGTTCACTCTTTCCGGCGCCAGTACCTACACTGGAGGCACGGAAATCGCCGGCGGCAAACTGCTGGCCAACAACCTCACGGGCTCGGCGACGGGCAGCGGGGCGTTGCAGGTCGATAGCGGAGCGACCCTGGGCGGCGCGGGCTTCATCAACAGCACCACCAACACGATCAATGGCCATGTGCAGGTCGGCAATGGCGGCGTCAACACGACCGATATCCTGACGGTGACGGCCAGCGGCACGACCACGTTCAGCGGCGCAAACCTCACGTTCAACCTGAGCACGACGACCCCGGGCCAGGGCAATCAATTGGCGCTGGCAGGCACGCCAACTGTCCTGTTCAGCGGAACGTCGCTGACGCTCAACCTGCAGGGAGTCGGGGGGATTCCGGACGGCACCACCTATACGCTCTTTACCAGCTCGGTCGGCGGAACGGGTGATGGCGGGTCGGTCTTCAGCGGCCTTGACTTGACTGCGGGCAATGTGATCACGGGCATCACGTATAACCCAATCACGAATTCCCAACTCGTGCTCGTCTCCAATGGCTCGGGTGGGTTCAACATCGACCTGGAAGTGGAAGCGGTGCCGGAACCGGGCACCTGGGCCCTCATGCTCGGTGGGTTGGCTCTCCTCGTCATCTTCCAGCGTGCCAGACGCAAGAGTTAAGGCGTGCTGTCCAGATTCGGTTCTTTTCGCAAAAGTCAAAAGATCCAAGAGATCGAATCTCAAGTATCGCCATTCAATTTTTGTAGATTTATCCTAACGTTTATCCATGAATAAAATCATCATCTCATCAAAAAAGGGAAAGCAGGGCCTTGGGGCCGGAGTTTGGAATTTGGGTCCGGGACGCGATCCTTTCGGCGGACCAACGCGGGAAGAAATTCCCATCCTTGATCGCATCCCCATGCTGGCTGACGCTGGCATGAGTTATATCGAGGCGCACGACGTCGAGATTCCTGTCAGCGATGTGCCGAAGGCAAAAAAATTGATGGAGAAACACGGTCTCGAAATGGGGATGTACACGCCTTCCTTTTTTGCCGACTCCGTTTTCAAAGACGGCGCGATGACCAGCAATGATCCAGCCGTGCGCAAGCTGGCACTCGAAAACGCCAAGCGTGCCGTCGATGTCACCGTCGAACTGGGATCCAAGATCATGGTTTTCTGGAATGGACGCGAAGGATTCGATTTCGTCCTGGCCAAGAATGGTCAGGACTCATTCCGGCGCATGATTGAGGGCTTCAATGCCGTGGGTGCTTACGCGTTGGAAAAGTATGGAAAAAATTCTCCTGTCTTTGCCATCGAGCCGAAACCGAATGAGCCCCGGGCCAACATGTACCTCGGCAATGTGGGCGAGGCCCTTTATCTCATCAGTCGCCTGGATGCAGCGGTGCAGCCTATCTTCGGCTTAAATCCCGAGACGGCCCACAGTCGGATGGCCGGCTTGGATTATGTCTGGGACGTCGAGCTCTGTCTTGAGGCCGGAAAGCTTTTCCACATCCATCTTAATTCGCAGGACACCACCCGTTACGATCAGGATTTCCCCTTTGGCTACATGGAGCCGCTCAAGGATCTCGCGCTCTGCGTCGTTCTTCAAGATGCTCAATGGGAAGGCATCCTGGCCTTTGACGTGAAGGCCCCGCGCACCGATCGGCAGGAGGACATCTCCGATATCCTGCATACCAGCGTCGCCAATTTGCAGCGCTTATGGGAAAAGGCATTGAAAGTCGATCGCAAGAAAATAGCCGATTTTCGCTCTACCCAACGCTACACCGCCCTTGCCGGATATTTGGCGGAATGCCTCTATTAAGCCGCAAACCTGTACGATTGGATAGAGCATGAAAACCAACGACTCATCTTTCAACGGAACGAACCTGAGTCTTGGTAACATCATGAAATTGTCCAGCGCGGTCACCCGTTCGATTACGGCAGAGAACGTCTACGGCGAAAAGGGCAGGGGCGGAATGGCCGAAGTCGACGCAAAGCCGCAATCCGAAGTGACAAAAATCGGCCAGAAATGGGAGGGGCCCAATGCTTGCGCCCGCGATCTGGGGCAGACCTGGAAGGTGCGTCCGTGCATCGCTCTTCCCAAGGAATCGACCACGACGCTGATGGACGTGAAAGGTCCCGGCGTCATTCAACACATCTGGATCACGGTCGATCCGAAATGCTATCGCGACCTAATCCTGCGTATTTATTGGGATGGGGAAAAGACGCCGAGCGTGGAGGCTCCATTGGGCGACTTTTTCTGCAACGGCTGGAAGACGCGGACGAATATCGTGGCCTTGCCGATCAATGTAAACCCGTTGGGCGGATTTAATTGCTACTTTCCAATGCCGTTTCGCAAGCACGCGAGGATGACGGTGGAAAACCGCGCTCCGGAGGACTGCTGTCATTTCTTTTACACAATCAACTACACGCTGACAGAAGTGGATGCAGGCGACGCCTATTTTCACGCCCAGTTCCGGCGCTCGAACCCGCTGCCCTACAAACAAGACTATGTCATTCTTGACGGGGTGCGGGGCCGGGGTCAGTACGTAGGCACGTTCATGGCGTGGCAACAGAACTCGGATGGCTGGTGGGGCGAGGGTGAGTTCAAGGCCTTTATCGACGGCGACAAGAAATTCCCGACTATCTGCGGGACCGGCACGGAAGATTACTTTGGCGGGGCGTGGGGTTTTACCGCTGGCTATACCGCGCCATATCTGGGTTACCAGGACATCACATCGGCCACGCAAGTGGGACGGGCCATGGGCCGAATGGGCAACCGTCATAATATGTACCGATTTCACATCATGGACCCGATCCGTTTCGGCAAGGATCTCAAGGTAACCATGCAAGCCCTCGGCTGGCGGAGTGAGGGCCGCTATCTGCCCTTGCAGGATGACATCGCGTCAGTCGCCTACTGGTATCAAGCCGAGCCTCATGTGCCTTTTTCTAAATTGGGAAGTCGCGATGATCTAGAAGTGATTTAAGGAAACACCTGCCTCAATTGAGATGCAGGAGCGCCGTACCATTAGGATTAAAGACTAAGTGGAACCGGATTGCCGGGCCATTCCAGGACGAAACCTTGGCGGGAAAGTTCTCTTTGGAAGGCGTTCAATTTGCTCCGGTTCTCGGTCACTTCGTGAGGTTGGGTGTTTTCGGCCACGCAATGGGCGGCGAGGGCTCCGGCGGCTTCACCGATATTCCATTCGATAGGATGAAGCCGGTAGCAGCCGTTGGTGATGTGGGTCACCCCCAGGTTCTTGGCGCCGGCCAGCAGATTTCGCACGCGCAGCGGGACCAAGCTCTTGAGGGGGATCTGGAACGGGCAGGCTTCCACATCGATATAGTTGTCGCCTCCGGTGGAGGGATGAAGATCGATATTGTAGTGACCGATGCCGATGCTGTCGGCAAAGCGCTCGGAGCCGTGCTTGCCTCGCAGGGCCAGCGAAAGATGCTGTTCACAAACGGTGAACTGGGCCTTGAGGCGTCGGGACTCCCGGATGTAGGCGTGGAGGGCCAAGCCATCTGGTCCATAGCCGGTGACGTCGGAGCGCAAGCGCAGGCCAGGAAATCCCCTCTTGGAGGAACCGCCATGGTGTGGTGCTTCGGTCTGCATCCAATACAACATCGAAAGTGAAAGCTGGCGCGCGCCGCGTAAATGCATTTCCTTTTCTTCCGGCGTCACATCGATGATGGAACCGGGCAGGTAATCGATCTGCGGCCAGTTCACCAGCACGATGTCGCTCGGATAAAAGCCTTCGGTATAGAGAGAGCGGTCGATGATGCGGCGAAACGTCCAGAGGTTCTGGCAGCCATTGAACCGTTGCTGGTTGGGAATAAATTCCCGCTCGACCGATTTCAAGGTGCGGGGATGCGTTGCCGACCACGACAGCAGCGGACTGCCCCAGGACGGTTTCAGATCCGGGACGTAGTTGCGCCAGAAATCATAATCGGTCGGCTTATCGATGACGTGGTCCTCGCCCTCGAGGTGATCGACGGCGAAGCACCAGCTGATCGCCTGCATGTTCATCGGCTCGTACTTTTCGCGGGCGGAAGGTTCTCCCGTCATGTCACGCGATTCGAACCCGGTCACATATTCGGTCCCCGTCAGAGGCAGCAAATCGCCGGTTTCCGTTGCGTCGATGACGTAGGCTGCCTCAACCCGTCTTTGCCCGGAGACCGAGACATGGCGGAACGTCACGGCCTTGACGACGTCGCCGGAAACCTCGGCATGGACCGGCTCGCAGCCCCGCGCAATGAACAAGTGACCGCTGGCGACGTAAGGCGCCAGCATCGCCTCAAGCACGGAGAGGCTGACGCGGAACTCGTGGCAAAGAATGCTGACGCTGCCGTTGCCGGGGTTGAGGCAGGAGTTACGCATGGCCGTGGCCGTGAGGGGATAATGACGCCGATAAAAATCACGCACTTCCTGGCGATAGCGCAGGTAACGCCGGGTGGCGCCTCCCTGCTCGATCCAACGGTTTTCATCCGGCGGCACCGCCTGCTGGGTCAATTGCCCGCCGATCCACTCGGTCGGTTCGGTCATGACGACACGCTGGCCCCTTTCGCACGCCGCCAATGCCGCCGCCACTCCCCCGGTGCCTCCGCCAACGATCAGAATATTACAGGAGGAAGGTAGGTTGAGAAATTCACTTGGATTCATAGAGGGAGAAACCGTTGAGGGTGCCTTGTAAAGGGGCCAAAAAAGCGAGCTGTCTTCTCAGATAGCCAATGTTGGCCGGGAGAATTGCCTTGGATTTTAGGGCTGGACTGCCTTTTCAAGAACCTTTCGTTAATGCATGTGGGCGATTCTCACCTCCTCTCTATATTCATGCAAAAGCTTCGTTATGCGCATCGGTGCATGGCCGGGGGTAGCATCAACTTGATTCACGAATGCGGCTTCGTTCGGTCCAGCGTCGTTTTGAAGATGCGATTAGGCGTTCATACCGCCATCGACGGTCAGGTTCGCACCAGTGATGTAAGACGCTTCCGGACCGGCGACGAATGCCACCATCGCGGCGATGTCGTCAACATGGCCATAGCGATTGAGTGCGGTCTGGGCCTTCTGGGGTACCGCCCATTCACCTGCAGCGGGGTTCAACTCGGTGTCGATGGGGCCGGGCTGGACGTTGTTGACCGTGATACCCCGGCTCCCCACTTCACGGGACAATCCCTGGGTAAAGATTTTCACGGCTCCCTTTGTTGCCGCATAAGGCACCAAGCCGGGCACCATCACGCGTTCGCCCACGGCCGAGCCGATCATGATGATGCGACCGCCATCTCCCATGTGTTTTAACGCCGCCTGCGTCGCGACAAATACGCCGCGAATGTTGATGTCAATCACGCGGTCCATGTCTTCCAGAGTGGCCTGTTCGAAGGGCGCCGGAAGGGCCGTGCCTGCATTGTTCACCAATATATCCAGGCGACCGAAGGTCGCGGCAGTCTTGTCGACCGCGGCCGTGACGGCCTTGGCATCGGCGGCGTCCGCTTGAATTGCAATCGCCTTTTTGCCGGTACTTCCAATCGCTTTAACAACCGAAGCGGCGGCGTCCGCGCCCTTGGTGTAAGTAATCGCCACACTTGCCCCGTCGGCTGCCAGTCGCTTGGCAATTGCTGCGCCGATGCCTCTCGATCCGCCAGTAACCAGCGCGACTTTACCTGCCAATTTTTGTCCGTAGTTAGAGCTCATATGTTTCTTCTTTCTTTGTCTTGTAGGGTTGTTTGTTAGTTAGATTTGCGCTCTGCCTCCATCGACGAACAGTTCGGTGCCGGTGACGAAACTGGAATCGTCCGAGGCCAAGAAAAGTGCTGCCTTGGCGATTTCTTCGGGCTCTCCCATGCGCCCCATCGGGATGGTGGATACGATCCGTGCAATAGCGTCCGGAGGCTGCCCTGCCAAAATGGGTGTATCGACCGGCCCCGGGCTCAGTACATTTGACCGGATGCGACGATCCTTCAGTTCCACAGTCCAGGCTCGCACGAAGCAGCGAATGGCAGCCTTGGTCGCGCCGTAGACACCGAAGGCGGGAGTACCTTTGATACCCGCGATAGAGCCCGTGAGAATGATCGAGCCACCATCATTCAGGAGCGGTAACGCCTTTTGGACTGTGAACAGGGTTCCCTTTACATTGATCTCAAATAGCTTGTCGAAATGCTCCTCGGTGATTTTTTCCAAGGGAGCGAATTCAGCAGTGCCGGCATTTGCGAAAACGATATCGATTCGCCCTTTCACTTTGCCGACGGTCTCGTAGAGACGATCAAGGTCGGCCAGGTTTGCAACGTCTCCCTGAACACCCGTAACATTGCTGCCGATCGCCTTCACGGCCTCGTCGAGTTCCTTCTGGCGACGACCTGTGATGAAGACATAGGCACCCTCCCTGACGAATAGCTTTGCCGCAGCCAGCCCTATCCCCGTCGTGCCGCCGGTGATAACTGCAATTTTTCCGTTCAACCTGCCCGTCGTTGTTCCTGTTAATGTTTGCATGATTTTCTCCATGTTGAGACTCGTTGTGTTTGCGATTGAACCGATGTTTTTAGTTAGCAAATCAGTTCTTTAGTTCCGTAACGTCGAACTAATGGACTATCTTGTCAAATGGTGATACATTCTTTTTATGCGGCCCCTCTATCATCCGTCTCTGCAGGAAATAACCGTGCAGGGCATTCTTTATGCCCTCTCCGACCCTGTCCGGGTTCGCATCTACGGAGAATTGGTCGGGGCTGAGTGCGCGATGAACTGCGCCGCCTTTTTGTCCAATGGCAACTTGAAGCTTCCCAAGTCCACGCTGTCGCAGCACTTCAAGACTCTTCGGGAAGCGGGCCTCATTCGTAGCGAACGCCAGGGCGTTGAACTTAAAAACTCGTCGCGCTGCCAAGAGCTGAAGAAAAAATTTGGCCCAATGATTGTGTCGATTCTTAAAGCTTATGAAAACGAGGCCAACAAATCCAAACACTAACGTCCGCGCAGTGAAGCACCCCGTCCTGGTGGCCAATTTTTAAGTAGGAAGCACGTATGCTCCTTATGCTAGGGCCTGTTCACACTAATATTCAACGCGTCACCTCTTAAGCTTGGCGGCCTCATGGCAACCCTTTCAGGGTTGCAGAATTTTTTGAGCGTAGTGTTAACAGGCCCTAACGGCAGTTAACCTAGGCACACGGCTCAGGCTAGGTCTGCTTGAAGCGCGCTTCGATAGTTTCATCGAACGGCTTGAGGAAAGTGGCGCGATCAACCTTGCCAGACATCACCGCGGCCGCGCCTCCCGCGACGATGAAGTCTGTTTTGTCAACGCCGAGGAAGCCGAAGACCGCGCGGAGATAGGGCTCGACGAAATCGTAAGGTGCCATCGGAGTACCCTTGCTATAGACGCCACCAGAAGCGATCAGAAAAGTCGCCTTCTTGCCCATCAGTCGACCCACTGGGCCGGATTCACTATAGCTGAATGTACGCCCCACCCGGACGATCTGGTCGATCCAGAGTTTCGCGGTGGAAGGTATGCCAAAGTTATGCATCGGCGTGCCGAACACATATTCATCCGCAGTTTCCAACTCGGCGATCAATGTGTCCGAGAGTGCGAGAGCTTCTTTTTGGGCGGCAGTCCGGGATTCTTCCGGCGTATAGGCCGCTCCCACCCAGATGCCATCAACCGGCTGAATCTCGCTTGTGGTGAGGTCACGCGTGATTACCTTGTCGTCGGGATGGGCTTGTTGCCATTTCTGAACGAATAGAGCGGAGAGGTGCCGGGAGATGGAAGCTTCGCCGAGGGGGCTGGCATCAATGTGGAGTAGTGTAGACATAGTAGTTTTAGATTTACCGATATGTTGAAGTGGGGATGAAGGAGGATACTGTTATGAGGCTGGCTGGGACTGGAACCCACGGGCGTAGATGACAAAGGTCGCCAGAGCCAGAAAGATCACTGTCACGACGGCATGGGAGTACTCTGCGCGCGAAAGGTGAAAACCGGTAGCCAGCACCATGATGGTGGCCAGGCCGACGGCAGCCCACGTGGTTAGAATGGGCAGAATTTTGGTCAAAGCTGGCAAGATCAAGCCGAGCGCTCCGGCCAGTTCCGCGATGCCAATAAATGTCACGAGCCCGCGCTGGTCAGCCAAAGCTGGAGCCGAGGCGGCAAACTGATCGAAGGCAAACAGTTTCATGGAACCTGAGGCGATAAAAACGAGGGCGAGCAGGATCTGAACGATCCATGATGCAATTTTCATAGGGATATTTTTTGAAGGTTTAATTTAGGAATAGAGTTAGGAACTAAGA
Source organism: Verrucomicrobiota bacterium (assembly GCA_013285645.1). GTDB lineage: Bacteria > Verrucomicrobiota > Verrucomicrobiia > Methylacidiphilales > UBA1321 > JABDGH01. Next base: position 3,000 of record JABDHJ010000014.1, on the reverse strand, counting down.
GGGTGGAAAGGACGGCAATGAATATCGCCGCCCTTCCACGGGCGTTTAGTTTTTGAAACTGGCGGCATCATCCGCTTCAAGAAAATCGACTAGTGTTGAGGCTTCCGGCTTCAAGCCCACCTTGGCGCATTCGCCGACGAACCAATCCTTCTTTTCCGGATTGTCGTAGGGACGATAGCCTTCGACTCCGGCGGACCATGCCTTGATTTCTTCAGCCGTCTTTGACGTGCCCTGGGTGCTGAACCAAGTAACAACCTGTTCATCAGTAGCGCCAGAACCGAGGAGCTTTTTGACCTCGTCGGCCTTTACACCCTTGAATTCGCAGAGCATTTGATCGAGCGGACAGGCGAAATGATATTCGCCGACCTGTCCTTGGAGATCGGCACGACCTTTGTCGATCATGCGTGCTAGGAGGGCGTAGTCGCCAAGGCGATTGCGGGGGCTGCGGGGTGCTTCTTTTGTGAGGTTTTTAGAGGTATTCATAGGTTTATTGGTTTGGTTAGTCGTCATTAGATGGTAAAACAACGTATGTAGGTAATGCATCACTAGACGGGTTGCTTGTCAAATGGTACTTTTAAGCATGGTTCTTGATCCCACCAAAATAGATCCCCGCATTCGTCGCACGCGGCAGATGCTCTTTCAGGCCTTCCAGGATCTGCTCGCGGAAAAGGCCTTCGATCTCATTTCGGTTCAGGACATCACCGAGCGCTCCACCCTTAACCGGGCCACGTTTTACGATCACTTCACCGACAAGTTCGCGTTGCTGGAGGCCATGATTGGCGAACGTTTCAGCACGCTGATTGAGGCCCGAATGGCGGGAAGCGAAGGGACGTGCGAAGCCAGCTTGAGGCAGTTGATCCTCGCTGCCTGCGATTTCTTGGCCGAGGTATCTTCCGGATGCCAGAAGCACCAACGACAATTCGAGCCCTTCGTCGAATCCCGAGTGAAGACCATTCTCTATGAATTTTTGCTGGAGGGCATAAAACGCCATAAAGACAAAAATCCCGAGCTAAAAGCGACGATGGTCAGTTGGGCCATCGCAGGTGCGGCGCTGCAATGGAGTCGCGAAAAAAAGACCTCGGCGGACCAATTGGCTGATGCCGTTCTTCCTACCGTGCATACCGCATTGGAAGCGGGGGAGTAGACCAGCCGACGAAGGGTCTACTCGATTCTGCTAATCTCTATCGTGCCCATTGGATCCGGTGGGTGCGCCCGCTTGTATTTTTTGAGCGTTCTCTTTGCCGAGTCCCATGGTTAACGCCGTCATCCCCGCAAGGCCGCCTAATTGCATGCTTTCAACCGCAGAGCTTGGCACGATGACAATGGTCGAGTTTTCCTTGAGCCCTTCGTAGAGCATATTCATGGCCCTCAGGTGAAACGCGGTGGGATTGCCTGCATAGGTCTTTGCCGCCTCTCCGAATTTTTCCGCGATCTGCCGTTCCGAGTCTCCCAAGATCACGCGCGCCTGGCGTTCCCGTTCGGCCTGGGCCTGCATCGACATCGCATCTTCCAAGGCCGGGGGAATGAGGACATCTTTGACCTCAACGGAAATGACTTTGATGCCCCACGGTTCCGTGCGCTCATCAATGATCTTTTGCAGTTCGCTGCTGATCTTTTCCCGGCCCTCCAGCATGTCGGAAAGGACGGTCTTGCCGATGACATCGCGCAAAGCGGTTTGCGAGGCCCACCCGATGGCACTTCGATAGTCAGCCACATCCAGGGCGGCTTTCTTGGGGTCGATGACCTGCCAGAAGAGAACCGCATCCACGTCCACGGGAACGGTGTCCTTGGTCAGGGTCTTTTCCGCCTTGAAGGAAGTTGGGATCACTCGGATATCAATCCAATAGGGGATGACATCGATGACCGGAATGATGAAAAAAAGGCCCGGTCCCTTTAGGGCGTGAAAGCGGCCCAGCCGCAGGACCACCGCCCGGTCCCACTGGTCCGCAATCTTGATGGCGGAGGAAACAATGACGGCAACCACAAAGGTAACGATTGCTACTCCCGTCCCAATTCCATCCGAAACGGACGTTGCGATATAGGCGAAAAATCCGCCTGTACCCAGAATAATGAAAAAGATCAGAACAGCCAACGAGTTGGTTTTTCTCATGCCCATATCCTTTCACTTTGAAGCTTTATCTCATGACGATGCGGGAAAGTTGCCATAGCCAGACAGATAAACTGCCAGCGATAATCACTCCCAATGCCTTTTGAGACAATGGTGCTGTGCGTGTTTTTGCCGATATGGATCATCTTGGTGCCGGTATCGGCCTGCTGATGATTGTTCGTCATCGCGACCGAATAAAATTCTCCAACGGAATTGTCGCCCAGCAAAACACAGCCTGGATATTTCCAGGTGATGGCCGAACCTGTCTCTACCTGAGTCCAGGAAATTTTCGAGTTGCGTCCCCGGCAGTGACCGCGCTTGGTGACGAAATTATAAATGCCACCACGTCCCGCCTCGTCGCCGGGATACCAGTTCTGCACGGTCGAATATTTAATTTGCGCGTCATCCATCGCGATGAGCTCGACCACGGCCGCATGGAGCTGATTTTCGTCGCGCATCGGCGCCGTGCAACCCTCGAGATAACTCACATAGCTGCCTTCTTCCGCCACGATCAGCGTCCGCTCAAACTGGCCTGACTTGTCGGCATTGATCCGGAAATAGGTGGAGAGTTCCATCGGACAACGCACGCCCTTGGGAATGTAGCAGAACGATCCATCGGTGAAGACAGCTGAATTCAGCGACGCGTAAAAATTGTCCGTGGGAGGAACGACTGTCCCGATATGTTTGCGCACCAAGTCGGGATGCTCCTGCACCGCTTCGCTGAAGGGACAGAAGATAATACCTTTCTTTGCCAGTTGCTCCTTGAAGGTTGTGCCTACGGAGACGCTGTCAAATACAGCGTCCAGCGCAACGCCTGCCAGACGTCCTCGTTCGCGCAACGGAATGCCCAATTTCTCATACGTCTCCAATAATTTCGGGTCAACCTCGTCGAG
>JABDHJ010000013.1 GCA_013285645.1 Verrucomicrobiota bacterium | reverse complement strand
TCAACTAACTAATCGCGAACCATCCGGAGGCTGATCCTTCGACAAGCTCAGGAGGACGGAATTCTAAAAGATATTTTTTTGAGAACCACGCCGTCGCCATCTCACCCCTGCGGCCCCGGCGGAATAAACGGCGGCGGAGGTGATGGTCGCGCCGGAGGCGGCACAGGCGGATTGATCTCCGGTGTCGTCGGCGTCTGGTAGGATGTAGAGGAATCCTTCGGCGGCAAAAGATGCTCCGGCGTCGATGATTTCCCACCAAACTTGGCCATCAGCTTTTTGAAACCCGCCACCACCGCAACGACCGCCACCACAATCACCTTCTTAAGCGCCAGAATCGTCACAAAGAGATATTTCCAGAGCAGACCCAGCAACCCCAATTTGGCCGCCGCGCCCAATGCCCCGCCCGCTACCAGAGTGGCGAGCCCATACTCGGCGATCTTATCGATCTTGGGATCGAAATCGGCGTAGGTATTGCCCGCTTGGAAATCGACCATCGAAAGCACTTCCGGTATTTTCTTGTCGATCATCGGAAAGTCGTCCATTCCGGCAATCGCGTTGAGGACAAGCACCCCGCGCCTGCCCAGGATGCGAATGTTGTAGTTGAGCGTATCCTGCGAAGCACCGTCCACCTTCAACTCCTTGGCCCAGTAAAGCTTGTGGGTGGCTTTGTCATACCGGGGCGGCGCAGCCCATCCGATCAACTCCATGGCAGGGTATCCCTCCTTCACCCGCTCGGTGCTGCCCTCGTGCACCTCCTGCTTCATTTGCTTGAGCAAATCGGTGTAGTTGATTTTGTCGGCGTCGTCGTCTTTGACATACCCCCCCGCCTCATACGCAATTTCAATTCCCCAACCGTTCGGGTCGAGCGGTCCCACGTCGGCCGGGAAAATCATGCCGAGATTCTTGGAGCCGGGCGGATTGCCCCATAAATCGTGGAGCACTTTTTCTGAATCCTTGGGATCCAGGTAACGAAAATTATCCGTCAGCGTGATCTTGGCCAGGCCATCCTTCAGCGTGATCACTCCCGTCTTCCATTGCAGCGAAGCTGCGGTCGCGGCCATGGAATCGGCACTCGCTTTCGGCGCGGGATCGTCCGCACGTAAAAGTAGACCGGCGAAAAGGCACAGAGTGAGACTTACGAATCCCCGCATGATGTTTTTGGCGATCACAATTTTCTCCTGTATCTCCTTGCTAGCCCCCGGATGGCGAATGTCAAAAGTTACAACTCGAGACCTCTGCAAAACTCACGATTTTAAAAACGCCGTCATCCTGAGCGAAGGCGAGACAACCGATCTCCTTTAATCGGGAGATTCACCCGAGCCGCAGTCGAAGGACCTATGTTGCCTCCGGGAAAAATCTTCGCGATCACCAAAGGCACCCCCGACTTCAAATGGCACGTTCACCCTCGTTACCCCTGCCAAAGACCTGCCTTTGCTCTACGATCACGCTGGTCAAACGATTTTGCCGAGGTCTCTTTCAGGGCTTAGCATCAATCAGTGTTAGAGCTAAACGCAACGTTCTGCGCGTGGACGGCCTTACAAAGATCCAGCACATCCATCACGCGCTGATGGCGGGCGCTGGGCGCTGGCTGTATGATTACGGGTCGATCCGGAGCGTCGGCCAGTACCGCCTTTAGCCGTGCCGTCGTTTCCGGCAGTTGATGATTAGCAGGCGCGTCCATCGACGTACCGTTGAAAATCACCTGTCCATCGGCGGCGATCTCTAAGGTAACCGGAACTTTGCCAGCGGGCCCCTCACCACGTCCGGGCAGTTGTGTCGCAATCGTCTTCTCTGATTTCTGAGCTCCAGCTGCAACCATGAAAAAGAGGAGCAGCACAAATAAAACATCCAACATTGGCGCGATCTGGAAACCAAACTCACCATCATTCTGATTACTGGTCATTGAAGACTCCTTAAGTTCGAAATTTATTGTCTCAACTTGTCTTTGATCGAATGTCCGCTACGAATTTAAAGGTAGCTTACGTCGCAATCGATACAATCCACTTTATGAGCACAAAATTTCCCCGCACCCCTTACGACACCGTCAAGGGCCTCGCTTACTTCCCCCGGATGCTCGACAAAATCCGCATCCACGCCGCCGGAGAGTTGCCGGAACTTTACCTTCCGCACCTCGGCAGCGGATTCGACGGACGTTGCCTCAACTTTCTCCACGTCAAATACGACGCCCTGCGCGAGCGAGTTCTCGCCGGTGGAACGGACGAGGAAATTCTCGAGTGGTGCTACGAAAACGGCAAGCGCCCTACCGATGAGGAAGTCGAAACCTGGACCGGCTTCATGCAAAAGCGCGGTTGGCGCGACGAAGCCAGCGAGCGCATCGTCTTCCGCCTGAAAGAAGCCGGCATCGAACATCGCGACAAGGAAGCCGTCACCATGTTCGACTTCATCGACCTCGACGAAGGTCGCACCCCGCCCGATTTCAAAAAGTGGGAACCGCCCCGCATCGCCTGATCATTGCACCCCTGCCTTCCCTTCATCAGCCTTCATGTTCCTCCTGTCCAGATCCCGTTAGTCCCATTCCCTTTCCTGTATTTCCTGTCTTCATGTTTTCCTGTTAAAAATTCCGTAATTCCGTTAATTCCGTCAAAATCTTCCCCCTGCCTTCTCCCAATCCTGTAAATCTTGTTAATCCTGTCAAAAACCTTCCCTTCATCCGCCTTCATATCCGTTCTGTCTAAATTCCGTTAATTCCGTTTGTCTTCCGTAATTCCGTCAAAAACTCACCCCCATGCTCATCCAACCCAACGATCGAATCCTCTTCACCGGCGACAGCATCACCGACTGCGGCCGCAACCGCGAAGACGCCCAGAACCTCGGCATCGGCTACGTCGCCTTCGTCGCCGCCCGCCTGCAGGCCTATCTCTCCTCGCCGGAACTCCAAATCTTCAACCGCGGCATCAGCGGAAACCGCGCGGGCGACCTGCTCGATCGCGTTGACGCCGATCTCCTCGCCCTCAAGCCCACCGTCGTCTCCATCCTCATTGGCATCAACGACGTCTGGCGCCGCTTCGACAGCAACAGTCCGACCACCGCCGAGACCTTCGAGAAAAACTACCGCGCCGTCCTCGAGAAAATTGAAACTCAACTTGAGGCCCGCGTCGTCCTGCTCGAGCCCTTCCTGCTCCACGTGCCCGAGGACCGCTACGCGTGGCGCGAAGACCTCAATCCCAAGATCGACGTCGTGCGCAAACTCGCGATCGAATTCGGCGCGGAACTCATCCCGCTCGACGGTCTCTTCGCCAAGATGGCCACCCAGGCTCCCGCCGCCTATTGGGCCCACGACGGTGTCCATCCCACCGCGGCGGGAGCCGCCCTCATCGCCGAGGCCTGGCTCGAAAACGCGGATTTGTCGTAGTCACGATGATTCTCTACAGCTACATCGACAGTGCGCTGGGCCAACTTCTTGTGGCCAGTCAGGACGATAAACTGACCGGTCTCTATTTCAAGGGACGTCACCACGCGCAAATCGTCTCCACCTGGATCAGGCAGGACGATGTTGAGATTTTCGCGCAAACCGAACAGCAACTCGACGAGTACGCCTCCGGGCATAGAAAAGATTTCGATCTTCCGACATCTCTCAGCGGCACGCCATTTCGAATGCAGGTCTGGAAAGAAATCGCGACCATTCCCTACGGCCAGACCATCACCTACAGCGAAATCGCGCAAAGGCTCGGCAAACCCGATGCCGTTCGCGCCGTAGGAACCGCCACCGGCGCAAATCCCCTCTCCATCATCATTCCCTGCCACCGCGTCGTTGGAAAATGCGGAACTCTCACCGCTTACGCCGGTGGTCCGGTCCGCAAAACCGCTCTCCTCGATTTCGAAGCCGGCAAAATCGAAACCCTCCACGCCGAGGCCCTCGAGTAGTCTCCATGGACATGGAGGGGCAGCCTCCGGCCTGCCCCCATTCCCCCTCGTTCCCTCCCTTCGTTCCAAATTTCATCTGGAAACACCCAAAGAAGAAAAGGCAGGCCGAACTGATCCTTCGACAAGCTCAGGATGACTAAAGATAAATGTGAGAGTTTCGCAGATATCTCTGAAAGGGCGATCTATCAGCCCAGCCACTCAATCCGGCCATCATCCAGCTTATAAATTCCGCCCACCACCATCAACTTCTTCTCGGAAACGTATTGGCTAAGAATGGGCGATGCCGCTTTGAGATTCTCCACATTACGCAAAACATTCTCACGAATCGCATTGGCCAACAGGTCCCCCGATTTCGCCATCGCCGCCTTCACCGCCGGTTCGATATGCTCCACCAATTCCGGCAAATGCCCCGGCAACTCTGCCCCCTTCACCGCCTTGATCGCCGCATCCACCGCACCGCATTTGTCGTGCCCCAGCACCACCAGCAACGTCGTCCCCAGGAACTTGACCGTGTACTCAAAACTCGCGAGCCCATCCGTGTCCATAAAGTTTCCCGCCACCCGAACGACAAACAAATCACCCCGTGCAGTATCAAACGCATACTCCGGTGCGATGCGCGAATCCGCGCAGCTCAAGACTCCCGCGAACGGATTCTGCCCGCCAACCAGCGCCTCGCGTTCCGCCACAAAGTCATGCCTCTTCGCGACTCCCTCGACATAACGCGCATTGCCTTTTTTCAAGCGAGCCAGCGCCTCTCCGGGCGACAGAACATTCTGCGGCTTCGGCGTTTCTCCGGCCGCAAAAAGATCGCGTCCCGGAACGGCCAGCGCCATCCCCGCGCCACCGACAAGTTTAAGAAAGTTGCGCCGCGAATAAATCGGCGAATGGTTCAATGAAGGATTTCCGCAAATGTTGCACATACTGTTAGTCCCCTTTTTGTTGTTTCTTTTTCAATTCAAAAGTCTTGGCCACGCAAAGAAATTCGTAAACGCCATGTAGACGGGCAAAGTAATAACCCTCTATGCCATCGAGAAAGCCTCGTTGCCAGATATATATATATAAGAACCGCAACGTCGAACGGAAAGGAAGCCGATGCGAAAGCAGCTTGAGCCTCCGCCGAAATCCCACCTCCTCATGCTGCAGCGCCGTTGACGCCCCTGCGCGCAGATAACGCTCCAGCGCCACCCGCGCCTCCCAGTTCGAGTAGCGATTATGCTTCTCCACAAACACCTCGACCGATGGAAACGCAAAATGATTCATCTCCGTTTTCAACCGCCCCGTCTCGCCCTGGACAATGACATGCTCATGCACTTCATTGTCCCCACTCGCCGTATCAACCGAGGTCAGTTGCTCATAACGGCCCAGTCGGTGCTGAAAAAGTCGCAGGTTCCAATTCGGATAATAGGCGTGCCGCAGCCACTTCCCCATGAAATGAAAACGGCGATTGAGCCAGTAGCCCACCACCTTCGATTCAGCGTTCGCCACGACGTCCGCAAACTCCTTTTCCGCATCCGGCGTCAACTCCTCATCCGCATCCAGTATAAAAACCCAAGGATGCCGAAAAGACAGACTCTCCAGCGCCCAATTTTTCTTCTTCGGCCAAGTCCCGTTGAATTCAAATTGCACCACCTGCGCGCCATATGAGCGCGCAATCGCCGCCGAATCATCCGTGCTCTGAGAATCGACCACAAAAATCTCATCCGCCCACCGAATCGAATCCAGGCAGCGCGGCAAATTCCCCGCCTCGTTGCGGATCGGAATCAAAACGCTGATCGGAACCTTTTCGCTCATCTCGGTCCCCGTAAATTACACACCCCCGCTCCCTTGGCACGATGATACTCGATTTATAAACCTGTCCCCTTCCCCATCCTCTTAATCATATTAATCCCATTCAAAATTCCCCAGCCTTCCTCCCCAAAGAAATTCCGTTAATTCCGTCAAAACTCCTCCCCTCTGCAGTCCTCTGTGCAAAACCCTCTCTCCCCAATTTCGTTAATTTGGAAAATTTGCTAATTCCGTAATTCTGCTTCCCCTCCCCTAATCCTGTAAATCTTGTTAATCCCGTCAAAAATTCCCCCGCCTTCTCTCATGTCCTTCATGTCCCTCCTGTCTAAATTCCGTTATTCTTTTCTCCTCCCATCCGCTAAACTCAAATCGTGCCCACGTTCTACGAAATCCTCGCAGCAGCCGCGACGACCGACGAACCCGTAGCCCTCGGCATCATCACGCACGTCAAAGGCTCCAGCCCGCAAAAAGTCGGCGCCAAGGCCCTCTTCTACGCCGACGGACGCATCGCAGGAACCATGGGCGGCGGCTGCCTCGAAGCCGAAATCCAGGACCGCGCCCGGCAATCGCTCATCACCGGTAAGCCGGAAACCTTCGACCTCGTTCTCGACCACGATTTTGGCTGGGACGACGGCCTTATCTGCGGCGGACGCGTCGGCGGCGTCATCCTCCCCCGCATCCATTCCGCCGCGCCGATCTGGACCGAATTGGCCCGCCGCCAGCACTCCATGACGTGGGGCATCACGGACGATTTCAAAATCAACTGGGCCGATCCCACCTCCACAGGACGCTACCGCGAAACCGTCACTCCGCCCTGCGCTCTCTGGATTGCCGGGGCCGGACACATCGCGCAAGCCGTCGCCCCCATGGCCCTCGCGCTCGATTTCACCGTCACTGTCTTCGACGACCGCCCCGCGCTCGCCAATAAGGAAATCTTCCCCGGCGTCACCCTCCGCGTCGGCGACTGGGAAAAAACGCTCACCGAATCGCTCGTCGCCCCCAGCACCTTCGGCCTCATCGTCACCCGCGGCCATCGCCACGACGCCCTCGTCCTCCGCCATTGGATCACGCGCGACTTCGCGTTCCTCGGCATGATCGGCAGCAAGCGCAAGGCCCGCACCATCAAGGAACATTTCTTCGCCGAAAAAATCGGCACCGAGGCGGCGCTCGAAAAGCTAGCCTGCCCCGTCGGCGTCAACATCGCCGCCACCTCCGTCCCCGAAATCGCCGTCAGCATCCTGGCCCAATACATCGACCAACGCGCCCTCTTCCTGGAGGGTCAGCCTCCGGCCTGACCCATTTCTGCGCCTTTCTTCCAAGGTAGCCGTTGACCTCCGGGCAACGGTCCCCGGTAGCCGCCGAGCTGTCCCTAGCGGCGGATGCCTTCCTCCCCTTCCGCCATCCCAAGCGTGCAGGCCCACGGTTGACACCTGCTAACGCCCGCTTACGCTCCGCTCCACTCAGCACAACGTCCAAAGCAGTTTCCTCTCAGGAAAAAAACTCCCATGACCGATCTATCACCCGCACAACAAGCCATGATCGACTTGTTCCAGAAACACATGGAGGCGGAACTGGCAGGCGACCTTGACACCACCATGGCCACGATGACGGACGCCCCCCATCTCAATCATGTCCCGGTCATGGCCGGCGGAGTGGGCCGCGAGGGCGTGCGCGCTTTCTACCGCAATCATCTCGTCGGCAAGTTCATGCCGCCCGATGTGAAGATAACGAACGTGTCGCGTACCGTGGGGCACGATCAATTGGTGGAGGAACTCGTGCTCAGCTTCACCCACACGCAACCCATCGATTGGCTCCTGCCGGGCGTGCCGCCCACGGGAAAGAAAGTGGAGATGGCCGTTGTCGTCATCGTCGGATTCAAGGACGGAAAAATCTCCCACGAACACATTTACTGGGACCAGGCCGGAGTGCTACTGCAAGTCGGCCTGCTCAATCCCACCGGCCTCCCCGTAACCGGCCCCGAAAGCGCCCGCAAAGTCCTCGATCCCCAATTGCCCCCGCGTCAGATTCCTTTCCCCTAATGTAGCGGCGGTCTATGACCGCCGTCCCCCTCCGTGGTAGCCGCCGCATTCCTGCGCGAAGCGCAATATCTTTTTGGGAAACCAATTAGAATAGGCCGGGGGCCAATCCCTAGCGGCGGATGCCTTCCTCCCCCTTCCCCTCGTTCCCAAACTCCTTCACGCGTGCGTGTTTGGGAACGCCCTTGTCCGCGTAACTCCATTGCTCCCCTGCCCCGTCCAACCTAAAAACTCGCCTTCAAAACGCCGTCACCCGCGCAGCAACGCCGCCGTTTCCCATTATCCCGAAGGGATTAAATCATATAGCCCAGGGTTGCGAGGAACGAGCTACCCTGGGTCAATGAAGCCCCTCCAACTCTGAAGGAGTTGAATCGGAAGGCATGTCTAAAAACGTAGACACCACTGCGCCCCCGTCGCATCTTGGTTCATGGTCGTCGCAACTCGCACCTTCATCTTAGGGTTGATAATCCTTACCTCAGCCAGAGCTGAAGACGTTTCGGATACCTCCCCAATACCCGACACCGCACTTTCCCCGGATAAGCGTTATGGCGTCACGGTTCCACCTTCCTTCACGGACGCCGATGCCTACAGCGAAGCGAATAACATCGTAGACGTAAAATCTAAGCATGTGCTCGGCTACATTAACGCACCGACGGCTTACGCGCGCATGAACCACTCCGACCTTCTCCCGGCCTGGTGGTCAACCAATGACGGCTACCTACTTTGGCAGGTGTACGGAAAGTGGGGCATGGACACGCAAATGCTGGTGTGCCTGAAAAGCGGCGAAATTCAGTGGGAACTCGACGTCATAAAAGTATTGCAACGGGAAATTCTCACGCGTACTGAAGCGACGGATACAAAGAAATTTCTCGCGGCCAAAAAGAAGAATTGGGGATCCGGTTCGGCTTATCCTGAAACATTCGTCATAGATTCCCAGGCAAAGGGAGCCAATAAAGGGCCGCTGACTTTTCCGGTTCAATTTGATGTTTTTCTTACATCGGATTGTAAGGGCGTCGGACGAGAGCCTGCTTTGGATTCAAGCATGGAAGCGACGCTTGGGGAGGACGGTGAAATCAAGATCACCGGCTTTCGCATGGGTAGGAACCGGGCAGCACCGTGGTACGAAGTTCAACGTGCGGGCTCCCAGTAGCTTCCCCCTCGTTCCCAAGTTGCACTTGGGAACGCACTTGTCGGCGAAGCTGCGCTTCACCAGCATGGCCTTGATGCAAAGTTGCTATCGCGTGAAATTTCCTGACGGCAAAGGCAGCAACGAAGTTGCGGGGACAAGGGCATTCCCAAGTGCAACTTGGGAACGAGGAAAATAATCGGTGATCGTAGACCGGTCGCCACAGGCTGCACCGTCGCGAGGGCTCACGATGGTTACCTCGGAGGGAAGACATCCGCCGCTAGGGACAGCGGCGGCTACCACGGAGGTGCGGGGGGGACTGCGGAGGATGGGTCAGGCCGGAGGCTGACCCTCCAATAAGTACGGCGGCTATCTGCGGGTTTGGGCGGCTTTGGCGAAGAAGTCGGCGAAGATGGCGTCGCGGTCGAGTTGGCGGGCGATGTGGATTGTGCGTCGGTGGGGATCGAGTTGCCAGGTGAAGTCGTCCTTGAGCACCGGGCTGGGTTGCTCGTCGGTTTTTACCCAATCGGGGTTGATCATCCAGGCGCTGGCGGAGATGTCCCAGACGTTTTTCGACCAGCCAGGGGGATTGCCTTTGTAGTCGCGGACGATGTTGGTGAGGTAAGCGCCGAGTTTGCTGTGAGGAGCGAGTTGCTGTTCAAGTTCGGCGACAGTGGTGATCAAATGCGAGGTGACGGGGTAGCAGGGGAGCAGGACGAGCGGGACGTTGGAATCGAGCAGCACACGGGAGGCGTGGATGTCCTGCTCGAGGTTGAACTCGCGCGTGTGCGGCCAATAGGGAGCTTGGCCCCCGAGCCAGACGACGACGATTTTCTCGGCGATTTTCGGTTCCAAGAGCAGGGCCGAGGCGACGTTGGTCGGGGCGGCGATGGCGAGGACGTAGAGTTTTTCGCCCGGCACTTTCATGGCGCGCTGGACCAAATCGAGTGCGGCGGGACTTTCCACGGGCTGGCTGGCTCCCGAAATGAATTGCGTGCTGCCGCGAAAGACTTTGGGCGGTTGCGGCGTGGGGACCAATTCCAGGACCCGCAGGATTTCCTCGTAACTTTTTTCCATGCCATCGACCGGGCTGGTGGAGCGGTCGTTGCAATAGGGGAGGAAGAATGGCGCGGCGTAAACGGCCTCGAGGTTGATTCGGTCCGGCGACATGAGCAGATGCGCGAGCGCAAATTGATCATCGACTTCGTTGTAGGTGTCGGTATCGAGAACGACGCGGACGGGATAGGAGGCTGGGAGGATCATTTGTTTTTGAGTTAGGATGGCGGCGTTTTTATTGCACTTTTTCGACGATGAGGAGGTCGCTTACTTCCAGAACATTTTTGTGATCGGTCGAGGAGTCGTTGATCCCGACGGAAACGGCGCCAATTTCGGCAAGTACAAGGCTGCCATTTCCCTTGTCATCAGCGTTTTGAGAGGGCTCGAAGGCGGACATGGACACGAAAGTGACGTGCCATTTTCCATCGCTGGGAATTACGGGTTGGGCGGTCATGTAGCTTCCACCGATCGTCTTGTAGAGCATCATCCGCACGGTTGCGGGGGACTGCACGCGCGCGCGGAGAAGAAATCCCGAGGCATCCACCAAGGCGTCCGGTTTCAATTTTAATTTGGGATAGACCCACGGATCGCCGGGCTTGAATTCCACCGATAGTTTCCATCCGGCTGGGTCATCCTTCTCCATTTTCATGGTGCCGACGGGGGTGATGTGGTCCGTCCACAGGGAGAGATCGGCGACGTCGAGGCGTTCTGTTTGCGGATAGAATTTTAAGTAGTCGGCGAGTTGGCCTTCCACGACAACAGGAATAGCGAGGGGACTGACATGGCTGCCGTCGGCATATTCGCCGGTGACGGTGATGGGCAGGGTTTCCGGCGAGGTCCATTTTCCACGGGCATCGACGGTCCAGTTGACTTCGGTCACGACCTCGGGAGCGACATCGACGGTTTGTTCGCGGAGTTTGGCTTGCGCAGGCGTTTCGCCGGGGAGCGCCAAGCGCAAGGTCAGCTTTTGCGCGTCGGTGGAAAGATTATGTACCCGGACTTTGATATTGAGCGCGGCGGCCGCGTCCTGGTTTACGATGTACCGCACGGTGGTGTAGGCCTCTTGCACGGGATCGAGGATGTACTGAAGGACGATGGGGCCAGCGGTGACGGGCGCCCCGATGCTTTTGCGGCTGGACTCGAGGAGCGACATGGCAGTGGTATCGCGGTTGATGGTGCCATCGTCGGTCCAGACGTAGACCATGCCGTCGGGGATTGGGATGGAGCCGTCCGCGTTGGGTTTTAATTCTCGACCGTCGATTCCCTCGATTTTTTTCGCTTTGATTGGAAGGGAAACGGACGCATCCGGCTTGACCTCGTCGGTGTAGAGGATGACAACGTGCTCGCTGGTCTCGGTTTCATTTTTTCCCGCATCGGCGAAGACACGGGCGCGGAGAATCGATTTATCGGTGACGGACAGATCGCCGATGTAAGTCTTTCCGGAAAGAGCACGAATGTTTTGCACATAGGCGGCCATCGGGGCGAGCGGCGTCACGTCTTTACCCAGCAACGAAAAACTTTCGACGCCGCGTTCCTCGTAAAACGCGAGGCAGAAGGGATTGTAATGGATCACGCCACAAGCCTTGGCCTCGACGCCTTTCATGGTGATTTCGAGCGCGCTTTTTTGGCCCTGTTCGAGTTGGGGCCGACCGCCGGCCTTGGGCCAGGACCAACCGCATTCGGAGATCCAGAGCGGCATACCTTCCTTCCCGCTTTCCTTGAGCCAGGCACGGTACACCGTGATTAACCGCTCCATTTTTGTCGCAGGCTTGTAGTCGTGAAGACTGACGAAATCGACGTCGTCAAGCATGCCGTTCAGGGCGCAGAATTTGTGGAAATCGCCGGGGTCTCCCCCGACAAAAACGCCGCCGCCCATCGGTTCTGTGACGCCGTGGGTCTGCAAGGCGTAGCGCATCGCCTTGACGAGGGTGACGTATTGATCCGCGGGTAAATGCGAACCGAAGCCTCCCTCCGGTTCGTTCCATACTTCGAGACCGCCCCAGGTGGCCTTGAATTTGTCATGGATCACGGGCCAGGCTTTGCTTAATTCGACGAGGTTTTGCGGATAGGATGACTTGACCGGAAAAGGGCCGGCGGCGGCTCCCGGACTATGAAACATTTCCAGGACCTTCATCCCGTTTCGCTCATAAATTTGGCGCAGGGCCCAGGCGTGGTCGGTCTCCTCCCAGTTCCATATCCCGGGCGAAGGCTCGACTTGGTTCCAGTTGATCCGCTCGCGGGCCATGGGAATCCCGGAGCGCTTGAGGTCCGCGACCATGACTTCTCGCATGGCTGGCCGGCGATCCAGCCAATTCAGAACCGCATCAATTCCGAAAAAGTCATCCATCGCACCGGTATGCGCTTCCTGGGAAATGATCCCGAACGATTGATTGGCGAGCGCAATTTCGTAATAGCCGCGCGGGAGCGTCACCGTTGCGGACACCTTGCCGCCGGAGATGGAGGCGTCTCCTTCGTTGACGAGTTTACCGGTATAATCGGTGATCCGGTATTTTTCCGACGCCAGGGCTGCCGCCTGATTTTGCATGTCCCAGACAAATTGAGCGGGCGTTTCCGGTGTGATGAAAAAGGAGGTCGGATTTTCGGGGACGAGTTGTTGTCCGTGGGCGGCCAGCATGGCCAATACGAATAAGAACATCATCGGAAAAGCGCGCCATCTAATCCTAGGAATAGGAGGAGGAACATCCGCTGCTTCGTTGTCCTGACTTGGGGAAGCACAGCTTCGCCGACAAGTGCGTTCCCAAGTACAACTTGGGAACGAGGAACTATCGCGAAATTTATAGAGGTACATGGTACTAGTTGGAATTGGGTTTATCGACCAGTAATGACATCAAGACCTTGGCGTAGAGTCGTTGACCGAAGTCGTTGGGGTGATTGATGCCGTTGCCGGTGAAATCCAGATACCGTTTGTTCTTCATCATGTCGGTCCAAAGCTGGGTCATGTCGGCCATCGCCACGCCCGGGCCGACCAGCGGCTTCAAGGCATCGCGATAGGGGATGAATTGATCGACGGGCGACCAGTTCCATTCGGGATTGGGGAGAATGGAGGAGACGACGATGAATTCGGTATCCGGCAATGCCGCTTTTACACCGTCGATGATGCCTTTGACATTCTTGGCATAGAGGGCGGGGTTGTGACCGTCCGAGTCATTCATCCCGAACGCGATGATGACGAGATCGGGCTTGGTGGCGATGGTGTCAGGAAGTTTGTCGACACCGCCGTTGGCCCAGGTGCCACCCCGCGCCAAGTTCGTGACCGAGATCGTTCCTCCGTAAGCTTGCTTCAAACCGAGTCCCATGAGAGGAACGAAGCCGGGCATGAAAGGCGCCGTCCGGTTGGAGGCATTGGCCCCGGTGGCGATGCTGTCACCCGTGACGCAGATGTTCAAACCGGCGCCGCTCTTGAGCTTGGCGATGGTCTTGGGAAGGAGATCGGCGGCGAATTGGGGCGTATATCCGGTCCACGGCTCATCGCGGATATAGTCGACCTCGACTTGAATGGTGCGGAACCAGCCTTCGTTGTAGAGGAGATAAATATTCGGGTCGTCGGATTTATGCGCGACGGAATGAGGGTCGCCCTTTTGCTTATAAAGATCGGCGCGATTGATCGAAGGAATGCGTGAATTGGGAGTGAGCACCAGATGGCGTTGCGCCGTATCCACAGTATAATCCTGGCCTTCGACATATTCGGTTTTACCATCGGAACTGTGGACACTGAGGATCTTTTTCGGCGTAAACAGAAGCGTGCCGTAAATCGGATCGGCATCGTTTTCCTTGATGAAGGAGACGGATTCGCCGTAGGCGGTATCGCTCTTCCAAAAGGGATCGAAGAGATGAGCCTGATCGAGAGGGTACTTGCTTTCGGAGAGATCGACAGGCAGGGGAGGCGGAACGGGTGTGGCCGGGGCGGGAGTGGCGTTGGTCGTCTGGGACTGCGCCAGGACGCACGCGAACAGGAAGAGGCTACCTAGAGCGCCCGCGGCGAGCGTTTGTTTTGTTCTTAGGGATGTATTCATGATTTTATAATCGGTTGGCGGGTTCGATTTGACTCTTGAGCGTCTCAAGAGGAGGTAAAGGAGACACGGCATCGGGAAGTACGCTTTCGTCGAGGTTCTGATGATTGACCACCGCGCCGTTATCAAGCGGATTGGCCTTTTCCTGGCGTAACCGGCGAAAGAGATCGATCGTATCCGTGATGCCACCCCAGGTGAACCAGACTCCGATGATCACGGCCATAGCAACAGGGATAATAATCGAAACGACATGCCAGAATCCGGACCAGACCTCCGTCGGCCACGGCGCGACCATGTTCCAAAGGGTCCCGACGATCATGATGAGGCAGAAAACCATGGTCCAAGCAAAGAGACCTCCGGCTATCCATTTATCACCCAGCGTGAAATTTTCGTCATACCCGATGATCCTGCCCCAGGTGATTCTCCCGTCCCTGGGTGCTGCATCCTGGTCGCCGACTTCCCCCCTGATCGCCGCATAAGCACCGCGATGGAGCATGCGCTCGAGATTGAAATCCTCCCGGCAGGTCAACAGTGAAACGACGAGGTAGGTCAGCAGGGCGATGAGCGAGGCAAAAAAGAAAACCTGCGTTCCATTTAAAAAGAATTGAGGATCGACCAGGCGCGCGACGATGCCCGCGAGGGAAAGAAAAGAGCCGCTCAAGGCCCCGGCCCACGCGCCTGCGGATGTGCCTTTTTTCCAATAAAGTCCACCGATGATTGCCGCGCCCGCCCCGGCCACGTAGATGCTGGTGGTAATGTTCCACCACATGAAAATGTAATCGGTGGGCGGAAACAGACTGCCGAAAATAAACGCGAAGACGGCGACTCCCGTCATGGAGAAGCGGAGGAGCCGGATATGCTGTTCCGGGGTGAGTGGTTTTTTCCGCACGGGCAAAATGACGTCCTGGATAAAAAGGCTGCCCCAGGAATGAAGATGGGTGGAGTCACCGCCGAAAATGCCCAAGAGCAGGATGGCGCAGAGAGCCCCCTTCAGGCCCGTCGGCAGTAAATGGACGACGGCGATCGGGATGGTCATTTGTTCCCGGGTCTGGGGATTGGCAATGGTGGCGAGATCGGCCTGGACCTGGGCCGCCTGCGCGGCGAAATGGGGATGGTGAAGATAGGTCATGCCGCAGACGGCCAGGAGCGTGACCACGGCCATTTTGCCCAATTCGCGCCATCGACCCAGGATTCCACCCATGCGTCCCTCGTGAGCGGTCAAGGGGGCCGATTGATATGAACTCTGGTTTTGCCAGGCCATGGTTCCATAGACGTAGGCCAAGAAACCCATGAGGACGTACCAAATATTAAAATCCTTCAGCCCCATGGAATCCACCGGGTTCAAGAGCGATTGATGAACGGGCTGGCTCTCCAGGACGGAATTGATCTCCGGCCAACTGAACATCGACAACAAACCGAAAATAAGCGCCAGATAGAGAACCTGGGAAACGATGCCCTCCGCGCAATTGGTCATCATGATGGTGATGAGACCACCCGTCAGCGTGATGAAAAGGTTGATCGCCAAAAAGAGTCCCATGAGGGGAATGAAGGTTGGAATTGTCGTTCCATACAGATGCAATTCCGTCGGAAATCCGAGGAAATAGACCAGAAACCGCGCGCCGACAGCCGGGACGATGCCGAAATTGAGGATCCCGGCCAGAAAACCCAAGCCGCCCGCAAAGAGGCGAAAGGTCTTGCTGTAGCGGATCTCGAAAAACTGGCCGAGCGTCATGGCCCGGGTCTCGCGGTAGCGGTAGACCACGAATCCTGAAATCACAACAGCCAGGGAGACCGGGGCAAGCAGCCAATTCCACCAAGTGTTCGTAAAACCCGCCTGGGCGATAAGCTCGAACGTGGCGACGAAGACGACGGCACCCGCCTGCATTTCACCCTTGGCGACGGCCAGAAGATACCGGCGGGCCACGCGACCGGCGGACATGAAGTCCGCCACGCTCTTCATATACTGCTGGGTGTAGAGCCCAATGCCCAGAACCAGAAGGAGCGAGCCGGCCACTAAAATCCAGTCGAGAAGTTGCATGTAAAAATGGACCTATCGGCGACTCAATTCTTGATGCCCATCCAGTTCTCCAAGTCAGGGTGCAGTTGCGGCCTGATGAAGGGTGTAAGCTTGTGCGTGGATGGCACGGGCCGCATCCACCATCGGTTGATAGGGCGTGTCCGCGACATCGACGAAGCCGCAGTTATAGTTTTCACCATCGTAATTTCGCCCTGTCACCGGCTCATCGATGAACTGGAACCATTGCGCACCGACAAAAGCGGGTTGGGCGAGAAGGGACTTGATATAGTCGGTATATTTCGCCGCGCGATCAGCCTGATCGATGCACCGGGTATCGGTCCCGTTTCCGTAGCCAAACATTCCGCCACCCTGGACGCCAAAGTGGTATTCGCTGACGATGCAGGGCTTGCCGAGTGTCGCGGTGAACGACCAGAGCTCCGGTTTCAGCGTGTAGGTATAGATATTGAACGAAACAACATCAACGCCTCCATCCTGGGCAACGCCCTTGATGACTTCCGGCGAGGAGAACGAAAAACGGCAGCCCAGGTAGAGGTGATTGGGATCGTATTTCTTGATGATGCTCTTGATCGTGGAGGCGTACTTGGCGGCGTATGCCTGAGTGAAGGCGCCCATATCGGCAATCAATTCGTCTTTAGGCGCGGCTGGCACCTTGTAGGGTGTTAGGAAGGTGTCCCAGGAATCGAACGTCGTCCCCCATGCCGTATTGAGTTTGTCGATGGTCCCATACTTGGTCTGCATCTGGGATTGGAAGGCGATCTTTGACGGCTGAGTCGGGCTGGCGGCCAGGACGCCAATCGCCAAGGTATATCGATTTTGGACGGTGATGAGATTGTCAGCCCACTCGGGATAGGCCTGCGACCACTTGATTTCATTGTCGCAGTAGTAGCCGAGGCACCAGGGATCGCTGACCATCTTGGGCGTTATGACTTCCTTGATACGATCCTCCGTGGCGGTGGGAAAACCGGGATCATACGGATCAGGCACATGGTCGGGGCCGACTCGCGTGGGAGACTTGCTCGTGAGCGTGACGGTGTAGGGGAGTTTGTCCTCGGCCTGCAGGGAACCGGGCCGGTTATCGGACCAGTTGGCAATAGTGTTGAAGCCCCAAGACTGCATGCGCTTGAGAGCTTGCGCATTCCAACCGGGGATAAAATCTCCTGTTCCATATGTGGTCCCATATTTCTTGTCGACGTTGGCCCCGTAAAAATCATAGCTGGTAAAAGGGCCTCCCTTGAAGGGGCCGTACTGGAAGCTACTGGTCCCGGCGTGGGCGTCGTCGGGGAGCGTCTGGAACATGTATTCACGGCCCTGGGTCGTGGTCCCGATGTCCGTCTTAGTTCCTCCCGGCCACATGCAGTTGAATCCAAAGGAGAGAAACAAATCTCCGTTCGGCGCGACCAACCACCATTTTCCATTCCGATTGACGGCCTGAAAGAAACCGGGCGCGGGTGAAACTTTTTCACCGCTGGTCCAGGCGCCATATTCATCGCGATCCGCGATCGTTGGATGCGCAGCGATGTCTTGATTCTCACTGACGAGCCGCGCGGCCAGATCGGAAGCTGCGGTGATCTTGCCGGGCCAGGTCGCATGGGTGAATTGACCGAATTGATCGATAATCCCCGTGTAGAGGGCCTGGGTGGGCGAGGGTTTGTATAAGAGGATACTCTTAATGTTAATGATTACCGGATCCACCGGCGCCTTCTGCATGAAGATTTTAAAAGAGGCGACCTTGGCGAGATCAATCGCGCCGTGCTGTTCGTTGAGCCAGACGTCGTCCCCCGTGACGGCAGGAGCCGGGAAATTCATGCCATAGGTGGATTTGCAATCATGGGTCAAATCGGTCAGGACGGTGTAGGTTTTTCCCGGTTCGAGCGTGGGCCCGGTGAATCCCGCATAGAGGTCCTTCCCTGCGGCATCCTTGGCGATGTAGTATAACTGGGTCGGGACACTGCTCGTATTCGTCACGGTTACAGCAAGCTGGACAGCTCCACTCCAATCCCAATTCTGCCCCGCACTCCACGTCACCCCGGGCCAATTGGTTCCAGGATTAAAGGTTATGGCGATACCAGTATCCGCTGCTCCGACGACCGTCCCATTGGCTGCTCCAGAAGCGAGATCAAAAGGGGCTTCTGAAGGAAAGTTTGTCGGATCCGCGTGGGTAACAAGTAGAGTGGTCAATAGCGCCGCGAAGATGCAGATCGCACTTTGAAAAAACCGCGCCGGATATGGCCGTTTTAAGAAATCCAGGGATTTTCTGCCGTTGATCAACCAGGTTTGCATGTAAATTATTGCACGCCATTGCGTGGGATTTAATGTTGAATATACCATGACTTATCGTGATTTGCTTACGAGTCGCCAATCTATCAAGTCGATGATCACCGCTATGCTTTGTGACGATATTACGACTGATTTTTACGTACTCTATCGCAATATTTGCAATCACAGCACCAAAAAACCCGTGATATTTCGATGCTGTTTTGTGATATGATGCAGGCGCATCCTTTTTACAAAAACCTCTTTTCCCAACGCTTTAAAGCAATTCTTAATCATCGACTACGGACATCTGCTTCGGCCACTTTCGAGTTGTTCCGGAAAGCAACGCTTGGCTGAATCCTGTCGCAGTGGTCCGTTAGGAACCCTTTTGTTCAACGATCGATCAAACTTGCAGACACGCTTGCCATTAATCCGCAAGCCTTCTACAGTCCTGCTTGGTCTCGAAGAACATCGACTGGTCGATTGCCAAGGCAATACTCCTTACGACGTTTCTTCAAGATCAAGTCAATGGCTCGGAATTGCTATCGCCGCACAGTCAGAGCAGGCCATTGATCATAAAAATAGGAGCTGTGGCCGAGTGGCTGAAGGCGATGGTTTGCTAAACCGTTGTAGAACCTTAAAATTCTACCGAGAGTTCGAATCTCTCCGGCTCCGCTTTTATTAAGCGTTAATTACAAACGACTTATAGATCGCATATTTTGAGTGTACCCAAAAACGTGCCTTTTCTACCTCCCTATTAGACACTGAATTCGTGGGCGGTTATCCGTTGGTCATGACGGATACATACCTGGCAACAATTCCTGCGTTGCCGAATTACGAAGTGCAGGGAAATGCGGAGACCTCATCGACGGTCTCGATTAATCATGAACTCTCTCCCTCTCAGGAAGAGAATAATAGCGCGGTCGTTCAGCCGGAAACGCTGCCTACTACGCCGGTCTCGACGAAAGACGCGGGTGGGGTTTCGACTGATACCGATTCCGACGGCGCTGCGGTGATTGCGGCGCTGGGGACGCTCCGCGTTACAAATGCGAACAGTCGTTCCGATAAAGGCGGCACCGTCAACCTCGGCCAACTCGAACCGTTCTGCGGCGGTGCCCGTGAACTGCCGATGTACGAGGTTTTCGACGCCACCGTGCGGTTCCCGAACCAGAATGAAACGAAGCACATTGTCGGGTACGTGAATCGCCTTCGCTCAACGTCGTATTGGGGTAGCCGTTCCATCCCTAACGGCAATAAATGCCGCGTGATCTGGGAAGAGCAGAAGCTCGGCCACCCGCTTCCCGGCAAGGGCGAAGCTATCACCCTTGAAGTGTTGGCGTTTGCACGTCGCAACGCTGTCAGCAACGAGGCCACCGCCTAACCGACAACAGAAAACGGCCAGTTGGGGGTTGTATTCCTCCGACTGGTTTACTTGAAAAATCACCATTACTAATCTTACCAATCCCGACTCTAATCCCGACGAAAACCCGGCGGCATCGGTGCCGCTGCCCGCGTTGAATCCGGTTACCTCGGCTCTCGAAAAGCTCAAAAAAATCCGGCCCCCGATCAAATTGCCGGGTAACGGCATCCTCATCAGTGTCTTCGCGAACCAGCTCGGCCAGCATCTTAAAAGCTCCGGTCTCTACCGTAGCAACCGCGAGATCGGGACCTTTCGCGGCGAACTTATCGCCTTTGAGCCGATGGGGCATCCCGCGTTCAGGACCTTCGTCGAAAAATTCGTCTCTCCCGCCTACGTGAAAGAGGGCGGCGAAAAAATGCAAGAGACGACGATGAGTCAGGACGACGCCATGGTCACGATGGCGAGCGACCAATTCCTCGAGCACATTCTCGAGATCAAGAAAGTGCTTGCCTGTCAGTTGCCCGTTGAAGGCGCGGACGGACGCATTCGCCTGTCTTGCCCCGGTTACGATGCCGCGACGGGCTACTACACCTTGCCCGCGCCTGCGCCCGAGTTGGACATGGGCCTCGATAACGCGAAAGCGGCGCTCGGGGATTACTTCTCCGAATTCCTTTTCCTTGAAAAGGAGCAGGGCTTGGCGGTAGCGGTGGCAGCGCTGTTCAACATCTATTGCGGCGGTCTTTTGCCGACGGGCTGCTTGCGTCCAGTGTTTTGCGTCTTGGCTAATGCGGAAGGTAGCGGAAAAACGATGCTGGTGACGGCTGCCTTGGTGCCTACGCTGGGCTACGCTCCCACAGGTGTAAAGCCTGGCCACGAAGACGAGTTGCGCAAACGCATCACAAGCTTAGTCCGAGCGAAAAAGCCTGTCCTTTTCTTGGACAATGTTAAGCAAGTGCTTGATAGCGCGACCTTAGAGGCGTTCACTTCGGGGCCGCTTTGGGAAGACCGTTTGCTCGGTGGTAATACCTCGATCACCGCCCTCCACGATGTCGCCGTTTATATTAGCGGAAATAATCTGACGCTGACGCCCGATTTGGTCCGTCGTTCACTGATTGCCGAGTTGCGTCTCGATAGTGGCAAGGCTGAGGACCGTAAAGCCCGCGCCGTCGGCCACGCGTTCGACGTTCGCGATTTGGGGAGCCGTCGTCGCCGGCATTGTCGAGTTCGCTGGTTTCGGTAACTGCTTTCAGGCCCGCAAAAAAGGCACGCCGATTGATCGCGATCTTGACGACATGTGCCGCCTTGCCCGCGCCATTGAAGCAAAGGGGATTAAGCTTAAAACGGGAGAGCTGATCGCCCTCGCCCGTGAACATGGCTGCTTTGAGACCATCCTCGGCATCAATCTCGGCACCGAGCGGCGCGACGACCTCAACGTGAGCTATCCGGATATCCAACCAGTAGCTGTAGATTTTCCACTCAAGACTTCTTTGCGGTTAGCCTATTTTTGCGGTCAGGAGATTTAAAGGATTTTGCTTTTGCGCGCTCTGTGGCGAAAAGCGATGCAACACCGTACGGTTTCCCGCCGCTTCCCACGCCTTCACGATGGTCCACATCGCGCCCAAAATCTTAGGGCGCATCTCATGAAGGACAGGCACAGACAAATCGCGCTTGAACTTACCCTCTGCGCCTGCATATCCGGATCATGTTAACCAAAATCCGCTATGTGACTTTGAAAAGGGCTCTTGGTTCAAGACAATTACAGAAGTATGGAACTTGGCTTAGTTTCCTAAGTTTTTTTGACAAGTAGCATCGAATACGGCTAGTTCCTTATTCAACTCCTCAATAATGGAAGCTAACTTTTTGGCACGACTGGTTAGAAGGTTGTCATTTGCCAGAAGAGGTAGCTTGATATTCGGAAGAATACTTTCATCAAACACCGAATATGCTACTCCGCTAGCATTAGCACAAAGCTGAGACGTAACGTAGTCGCTTTTAAGAAGCTTAGCTAAGAGCAAGGGGTGGATATTCTTCGCCCTTACAACTGCAAATCCCGTGGAACAGATCGCATTATCGAGTTCCTTTGGTACAATTCCGATCGTACGCCTATCCGGTCTAACCGTGGAAATAAGTATGTCGTCAGCTTTGACTAACCTCCGAGCTCTGCTAGGGGCATTCGAGCAAAGTATAATTTTAGCCCGCGCCAATAAGAGTTCGCTATTAATATCGGAGATTTCGATATAAGGGAAAGACGCATCCCCTCGCCTTTGGGGATTTTCCCTGTCAGTTACAATAGTTGCCACATCTCTCAGGACACGATCAGTCGCTGAAGATCCATTTTTTCTGAAACGTTTTTCGTTTATCCAAAAGGAGGCATCCCATCTTGAAGCGCTAACAGGTACCATTAGGGAGGTTTCGCTACCGATAGAACCTCTTTTTCCTGTTAGATCCTTAGCGATAGCATCAAGGTCAGAGACGCCCGTTCTAACTTTTCGCCTTACTGAGTTACGAGTCACGACCTCGAAACCCAGGCTATTACAAATAGCAAAATAAACGTGGCTCTCGGTCGCCTTTGTTTTCGTTCGCTTTTGAAGCGTTAAGATGGATGTCTTGGTAGAAGTTCCAGCAGACGCAAAAGTATTTTGGGGGAGCGAAATAACGTGTTGTAGCGTTGCTTTTCCAGAAAGGTGACGACGTAAAGACTCATACAGGCCCTTATTGGTGAGCACACTTTCTGGAACAATAGCGAAAAGCTTACCAGAAGGGACGAGCCATTCGATGTACCTTTCTAAAAATAGAATTTCAGAGTCAATTGTGGATTGTTTAGCACTCTTCGTTAGCCATTTAGTTGCTTCATATTGCGATAGAGCTTTGACCGGAAAGGCTGCTCCGAACGGAGGATTGGTAAGAATAAGGCGAGCAGTGCCGTTAAACTCAGACATCAGTTTTCCATCGGAACCATCCTGAGCTAGTCCATTGGCTAAATGAAGTCGAGATAGGGGAAATCCAAAGAGGGCAAGGTTTGACGTAGCAAGTCGGATCATCCGCTCACTCTTATCTACGCCTACGAGCATTTTTGTTGCGGCAGACTCGATAAAAGATGATTTGGCTGTGGCATTATTTGGAAGCAAATGAGAGGCCTGCCGAAGAAATTCTGTTAGAAACGAACCGACTCCACATGAAGGATCTATGACGTATCCAAAGGAAGAGTGGCGATCTGGATCTAGTAGCATTGAAACTTCATTTTCTGAAAGTGATGATAAAGCGGCTTCGCAGATAAATCTGACGACTTCAGAGGGGGTGAGATACTGTCCCAGCTCCTTCTCCTCAGTAAATGAGTCTGATAAAAAGTGGCCAAAGGTATCGTTCAAAATATCAATCCCATTGCAGCCAAATATCTGAGAAACGACGGTTGGAGTAGTCAGTTGGTGGAATGCTTCAATAATCTGCGAAGCGAATAAATCGTCTCCGTCGTGGAGCTTGAGCTGAAAAACTTCTGGCTTCAGCCCTGATCGGCTGTTTTTAGGGAGGTGCGTTTTGTAGGCGTTTTCGACAAACGCCGTGAGCGAAGCTGAAGGGTTGGATAAAAGCGAATGATTTATCCCTTGTCCGACGTGCCTAAGATTAACAAAATGTGCAAAAAGTAGCTTACTAATCTCGTCTAACCCTTCGTGCCTTGAAGAAAATTTACCAACTCTGTGTAAAATTTCGCGCAATTCCTGCAATAGGGTTAGCAGGGATGCTTTTACGCTTTGCTCGATAAAATTGGGGGAAAATAAATCGTCGCCGGTAGTGCTTATCTTCCCTCTTCGGCTCTTGCTGATGTCACGAAGCTTTGCCTCCTGAGCGGGTCGCGGCTTGGATTTGCCGTTCAACCAACGGTGAACCGTGGTACTGGAGACTCCTAGAACTGAGGCTATAGGCTCGGGTTTACCTTGGTTACCATCGAGCATTTCTTTCAGAATCAGATTAAAGGATTCGGCCATTGGGGTAATATTACACGGTATGTAGTATAAATGGAATAGCTTTGGCTACAGAGCGTGTAAAATAAGTTTGAGAGATTCGAGCGTTTAGGGAGCCCTTTAAGAATCATCGGCCTCAATGAGGCCGATTTTAGTTAGAAATGCAGAATCTCTTTCTTTCATTTTCTTAAGCAAGCGACTGGCCGTTCTCGAACTCACCGTCCCAGAGGCCAATCGCTTAATCGCACTCACCATCCGTCTTGTGTTCCATTCGTATCCTTGGTCCTCATGGTGGAGGAAGATAGTCCATAGTTTCCAACAGCGGACGAAGCATGGGGTGCCCCACTCAAGCAAACGAAATAGCTCTCTTGTTATGGCTTCAACACTTTTCACCACTATCCGACATGTAGCCCGTAACCGAGAGTTCGAATCTCTCCGGCTCCGCTTTTTCCTCCTTGATTTCCAAGGATTTGCAAAAGGCGTTTTCAGAAATCTGAAATATTTTTTCCAGATTTTTCGCATGCGAGAGCATCAACACGCCTTTGTCCCTCAAACGACTTTAGTGCCTGAACCGTAGTCTTAAATCGATAGGACGCAAGGCCTGCAGAAATGTATCTTAATTCCGCCAATGGTGGGGGATCAGCCGCGCCATTTGCGGACTTCGACGCCGCCGTTGATTCGGCCCTCGAAGGGTTGGCGGAAGAACATGTAGGGATGAATGATGTCGAGCGCGGTGGCGTCGTCGAGTTTCTTGCGGAGTTCGCCGGGGATGAAGAGATCGAGCGAAGCGAGATTGCTTTTGAGTTGCTCGATTTTCGTCGCGCCGATGATGACGGAGGTGATGCCGGGCTGGGTGACGGCCCAATGAAGCGCGACTTCCGCGGGTGAGCGCCCCAATTCCTTCGCGACCTCGACGAGCGTGTCGACAATCTTCCAGTTGCGGTCGTTGAAGCGCTCGAAGACGGGGTTGCCGTTACCGGTTGTCTTGGACAAGCGGCCGGTGTTGGAGACGTCCTCCCGGCGATATTTGCCGGTAAGGATGCCCATGGCGAGCGGGCTCCACGGGCAGATGCCGTAGCCGAGTTCCTGCGCGAGCGGGACGTGCTCGCGCTCGATGTTGCGCTCGACGAGCGAGTATTCGAGTTGCAGCGCGACGAGGCGATGCTTGCCTTCTTTTTCGACGAGCGTTTGCGCGCGCGCGGCGTACCACGCGGGCACATCGGAAAAACCGGCGTAGCGGATTTTGCCCTCGCGCACGAGGTCGTCGAGCGTGCCGACAACTTCCTCGACGGGCGTGACCTGGTCCCAGCAATGGAGCCAATAGAGATCGACAAAATCGGTGCCGAGCCGCTTGAGCGAGGCTTCGAGCGCGCGGTAGATATTTTTGCGGCCATTGCCACCGGCATTGGGATTTCCCTGCTCGGAGCCAAAGGTGAATTTGGTGGCCAGCGCGATCTTGTGGCGGAGGTTACGCTCGCGAATGAATTTGCCGACGAGTTCCTCGCTCTTGCCATTGGTGTAACCGTCGGCGGTGTCGATGAAGTTGCCGCCAGCATCGACGTAATGATCGAAGATGGCCTTGGAATCGGCCTCGTCATTGCCCCAGCCCCATTCGGTGCCGAAGGTCATGGTTCCCAAACAAAGCGGGCTGATCTTGAGGCCGGAACGACCGAGGGTGAGGTACGTATTGAGATTCATGACGAACCATAGCACGGGATTACCACGATGCGAATCAGAGTGATCCGACCTATACCTCGATCACTGACGAGGATGGCTGGAGCATGGGCGAGGCTGGCAGATCACGCCTGCTTGAGGTGCGCGTCGGGAGCCGCCTTGGTAAGCGCAGTCATCGCCGCCAGCGAATCCATGTAGTCCCGCCAATGCACGATCTTGCGATTTTCGATCGTAACCACAGAGATGAACCGGTTGTCGTAGGGGACGCCGGTCGCAAGTATCTTGCCATGTACGTCGTACTCGATGACCACGACACGAGGGTCTTGCGCTCGGTGAACGACGAGCGCGTCAGCCTCATGGAGAACGATGTTGTTGCCGTAACCGGAATAGAGCTCCATGAGCGCATCACGTCCGCTCACCCTTCGGGGCCAACCCGGAAAGTCGTATCGAAACTCGAAGACCGCGTCGGCGGCGATGGTTTCAAAATAGTGGTCACCGTCCACCAGTCCGGCCAAACCTTGCTGTACGATTTGGAAGAACGGGTCAAGGGCCGTGAAAGCCGCGTACTTAGGGTCAGTCATGGTTAATTCCTTTCGTCGTGCGAGAGGGTTTGAGTGGCGCACGCTATCAGTCCGCTGCCAGATTCTGGTAGCAGGCTGGAGTCTGCTGCCGATTTTTCAAGTTCGCCGTTATTATAGTTTGAGTGTCTCAACAGCCCATCCGGCATTGTAGGCCGAAGGGAATGTCTTATGACGATTTATTTATGATAACCCATAGTGGCCTCCTCTCAAACCACCACTAGATAAGAGCGGCCCTAATTTGGTTGGAATTCTCCTCTTAAGCCTACTTACTGATTCTTTACTAAATTTTGACCCTTCGCGTAGCTAAACTTAGCTCAACATGGGATATTGAAATTTTGCCCTTCAGGAGACCTCTGCGAAAGTCGCTGAATCTTGTTTTGGCATTCTGGAGGAATGGCACAATCCTAGTCGGTGGTTGAGCCCGTTGCGGGCGACACCACCGGAAAATATTCTTCAAGGAGCGCACTCCGTGCAGGGGTGCCACCTCTGTACGACCCCTTGTCGGGGTCGTTTGCGAGGGGATAGAATACCGGTGTTGGCGACCGCTGCTGCGGTCTTACCACCGGCTAGGATTGTGACAAGCCTTCGGCTTGCGACGACGAAGAGACGACTTTCGCAGAGGTCTCTTCAGGGACATTTTTCAGAGTAGAATCCCTCCATCTGAGGGGTTGCGGAGGCAGGATTCGAACCTGCGGTCTTCAGGTTAGATTAGGCGAAGCTCCCGACACTCGCTTGCGGGCGAGGACGATGATTCCTGCCATGGCCAAGATAGCGGCACTGAGGTAAAATCCGGGCGCCGCGTTGTGGGTGGTATCCCTGATAATGCCGATGATGTAAGGACTGAAGAAGCCGCCGAGGTTACCGGTGGAACTGATCAACCCAATGGCAGCGGCAAGGCCGACACCTGAAAGAAACTCCGCAGGCATTGTCCAGAAAATCGGAGAGTAAGCCATGATCCCGGACGTGGCCACGGTCAAGGCCACCATTGACCAAAGAGTGCTATGGCCGGCCAGCGCACAACCAGCCAATCCCAAGGCCCCGGTAAAATAGCTCAGGGCTATATGCCAGCGCCGTTCGCCAGTCCGGTCTGAGTTCGCGCAAACAGCGAGCATGACTATGATGGAGACCGCGTATGGGATGGCGCTCAGCAGGCCGATGTAGAGCGGATCGGCAATACCGGTGTCCTCGATGACTTGGGGCAGCCAGAAATTAACCGAGTAAATGCCGAAGGCGCCCATAAAACCAACCCCGCAAAGCAACCAGACTTTGCCGTCAGCGAGCACCTCACCGAGCTTGTAGTGATGATTAGGCCGAGAGTCGTTGGCGAGGTTGGAAGTCAGCAGCGCCTTCTCTTCGTTGGTGAGCCACCCGACCTCCTGAATTGAGTCGTTTAGAACGACGAGAACA
Organism: Verrucomicrobiota bacterium; assembly: GCA_013285645.1. Taxonomy (GTDB): domain Bacteria; phylum Verrucomicrobiota; class Verrucomicrobiia; order Methylacidiphilales; family UBA1321; genus JABDGH01. Next base: position 43,888 of record JABDHJ010000013.1, on the reverse strand, counting down.
AAGCCTCCCAGAATCACGGTTGGCAGTCCCTCCATGACAAAAAGCCACTGCCAACCTTTGAGGCCTCCAACGTTATCAAAGGTGTGCATGATCCAACCGGAGAGCGGGCCACCGATGATGCCAGCCACTGCCATCGCACTGAAGAACATAGCGATAACCTTTCCCCGGCGCTGAGATGGAAACCACAGCGTGAAGTAGAAAACGATGCCGGGGAAAAATCCTGCTTCGGCCAGGCCGAGCGCAAACCGAAGGGTGTAAAAGAGGACCGTTGTATGGGCGAACATCATCGAGGCTGAAATCAGACCCCAGATGATCATGATGGTGGCAATCCAGCGCCGCGCCCCCACCTTGCACATGATGATGTTGCCAGGGACTTGCAGCATAAAATAGCCGAGGAAGAACATGCCCGCACCGGTCCCATAAACGCGATCGCTCCAACCGAGATCGGAAAGCATCTGGAGCTTGGCGAAGCTGATGTTGACCCGGTCAAGATAGCCGAGCACATAGAAGACAAAGAGGAACGGGACCAGTCGCCAGGTGACTTTGGAATAGAGCCGTTCCTCGTCGATGGGCACGATGCTGGTTGAGACGGTCATGGCGGAGTCATTGGCTATGCGTCAGACCGGTTGCGTCTAGTAACGGTTAACCTTTAGGAAATCGGCGGCCTTGCCCTTTTCGGCGACGATGATCCAGGTGCCGTCGATGGGGGCATCGAAGGTGACGAACTTGGCTCCGTCGTGGGTAGTCTCCGTGGTTGGCAAAATCTTCTCTCCGGTCTTCACTATTCCTTTAAATACGGGGCCGCCATTAATAAACGGTATCTGGCAGTTATCTCCCTCCATGACTTCGCATCCGTTCCATTCCGCCGGTACGTACGCCTCCATGGAGATTGTCGCGGCGCTTTTCGCCATTTGATCATTAGTCACCCCCGCTACCTGGTGCATGTTATTGTCCAGTGCTTCCTGCCCAATGATCTGAAAAACGTAGCCGCTGCGGCGGACGTGGACCAGGCTAACGTGGGCATTCTTGACCACATCGTTGGTAAGCCCATGGTCCCAGCCCTTTTCACCCACCATGCTCACCAATCGGTAGGGAGTCTGGGGATCGGGCGCCCCGCCCGGCTTTGGCAGATTCGAGATAAAGGGCGTGGCGGGCAGGCCGCCGCTACCAAACAGTGTTTCGTGCGCATTGGCAGCCTGGCCGTAGGCGACGACGTCCAGATCGGAGATATCCGGACAGGAGAATTCAACGGTGTCCTTGCCGGTTACGTTTACTTGAGCCCATTGGCCCGGTCCGCTCTTGCCGCGCAAATAGACGCCGCTGATTCCGTCAATGGACGGCTGATAGACAATTCCGTCGCCAACATGGACGAAGTGGACAACGGCCTTGTTGCCGTCAATTTTGATATCGTCTGCTCGCGGACAGGCGCCATCAGCGGGCAGGGGTTGCCCGTAGGCCAAGTTTAGCGTCGTCGCCGCCAGCCGTCGGCCTTCTTCGGCCCTCTCGGGATGATGCGCTTGCCACCCGCTAAGGTCGGTAAAGTCCACAAGTTCCTCAAGCTTGTTGTTGTCACCGAAGAGGGGAAGTGAGTCATTAATCGCCTTCATACCCTGGTCCCAAAAGTACATCCCCGGCTTCAGGGGCGGCTGCTCATTGGTGCGAAGACGAATGTTTGTGCAATTGATGAAATAAAAGTCCTGCCCGAAAAGTTGGCGCCATTGCTTGACCATGGCCACAATCCCCGCGGCTCCGCCCGTGCCGGGAATCGGAGGCGAAAAGAGCCGGAATCCCCGGATGGCAAAGGGCGCCAGGGGATAGAGCCTGGTGTTGTATGCCACGCTGGGAAAAGCATAGTCGAAAGGTTGCTGACCTTTCGGGTTCGCCTTCCAGTCATCCATGGCCTTTTGTAAATCGTCCCAAGATTTGTATGGGCCGTTACCTTTCGCGAGATGAGCATTCTCGGCGTTGAACAAATAGTCGTAACAATTACCTGTGCCGACATCGGACGGAAGGGCCTCCAGCGTTTCCTTCGCGAACCAATCCGGTAGCAGTACGCCTACCGTGATCAGATGAATGACTGCCACGGGAACGTTCAGCTTGTCGCGAAGGATCCGGGCGCAATATTCCATGCTGTTCCTCATGACGCCGTCGTCGTCCGGCCCGGCATTTTCCTTCAGTACTCGCCAACCGGCATCGCCTCGTTGAAACACGGGATCGAAATCAGGCCACGGCTCCGAGGAAGTGCCGTTGTAAACGGTGAAGAACCTGACCTCCGGTTTTCCTCCGGCGGTACCCGTCGAAACGTAGTGGGGATAGACGCCCGTATCAATATTCGGTCCCTCGGCCGTCGTGCCGGAAGGTCCAGCACATATCCAAACCTCGCCGATCAGCACGTTCTTGCAGGTGACGGTGGTGGCTCCGATCTTCGCCGTTAGATCCTGGCCCGTGCCATTGGCGGTCAGCGGATCGAGGATCGCTTTCCAATAGCCTTTGTCATCGGCCTTGGCCTGCTTCGACTGGCCAGCGAAATCGACTTCAACATCCGTTCCCGGATCGGCCCAGCCCCAGACCGGCACCGGTTTTTCCCGCTGCAAGACCATATTGTCCTGGAAAACGTGGGCCAGCCGGTTACCTGCTTGGGCGGGGACATTCGGAGCGGAGGCTGGCGCCGCATCATTCGCCATCGCAGCCAAAAAGCTGAAGTAGGTGATGGCAACTATGAGAGCATGGCATGGCGAGAGGGCATATTTCATATGGAAGCAAGGCGAGTGAAGAGGCGTTTTTGAGAGAGCTGCTTTCCCGGCCCAACAAATCTTGCTTAAACAGTGAATGGAGTCAATATAAAAGTCAATCGGTTGACTAAGTCAATGGCTTGACTTACGAATTGCTTACTCTAAGAGTGGTTTGGTCCAGATAGAAAAATTAAAGGTGCGCCTCGCTCATTTATGGTCTCATTGCAAGATATAGCTAAGGAGCTTGGAATATCCGCCGGGTTCGTTTCAAAGGTTCTGAGCGGACGACTCGGCACCAGCACGGTCAGCCCGCCGATGCGAAAACGGATTTTCAAAAAGGCCGATGAATTGGGCTATGTTCCCAACCGAAATGCGATCCGCCTCTTTACTGGAAAAAAGGATGCCTTGGGTGTTTTCATTCATCCCTGGGGTGTGCCTGGGGCTGACTTGGTCTTTGAGTTTTTGTATGGCGCGAGCAAAGGCCTGACGCCAACTGTCTACCAGACGTGGCTGAATATATTTGAGGAGGCCCCGGAATTTTACCGGCGAATGACTTTACAGCAAATTCAACAGCGGGTTGACGGACTCGTGGTCGGTGGAAGTACTCAACCCTGGTTAGCTCCTCTTTTAAGGCAAATAGCCAAAGCCGGAATACCTCTTGTCACATTTTTCGAAAAGCAATATCCCGGCATCGTCAATGTATGCGTTGATTATTATCAGCAGGGGCGTTTACCCACGGAGCATCTTCTTGTCCGGGGTTGTCGAAAGATCGTTCATATTAAATACTTTGAGTCACGGCATCGAGGCTACACAGATGCATTGCGCGAGGCCGGACTCTCCTTGAAACCTGAATACATTATTGCCTGCGATAATTTTGGAGTCGAGGAAGGCAGATCAGTGGTTCGTAAGCTTTTGAGAGCAAAAATTCCATTTGATGGCATCGTGGCGGAATCCGATCATCAAGCCTTGGGGGCTGTCCACGAACTTTTAGCCAGAGGCATCCGCGTTCCCGAACAAGTGCGGGTAACAGGAGTCGATGATGGCCCGATCTGCCTGACTTCCCCTGTTCCGCTGACTTCGATCACTTCGGAGGCTTATCGCATGGGTTTACTGACGGTGGAAAGCATGATGAAAATCCTCGCCAAGAAGCCTGTAAAATCGACGTCTCTGACTCCTCGAATGGCAATCCGAGGTTCGAGCTAAAAAAATTTTGAAGAAATCTCAAATATCGATTCCCATTTTCGCAAAAATTAATCGGAAAGTTCTTTAAAATTTACCCTCCAGAATCAAAAAAATCCCTTCAGGCCTAATCCCAACCCAACATGCAAAACACCCCGTCTCCTAGTCCGCCAAGTGGATGTCCTTTTCTTCATTGCACCAACCTCACCATCTACCCGATGTTTCTTTTCTTATGAATCAATCCGTCATGAACGTTCCGCAATTTCTTGGCGGAAGCAAGATCACCATGGGCACGAGGCCCATACCCGAACCCGACGAAGGCCAGCTCTTGATCCAAGTCAAGGCGAACGCGCTTTGTGGCTCGGAAAAAGGACAATTCATAGACGGCACCCCCATCATTCCGGGACATGAAGCCGCCGGAGTTGTCGCCGCTGCAGGACCGAATACGAGCACGCCCGTCGGCACACCCGGGGCGATTTTCCTCATGGACTTCTGCGGCCAATGCCGTTCGTGCCGTCAGGGTTTCACCAATGAGTGTCTGAATAAACGAGCCGACATGGGCTTCTCCCACGACGGCGGCTACGGCCCATACGAACTCATACATGAAAATATCTTCTTCCCCACCGGCCCCGACATTTCGGCAACCGAAGCGACGCTGTTGCTCGACATCATGGGCACCGGCGGCCATGCGCTCGAGTTGGGCAAACTCCTGCGCCCCGATATCGAATCGATCCTGATCATGGGGGCAGGCCCGATTGGCCTCGGCGTGCTGGCCATGGCCCGGGTGCTTTTCCCGAAGGAAACGCTCATCTACATCACCGACTTCGTCCCCTACCGCCTCAAGCTGGCGGAAAAGCTCGGCGGCATTCCAATCAATCTTGCGGGCCGGCCTGCCGACAATCTGCTTCAGGGCGCGCTGCCTGGATCCGTTGATCTTGCCGTCGATACCGCCGGCAAGACCTCCGCCCGCCACGCCGCGATCGAGGCGCTCGGCCCGCGCGGTCTCCTCATCTGTGTCGGCCACGGGGAACAGATGATCCTCAATGTCTCGAGCCACCTCGTCAACCTGGAACGAGGAGTGATCGGCAGTGCCTATTTTTCGTTCCATGAGCTGCCCGAAAATCTGCGCCTGCTCAAGGCCCATCGCGCCTACTTCAACCAGATCATTACCCACCGCTTCGGCGTGGATGAAATCCAGCACGCCTTCGAGCTTTTTTTCAAGGGCGAGACCGGCAAGGTCATCATCGAGCAATAGACCACCATGGAAAAGAAACTCAAGGTCGCCATCATCGGCGCCGGTGGCTGGGGCAGCCAGCATGCGCGCGTTTTCGCGGCGCGGCCCGACGTGCAACTCGTCGGCCTCTTCAGCCGCAAGCTCGAAACCGCCGCGACCCGCGCCACCCAGTTCGGCACGCGCCCCTACAACGACATCGCGAAGATGCTCGCCGCGGAAAAACCCGATCTCGTATCGATCTGCCTACCCAACGAAGCGCACTTCGAGGCGGCGCTCGAGGTTATCCTCGCCGGTTTTCCGCTCCTTGTTGAGAAGCCGCTGGTCTTGGACCTGAAGGAAGCCGATACGCTGCTGACCGAGGCCGCCCAGCGGAAGCTCTTCTTCGCCATCAATTTCAACCATCGCTACGCGAAGGCGATCCGCCTGGCGCGCCAAGCCATCGCTGACGGGCGCCTCGGCGAAATCGCTTTCGCTTGGTGGCGCTTCGGCGGCAATAGCCGCCCCGGCGTTACGCTTTTCACCAATCTGATCGAAGCCCAGTGCCACGGCTTCGACCAGCTCGAGGATCTCTGCGGCCCCATCGACTCGATCATGGCCGAGATGACCGCCTCAACCAACACCATGGTCCTCGCGCTCCATTTCGTCTCAGGGGCGGTCGGAGCGCTCATCGGCACCTACGATTCCTCCTACGCCTACCAGAAAACGCATCAGCTCGAAATCAACGGAAATAAGGGGCGTATTCTGGTTGAGGACACCGTGCAGCGCTACTCCTTTCAGGCTCACGACAGCGAAACTGCCGAGGTCTGGCAGGCCGGTTACTTCAACGACTTCGACCGCGAATTTCAACGCACGTTCGATCTTCATCTCGACGCGGTGTTGGAAGCCTTCAAGAAAGGCGAGCCGCCACCAATCCACGCCCAGGCCGGCAAGCGGGCCCTTCAGCTCGCCTACGCTGCCATCGAATCGTTCCAGACCGGGCGGCGTGTTCAAGTCCCAGGCACGGAATAGCTGAAAGTTGGCGAACCGGGGATGTTGAAACGGTCATCGGGCGACTCCCGATGGCATCCCTCCATTTTCGAAGGTGGGAATGATCCAGGCCTGCTGATTGACGCGAGCTTGCCCTAATTTGAAAACACTCCCTAGAGCGTTTTCAAAAATACTCTGGCCAGCCTGAAAGGCTGGCAATCATATAGCCCAGGGTTGGCCTAGCAACGCCTACCCTAGGAACTCTGTCACACGTCTCCTACGCTGTAAGCGTTTGAATCATCCTCATTTTCAGAGGTGATTTTACCCCCGCAGGGTAAACGGAAAGGGAAGACTAACCCAGGGTAGGCGCTGCTGCGCCAACAATGCGGTGCCTCGGAGAAACACCACGGGCGAGTCAGCCGAGGGCCCCTGAGGAGTTATCTGCCGTTTGCGAATGGCATCGATAATTTTCCGGCGTTGTCACTCGTCTTTTTTTACCTTCGCCATCAATGCCTATCCGGTGAAATTCAGGAAGAGGTCGCCGAGAGCCCTTCCATAAACGCATAGCAGATCATGTGGCTGATGGTCATATGGGCATCTTCAACGCGACCATAGTGATCATCTTCAACAATCACCACATGCCGTGCGATACCGGCAAGCTTGCCCTGTTTTTGACTTAACAGCGCGACGGTCTCCATTCCATGCTCATTTCCCCATTGAACGGCTTTCACCAGATTGGGAGAATTACCGCTGACGCTCATGGTATAGAGAATATCTCCCGGCTGGGCGTAATTCATGAGTTGTCTCACATAGATGTCCTCAAAAGAATAATCATTCCCAATCGCCGTGAGCCAAGGCGTGTTGTCGTTGATGGACAATACGTGAAAGCGCTTTGAAAGCTTGTCGGACGAACCCTTGCCGAGATCGGTGACAAAATGAGAGGCATTGGCTGCGCTTCCTCCGTTGCCAAAAACAAAGATTCGCCGGTCGTTTTCCCAGGCTTTGCGGAATATTTCGATGAGTGCCTCGATTTTTTCGCACGGCAAGGCTGCGACGACGCGCTCGTAGTTTTTAAGATAATCCTGGATCCATGGTCTCATAATTTGTTGTCGTGGTGCTCGGGTTTGATCTGAATTGTTCGTAGAGCCGCTGCAGCGGAGAGCAGTGCGCCGGTTGGGACAACCATGTCCCGAAAATGAGAAAGTCGAACTTGAGGACCGGGAAGAAACGCGGGCATGACAAAGGAACGCAGCTTTCGGGCAATCGCTTCGCGCCAGGATTCGCCGATAAACGCCAGACCACCGCCGAGAACGATAACCTCAGGGTGGACGAGATGAACGACGTGCGAAAGTCCCCAAGCCATACTCTCCGCCGTTTCCTCCAAAATCTGACGAGCCAGAGGGCAGTTCTTTTCAAGTGAAGACGCCAGTGCCGCCGCGAACGGCTTGCCGCAGACGGCTACCTGATCGGCCAGGATGCCATGAGGTTCCCCGGCGATTGCTGCCTGGATGCGCGCATCAACAGCCCAGCCTGAACAGCGGTGCTCGATCTCGGTGCCTTCTCTGTCCAATCGCAAATGACCAAATTCCATTTCGCCCAGAAGGGCGCCATGATAAATGCTTCCGTCCATGACGGCGCCTGCTCCGACTCCACTACCTGAGTTGGTGTAAAAAACCGGATTGAAGCCTCGGCCCGCTCCCAGAATTGCTTCGGCATACGCCGCCAGGTTGCTGTCGTTGTCCACGATGACCGGCAGGCGGCTCAAGTCTCGCAACCAGTCGCCCAGGTCGAATTCATTCCATCCGTCAACTTGGTGCGATCGGCAAATTCGCCCTGTCTTCCAGTTAACCGGACCGCCGAAGCCGACGCCGATGGCTTGCCAGTCAAACCTCGGCTTGAATTCCGTGATATATGCCTCGATTTTACCGCGAATCGCCGCCGCGCCACTGGCAGGCTCGATCTCCAAGCGGGCGACTTCGAAAATTTTACCCGACTCGCTTCCCGTCGCCAGTTGGAGCTTGCTGCCTCCGATCTCGATCCCAAGAAAGTTCATGGTGCTTAGGTAACAATTAAACCGGGCTAGCGTTGCCTTTTCCACGCGCAGCTTGATTATTTCTGATGGTTTTTTAACATTACTATCCAAGCTGCTTTCACTTGTTACTCCGAATGATTCACAAAAATCCATCAGTCCGTGGGAAGAATATCGCGAAGCCTCATCTCGAGTTTATTCCTCCGGACTCACATTCCTCCTTTTACATCTTCCGGCTTAACGAACCCAACCTGCCTTTTGCGTGGCATTATCACCCGGAGCTCGAGATTGATCTTTTTCTTGAAGGCGAAGGGCTGAGGTTTGTCGGTGATTCCGTCGAAAACTTCCATGCCGGTGATTTATGCCTGTTAGGCCCCAATCTTCCCCACTCATGGACAACAAAAGCTGCCCGGGGAAAGCGGATGCAATCGATCTTTCTGCAATTTCTTCCCGATTGCCTGGGATCCTCTTTTTTTGAAAAACCTGAAATGCGCCACCTCCGGAACCTGCTGGTTCGTTCTGGTCGTGGACTAAGTTTTTATGGAAAGACCCGCCGGATCGTTATGGAGAAAATCATCGCCATGGAAAAATTACCGGCGGGCGACTGGAAACGGATTTCCGATCTCATCTGGATTCTAGGGGTGTTGGCCACCAGCCGGGAATACAAGGCGCTGGCTTCAGTGACATACGCGCCGACCCAAAACTTCGAAATGGAAGAAAAACTGAATCATGTGCTTCATTTTATTAATGCCGATTCAGACGTGATTCCCTCGCAGGAGGCCGTCGCACGACACGCCAGAATGTCTCCACAAGCATTCAGTCGTTTTTTCAAGCGCACCGTGGGCAAAAACTATGCCCACTTCCGTAACGAAATCAGGATCAATCGCGCTTGTCGAAACCTGATCGCGCTTGATGAGAATATCGTGGATGTGGCCCTACGCTCGGGGTTTAACAATCTCTCCAACTTCAACGAACAATTCCTCAGAATCAAGGGCGCAACGCCACGCGATTATCGCCAGAGATGGAAGAATCTCATGGCGTAAGAAACTCTCTATATCCGCAAATGACTCTTCACGGCGCAAGCGACCGAGCGTGAGCCAGATTTTTGTTTCGCCTTGGAATCGTCTGGCTTGAGTCTTCATGCTTTAGAGGTTCTGTAAGGTCAACACTTCATAAATTTCACCGAGTCTTTTCCACCCCTGTGGTGTTTGATCCGGCTCAGCGCAACGATGTCATCACCTTCATTTATGCTTAATTCGCTCAAGCCTCTACCCACACTCGGTCACCGGATCATCGTCTCCACCGTCATCCTCGCCGCCGCGTCATTGGCGTTTGCTCAAACGGCAAAGCCGACGGAAGGAAAAGCCGGGCCGTTCCCCGAGGATGCCGGATTGCAAAGCGTGGCCACCCTCAGCATGGGTGCAACGGCGCAGGAAAGCGGCGTACACGCCAACCCCGCCTGGCAGGCCAACGATACTTTGGCAAGCGACATGGGCCGCGGCGGCGTGATGATGGGCACTCCACTCACCGGCGGCCGCATCGATATTCGACTCATTGTTCCGGTCGATATCAAGGCGATCGAGGTCGTGCCACTCAACTATGGCGGCACGCAACAGCCGAAAACGCTCGACCTCTTCGTCGATGGCAAGCTGGTGCAGAAGGACGTGCCGTTACCGCACAACCCCGGCGTCCCCTTCCGCATTCCACTTGAGGCGCACGGGCAAAACGTCGGCATCCTGATCACCGATTGCTATCCACCCGAGCCTGTGGCGGATGGCGGCAAGCCGATCACCTACGGCGGCTGGTCGCGGTTGCGCGTCATGTCGACGACCGACGTCGCCTCGCAGATGAAGTTGCCCGACCAGTACAATATCGCGCTCGACGCCAACCAGAATTTCATCGAAACGACCAACAATAGCGGCACCACCGACGGCAAGGTGAAGGTCGTTGGCCAGCCACGGCAGGCGTCCGGCCACCCCTGCACGCTGTGGGACAAGGAGGATGTCGCACACTACAAGAAGATGTTGGCCGAGAACAAGGAGCTGAAGGAGCAGTTCGACGGCCTGAAGAAGGCGCTCGATGTCCGCATCACCCAGCCCATCAACGTCCCACAAGGCATCAAGGACGCCAAGGGCAACTGGACCCACCTGAGCGACGTCCAGCCCGATCCCGGCGCTTCTGGTACGTACGGCGCCGTCCACACCCAACTCGCCCTCGACATCGCCAATCTCGGCATGATGTGGCAGCTCACCGGTGACAACAAGTACGCCGACTTCGCGAAAAAAATCCTGCTGGCCTACGCCGACGCTTACCCGACCTACGCCGTTGGCGCACGACCCGGTTTCAGCCACGCGCCGATCATCCTTTACGACCAGATCCTCAGCGATGCGATTTCGTTCATCCCGCTCGCGCGCGGCTATGACTTCATCCACGACTACTCCGGCATCACGCCCGACGAGCGCAAGCACATCGAGGACGACTTCATCAAGCCCGAGGGGCAATGGATCGCGAAGAACCACTCGATGATGGAAGCCTCGACCAACTGGTCGGCCATCTGCACCTGCGCGGTGCTCACCGCCGGTTATGCAACCGAGGACCAGGAATTGATCAACACCGCTCTCTACGGCATCAACGGCACGCCGGAAAAGCCGACCGGCGGCCTCTACGACCGCCATTTCAGCGCGAAGGCGATCCAGCCCGACGGCCTCTGGGTCGAAGGCGCCATGGGCTACCAGTTCATGGCCTTGCAGGCGCTTGTGATGGACGCCGAGACGCTCTGGCACCACAACATCGACATGTACCGCTACCGCGACGGAGCGCTGAAGCATCTTTTCGACTCGCCAATCCAGTATTCCTATCCCGACCTCACGTCACCTGCGATGCACGACTCCGGCCGGGACTCCATCGTCGGCAACGACTCCTTCCTCTACGAGTATGCCTACCGGCGCTACCAGGACCCTGCCTATGTGCCCATCCTGAACCAGGTCGGACGCCATCTCGACACTCATTTCCAGCAATTCCCGGTCTCGGTCCTCTACGACCGCGATCGTGATGCGGCGGCCACGCCACCGGAATGGAAAAGCGTGAACTTCTTCGACGTCGGCTACGGCATCCTGCGCCTCACCACACCGCGGGGCACCAACAGCGTGCTGCTCGCCTATGGCCCCGAAGGCTCCCACAGCCATCCCGACGAGCTCTCGCTCGACATCTACGCCCTCAATGACGTGTTGCTGATGGTCCCAGGCTCGGCCTGGTACGAGTTGCCGATTTACCACCAGTGGTATCACACGACGTTCGCCCACCCGACCATGACGATCGACGAGATGGACCAGCAATCGTCATTTAACGGCAAGCCGGCCGCCAGCACCCAGTTGATCTACGGAACGGCCGACACGATGGGCATCCAGCGCGCATCGAACAACGAAGCCTATCCCGGCGTCATCATGGACCGTTCCGTCTTCGTAACGCCGAACTATGTTGGCGACCTGTTTGGCGGTTTCGCCCAGTTGCCGCGCAAGATGGACATGGTCTACCACATTCGCGGCAAGTTCTCCTCCAGCCTGCCGCTCCAATCGTGGAGTTTCCCGGAACCGGTGGCCAATGGTTACAACCAACTGACGAACGTCCAACACACCGCCGCGCCGACCGACGAGTCCTGGTCGGCCACGCTCGACCGCAACGGCGATATCGCACACGTCGTCGCCGCGGGCGGGACACCAACGGAAATCATCGAGGGCGACGGTCATTATGGGCGCGAGACGCCGCCGACCATCGTGGAACGCCGGACGACCAATGCCACCATCTTCGGTAACGCCATCGATATCTCCGGCGCGAAGGATGGCTATGTAAAATCGGTCGCGCAGGAAGGCAGCCTCGACACCGGTTACGGTCTGCTGAAGGTGACGACGCCCAAGGGTATCGATCTTTGCTTTGCTTCCTACCGTCCCGGCGACTACAAAGCCGGCGATCTCGAGACCAACGCCCTGCAGGCGCTCGTCCAAATGGACGGCGACCATGCCCAGGCGATGTATCTCGGCGGCGGCACGAACCTCAAGGCCGGCGCCGGCTCGATTGGGCGCAGCGCTCCCGGCCTTGCGTATGTCGAAAAGGCCGAGACCGGCGGGTACGTTGTGGCGAATGCTTCGTCAAGCGACGCGACCATTACAGTGACGCTGGCCGCGCTCAAGGGCATGAAAGCCTTTGCGCTCGACTCGAACGAGCAGCGCACCGGCCCGACCGATATCAAGACCAGCGGCGACGCCGTCAGCCTCGATCTCAAAGGTGGCACGAAGGTCGAGTTCGCGTCCGAAAATGCGCAGAGCATCTTCGCCTATCGCACTGACCTGCTAAAGAAGCGCGCAGCCGAGCAGGAAGCCGCGCTGGCCAAGGCCAGGAACGATTGCATCGCCCGCACCAAGGTCGCCGAGGCCGAGGCGAAGACGCATCCCGCCCAGGCCAATACGGTCCTCATCGACAACGCCGCAGCCTTCAGCAGCCAAGGCGCAGGCGAAGTGAAGACCTCCAACATCAAACGCGGCGCAGTCGGGACGGTCATCCTGAATTGGGACGCGGAGGGCCAATGGCTCGAGTGGACGTTCAACGTGCCGACCGACGGCTACTATAACCTGTCACTCTGCTATTGCAGCGAACTCGACCAGATCATGCGCGAAATCTCCGTCAACGGCGTTGTCCAGGAACCGTTCGCGCCGATCAATTTTCCGACAACCGGCGGCTATGCCAATGGGTCGGACGATTGGCGGATTTACACCGCGACCAATCCGATCAACAACCAGCCGTTGCTCCTGAAGCTCAAGCAGGGACCGAATGTCATCCGCTTCACGAATCTGAACGGACGCAGTGCCAACGTGAATTACGTCGCCATCACCAGCCCCGATGTAAAGATCACGCGTGAACTGCTCGCCAGCAAGGCCCCGGCCACGCCCGTTCCGTGATGAAGGCTGCCTCCTGATATTACAACACAGCGCAGGTCATCCTGCATAAGTGCCAACAATCCCTGCTACCCGAACGCGTCCAGCGCCGGAAGCGCGTTGCGGAACTGTTGCGTCGATCCACTCGGCTGTTTAGTCTTCTCTCATGCAAGAGGAGATTAGAAAGATGCTTCTGCGCGATGGCCTCATCAAAGGCCCCCAGGCGGAGATCACCCCGCTCACGGGAGGCGTCTCGAGCGAGATCTATCGCGTTGAGGAAGGCGAGAACGTCTTTGTGGTCAAGCGCGCCCTGAAAAAGCTGAAAGTCGCCGACGATTGGTATGTCGATCTTTCACGCAATGCCTCAGAGGTTGAATTCCTCCTTTGCGTACAGGGGTTCCTCCCCGCCGCCGTGCCATCGGTTCTCTTTGCCTCGAAAACCGACGGTTATTTCGTCATGGATTTTTTGGGAGAGGGCTTTGCTAATTGGAAAACGCTGCTGCTTGAAGGCGTCCGGAAAACCGACCATGCGCGGAAAGCCGCGCAAGTCCTGGCCACGATTCATCGGCGAACGTGGGATGATCCCGGAATCCATGCCCGCTTCGAAACCACGCCGAACTTCATTCAGCTTCGCCTCGATCCCTATTTACTGACGACCGGAAGGCGTCATCCCGATTTGGAGACTCATTTTATAGAGGAAGTCGCACGGATCGAATCGACCCGGCGCTGCCTGATCCATGGCGACTACAGCCCCAAGAATCTTCTCCTCCATCAGGACCGTCTGGTCGTTCTGGATTGCGAGGTGGCTTGGTTTGGCGATCCCGCTTTCGACGTCGCCTTTCTACTCAATCATTTCTTCCTGAAAAGCCTGCGTTTCACCAAAAGCAGGGACGAATTTTTCCCGCTGATCGATGTTTTTGGCGAAGCCTATGGCGTGGAACTCGGAACGGAAAAGTTGGCACTCATCTCGCCTTATCTTCCGCGGCTCCTGCTCATGCTCATGCTGGCCCGCGTCGATGGCAAATCGCCGGTCGAATATCTGCGTGATGACGAGGGCAAGAAAAACTGGCTGCGCCGATTTACGCGCGAGCGAATTCCACGACCGCCTCCCGACTTGGCAACCCTGCTGAATGAATGGAAGAATGCCCTCTCGCAATACCATGAAGATTAAAAACGTTGCCGCCTTTCAGATCTATGATTCCCGTGGCTTCCCGACGGTGGAAGCGGAGGTTGAACTCGATAATGGGACGACGGGGCGCGGGCTCGTTCCTTCGGGTGCCTCCACCGGCCAATACGAAGCGCTCGAATTGCGCGACGGCGATAAGGCCCGGTTCCGCGGCAAATCGGTTTTCCGCGCTATTGGCCACGTCAATGGCGAGATCGCCGCGGCCTTGCGCGGCGTGGAAGTCTCCGACCAGTCCGCTGTCGATCAGATGCTCATCCAACTCGATGGCACGGCCAACAAAAGCCGGCTCGGGGCCAACGCCATTCTTTCGGTTTCCATGGCGGTGGCCCACGCGGCTGCGGCGGAAGCGGGCCGGCCCTTGTTCGAATACCTGGGCGGGGGTGCGGGAACGTTGCTGCCTCTTCCGGAAATTCAGATCTTGGGCGGCGGTGCCCACGCCGAGTGGCGCACCGACGTGCAGGATTTCCTTGTCATCGCGCTCGGCGCCAGAAGTTACGGCGAAACCTTGGAGATGACCCACAATGTATACCACGCGGCCGGAACGATCATGAGCGAGCGGGGCAAACGGTTCGGACTGGCGGATGAAGGCGGTTTTTGGCCCGATTACGCGTCCAACGAGGAGGCGCTCGATACTCTCGTCCAAGCCATCGAACGGGCCGGCTATCAGCCGGGCCGGGAAGTCGCCATCTCCCTCGACATCGCGGCCAGCGATCTCTACGACGAGACCACCGGCAAGTACCGCTTCCGCCTCGAGAAACAGGAATTTACCTCCGACGAATTTGCCGATTTGATGATCGGCTGGTGCCGCCGTTATCCCGTGATTTCGATTGAAGATCCCATGGCCGATACCGACTGGACGGGATGGGCCAAGGTCTGCGCGGCCATCGGCAAAACCGTGCAACTGATCGGGGACGATCTCTTCACGACCAACGTGCAGCGCATCCAGCGCGGCATCGAAGCGAAAATTGCCAACGCGGTGCTCATCAAGCTGAACCAGATCGGAACTGTCACCGAAACCATGGAAGCCATCCGGCTCACCCAGACGGCGGGCTGGCTTCCGGTCATTTCGGCGCGTTCGGGCGAAACGGAGGACTCCTTTATTTCGCATCTTGCCGTGGCGACCAATGCAGGGCAATTGAAGGTCGGCTCCTTTGCCCGCAGTGAGCGGATGGCGAAATGGAACGAGGTGCTCCGGATCGAACGCCTCCTGGGATCACGCGCGCGTTTCGAGGGCGGAAACATTTACCGCCATTTCTCACCGTGAAAACTTCAGGTTTTACCTTCAATCGTATGCGTCCCATGGCGTGCCCGCTTGACAAGCGCACCCGGTAGAGCGAGCCGTTTCAAGGAGCCGGTTCGTGATCAATAACGAAGCGCGCCGCTTCGCTGAGTCGCCGCTGGGAGGCCTGGGTGAGCTGACGGTGAGCGATGGATTGATAATTTCCTCTCGGCATGAAGAAAGCGCTGATCAGGTGCCGGGGGCAGGTCGTGCCATTGCGCGTGCCGCCGTGCCAAGTCCATCCGTGGATGATGATCAATGTGCCAGCCGGGACGATAACGTAGATTTCATCGGGATGGCGGGCCTCGGCGTTCTCCATCGCCTCGGATGGAGATTGGGGGTGAAGGTGTGAGCCGGGGACGAGGCGCGTAGGGCCGTTCTCCAGCGTGAAGTCGCTCACGGCCCACAGGACGTTGGCGCAGCGGACCGAGTTGTCGCGGTGCAGTGCCTGCAAGCCCTCGCCCGGCTGGGCGGCCCGACCAGTGATCGATGAAAGGCCGAAGTCGCCCTCCATGAGATAATTCACCGCCGCGAGTCCACGCGGGTGCAAAAAGCAGATGTCGAACATCGGGTCCTTGTTGATGAGGGTGCCCAGTCTCGTGGCGCCCTTTTCGGTGTGAAAATCCTTGCCGGCGTTTTCACCTTCCGCGACCGCCAGGGTATCCAAACGCTCTGCCATCGCCGCCGCCTGCGCCGGAGGCAGAACATTGGGAACGATCATGTACCCGTCACGATCCAGGCTGGCGCGGTCGGACGGAGTCAAGGTGTCGGGACGAACTCCAAGCTCATGTAAGGCGTCTGTCATCTGTAATTGCATGCGGCGACTCTACAAGTTATCTTCGAGGCACGAAATGCACGAACCGGCGGTTCTGATGGACAAAGCCGCGCCTGTGCCCATCACTTGGCATGTCTAAGCTCCTCTCCGTCGCCAGGATCGGGCCTTATCAAGGGTCCAAGCCCCATACCCACGATTGCTGGGAGATCGGCTTTTATCTGGATGGCAGAGGTGTGGCCGTGGTAGGGAACACTCAAGTTCCTTTTTCTCGCGGTACCGCCATCTGCTATCCTCCGTTCATCCCGCACAGTGAGCAGACCAAAGACGCCTGTTTCGGCTTTTTCATCACCGCGAATCACTGTCCATTTGGCGAAAGCACCCTTCCGCTCTACACGGATCGATCCCGGGCCAATCTGTTGCGCCTTATTTCGCTCTTACATCACGAATGGCGGGAAAAGGGAGCGCAATGGGAGGATGCAACCGAACACCTTTTCTCCCTGCTTCTGATTCATTTGCAGCGGCAATGTTCTTTTCCCCGGCCAAGTCACCCGATGGTCGATGCCCTGCGCCATGAGATTGAAAAGCGGATAACCGATCCCGATTTTCATGCGGGCAGTGCGCTTGCGCGGCTTCCGATGTCGCCGGATCACCTCCGCCGACTGTTCGCGCGGGAAACCGGATGCAGCCCGCTTGTCTATCTCAACGAACTTCGCGTAGCCAAGGCCAGGCAACTATTGCGCGAGGGGCGTTGGCGCGTGAAGGAAGTTGCCGCTCAGGTGGGAATTCAGGACGAATACTACTTCTCGCGTCTATTTCTCAAGCATACCGGTCAACGCCCGTTGGATTACCGCCGGTCTGTTCTTATGCCGGTGCAAATCGATGATGGGCACCAATAGCTCGAAAATCAACTATGGGGAGTGTCCTAATTTGAAATCAGCTACTTCTGCTTTCGCAGGATGACCCAAACGATAAGACCAACTCCAGCAATGATTATAGCGTCATTAAGAAGGAGGACTGGCCAATCGATATAAATGGTATGCCCCTTGGACCAATCGCAAAGATCGCTATCGGATGGTGACCCCGTCCCACCTACGGACCCCGCAATCTGTTCCACGGTAGCGTTGGTGTTGCTATCGGATGGTGACATCCGATCACGATAGCTGCTCTTTCTGACTGAGTCAGCTCTCTAATTAGGACACTACCCAACTACGGCGTGAACGCGACATCAACTCTCAATGCTACGACATTTACCAACAGCTCAATCAGTGGCGCTAGGTGGGATGCTTACCTTCAATCGATCAATCAGCAATTTGATGAAGATACCGCCGACCACCGAACGCGCCCGAAAATGGAGCTGTTTTGCATCGTGGGTGTGATACCAGTCGCCCATCGGAACGCGACTGTCGGATTCGTGGGGATAAAGCCAGATTGCATCCACGAACCGGGCAAAATCATCATCGGATTCAGATAGAGCCGCCGCCCAGATACTGTGATCGATCGTGGTGTAGGTGCTGCGATTATCGAGTGGAAGTCCGTAACGATTGAGCTTGGTCTTATAATAGGAGACTTCCTTTTGCGCGACGCTTTTTGGGAAAACCCCGAGGTCCAGTAGATCGTCCCAGATCAAATTATATTTCTGACTCCAAGTGTCGGGCTGATCGAAGGCCAGGCGATAATGATCACCGTCATCGGCCCGATCCATCCATTGCCCAGCCATTTCTTTGGCGAGTTGCCGGTATTTAGACGCCTCTTCTTTTCTGCCGGTCATTTGACACAACAGGCCATAACAGGCCAGGCCGAGAATGGCTTTGATGGAAAGATTGGCGTTGTGGGCCAAATGGCCGGCAAAATCGTCCGTGCAGAGTTGGTTGTCGGGATCGAAGCCTTTGCCTCGCAGATAGTCGGCCCATTTCTCCAACAGGGGCCAGTGGGAAAGCGCGTAGTCGGCTTTCCCTTCCACGCGGGCGATGGCCGCCGTGAGAATGAGCATGTTGCCGCATTCTTCAATGGGCATCTGGTTCACCTCCGTCTCCTCGCCGCCGCCGTAGACCTGGCCGTTGGCGAGCGGATAAATTCCCAGGTCGTGCGGAGCGTAGGGGAACTTCCATCTCGGCAGCGCCGCGTAGCGGAAGACCGGCGTCAGCATTCCCTTGAGCAGTTCGGGATTGAACAGGAGATAGAGTGGCGAGGAGGGATAAGTCACATCCACCGTGGCAATGCAGCCGTTGCTGAAATTTTCCTTGGAGAAAAAAAACGGCATATCTGGCTCCATGGGATGTGCGGCCAGGACATGCGCCGAAATGCTTTGGCGATAGGCCAGGACGCTTAGTTGCGCATATTTCCAGCCGCCTACGCGTTGCAGATCGGCCACCAATGCCGCATCGAACTCTTCACAGACTTTGCGTACCCGGTCGAAATCGGATTCTGCCGTGCGTAGAAGATCCGCCATGGTGCTTCCATTGCGACGCCAGAAGGGCGTCATCCGTTGGTGCATATATTCCACGCTAAAAAGTTCGTCATAAGCCAAAAGCACATGGCCTGATTGAGGCGCGATCCCGACCTGCCCTAATTCCACCCGTGCGGCCAACGTCGGCCATTGCCTGCCTGCGGGACGCGGCATGGCCATGTCGTCCGTATCGGGCAAGTGACCGGTGCGTAAAAAGGTTTCACGGCATTGCATATGGAAACCCGTCCCCAATTCACCCTTCATGCCGCCGGGCAGGGCGAGGTAGAGATAACCCCAGTCGATACGGAGATCGTCGCCTGATTTTTGCAGAACGGCCTGTTCCTGCGAACCGATCCGTAGCGCCTGCATGTCGCCAATCCGGTAGCGTCCCCAGCTCACCGATTGCTCCGGGGTGTTCACCGTCCACTCACCGGAACAATCCAGATAGATGGTCACCTCGTGGGGTTGTCCGTCAATCGACCGCGCTTCGAAAATCACGTAAGTCACAGGCCGGGAAAGCACCTCAAGATCGTGCAGCAGCGCGGGAGTCAGGAAGGTCAGGCTCAAGGCCGTTCCACCACCCTCGAATTGATAAATCGTGCGAGTGGGAAGCACCTCGACCGAGCATTGCGTCATCGCAGCCGCCGCTTTCGGTTCCGGTCCACAGAACCGAAAGAACGAGCCATCAATTCGCGCCAAGCCGCACAGGGGATGGTTTTTTCCCGTCCAATGTTTGCTCCAATCGTCAGTCAGCAGATCATTGAAAGACCAGACACTGAAATAGGGGGAATGAGTCACCAGCGGTACGGCTGGGGGACGCAGGGGCGTCACGGGGGAAGAGGAAAAATTCATTTCAGCTAGCCTAAGCTTGGACGGTCTCTTATAACATCCTTGGAATGCACCTCGACCTTCGTGAAACACACATGATTGGAAAACGCACCCGCGAACAGATCGTGTCTTCCAAACAGGTTCCGGAAATGACCGGGCACGGCATCGAACTGGCCGGAATCTCCGAGGCGCGGCGCGGTTTTTTTTTGCGCGTCACTCGCCCTCCTTCGCTTTAGTCATTGGCTCTCTCGAAGGAACCGGACTGGTGTGGGTGGAGGGAAGATGGCGCCGTTGCGGGCCGGGGCAGGCATGCCTGCTGCCGACGGGAGTGCCGCATGCTTACAAGGCTCCGGGACGGTGGAAAATTTGCTGGGCTCATCTTCAACGCGATGCCCCGATCAGTCAAACTCTGGAGCACCGATACCCACGTCCGTCACTTGTGGATGTCGATGTTCTGCCCCTTGAATCGGCGATCGAGGGGCTGCATCGGGGGGTGCTTGCTGGAGCCGACCGCGCCTTGCTCCACCTCTGGCTGGAATTGGTCGATGCCCTGCTTCAACGACTTTGCCTGCCGGGGAACGTGGAGCCCAGACTGGCACGTCTTTGGGAAATTGTCGCAGCCGATCTCTCCCATCCTTGGACGGGCCGGGAGTTATCCAAACGAATGGGACTAAGCGCCGAACAGCTTCGAAGACTATGCCTGAAATATCATGGCGTTTCCCCCATGGACCGAATCACCTGGATGCGCATGGATCGTGCTGCCGCCCTCTTGGGCCGTTCCGTTCTGACCATCGCGACTGTTGCCGAGGCAGTGGGCTACTCCAGCCCCTTTGCCTTCAGTACGGCTTTCAAACGCAAAATGGGTATTCCGCCTTCAGCCTATCACCGCATGAAATGAAGAGAGAAAAACCGACTCTTCATCCGGTTGGTTCCGGCAGGGGAATCCACGTCCGAAATGCGGAGCGCGGCGCAACAGGCCATTAATACTAGAAGCGCCGGTAATCGAAATTCACCGCAAGCAACTGGACCTCGCGAGAGGTCTCGTTGTGGAACCGATGCTTGATGCGCGAATCGAGGTACATGGAAGCACCCTTCTCCAAACGGTGCCTCCGCCCTTCGTATTCCAGGTCAACTTCGCCGGAAAGAACGTAGATAAATTCCTCGCCATCGTGCTTGAAGAAGAGAGTGGTACCGGGCGGAATCCGCATGAGAAACGGCGCAAGATATTTGTTCCGGTAGGACTGCAACAACGGCAGGAAACTATACCCACCTAATCGCACCGACTGCTGCCAGGTGCCTTCCCGTGGACCGTGAATTTCCAGATTACGCGATTGCCCGTGGGGCAGATCACCGGAGAGAAGATTGGTAAGTTCCACTCCCAACGCACGAGTCAGCGCCTGCAAAGTGCTGAAAGGCGGGGGTGACGGTGACTTCTCGATCTTGGAAAGATATCCCTTGGAAATCCCCGCGGCAGCGGCCAGCGATGGCAGCGTCGTCCCCCGGGCTTTGCGCATTGCCCGAAGTCGGGCGCCAAACTTGGAATCACTCACCCCTTCAACCTACCACGCGGTCCAGCCGCCATCGACACACAAAGTATGGCAATTCACCATCGAAGCCTCCTTGCTGGCGAGAAAGATGGCGGCGGCGGCAATTTCTTCCACCGTGGCCAAGCGACCGGCTGGAATCTTGCCCAAGACAAACTCCAGAAACTCAGGCTGTTGCAGGCGGCGGCGCGTCAGGTTGGTTTCGACAAATGTCGGTGCAATCGAATTGACCGTAATGCCGTGTTTCGCCCACTCAACCCCGAGGGTGCGCACCAACTGAATAACAGCTCCCTTGGTCGAACAGTAGACCGGCTGTCCCGGAATACCGATCAGACCGGACTGGCTGGAAATCCAGATCACGCGGCCCCATTTCGCCTCGATCATCGCGGGCGCGAGCTTCTGCGCGAGAAGGAATCCACCGCGCACGTTGGTCTGGTAATGATCCTCCCAGTTCTCCAGATCGACCTCGAGCCCTGGCTTGGGTCGATTGATGCCGGCATTGTTGATCAGGACGTCAACCCGACCGAAGCTGGCCAGAACCCGGGTGACGCCCTCGTCGATCTGGGCAGGGTCGCGCACATCGATGGGAAGCAGAGCCGCCTCCCATTCAGTTTCCTTTTGGATGAGCAAAAAAGTTTCCTTTAAGGAACATTCCGGCTTGTCCGACAAGACCAGAGTCGCGCCCTGCCGAGCGAGTGCAAGGGCAATGCCCTGCCCCAATCCAGTCGCCGCCCCAGTCACCAACGCAACCTTGCCGTTCAAGTCGAAAAGGCTCATGGTTTTTTCCCGTAACGCTGCACCCGAACATCAGCGGTGATGGCATGGGCCAGCATCCGTTCGACTCGGCATTGCCGGGCGGTGACCTCTCCAACCTCCACCGAGGCGGCGGGCGTCATCCGCTGATAGGTGACGGTCTTAAGAAATTTTCCCACCCAGACGCCCCCCGTATAGCGCGCTGCCCGGCTGGTCGGCAGAATGTGATTCGTCCCGATTGACTTATCACCATAAGCGACGGTTGTTTCCTCACCGATGAAGAGCGAGCCATAATTGGTCAGGCGCTCGAAATAATAGCCCTGGTCCTCGACATGCAATTCCAAGTGCTCAGGCGCATAGTCTTCGCTCAACGCAATGGCTTCCTCACGGCTTTCGGCGACATAGATGCGGCCATTGGTGGCCCAACTTTGGCTCGCGATCTCACGGGTGGGCAGGACTTTCAGCTGCTTTTCCACTTCGATCAAGCAGGCGCGCCCAAACTTTTCGCCCAGGCAAATCAAGGCGACGCCGCAATTGGGATCGTGCTCGGCCTGCCCGAGCAGATCACACGCCACGAGCGCCGGGTCGGCCGACTCATCGGCGATGATCATGATCTCGGTCGGGCCCGCCAGGAGATCGATCCCGCAACGCCCGAAAAGTTGACGCTTCGCTTCCGCCACAAACTTATTGCCCGCTCCACAGAGGATATCGACCGGCTCCATTACGCCCATGCCGAAAGCCATCAGCGCCATGGCCGGGACGCCTCCGACGACGAAAATCCGGTCCGCGCCTGCCTCGTGGATCGCATTGATCGTCGCCGGAAAATAACCTTCCCCCTTCACCGGCGGCGTGCACGCAGCGATGCGTTTGACCCCTGCCACCTTCGCCGGGATGATGCTCATCTGCGCCGAGCCGAACATCGGGTAGCGTCCGCCGGGAATGTAGCTGCCCACCGCTCCCACCGGAATGTGGCGGTGGCCCAGAACAATGCCGGGACGCGGCGTGGTTTCCAGCGGAAGAAGTGTTGCCCGCTGGGCTTGGGCGAAACGGCGCACGTTGTCCTGACAATAGGTGGTATCGCGGATCACCTCCGGATCAAGCCGGGAGATCGCCTCGCGGATCTGCTTTGCATCCAACTCAAAACTCGGAGGAGTCCACTCGTCAAACTTCGCGCTGTAGCGGCGCACGGCATCAAGACCGTGCTTTTCCAGATCGAGCAGCATCTCGGAAACAAGCTGCGCCGTTTCGGGATCGTTCTCGAACAGTCGATGGCCTCCATCCTTGATTTTGAGCATGCCCGCACGCTAGCCAAGGGCATTTGTAAGGTCGAGAAAAGTTTTCTAAAAGGAAACCATGACAAGGCTAAGACAGGCCTACCCTCGCCTGCGATATACTCCCGGAGCCAAGCCCGCGAATTTGCGAAAGACATTGGAAAAATAATATTCGTCGCGGTAACCGGTCATAGAGGCGATCTGCTTGAGCGGCAATCGGGAATGGATGAGCAGCGATTTGGCCTGCTCGACGCGGACTTCGTTGAGATAGTGAACGAGGCTTTTGCCGCGCAGCCGTTTGAAGCTGTGCCGCAGGTGATCGGGGCTGATCTGGGCGTGGGCCGCAATCTCGCGCAACGACTGGATGACCGGAAATTTTTCGTGAATATAAACCTCCGCCTTGCGCACGTGTCGCTCTCCGGCATCTTCGCCCTCGCGTGGTTGTGCCACGCAGGCGAGATGGATCAAGGTGAGCAGAGTGGTCGTGGCGCGATAATTGAAGATACCTCGGTCCAGTTTCCGCAGCCGCATATGGCCCCGCGCGAGCATCTGGATGTCGGCGATGATTGACGGGATTTCGAT
This sequence comes from Verrucomicrobiota bacterium, assembly GCA_013285645.1. Taxonomy (GTDB): domain Bacteria; phylum Verrucomicrobiota; class Verrucomicrobiia; order Methylacidiphilales; family UBA1321; genus JABDGH01. The sequence continues at coordinate 20,156 of JABDHJ010000013.1, read as the reverse complement.
CCGCGGCAAATGAAGCGCCGGCCCTGCGAAGCGCACGAACCAATCCGGCGCTTTCACATGGACGCAGAGGTCTTCCCCGGATCTAGTCATCCTCTGGTCGTGTTCCTCTTTCGGGCCGTAGATAACGACGCTGCCTTCCTCAAAACTCAACTCGCGGCCACTTCGCAGGCGGCTGGTTCCTCGACCCGTCGGATGGTAGACGATTTCGATGTCGTCATGACTATGCCAACCGCAATTAAAACTTAGGCAGACGGGAAATCGCATGCCGTGGACATAAACAAGGGGAGGCGCCTCGGCGGTATGGCGGGCAAGTTGATCCCACGAAAGAGGCGGCCGCATAGCCGTAATTTATAGACAAATAGCCCCTTGAGAACAAGACATGCCCCAGTTTCTCTCTTAAAAATCTGCGTTGGAGGATGAAAGGCCGGAAAATAGCCGAAAACTACAATGAATCGCCGATAATTCAAATGGCACCAAAGGGTGCCTTTGTTAAAGATTGCGCCATGTCACACTCTCAACCCCAATGTCTGGTGTTTCCCGCAAAACAGCAGGTGGAACTCCAATCGTTCGATCCCGGCCATCCCACCCAGGGCAATGTCCTGGTGCGTACCAGCCTCTCCCTGATGAGCACCGGAACGGAAAATATTGTCTTCAATCGTCTCTTCGATCCGGGGACGCACTGGCACAACTGGGTGAAATATCCGTTCCATCCCGGCTACACCGCAGTCGGAACGGTGGAGGAGGTGGGCGCGGAGGTCACCTCGCTCAAGGTGGGTGATCGTGTCGCCTACCGGGTCCCGCACCGGTCTCACGCCGTGGTTCCGGAGGCGGACTGTCATCCCATTCCCGCCGCGATTCCTTTTGAGCAAGCGGTTTGGTTTGCACTGGCCAAGATCGCCTTCCATGGCGCCAAGGCGGCGAACTATCGCCTTGGAGACAGCGTGCTGATTATCGGCGCGGGGCCGATCGGGCAGATGTCGATACGGTGGGCTCGCGCGGCAGGGGTGGCCTCGATCATCGTGGTCGATATGGCGTCCCATCGCATGGAGCTTGCCCGGGCGGGAGGCGCCACGGCGCCCCTTTCTCTGCCCATCGAGAAATCGCGCGAGGCAGTGCTTGAGGCGTGCGGCGGAAGCCTTCCCCGCGTCGTCATCGACTCCACTGGAAATCCGGCAGTGTTCGCCTCCGCCCTCACGCTGGCCGCCGACCGCGGCACGGTGGTGATTCTCGGCGACACGGGTCAACCGGCCAAACAGTTTCTCACCGTGGACGTCATCGTGCGCGGCCTGACCATCATCGGCGCACACGATGGCCATCGGACGGCGGAGTGGAACGACGCGACGATTACCCAACTTCTGTTTACGTTGGTCTCCAGCGGCCGGTTTTCGCTGGAAGGTCTCAATACCCATGTCTTTCGACCGGAAGCGTGCGTGGAAGCGTACACGACGGCCAATCGGGACCGCGACAAGACGATGGGCATCGTGTTCGACTGGTCGGATTCCGGAAAGGAGAAAGCTTGAGCTCCTTTCGTCAGGCTTTCTCATGGTGGGCCTTTTCGGCGTCTGGAATCGATCCGGAGACGCTTCTCGCCGGCGCGGCCAAAATCGGTTACCAAGGCGTTGACCTGATCGACGAGGCGCTCTGGCCGCTGGCGGCGCGCCACGGGCTGACCGTCTCGGCCATCATGGGCCATGGGACATTGAACGATGGGATCAACCGGCCCGAAAATGCGGAACGCATCGAGGCCGAACTTCGGGTGAATATCGTCAAGGCGAAAAAGGCCAACATTCCGGCGCTTGTCTGCTTCTCCGGTGTGCGTGACGGTATCAGTGACGAGGCGGGGCTGGCCCAGAGTGCGACGCTTCTGGCCAAGGTGGCAGACACAGCGGCCGACGCGGGGGTCACGCTGATCGTCGAGCTTCTCAATAGCAAGGTTGATCATATTGGTTATCAATGCGACCGAACCGCGTGGGCGGTTGAATTGTGCCGCCGGGTCAACTCGCCTGCGGTAAAGATTCTCTACGATATTTATCACATGCAGATCATGGAAGGGGACATCATCCGGACGATCGAGCAAAACCATCCGTTCTTTGCCTACTACCACACCGCCGGCAATCCGGGCCGGGGTCAGCCCGATCACACGCAGGAAATCTACTATCCGGCGATTTATCGCGCGATAGCCCGGACCGGCTACAGTGGATTTATCTCCCATGAATTCTGTGTGAAGGGCGACCCGCTGAAGGCGTTGCAGAGCGCATTTCACGATTGCACGGAGGCGATAAAGTAGTTTGTCCGTAAAGTCATCTTGAAGGCCTGCATCAGATCGCAGCCAGGGCCGAACGTGATTTCTTCGACCACTACGATTTGATCGGCATACCGATCAAATCGTAGTCAACTTCTGCGCGGGAAACGGCGACCACATTCTGAACTATCGGGGGCCGGCGTTTCCTGCTTCCGTTAGTCATCCCGTCCCTCATTTTATCACCAACTCCATGGATTTTCGAACCCCTACCCGCGTTGCAATTACCGGTGCCGCCGGTTTTCTGGGACGCAGCCTCGTCCAGGTGCTGGGCGAACATTTTCCTCTCCGCCTGTTGGATGTCGTGCCCATCCCAGGAACTTGGGATAGCCGGGTGGGTGATGTGTCTCAACTGGAAGACGCCCTTTCGCTCTGTGAAGGTTGTTCCGATTTGGTCATCGGGCACATGGCACCCAATCGCCCGGAGATTTATGGAACGCCAACTCTTCCCTTCGATGTGAATGTGAAAGGCACCGCAAATCTGTTTCACGCCGCCTGTACGCACGGAATCAAACGGGTGGTCTTGATTTCGAGTATTTCCGTGGTGCAGGGACATCAAAACGCCGGTGAATTTTTGACACGTGATCTGAGCCCGGATCCCCGCGCCATGTACCCGCTGACCAAGGTGCTTCAAGAACAAACGGCCCATTATTATCATCAGGCTCACGGCTTGGAAGTTGCTGTTTTGCGCCCCGCCTACATTTGCGATGAGGACACCGTTTCCGATAAATATGGAAGACATCTGCTAACGGTGAACTGGCAATTCATCGATCCGCGCGATATCGCCGAAGCCACCCGCCTGGCGCTGATTGCTCCGCAATTGACGTATGAAATCTTTTATCTGCTGGGCCATCCCGATGCGGATGCCCACGCGGAAATGGGAAGGCTGCGGGAGTTTCTCGGTTGGAAGGCGAAACATACCTTTGAAAAGTATCCACGCGACGGCGAGGTTCCGGGAACCTGATCCATGTCCTTTCCCTTTTCCATCTCCTGCTGTTCAATTGCCCTGCGGGAACATCCCGTCGCTGCGGCAATCGATTTGATTGCTGCGGCTGGATTCGGCGGCATCGAATTCTGGTTTCCCCATTTGGAGAACCTCGATCATGCCGGCCTCTTAAACGTCTCGGACCAATGTGCCCGAAAGCAGCTGACTCCGCTGGTGATTTCCCCCTATTTTTCCTTTACCCGCGGTGAGGAATGGAAACTGAAATCACTGGACACCGCACGACAGGCCCTAAAAATTGCGAAGGTTCTCGAGGTTGGAAAAATCCGGACATTTGTCGACATCGGTCCGGATGGCCTCCCAAGCCATCGCGCCACGCCCACGCACTGGCACGCAGCGCGAGAAGGTCTGCGTGAACTTTGCGCCCTCGATCCCAATTCCCTTTTTGTCGTCGAAACCCACGTGAATACCTTGGCGGACACGCTGCCCAGCGTCCAACGCCTCCTGGAGGAGGTTGATCGTCCGAATCTTCGGCTTAATTTTCAGGCCAACCCCGATTTCCTGCAACGAGGCTATAGGGAAAGTCTGGAGGCTCTTTTCCCCTACATCCATCACCTGCATTGGCAGCAACATCGAGCGGACGGCACCGAAACCTATCTGGAGGAGGCGGGCCTGATCAATTTCCAAGCAGTGATCGAGTGGCTTCTCTCCAAGAACTATCGCGGCACCGCTTCCGTGGAATATTGCTGGCAGCCTGTGGATGAAAACCGAATCGGTACCGCCGCTTGTTTCCTTTCCGGTATTGCGAAGGACCATGCTCTTGCCGCCGCGCGGACCGGACCTTGAAAAAACCTGGGAAGTAAAGAACCCCGGAGCAAGCTCCGAGGCATTTTAAGGTAGCCGCCGCTGTCCCTAGCGGCGGATGTCTTTTCCTCCAAACATCCGCCGCTAGGGACAACGGCGGCTACCACGGAAGAGATTAACCCTGGCGGTGACGCCGACGGACCACAATAATCAGGAAGGCGAATCCGGCAACCAGCATCGCCCACGTACCGGGTTCAGGAACTGCGGTCGTCTCCAACGTCGTCAGTAACAACTCCTCCTGCCCCGCGCCATTGAGAGCAAGGGGATTGAAATAGAGAGACAAGGAACCGGTCACAGCGGGATCCGTGCTCAAGTTTTCAAGGGTAAAGTCGTTAATGTTGAAGTTGGTATTCGCAGTCGTTACTCCATAGGTGGTGATCGCGCCAAAGTTAATGAGGTCGTAGACATTGGTCGAACCCGGGGTTGTGTTGTCAGCAGCGGTGTCTTGCAGATTGATCGTAAACAAGCCCGTGCCGCTCTTCACCAGCGCGCCCGATCCCAGATTCAGCAAAGTGGAGCTGGAGAGGCTCGTGGCTGTTCCGGTTTGACCAGTGGTGCTGTCGAGTTGGAATTTCAAGGTACCGCCCGCATTCCAAGTCAGGCCGGTAGCGGCCAGGACATTATTCAAGGCGCCAGCGCTTTGGTCGCCACCGCTTCCCAATCCTGTATTTTGAACGGTCAGAAGTTTGCTTCCAATGCCCGTGAGGTTGCCAGGAGCCAGGACGCCTCCCGATTGCAAGGTAACCATTCCAGCATTGGAAGTGCTGGGCGTAGTGCTGGTAGTTGCAGTAGCGCCGCCGGAAAGTGTCCCCCCATTGCCCACGATGGTTCCTGCTCCGGTGGCGAGGGTCCCGCTCTTGCCGAGGTTAACCGAACCGCCATTTTGGATGATGGTCGTGCCGGTGTACCCGATGGAGCTATTTAGAGTCAATGAACCATGCGTAGCTGCTGTATCCACGACCGTCAACCCTCCCGCGCCAGCGCCGAAGGCACCGGCGTAGGTGACGGTATTTCCGTTGGTATCAATCGTTCCTCCGGAATTATTGAAGGTAATGACCTCACTAGCACTGGAAAGGTCGCTATTTCCCGTAAAGCCGGCGGCGTACTGGAGAGTCGCCCCACTGAACTGAATGCCGGCGGTGCCCGTGGTGCCCGTGATGCCGAAATTCGCCAGCGAGTTGATGTCGACCGTGCCACCGTTGAGATAAGTCACGCCCGTATAGGTGTTGCTCCCCGTCAGGTTGGTGGTGCCAGGCCCCGCGATGGTAAGTGCGCTGGCACCCGCGCTAGAATTAGCGATGGTGGAAGTGATGGTCAGCGCCGCAGTTCCGTAGTTTTGAATGGTTATCCCGGTAGCATTGCCTCCCTCGATCGTGCCACCCCCCAGCGAGAAGGCGGACGACCCCGTAAAGAGCAGGCCATTGTTCGCAAACGTCAATGTCGTAGCACTATTCTGAGTTAAGCCAGTTCCGCCCGTGATCCTTAGCAGATTAAGCGATTCGGTGCCGATATTGCTGGCAAGATTGGCGGTCATCAGATAATTGACAGAGCTGGTAGTCGCGGCCGTAGGCAGGGTGGTTTCGGCGGTATAGGCGCCAATGGTAAAGGGGGTCGTACCGACAGACGTGGCCCACGTTGTCGTACCGGTCGTGCTCGTAAAAACGACGTCGCCCGCTCCTCCCAGAACGCCGGAGGCTGCATTGGAAGTTGTAGTTTTAATGGTGCCAGCTGCGGTGCCTATTTCCTTGATCTGGAGGGTGGCGCCCGCCGTGCCACTGCCCAATGCGCCCAGGTTCAAGATATTCGCACCGGCTGCCCCACCGTTGTTATCCAGAACCACCGTGGATCCGCCTACGCTGCCAACGCCGTTTATCAAATTTGTCAGTCCGCCTAGCGTTTCCGTCGTGCCTGTCGCAGTTCCCTTGAACTCGTAGGTGCCGCCGGCATAGATCAGCGCAACGGGGGCAATCGACCCTCCCTGACTGGCGTCCACCACCAGTGTACCCGCACTGTCGATGATCGCACCGGTAAAGGTATTGACCCCCGTCAGGACTTGGGTACCCACGCCATTCATGAAGAGCGAAGTAACCAAGTTGTTGACTTTGACGCCAGCACCCGAAATAACGCCGCCAAATGAATAGTTACCTGAACCGAAAAGTTGAAGAGCATTGCCGCCTGCCGTTACGCTTTCCGTTAAACTGGCCACCCCAAGATCATTCAAACCGGCGATTGCGGGTGAGCCTGCCAGACTAAGCGTCGCTCCAGACGCAAGGGAGACAACGTTGTTACGATTGAGACTTGTTGCCCCAACACTTAAAGCTCCGCTTTCCAGTAGAACCGGACCGGTGAAGGTATTTGCACCGCTCAAGGTCACGGCGTTGGGGCCGCTGACGTTGAAGGTGAGCCCATACCCGTAACCACCGTCACTGATCGGGCCCGAGATCGTCCATCCAACACCTGCAGTCGAGCTGGTTTCGGTGAGCGCGATATTGTTATTCAAAAGAACAGGACCGCTGAACAGCGCCGTCCTATTACCGCTAAATTGCAACAGGGTAAAGTTGCCGTTCCAGATTGACGCTGTGGAAATGCTAGCATTTCCGTTGCTCTCGGTCATCTCGATGGTGCCTGAGTTGATGGTGAACGTTCCCGCAGGGGCGACGGAAGTTACGCCGTTGCTCAGATTAAGCGTGGCGCCATCGAGCACAGTCCCCCCGGTGTTATTCCCGGGGTCGTCAAGATTATAGGTCCCCGGCCCGCCAAAAACCAACACCATATGCGCCCCGCTGGTAGGATTATCCTCAAAAACGCCTCTAGTGCCGGCATTGTTGCCAATGGTTACTCCGCCTGTGCCGTAATTTTGGAGGTTCAGAAAATTATAATTGCCTGAATTCGCCGGCGCCCCCGAGGTGACCCAATAGGTGCCGTTGGTGGCGGTTTGCGCCAAGGTAAAGTTTGCCGTATTCGTAAAGAGAATACCGCCGTTAATAGTCAGCGTACCGGTAGCGGATGGAGTCAGAGTGGCGCCTCCGGCGTTCGACACCCGCAACAGGTTGACGGATACGCTGCCGGCCATATTCGTGTTGCCACTATTGAAATTATAATCCGTCGTGCCGGAGCCTCCGGATGTAGGTAAAGCCGTGGTATCGGTAGTCAGTTGGCTGAGGGTATAGGTGCCGCTAAGAAGAGTTCCTGTGGCCCAGCGGGTTCCGCTACTGTTGGTGTAAACAACCTGGCCCCCGTAGCTGCCATCCACAGCATTGGTCGCCGTGGTGGTGGTGATGGTGGCTGTTCCCGTCTGGACAATCTGCAACGAGACACCGCCTGCCACAGATAATGGAGCACCGGCAGCACCGGAACCGAGCGTACCCAGGTTGAGGGTCAGCGAACCGGGAGATGTCTGTGAAGCGGAAATGGTGTCCGCTCCGCCCACGAGACCCACGTTGGCCAGCGTCTGGCTGGTGGTCGCGCCCGCCTGGCCGATCACACTCAGTGTTCCCCCATTGAGAACGACCTGATTGGCGGAATTGAGGATATTGATGGTACCGGTCGGCGTGCCGCTAAAATCGAGTGCCAGGGTACTTCCAACATTGACGGTGGTAACTCCGGTAAAATCCTGGTTGGTGGCAAGGTCGAGCGTTCCGGCGCCCAGGCCTCCGCTAGGAGCTCCCACGGAAAGGGCATTCCGGGTATTCGAGACAGCCGAGTAAACGCTTCCGTCTGTACCTGTACCCGTCAAGGTGTTGGTGGGATTGCTTGGAATAGAGGTCGATGCCTGATCTACGAGGACATCCTGAGTGATAGTCAGCGTTCCTCCGCCGGCTCCGAGATGATACGTGCCACCCAAAGTAATGGGCACGCCGCCGAACCCCAGGATGGTACCGCCGGGTGTAATTCCCAGACTGCTGGCCGTGTAGGTCCCGGTGGTGGTTGAACCGAGATACATTTGTCCGTTGCCCAAGGCAGCCATATTAAGGGCATTGGAAAAGGCGCCCGCGTCGATAGCAAGGATACCGCTGGAATTAGAGGCAATCAGTGCGGCGAGTTGAGTCTGGGTAAAGCCCGTGGAGGTGACGCCGAGAATACCACCAGCATTGACAGTCACCGTTTGTCCCGAGGCCACGTTCGAGGCACTCGACAGGCGCAATTCGCCGGTATTGAAAACAGTCGCTCCTCCCGTTCCGATGCTGGAGGAGCTCCCGACCGAAAGCAGGCCACTCGCAACCCCAGTACCACCGGAATACGTATTGGCTGTCCCCGTCAATTGCCATGCACCCACACCCGTTTTACTGATGCCCAGCACACCGGAACCATTGTTGACAAGCGTACCGGAAAGCGTATTGGCGGCCGTGCTCGTGCCCGTCAGGTTCAGCGAACTAACCACGTTGGTGGTGGCAAAGACCGCCGTGCCGCTGAGAGTCAAGGCACCTGAGCCCGATGCGTCGATGGTCGCTGCGTTACCACTTCCAATCGTAAAGCTACGATTCGTGCTGGCCGTTCCTCCCGTGTATTGCAGGGTTCCTCCGTTGAACACCAAATTGGCTGCCGCGCTGGAGGATTGCCCAATGCCGCTGGCCGTGCCGCCGTTGGCCAGGGTGCTCACGCTCAGGACACCTGAATTGATCGTGGTCGCGCCGGTGTAGGTGTTCGCACCGTTGAGAGCCTGCGTGACGGCGCCGTTTTTGGTAAGAGTCATGCCGACCGCGCCGTCGGCAATGACTCCGGAGTAGGTGTCGGAAATACCGCTTTGCGGATTCAAGGTCAGGGCGGTAATGCTGCTGTACCCCGTCGTGATGACCGACGCCAGGTTCATAGTGCCCGTGAGTCCGCCGATAGTCGGGGTCGTGAAACCCGTTACACTCACGACCCCCCCGCCGGAGGTGTTCAGGGCACTGTCCTGGAGGGCGAGATTATTACCCAGGACGAGAGTACCCGCCGTAACAGTCGTCACGCCGGTAAAAGTGTTCGCGGCAGTGATCGTCAGCGTGCCGGGACCGGATTCGGTCAGCGCGCCCGCCCCGGAGATCGTGCCCGAGAGGGTCTGGTTTGCCGAGCTGTTGTAGATGAACGACGCCGTCTGCACAGCAATATTACCCGCGTAGGATCCGGCACCCAAGCTGCCCGAACCGCCAATGATCAGCGAGCCCGTGACGCTCCCCGGTTGGAAGAAGATCGTCGTGTTGCCGGTATAGGTGTTCACGCCAGAGAGCACCCACGTGCCCGCGCCAGCTTTGGTGACGGAAGTCAACCCGGTGCCATTATTGGCTAGAATGCCGGAGAGAGTGTTGAGTGCCGTGCTCGCGCCGGTCAGGGTCAGCGAGCTAGCAACGTTGGCGGTGGCATAGACCGCCGTGCCGCTGACGGTCAAGGCACCTGTACCCGATGCATCGATGGTCGCAGCATTACTACTTCCAATCGTAAAGTTGCGGTCAGTGCTGGCCGCTCCTCCCGTGTATTGCAGGGTTCCTCCGTTGATCACCAAATTGGCTGCCGCGTTGGAGGATTGCCCAATGCCGCTGGCCGTGCCGCCATTGGCTAGGAGGTTGGTGCTAAGAATACCTCCCGTGATCGTGGTCACCCCTGAATAGGTGTTCGTACCGGTGAGCGACCAAGTACCCGCACCCGTTTTATTGATGGCCAGCGTACCGGAACCATCGGAAAGCACGCCGCTAACGACATTTCCAGTTGTGGCAGAACCAGAAAGGACAAGAGTTCCCGACACACCGGTATCGGATGAGACTGCCGATTTGATCACCAGGGTACCTTTCGCTGAGTTATTGCTGAAGGTATCGGTGCCTTCCAGCGTTATCGGAGCATTAAAGGTTTCCGTAGACGTAGACGCAGCGGCAAACGTGGAAAGAAGCTGGATGGCCCCTGCATTGCTCAGGATCAGGGAACCCGAATTGAACGTATAAGCGCCCGCGTTGGTATCGAAGTTGATATTCTGGATATTACGGCCCGTATCGACGGTGACCGTGCCGCCCGCGCTGGCATTGAAGGTCGCGGTATCGGTATTGGTAGTCCCCGATGTGGCACCCGGAATCGTAGTGGCCGACCAATTGGCCGCGGTGGACCAATTGCCACTGGTGGCTGATGTCCAGGTTGAACTCGCCGCATGAGCGGCCTGTCCCAGGACCAAGGCCAAAGCAGCCCCTAAAATGGTTGCACTTCTGATTTTAGCCTGGAACGAAAATTGACGATTTTTTAGGAAAATACTGGTTTTCATGGAGTTTATTTATAGGGGTTGCACCGCCCAGAATCCTGCGTAGTGTCGCTAGAATGCATACAATTGTAAAATAAGGCAAGCAAATGATGCTATCCTGTAATCAAAATATCGTTAACCCGGCTTCTTATTTACAAGATGCTCACCCACTCCCTTTTACTGCACGACACTGAATATACTTTTGACGTCAATACGACTTTTGCATCATTCGCTATTCCTGCGAAGTAGGGTTGGAGCCATATAGCTGAGCTCCCTACGAAAGAAAAGACAGGCGGAACTGATCCTTCGACAAGCTCAGGATGACTAATGATAAATGTGAGAGTTTTGCAGAGGTCTCTCTGAGGAGCGGATGTGCACGAGCTCGCCTTCGCTCAGGTTGGCTAATGATATATGTGGGAGTTTCCCGGCCAATTCGTCTCCGTCTGAGTAAATAGCTTGAAGAAACAGGTATCCAAGGCGGCTTTTCTTTGACCATACTCTTTCCTTACGTTAGATTAAACCTGTAATTATGTCTTCCCTGAAGAGTATCGCAGCTGACATCGGAGTTTCTCATGTCCTGGTATCGCGAGTTCTCAACAACCGAATGGGGACGACGCGAGTCAGCGAAAAAACCCGGGAGGCCATTTTGCGGCGGGCCCAGGAATTAGATTATCAGCCAAATCCGCTGGCCTTGGCGTTGAAGCAAGGACGCCGGGGCGTCATCGGGCTATTCGTGCACGGAGTCGGCGCGCCAGGTAGCGATCTCAACGTCGATTTTATCCTTTCCGCAACTCAGAAGGCATCCGATATGCGGATGAATCTTTGGCTTCAGTTTTTTGAGCATGATGATGAATTTATCAGTGCCTGTAATAGTAAGCTGTTGCGCAAAATTGACGGATTAATTGTGGCGGGGATTTCCCATCCCCAGTTGACCAAAAAATTGAACGAAATGGAGAGTCAGGGGCTTCCCGTTGTCTCCGCCTGTCATAAGGACCCGGAAGTGCGCGACTTTGTCAATTTTCAGGTTGATGCCACAGCCCAATGTTACTTGACGACCGCGCACTTGATTGAAATCGGCTGCCGCCGCATCGCACATTTCAATGTCGGTGCGTCTTGGCCATTTCGACAGCAAGGTTACGAAAAGGCGCATCTGGAAATGGGCTTACTTGTGGATAAGCGGTTGATTTTTCCCAGCAAGAACTATAACGCGAAGGCTGGCTACGAATCCATGGCCTTGCTCGTGGAGTCAGGCGAGACTTTTGATGGCTTGGTGGCGCAATCCGATGCCCAGGCAGTCGGTGCCCTCCATTACCTATTGGAGCGGGGCTGGCCAAGGGAACGTTGGCCCAAAATCACCGGCGTGGACAATTCTCCCATCGCCCAGTTCTACAGTCCCGTGCCGCTGACCTCCGTAACGGCAGAAATGGCGACGTGCGCACGACTGGCCCTCGGCGCCCTTGAGCAAAAGTTCAAGAGGGAACCTGTGGAGAGTCATTTGGTGCCTCCTCAATTGGTCATCCGGCAATCGACCGTGCCTTGAAGCCGGGGAGGAATCCGCAGGAGCGGAAGATTGGTTCCTCCTTGACAATATTTACCATAGATTTTTCATAGCGCCCTACCCGATTACACGTTTGACTCATGCCCTGCCCAACGAGACTGCTGCTTTCATGAATCCTTTTAAAGTAGAGCTGGGCCAAACCGGAAGACTTCGCCCCCTACAACCTTAAGCTATGACTTTACTCGATTGGTGCATTCTTTGGATTCCGATCACGGTGATCCTCGGTGTTGCCATCTCAACGATCAAATACAACAAGAGCGTGGTCGACTACATCGCGGCGGGCCGCTGCGCCGGACGCTATCTGTTGGCCACTGCAGGCGGAGAGGCTGGATCGGGCGCCGTCACGGCCATCGCCCTCTTCCAGATGACGACCAAGACCGGCTTCGCCTTCCAGTTCTGGGCGCCGCTTTACTCGACCATTCCCATCTTGCTGGGCCTCATCGGCTGGGTCTCCTATCGTTTCCGCGAAACGCGCGCGCTCAGCGGCGGCCAGTTCTTCGAGATGCGTTACAGTCGCGCCTTCCGTCTCTTCATGGGATCGGTCGGATTTTTGTCCGCCATGCTCGCCGCCGGCATCGGGCCTGCCGTCGGTGCGCGTTTTTTTGTCTATTATCTGCATTTGCCGGCCACGACGTGGATTGGCGGTCTCGGCTTCAGCACCTGGCAACTCATCGCGCTGGCCTATATTTCCGTCAGTGTCCTTCTTGTGCTCCTCGGCGGCTCGATCAGCGTGCTTATTAGCGACTGCCTTGAAGGCATGTTCTCCCTGGTCGGCTACGTGATCATCATCATCGCGCTGCTGATGATCTTCGGCTGGAGTCACATGATCGAGACCCTGACGACGCAACCACCGGGCAAGTCGATGGTCAATCCGCTCGACATGAAGGACACCGCTGACTTCAACATTTACTTCATTCTTATTTCGCTCTTCCAGTGCGTGTGGAGTCCGAACATTGGCGCCTCCGCGGCCAAAGATCCGCACGAGCAACGCATGGCCGGAATCCTGGGCACGTGGCGCGGTTTCGGATTCGCATTAATGCGCACCCTGCTGGCCATCTGCGCGTTGACCTATTTTCAGAATCCCCATTTCTTCGAACAATCGATCGACGCCCGCGCGGTGTGGAATTCCATCACCGACAAGGGCGTCCACGATCAGATGCAAGTGCCGATTGCAGCGTCTTACTTCCTGCCATGGGGTGTGAAGGGACTTTTCGGGGCGATCATGCTCATGGGGCTGATTGCCGGCGCAGCCATGGGAAACATCGGCTGCGGCAATGCTTTCATCCAGGACGTCGTGCTGCCCACCCGAAATTATCTCAAGCTGCCATCCATGACACCGTACCGGCACATGCTTTACCTGCGAATGGCCGCGACCGGCGTGGCCGTCTACGGTTTTTGCTGGAGCAGCTTCTACACGCAGACCCAGGCCATTCAGCTTTATTGGCAAGTGACAGCGGCTGTCTACGGCAGCGGCGCGGGCGCGGTGGTGATCTTCGGCCTTTACTGGAAACGTGGCACCGCGGTTGCGGCATGGGTGACGATGATCGTCGGCGCCTCTGTGGCATTGACCGGCATTTCTCTGCAAATGACCGGTCACTCCTTCATGTTCCATGGCCAGGATCTGCTGCACGGCCAATATGTCTCCCTCATCACAACGATCTGCTCCGTGGCCACCTACATTACCATTTCGCTGCTGACCTGCCGTGCGCCCTTCAACATGGACAGGATGCTCCATCGCGGCCAGTACGCCATTGTGGGCGAGAAGAAGAAAGTCGCTCCGCCATTCTGGCAACGCTTCCACCCGGCCCGGATTATCGGCATCGATGAGGAATACACCTTCTGGGACCGGATCATCGCCTTCGGCATCTTCGGATGGATCTGGGGCCTCTTCGGCGTCAGCATGGCCTGCCTTGTCTGGAATTTCATTCATCCCTGGACGACCCAGAGCTGGGTAAATTACTGGTTCATCTTCGGCCTCTGCATTCCCCTGACCGGCGCTGTCATCACCACCGTCTGGTTCACGATTGGCGGCACGCGCGAAATTGCCGTCTTCCTCCGCAGCCTGCGCACGGAAAAACGCGATGACCGCGACGATGGCACGGTCGGTCCCGGTCACCCGTAATCCGAGCTCAACCGGGCCGCTATCCGTCATCCTGAGCTTGTTACTTCTCTGTCGGTTCGGATGGAGGCAGGTTCTGCAAAGCCGCGAGCCGGTCTTTGGCTTCCACGTAAGCGGGGTCAAGCAGAAGGGCCATTTTATAGTGGTGAATCGCTTCCTGAATTTGCCCCGCTTGCTGCAACGCGCTACCCAAATTGGCATGTAACTTGGGATTATTCGGCGCAAGCCACAGGGCGACCTGATATTCCTCGATCGCACCCTTCACCTGCCCTGCCCGTTGCAAGGCTCCGCCGAGATTATTGTGCGCCTCCACCAGAGAGGGATTGAGTTGCAATGCCTGCCGGTATTCGGTCATGGCTTGAGCAGTCTGTCCGGTCAGGTAAAACGCATTGCCCAGGTCGTTGTGGGAAGATGCCACCGTGGGAACGAGTTGAACGGTCCGCCTGAATTCCTCAACGGCCTCAGGAAAATGCCCGGATTGAATGAAAAGAGCGCCTAGTCTGGCATGGATCTCGGGATTGTCAGACAATAATGGAAGGCTGCTTTGATATTGTTCGATGGCTTCGGCGATTCGACCATTGCGCTGGAGCGTGCGGCCTAGCATGAAAAGGATCTCCGTGTTGTTGGGGGCAAGCTTTGCCGCCTGTTTCATCTGGTCGATGGCTTCCGGCACCTGTCCGAGTCGCAGCAAGGTCAACCCGAGATTGTAGTGGGCCTCGATATAGTCCGGATTCAATTGCAAGGCCTGCTCGAACAGTTGCCTGGCTTGAGGAAGTTGGTCCTTCTCCAGGAGAATGCTTCCTAAATTACTATACGCGGGCCAGGCATTGGGATTGCGCTGGATCGTGTAGTTCCAAAGCGTTTCCTGATCGACAAATTTTTCCGCATACCGATGGCTGTTCCACGCGAGCCCGATCAAGACCAATCCCAGAACCGCGCGGACTTGAAACGGCAGTGGAGAAGAAAACCGCTTCTCCAAGAGATCGAGACCAGCGACAACGAGACCAATCAGGCCAATGATCGGAAGATAAACAAAGTGGTCCATGACCCAGGTAAAACGCATATAGGAAATCAGGATGAAACCGGTGAATGGCGCCACCGTGAGGAAAAAAAATCCAAACCCGAGAAGAGCGTGCCGTCCCCAAGTCCGCCGCTTTCTCCAAAACCAGAGCACCGCCAGGGCACCTACCGGCCAAGGCAATAGTTGCAGGAGGGAGGGAGAATCGACCGGCCAACGCGGGTAGAGAGGGAGAAGACCAAAAGGCCAAAGACTGGTGGCCAGATAGAAACTAAAGCTCTCCCCGATGAGGGCAACCCGGGAAAGAAAACCATCGATCGGAACCAATCCCATCATCCGGTTCGTCTCGGAAAAAAGCATTCCGCTTCGCAGCGTCAAACCAACGAGAACAAAGGACATGAAAAGGAAAGGAAGACTGGCCTTGATATCCTTCCATTCGATCCGTCCGCGTTCCCACCAAACATAAAGCAGGATCACGGCGGGAAAGGATGCCATGCTTACTTTGCAAAGCATGGCGACCAGAAACGACATGAGAGCCAGAAGATAATCGCGTTTACGGTGATATCTCTCGTAGTCGATATAGAAGCACATCGCCAACAGGAACGGGGGAAGGGAGAGCGTATTTTTAAGCTCAACGATCCAAGCGACCGATTCAACGAGCGCAGGATGAATGGCAAAGATCAGTCCGCCCAGCCATGCCCGGCGAAGGTTGAATTTTGTCAACAGCCGCCAGATGAGCAGGGCGCTCAAGAGATGAAGACCGAGATTCGTGAGATGGTAACCCAAGGTATCGTTTTTCCAAAGTTGCCATTGGATCCACTGCACCGTTTGTTCAATGGGATAGTATTCGATGAAACTGCCGGGTTGAAACCAGGCTTTCTCCAGCCGCGCAGGATCGGCCAGAAGATGGTTGTTGGTGATGTAAAGATCATCGTCCATCAGCCAGTCGCCATGGAAAACCGGCGCATATATCCACAGGCCCGCTCCAAGGATACCCAGCACTTTCAGCCAGAATTTCCAGTCAAAAACGACGGCCATGATTTCACGCTTCACCTCGCCCTGAAACGGCGTGGCTTGACCGCTTTGCGCCAGGCCAGGCGGGTGACGAAGGGATTTTGTCATAGGGCGTGCGCCTCAAAAGCATGCCTATGATCGCTGGGACCTACCAAAAGAAATCGCCGTTTGTCCGTTCACCGGAACTCGACTAAGGCTGATAGACCCGGGCACGACTCGTGGCGGGATCCAAGACCATGGAGATGTAATTAGCGGCGGGTGCGGGATTAGGCGTGGTGACCGCCTTGGCATGCAAATTACGCAGCGTGAGGCACCAGGTGCCCGCCGTGGCAGAGGTGTCCGCAAGATTCAGCGTCCCGTTGGGAAGAAAAGTGATTTTCATGTAGACCCGATTCTGTAGTTGCAAGGGATCCGATGAGGAGCCAGTGGCCTGGCGGGTGACACTGGAAGCATCGAGCTTGGAAGGATCGAGCAGCGTGGAATAGGTGTAGGCACTGGATTGGTCGAAGACGGTATCGGGGGGAAGCCCGATGGCGGGAGAAATGTATTGATCCGACGCAGCCCCGGTGAAAGACGCCGGGACCACAATTGCGATGATCCGGTAAGCATTGGCAACCCCGTCAAGTGTCGTGGGATCTGCATAGACACGAAACTCGACCTGAACATTCCGGGTGATGGCCGTTTGACGCGCGAGCTCCAACTGACCAACGGTCATATTTGCAGCCCCCTTGAGATTTATGCTGTCAAGCGTGCCCTTGATGGACGGCACGGTAAGAACAGCGAGGATGGCCATGATAGCAAGGACCACGATCAACTCCACCAAGGTAAATCCTCCCCGCAGGGGTGAAGACTTCGAACCAGAGTGATGGTTGAAACTCGGCATGAGGATCAAGGATGGGGCTGGAAGTAGGATTCGTTGTCCACGCGCCATTTGTAGTAATAAGTAATCGGGTAGGCGGCGGCGCCAATAGAAGGATTGGCGTAATCGGGAATGGAATTGCCGGCGACGGTGGCCGTGGCTGTGGAGCCTGCATTGGGATCAAGGTAACGTTCGATCAGGGTGGATCCTCGCAATTCGGCGGTGACGCCGTCGATATTTTCGTTCCAGACGGCGGGCGAGGCTCCGTTGCCAGTGAATTTGCGGAGGGCCTGGACCTTCCAGTGGACGGTATAAGTGTTCGACTGGGTCGTGATCCGCGAGTAGATGGCATTGTAGGGAGCTTCCCGCCCATTATCCGATGATAGCTTTCCGTTGGTCTTCCACCAGGCAGTGATGTTGCCAGTGGAAGGAGGCGTGTCCACACTGAGTCCACTGGCAAGAGTGTTGGCATTGGCAGGATCGTTTGGATACAGGAATATGTCGCAAATTTGAGAGGCGGAACGGAAGATGTCGCCTTTCTGGAATTTGTAGTCGAAGGCTTTCAAGGTGGCATCGACATTGATGGGGAAACGGGTGTGGATGGCACTATTGCCCGTGTTGGCGGAAGCGGAAGCCATGTAATACCAGCTTTTGTAGTCTTGGGGAACCGTACCCGAATCGGCGAGAGCATAAATCCAGACTGACTTAAGCACGGCGTCGAGCGCGCTCTTTCGTTGGATATAGGGGAAAGGCATCATCGCGTAATTCAAATTGACCTTGCCGGCGGTGGAAAATCCCTCGCTGATCGGATACGGTTCTGCGGCTGGCATCCAGAAAAGATCGAGCAAGAGGTGATCGGGTATCGTGCCCGCAGCATACGGCGGACTGTCGGCGCTGGGGGTGGCCGCGGTTCCCACGCCGGGATGGGTGCCTCCATCCATCTGAAGTGCCGGATTGGGAGAAAAGGAAAGGGTCTGCCAGCCGGTGGTCATGGACGAGGGAAGTGTGCCGAAAACAATCGGGGACGGGACCTGACGATTCGGGGAGAACATGGAGACAATGCTGTTGTTCCCACTAGATACACTAGATATCCCAGCTCGGCCGAAATAGGGAGTGGCCATTTGGGTGATCATATTATTCTGATAAAATGTCTGGTAGTCCTGATCGGGACGCTCGATGTAGCCGCCGTCCGGGGAATTGCCCGGCTCGGACGTCCAGTCCCAGTCGGGATTCAGTTGCATGAAAGCATTCGTGTCGAGACCGACGCCACCACTCATGGTCTGCCCGCTGCCGAGCCCCTGCGGGGGGCTGGTGCCATAGACGGCCACCGAAGTGCCCTCCATGCCGAGAAGATGGGTAAGGCCCCGGGGTGCGGTGTATGTTTTGCTCCAAATGGGATTCAAGTGGTATCCGGTCGTCATCCCCATCCTGGCTGGGGTGCCGAATTGGTGATACTGAGTCTGATAAGTCGGGCGCGGAAAAGCCGTTTTGCCATCGATGTTGGCACTCCCCGTCATAGCGGATGCCACTAAAGGGCTCTGGTTATTTAGTACCATGGCGGGAGCCCCCGTCGTCGGAAGCGAGCCAAGCACGCTTTTGGACGTATTGAATTTCGCGACTTCTCCGGCATTGTTGGCCAGTCGCGGATCTCCCTGACGAGTGCCATCCGTGGGATCAACCAGCACGCTGATGACATCGTCATAAGGCGTGATGACTTGCATGCCTTCCTGCGGTTGGGTGATGGCACCGCTGCTACTGACAAAGCTGGTGCTAGTAAAAAGAGGGGCGAAAGGATCCGCTCCCCCGCTGGGCACCGGAGTGCCTTCCGCCGATTGGACCGAGCTGCTGTTGAGTCGGTTGGTCATACTCAGTGACCAGGTAGAAGTTCCCATTGGCAGCGCCACGGGCGTCGGGCTGTTACAAGCACAGGCGTACATCATCCAATTCGCGCCACCCGTACCCGGGCTAGTGACAGTGCCAGTGGTAGTGATAGTGCCATCAAGGGAGATGGTATTACCCGCAGTGGGGGCAGACCAGGCTGCCAAGGCCTTGTCCCGAACTTCAGTAGCACTGATATCGAAGGCGGGCGACGTTCCCGTCCAGCCCCACTGCGAAATCGTGTCGATATTGGGCACCATTTCGGTTGCCACCCAGGCGCTGTTGGCCGTATTGGAAGGATTGGGATACGGGACTTGCTGGCCCTGCCGCTGGTTCCAGCGGGGAGCAATGGGCATCGGCATCGCCACGTTGCTCCAAGGCGTGAAATCGAGTTGATACGAGGTGACAAACTGAGTGGCGTCAGTGGTCGGATCGGTATCGGGGGTATGGACACCGTCCGTGGGATAGGCCGCATAGATGCTTACTTTAATTGGGGCCCCCGTAAAACCAAACGAGGTAGAGGCGGGGGCAACGGTGACCGGAAGACTGCAGAGGGACCAATTGGTCTGGCTGCCGGGTTGTGTCTGGTCGAATGTCTTGCCTCCGGCTGAACTGGTCAGAGGTGCGATCGTGGTGGAGGTAGTGTAGCCTAGACCCACACGGGCGTGGTAGGGCACCGAGGCGGTGGAAGATGCGGCCATGCCGCTCGAGCTGGAGCCATTGACTGTCATGCCGTTTGCTCCATCGACCCTGATCCAAAAATTGGGCGACATAGCGACATTTACTCCATCCCGTAGTTGGGCGAAATCGAACACCATGATGGCCTGAATCTGGGTGGTCTGGCATCCTACCGGATATTTATTGGAAGACTCAAGCGACGCACTGTTTCCCGCGGTGCTTCCATCCGGAGGAGTCACGGAATTCGCAGGGCAGCCGGCAAGCCCCGGGTTGATCAGGTTTATCCAGTAAAAGGGATCGGCGACATATTGGTTGAAGAGGGCAGTGGGTGTGGTGGGACCAAGATATTGCGGCATGTTCCGGTTGGTCGCCATAAAGACGAGCCCCGCTTCCTTGAGGCTGGGATAAGATCCCTGGGTGACATAGGCTGCCGGGTTCGCCGGGGTCATCGCCGAATTGGCAAGAGGAGCCCCATTAAAATAATTATTGGCGGCAAGATCCGCGGCGGCGGCGGGAGTGATGCGAAGGGGAGCGGCAGTGAAGGCGTTTCTTTCCAGCACATTTTGTTTGATATTGATAGCGGTGGGAGCCGTGCCGGTCTTGTAGGTGATGAATTCACCGCCCACGCCGGTGAAGGAATAGAGCAGATTGCCGCTCGTCGCGTTGGGATCAAAGGTGCATTGGTTGATCATGGAGCGGCAGTAATCGAGGCATTCCAAGGTGATCC
>JABDHJ010000012.1 GCA_013285645.1 Verrucomicrobiota bacterium | reverse complement strand
CACCGTATAGAGAATTAGGCCATCACGGGCACATCTGTTGGCAAACTCACGGTAGAGCGTGCTCCTCGACAGATAACCGCAGGGATTAAAAACTGTGGTGAGAGCGTAAAGTTCGTCCATTAAAACAACTCAGATACAAGTGACTGGAAGATAATCGCTGGCTTCGGGCGTTTCATTGCGCGCGGTGCTAGCGATCTGGGTGAACGCTCGCCCACCCGCAGACTAACCCAGCTTCACGCAAAGCGCACGAAAATGTGGGCATTAGCGGGGCAGTTTTATGGCTTTATCAGAGGGTATGGGCTAGGAGGGACTTGAACCCCCACTCCTTGCGGAACCAGAACCTAAATCTGGCGCGTCTGCCATTTCGCCACTAGCCCTTTGAGTGAACGTCCACTTTACAAGGCATTTTCCGTAAGGCAAGAAGGCTCGGCGGCAAGGACGAGGGCCATTTGGGTTTGTCACAGGTGGACGATTGAGTTGAACTTCCCGGTAACAACCTGAATCTCATCTTGGATAGCATTCTGCAAATCATCGAGTACGTCGTTTTGTTCGCCTATATCGTTCTGGCGTCCATGGGTTGGGGTGCGCTGTGCTGCGAACGAATGAAATTGCCCGCTCGCTTTTTATTCATGCTCGGCTTTGGCGTTCTGGCGTTCTTGGCCTACCTAGCTTCCTTCGTGTTTTTGCTGAATGCAGTGGTGGGCCGAATAGCGTGCGGCTTGGTGGGTCTGGCAAGCCTTGGCGTAACGGCGCGTCAATGGACGCATCCGGGGGCGAAGGCAAGCATGCTGCAGGTCGATGTCTGGCTGCCGATTCTCCTCCTTTTCTTCTACACCGCATCCTGCCTGCTGGTACTACTCCTGCATGGTGGCGATCCCAGCCACGCGGTTTCCCACCAACTGCCTCCGGACAACATTCTGCCCCGAATGCTGGCCGATCGTCTCTGGAACGGCGCCTCGGTGAATCCGTTCTACGAAGACTGGCTCAGCAGCGACCGGCCTCCCCTGCAAGCCGCGCTGTACCTGCTCTGTCGGCCTTTTGAATTTTTAAAGTTCAAGACCGAGGATATTTATCCGATCACTTCGATATTATTTCAGACGACATGGCTTCCGGCGCTTTATCTTCTCGCCCGAGGCCTCCATTTTTCCCGGTTTGCCATGGGCTTCATGTTGGTTTGGTTTGCGGGCAGCGGTTTTTTCCTGGTCCATTCCATTTACACCTGGCCGAAACTCCTTTCCGCCTCGTTGTTTTTGGGCGGATTATCGATCCTGCTTTTTTGCGCAAAAAATCTGCCGAAAAAATATCCTGCGGCCTTACTGGGACTGAGTTTGCTTTGGGCCCTGTCGTTGCTTTCGCATGGAGGCATTCTCTTCTCCTTTTTGGCGGTGCCGCTTCTGCCATCGGCCTGGCGTTTGGCTGCAGCCCAGCCACGGGCGATCCTTGGTGCGCTCGCGGTTTTCATCCTGATGAGTCTTCCCTGGGCGGCTTACCAGAAGTTCTACGATCCCCCGGGGAATCGGCTGATCAAATGGCATCTGGGTGGAGCAATTCCGATCGACTCCCGCAGTAGCGGGGAAACCTTGCGGGACTCATACGGGACTCTGACTTTCCACCAATGGTTGCAAAATCGCCGAGGCAATTTGCAGGTCTCCCTGTTTTTGGACAGACCGCAGGCGGACACTTTTCAGTCGGTGGCTGGGCTGCAATATTATCTGACCAGCGAAGGGTTTTTCCGAATCACCGCTGTTCTTGGTTTATTGAACATCGGGTTCGTTGTGCTGGTCGCCAGTTGTTTGATGAAGAAGCATCGTGGGCCGCCCGATGGTTCCGCATGCGGTGAACTTCTCCTGATGAACATCGGTTGCTACCTGATCTGGATCGTCCTGATGTTCCGGCCGGATAGCGCCATCGTCCATCAGGGTAGTTATGCGATGATCATCTTATTCATGATGATCGCGGCGCTGGGGATCACGAAATTGCCCCCGTGGATAAGTCTTTCTCTGCTCGCCTGCCAGTGGACGTTTTTCACCTTTGCTTATCTTTATTACTTTCCCGTGCCGGTGATCATGGATGCGACAGGATTTATCAATCAGGGCCTTTATTGGATTCTCACGCTGCTTTTCTCCCTTAGTGTGTGGGCATTTCTGCCGCGAACTTCAAACGATTAAGAGAATTGCCAGCTGGGCGTGGATAAGCGATGTTGGCAACCCATGTCCAAAACTGAGACTCCTGAATATCTGGTGATTTCCGCTTCGTTGCGTTCGGCAAGCCTGAGCCGTGTGATGGCGCAGACCGTATGCGAAGCTTACGCGAAGCTCGGCGTGTCGCATCAATTGGTTGATCTGCGCGAATACGTGTTGCCGCTTTGCGACGGCGAGACGGCTTACGGGCATCCGCATGTCGTGCCGCTCACTGGGCTGATCAAGGCCGCGCGGGTGATCATCATCGCGACGCCTATTTACAATTACGATGCCAACGCAGCGGTAAAGAACCTGGTCGAACTGACTGGCAAGGCATGGGAGAACAAAACGGTCGGCTTCCTTTGCGCGGCGGGTGGGGCATCGAGCTACATGTCGGTCATGGGCCTGGCCAACAGCTTGATGCTCGATTTTCGATGCCTGATCATCCCGCGTTTTGTCTACGCCAAGGGCGACGATTTTATCGAGAAAAAGCATCCGGCTCCCGGCCTGGCCGAGCGATTGACCGCATTGGCGGAGGCGTCGGTCAAGATCCGCAATGCCGCATAGGCGATTTAGATGTCCACGCCCCTTAATTAGGGGTAGCATGGAACATGGCCAAAACATCCATCCATCGTTTGGTCTTCCACAAGGATCGTTACCTCAAGCTTGGCGACGCGGTGCCGAGCGGGACCAAGGATGACGCGGGCGTGCGCCTTCCCTTCGGCGGTCGTTGCATGGTCGACAGCATCTATCACAACGAAGTCGCTGGTCAGTTCGTCGTCTCCATCAGTCATTATCCGGAAATCAAGGTTTAGAGGCTTTTGAGGAATCGGTTCACCTCGTCGTGATTTCCCATGAAGTGGAAGTAGAGTGAGTCAGGTTCCTGGGTGAAAACAAGTCGTTGTCGCAGGTTGAGTCGACACTCATAGACGCCGGATCTTAAAGCGCGTAAGCCCGTGCCGCCATGCAAATGGGGGTGGCCAAAACTCGCGCGCACCTTTTCGATAAGTTCGCCGATCAGGCGCCGCTGGTCTTTATCAAACGCCCGCAACTGCGCGAGCAGTCCTGGATCAATTTCAATCTTTAAGGAGTGCTTCGATGTCGCCGGTGAAGATTTTGGATTTTCCGGCTTTGCGGGCTTTTTTGGCTTTGGCATGAAGTTTTTTGGCAACAACTTTCATTTGTGTGGCAGTGAGACCATATTCCCGCTCGGCGTAATCACGGGAAAGAATTTCGACAGGACGCAGCGCCACAACCTGCCCTCCGACCACGATGCCAATGTCGTCGCCTTTCAAGGCGCGGCGCAGCACGGAAGAAAGATTTACCCGGGCTTGGGTCGGAGTGATCGTAGTCATGCTCTTAAATAAGACGCAAAAGCGAGCAGAGTCAAGTTTACGTCAATTCGAAACCATATTTTGAAATAACCGCAAGCACCTGCGGACCTATATTTGAGCGTATGGTCTGATGTTTTCCCACCATTCATGAGGAGCCATAATTCGCAAAGGAATAAGTTTTAGCTCTTCGCGAAACTTCAACAACGTCTTCCAATCGCGAGTACAAAACGAATCACACCGTGCCTTAAGGGCGTCGGTTAATAATTTTCTGTCTTGCTCATCCGGCAATATGGATAGCAGCTTCCTCGTAGTAACGGGATGGGGCAGTTCAAGACCCCGAAGATCTTCTAAGCCACCCTGATAATCGACGATTTCCTGTCCCCAATTTATTAAACCTTGCAGTTTGTCCGCGTCTCTAGTTTGAGATAATTCATCTAGAGTTGTGATAGAAATGACAATCTGCCAGTGCATCCTTCCGCCAATCATCCATATATTGCGAAGCGCATAGATATCGCGTCCAACACGCGATTTGATACCGATGGGCATATCGACATTCTCATGAATATGGACACTGTGCTCCAAGATAAAATTCACCACGTTGGTATCTAAAAATATCTTCTTGGGTATTCCGTCCATATGGCCTCTTGGACTACAACTCAAATCTTCTTCGCGGGCTTGCGGACGCCTTTGTTTTTTGGATAGGCGGCGGGGTTGCGCTTGGGCTCAATTTTGTCGAGACCGGCTTGGGTTTTGAGTTCCATGATCTGGTCGCGGAGGAGCGCGGCTTTCTCGTAGTGCATGGAGGCGGAGGCGGCGAGCATTTCGGATTCGAGTTCCTGGAGGACTTGCATGACGTCCATGTCGGGCGTCCCTTCGCCGACGACATTGGCCGCGATTTGGCGGCCCTTGAGGACGTTGCCCAGACTTTCCTGCACGGCCCGGACGACGGAGCGCGGCGTGATGCCATGCTCCGTATTATAAGCGACCTGCTTTTCGCGCCGTATCTTGCTGATCGCGATGAGTGCCTTGATGGAATCGGTGATTTTGTCCGCGTAAAGAATGACAAGGCCGTTGAGGTGACGCGCCGCGCGGCCCGCCGTCTGGATGAGCGATGTTTGCGAGCGAAGAAAGCCCTCCTTGTCGGCATCGAGCACCGCAACGAGCGAGACTTCGGGTAGATCGAGACCCTCGCGCAGTAGGTTGATTCCGATGAGGACATCGACTTCGCCGGTGCGCAGACTGCGCAGGATTTCGACGCGCTCGATGGTATCAATTTCCGAATGGATGTAGCGCACCTTCACGCCGAGATCGCGCAGGTAATCGGCGAGGTCCTCGGCCGTCCGCTTGGTCAGTGTGGTGACAAGAACGCGTTCGCCTTTCTCCACGCGCAGCCGCGCCTGTTCGAGAAGATCATCGATCTGACCCGTCAGCGGCTTGATCACGATCTCGGGATCAAGCAGTCCGGTGGGACGAATGATTTGCTCGGCGGTGATGCCGCCCGATTTCTCCACTTCATATTTCGAGGGCGTGGCCGAAACGTAGAGTCGCTGACCGACAAGCGCGTCGAATTCATCAAATTTAAGCGGGCGATTATCGAGCGCGGAAGGGAGCCGGAAACCGTGCTCGACCAGCACCGTCTTGCGTGAGCGGTCGCCTTCGTACATCCCGCCGATCTGCGGCACGGCGACATGCGATTCATCAATGATGGTGAGAAAATCGGGCGGGAAGAAGTCGATCAACGTGTAGGGTCGCGAGCCGGGCGGACGTCCGCTGGTGTGGCGGGAATAATTTTCGATGCCGTTGCAAAAGCCCATCTCCTCCATCATTTCGAGATCGAACGTGGTGCGCATTTTCAGTCGTTGCGCCTCGAGAAGTTTCCCCTGCTTCTCGAATTCAGCCACGCGCTCGTCAAGCTCCGTGCGGATCGTCCCCATGGCGATGCGCATCTTGTCGGCGGGCGTGACGTAGTGCCGCGCGGCGAAGAAAGTGATCTCTTCCAGGATGTCCGTGCTCTCGCCGCTGATCGGATCGAAACGGGTGAGGCGTTCGACTTCGTCGCCGAAGAATTCGACGCGCACAGCATCCTCAGTGTAGGCGGGACAAAGCTCGACCGTGTCGCCGCGCACGCGAAACTTGCCGCGCGTCAGCTGGAAATCATTCCGCTCATATTGCATTTCGACGAGGCGTGCCAGTAGCGTTTCGCGCGTGAGAAATTGTCCCTTATGTACAGGGCAGACCATGTCCTTGTAATCCTCCGGCGAGCCCAAGCCGTAGATGCACGAGACGCTCGCGACGAGGACGACATCGCGCCGGGTCAGAAGCGAACTGGTCGCGGCGAGACGCAGGCGCTCGATCTCCTCGTTCACGCTCGAATCCTTTTCGATGTAAGTGTCGCTGCGCGGAATGTAGGCCTCCGGCTGGTAGTAATCGAAGTAGGAGACGAAATATTCGACGGCGTTCTCCGGGAAGAACTGCTTGAACTCGCTATAGAGCTGCGCGGCGAGCGTTTTGTTGTGGGAAAGAATCAGCGTTGGCCGGTCCAGCTTCGCGATGACGTTGGCCATGGTGAACGTCTTGCCCGAGCCAGTGACGCCCAGCAGCGTGGAATGCTTTTCCCCGGTGCGGATGCGCTTCAGTAATTTCTCAATCGCCTGCGGCTGATCGCCCAACGGCGGAAACGGGCTAACAAGCTTGAAGGACATCCCTTAATAAAGCAGCCATCGCGTACTTGTCGACGGATGACGTCAGAACCTTACGGCTCGGCTACCGGATTCTTGAGATAAATCGCGCCCTTGCCGGCGGGGATACAGAAATCGATGGAGCGGTCCAAATCCTGGGGCAGGTTTTCAAAGCGCCCGTCCACTGTGGTCCAGGCTCCCGGCTTGAGATTCATGAGTTTATAAAAATAACCGGTTGACCCACCGCGGATCCAGAAGTCGATATTCGGAAGGGCGATGGCGGACCAGTACCAGATGCTGCCGGGCTTCCAGGTGGTGTTATAATCATCTGCATGGGAGCTGCGCTTGAAGTCGCTGGAGGCAAAGACCTCGACCTTGACGTGCATCGTGATTGGTTTGTCGCGCGTCTCAATGTCTTGATAGACAGAGCGGGACTCGCCTCCCAGGGACATCTTGATGACGGGGGTGACATCCGCATCGCCATCGGCCCCCTCCGTGCCATCCGGCTTAAGAAAGGCGGCGTTTGCATCACCATGCCAGCCCGCGAAGCCTTCCTTCATGTCGGCATTTTTCAGGTAATTATCCGCTCGCAGGGAAATAACCGTCATTCCCACCAGTAGTGAAGTGATCAGCAAGGAGCGGATAAGCGTCTTCATTGAGAGGAAGGCTAGTCGGCAGGGCCTCGCGGTCAATGCAAAGTGCGAAGCTCCGGATGACGCGCGCGGTTTTTTAAGTAAGCTGGCTTCATGCGCGTCGAGATCATCAATACCGGAACCGAACTTCTGCTGGGACACGTCACTAATACGCATCTCGGATTTTTGGCGCAGAGTCTTTTCGGACTTGGCCTGCGCGTGGAGCGGCAGGTGACCGTGCCTGATGGCGTCGCAATTGCCGAGGCGCTTGAGCAGGCCATTTCGCGTGCGGAACTCGTCATTGTCACGGGCGGTCTCGGGCCGACCTCGGATGACATCACGCGCGAGGCGACGTCGGAAGTATTCGGAAAGAAACTGATCTTCCACCAGGAAATTCTCGATGGCATCGGAGTTAAATTCTCGAAGCGCAATTTCGCCATGAACGATTTGCAGCGCGCGCAGGCGATGGTTCCCGAGGGCGGTGTGGTGCTCGAGAACGCGAACGGAACCGCGCCCGGCCTCATCGTCGAAAACGAAAGAACCGTCGCGGTTCTGTTGCCCGGTCCACCAAACGAATTGCGTCCGATGTGGGAGAAAGAGGCGCTGCCTTGGTTGCGTAAAAGATTCTCCACTTCCCTGGGCACGGTGCATGAAGTCTCGCTGCGCGTCCTAGGCCTCGGTGAAACGAAGGTGCAAATTCTGCTCGAAGATAAAGTGAAGGCGCTCGGACCGATCGAAGTTGGGTATTGCGCGCGTCCCGGCGAGATGGATCTGCGATTGATCGCGGCTGATGAAAAGCTCGTACAACAAGCAGGCGCTTTAGCGCGCAAGACACTTGGCGACACGATTTACGCCGAAGGAAGTGAGACGATGGAGCAAGCGGTGGTGCGAATCGCTCGTGCTGCCGGCAAAACAATCGCAACCGCTGAATCATGCACGGGTGGATTGGTCGCCAGTCGGATCACCAACGTTTCTGGCAGCTCGGAAATGTTCCGCTACGGCTGGGTGACTTACGCGAACGAAGCGAAGACGGCGGAACTGGGCGTCCCTGTGGAGTTGCTCGACAAGCACGGCGCGGTCAGCGCGGAGGTTGCGCAGGCAATGGCCGAAGGCGCATTGCAGCGGAGTGGCGCCGATCTCGCCGTTGCGGTGACGGGCATTGCGGGCCCAACTGGCGGCACGGTCGAAAAACCGGTGGGCTTGGTCTACTTCGGCCTCGCCGTTAAAAACAAAACGACGCAAGTGTTGCAGAAGAACCTATCGACCCAGCGCGAGGTCTTCAAATACATGGCGTCGCAGGTTGCGCTCGACTTGGTTCGACTCGCGGTGAGGTAGCGCTGCTACGTTTTGGCCGCATAGGCCTCATCCAGCGTGCGAAGACGACGGGCCATATCGCGGGCGATATTGAGCAGCACGATGGCGAATTGGGCAGGCATGCGCACGGAGAGATGATGCAGCGTGGCGGCCTTGATTTCGATCGCCTTGACCGGCGTCAACGCATAGACGGTGGCAGCGCGGGGGACGGGATCGACCACGCACAGTTCACCAAAAAATGTTCGGCTACGCAGCACGGCCAGGGAAACCGCGTGCTCGCTCTCGAGGTTCTTGATCACTTCGACATCGCCTTCCACGAGGATATAAAACGAGTGGCCCGGGTCGCCTTCGCGCACGACCACTTCGTTGGCCATGAAATGATGGTAAATGCCTTCCTGCGCCAGCAACGTGAGCGCTTCCTCCGTGACTCCCGCCAAAACCGGCGTGGCTTCGAGGGCATCGACGGGAAGAGGATCGGTCGAAATCATGGGCGGACCCTTTATCGGTAAGGTTTTTCGAAAAGGCAAGCATTGGATGGATCCCAGGTAGTTCTGCATCGTCGAGGGACAATGGAATTGCGCGGACCGGTGCATGCCCGTATCGTCCGGGTTTATCCGAATGAAAGGCATCGTACCGATTGTGGGCTGGGTGGTTCTCGGCCTCGTGCTGCTGGTGAGTTTCGGCATCGACTGCGAGAACGTTGCGCAGGGCGGCGCGATCGATTTTCGGAATCGAATCACAGGCGTGCGGTTGCTGGCGCACGGCATCGATCCCTATCACTACAAATGGCGCGAGTCCGACCCGCAGGAGTATTGCGATCCCTATAATAATCCCAGCCTGGTTGTGAGCAAAACCACGGCTTCGCCCGGACTGCTGATCCTGCATTTGCCGCTGGCGGAAATGTCTTATCGTACCGCGCAGTGGACCTGGCTGGTCATGCAATGGCTGCTCTTGCTGGGGACGGCGTGGTTGTGGTTGCGACAATGCACGACATCACGCCAACGCCGGCTGCTGGCGCTGTTCATCACGGGCCTGACTTACACGGCGGCCTGGCGCCTGCACGCGGAGCGAGGCCAAGTCTATGTGCTGCTGCTTTTTGTTTTCGCGTGCTGGCTGGCGTTGACTCTTGATCCCAAACGAAGCAACGGTTTCGTGGCGGGATTTCTGGCCGGGCTTCTGGGCGCGTGGCGTCCGCCGCTGCTTGCGCTCATGCCGTTCCTGGCCTTGCATCGGCGCGGACAATTAATCGGTGCGGCGGCGGGTCTGTTGCTTGGTGTGGGACTACCGATGCTGTCGGAGAGCGATTGCTGGTCCCAATATAACTCGGCGATGCAGACCTATTCCGAAATCTATCGCACCGATTTTAATCCCCATTCTCCACAAGCGTATCCGCCGGAAATCGAGGGCATTGCCACGGATACGATCGCCAATTTTGTGGTCATTTCGTATGCCGATTTCTCGGCGCATGCGTTGTTGAAATGGATGGGTGTCGAGCCGTTTCCCGCGTTGCCCGTTCTCCTCGTGGCAGGCATACCATTTGCGTTGTGGCTCTGGTTTTCGCGCATGGAACGGATCGAGCGCTTACTCGTTGGTCTTGCGGCTTGGATGTTTATCATCGATCTCTTTTTGCCGGCCTATCGAAATAATTATAACGATCTACTTATCCTCAACGTCTTCGCCCTCGGATTGATAGGCGCGAGCCGAATTCCCTGGGGTATGTGGCCGTGCATGATCGCGTTGCCACTCGGATGGTATGTCTATCTCGCGGTACCGGAGCAGCCATGGATTATCAATTTGCCGAGCTTTTGCTTTACGGTCGGCGCGATTTTGTTTCTCTTTTTACCCGGCTCGTCACCGCAACGGCAGGTCCGGTAATTCGCTGACGGAAGGCGCGTGGACTTTCTCCTGTCTGCTTTTTAAAACGAAGCGTGAAATAAAATGGATTCGAGAAGCCAAGCTCCAACGAGATTTCGCTGATCGTTTGCCGAGACATGGCGAGCAAGTCCCTTGCACGAAGTAGGCGCTGCTGTTCTTGGAAGTGTCGCGGCGAGTCACCGGTCTCGAGGCGGAAAAGATGTCGTAGGCGCGAGGGAGAAAGCGCGGCCGCGTGGGCCAGGCGGTCCTCGGAAAAGGGTTCCGTGGCGTGCGCCGTCAGGAAATCGAGGGCCCGTCCGATGCGAGGATCGGGTTGTGAAGAGGCCTGGCGCGGATTGATCGAATCGCACCAGAGCAGGATTTCCTCCAGCGCGTTCAGGCCGAAAACCTGTCGTCGCGGTTGTGAACCGTTGGTGAAACGGATCATGTCTTTCAGACGGTTGACGATCTGATCGGAGAGAACGGAACCTTTCAGGGAAAGAACCATCAAGCCGGGCGATTTCTCCGGCCAATTCAACCACGGAAGCCATTCCGCCCGGGGAATAAAGTGGGCATAGAGCAAATCCCATTTCCGGGTCTGTGGAGAAAATTGATAGTCCTGAAAAACACCCGGTCGATAGAGCGTAAGATCGCCTGCGCCGCTGTCGAAGGCACCGCCCGGAAAGCGATAAAGTCCCGAACCGGCCCGCGTATAGATCAGGAGCCAATCCCGTGTGCCCTGAGGGCGAAAGGTATGCCGAATCGTCGCCCCGGTGAAGGAACCGGCATGCATGGACAGGGCGGGAGGGCAAAAGGATGTGGCTCCTTTTGGAATTTTCATGCAGTCGTAGATTATAGGTTTTCAGCCATGGAGCCAATTCTCTTTTTGTGTCGTTGAGTTAACCTCAGAACATGACACAGACCCTATCGCACATCGATCTGGATGAATTAAAGGCAACTTATGAACGGGATGGCTTCGCTGTCGCACGTGGCCTCTTTTCAATGGAGGAAGTGGCCGAGATCAAGGAGACCTTCGAGCAAATTCATCAGAACGAATTTTCCAAGTCCTTTGACGATGGGGTCCGTGACCCTAATGATCCCCTTTTTCAATATCCCCGCGTTGTTCATCCGCATCGTTTCAATGCCACGGCTCGCCGATATATGCTTCATCCCGTCGTGCAAAAGTGTCTCGAGGTCATTATTGGTGAAGAGCCGGTGGCAACGCAATCGATGTACTACTTCAAGGCACCCGGCGCGCGTGGCCAGGCGATGCACCAGGACAATCTCTATTTGCTGGTTGATCCGGGGACCTGCATTGGCGCCTGGACTGCGATCGACAAGGTGGATCGCGAGAACGGCTGCATGATGTTGGTGCCTGGCTCGCACCGCGGAAATATTCTTTGCCAGGAGGACGCGGGTGAGACGGTGAGGCGCGAAACTTTTTCCGGCGCCATCACTCGCATTCCCAAGGGAATGAAAGCGGTCGAAATGCCGATGGAGCCCGGCGACACGCTTTTCTTCGGTGGCTCGGTGATCCATGGTTCGGGCCCGAATCGCTCGAAAGACCGTTTCCGGCGCTCCTTCATCGGACATTACGCAGCCGGTTCGCTCGATAAAATCTCGAAGTTTT
The DNA here is from genome assembly GCA_013285645.1 of Verrucomicrobiota bacterium. Taxonomy (GTDB): domain Bacteria; phylum Verrucomicrobiota; class Verrucomicrobiia; order Methylacidiphilales; family UBA1321; genus JABDGH01. The sequence goes on along the minus strand of JABDHJ010000012.1, from coordinate 70,014 downwards.
ATCTACCGCTTGTCCGGATGGACGGAACGGATTATGAAGTCACGAGCCAGGTGGGTGGCGGCGCTTGCGGCCAGGATTGGCTCGGCGCGGTTCACTAAAATAACGGATTGTTAGAGAAAACTTTCCGTTAAGCCTGAAACTGTACCATTACCCGTCAGCGGTTCGGCTGGCGTTTTGGCGCAAACGGTGCAAAAGAGTGACGATGCGTTGCGTGTTGTCATCCGGGAGCTTGATCTAGCCCATGCTGAATTATATCTGGCTTGGTCTGATCGGCCTTGGGGTATTGATCGGCGGTTTTAACGGCAAAATTGCAGAAGTCAGCCAGATCGCCATCGATAAGGCCATCTATGCGGTCTACCCGCTCGGCCTCACGCTGCTGGCGACGATGACCCTGTGGCTCGGCTTGATGCGGTTGGCTGAAAAGGCCGGACTGGTTCACCGTCTTGGGCGCGCCTTGAAGCCGATCATGGTCTGGCTTTTTCCGGAAGTTCCGCCTGATCATCCTGCAATGGGAGCGATCATCGTCAATATGGCGGCGAATATCCTCGGTCTCAATAACGCCGCTACACCGCTGGGTCTCCGGGCCATGAGCGAATTGGAGTCGCTCAACAAACGTCCCGGCGTTGCCACCAACGCGATGTGTATGCTCCTCGCGATCAACACTAGTTCCATCACGCTGATTCCGGTGACCGTCATTGCCGTCTTGGTCGCGGCGGGTTCCAAAAATCCGACCGTTATCATCGGCACGTCGCTGGCCGCAACGCTCGTGGCCCACGCAGCTGCCATTACGGCTTGTAAAGTCTTGGAGAGAACGCCTTGGTATCGGTTGCCGCCCTTGGAAGAAACAGCATCTACTCATCTCGCCCCGAACAAGATCCACGAAGGAGCGAGTGAAGGACAAAAAGTGCAGGAGCAGGCGGCGCGGACCGATGAATCTTTACCATGGATCCCCTACGCCTCCGTGATTCTCGGAATCGCCGGCTTGCTCTTCATCTTGATGCTGGCTGTAACGGCATTTCCTGAATTGATCGGGCGGCTGCCTGCGGCGGGAGAAGCCCAACATCCCGCTTTGGTGCGACTGGTCAACGCCTTGTCGGTGATGGCCATACCTTGGTTAATTCTCTTTTTTCCGCTCTATGCCGCCTTGCGCCGCATTCCGGTATACGAAGAATTTGTGGAAGGGGGCAAAGAAGGCTTCCAGGTTTTTCTGCGCATCCTGCCCTATATTGTGGGCATGTTGGTGGCCGTGGGAATGTTCCAAGCTGCGGGCGGCATGGACCTCATCACCTGGATTTTGCGTCCCATCACGAACCTTCTTCACTTTCCACCCGAGTTGGTGCCCCTCTCAGTCATCCGGCCTTTCAGTAGCGCCGCTTCCCTGGGACTCTTCACCGACCTGGTGAAAAATGGTGGCGCTGACAGTCTCCTGGCCTTGACAGCAGGCACCCTCTACGGCTGTTCGGAAACGACCTTCTATGTCATCGCGGTTTACTTCGGCTCAGTCGGGATTCGCAAGACGCGCCATGCAATTCCCGCCGGATTGGTCGCGGATGTGATCGGGCCGATCGCTTCAGTCATCATCTGTCGCGCGGTATTTGCCTGAAATATTTATGCCTGATTTATCCACTTCACCACGTGTGATCGTCGTCGGCAGTGCCAACGTCGATCTGTGCATGAATCTTCCGTCATTACCCGCGCCGGGTGAAACGCTGGGAGGCGGAATATTCCGGCAAACGTTCGGCGGAAAGGGAGCCAACTCAGCAGTAGCCGCTGCGCAGGCGGGTGGAAATGTTGCGCTGATCGGCTGCGTTGGGCGGGACGCGAACGGCGCGGAAATGATCGCCAATCTACGCGCGAAAAAAGTCGATACCGCTTTTATCGAGGAACATCCATCCGCGCCGACCGGAGTGGCATTCATCTTCATCGACGACCATGCGCAAAATATGATCGGGGTCGCCGCAGGAGCGAACGATGAAGTCCACGCCAGTCGATTGAATGCCCTGCGCGAGCAATTGCGGCAGACCAGCCTCATCGTCATCCAAAATGAAGTTCCCGAAAAGACGGTGGAGCATCTGCTTAACTTGGCTCGCGAAGATCATTTGCGGGTGCTCTACAACTGCGCGCCCGCTCGCGAGGTCTCTCCGCAATTGCTCGCCGTCGTGGAATGGCTCGTTCTCAACGAATCGGAAGCGGCTGTGATTTCAGGATGTCCAGTTGCGAACTTTTCCGAAGCGGAGATCGCCGCGCGGATATTACTTGGGCACGGCATCAAAAATATCCTCATCACCTTGGGCGCGGATGGAGTTTGCGTGGCACAAAGTGGTGGCCACATTTTTCACGTGCCAGCTTACAAAGTTAAAGCGGTGGATACCGTTGGAGCGGGAGATACTTTTTGCGGGGCCCTGGCCGTGGCTTGTGTCGAAGGCCGTGAACTGGCCGACGCGGTGCGCTTTGCTTCGGCTGCGGCCGCGCTTTCCGTCACCCGCGCGGGTGCTCAAAACGCCGCGCCTCGGCGGGAAGAGATTGAGGCTTTTCTGCAGGCATCCGGAATTTAATTTGGAGGGCCCGGCGCCCAGTGATCGACGGCTACCTTGCTACCAGACTTTCCAAGGCGCTTTGTCGTCGGCCCAGAGTTTGTTGAGGATTTCCATCTCACGCTGGTTGTCCATGCATTGCCAGAAACCGTCGTGGCGGAAGGCGTGCAGTTTGCCGGCGTCAGCCACCTTCGGCAGTGCGTCGAACTCGAAGATGTTCTTATCATCAGTCAGGTATTCGCCGATCTTTTTGTTCACGACGAAGAAGCCGCCGTTGACGTAACCCGATTCCGTTTCGGGCTTCTCGCGAAAGCTGGTCACCGCGTCGTCGGCCAGGCTCAACTCACCGAATCGGCCGCTCGGCTTCACGGCGGTCAACGTGGCCAGGCCGCCCTTCTCGCGATGAAACTTGATCAACTCAGGGATGTTGACGTTGCTAACGCCGTCGCCATAGGTGAGAAGAAATTCATCATCGGGAATATGCGCGAGTGCGCGCCGGACGCGTCCGCCCGTCATGGTTGATAGGCCCGTATCGAGGAGCGTGACCTGCCAGTCCTCCTCGGGATGCTGGGTGTGATAGGTGATTTGCGGCGACGGCCCCAGTCGCAGGGTGATGTCGCTGCTGTGCCATTGATAGTGGTAAAAGTACTCCTTGATCACATCGCCCTTGTAGCCCAGGCAGAGGATGAATTCCTTGAACCCGAAGTGGGCGTAGAATTTCATGATGTGCCAGACGAGGGGCCGGTTGCCCACCGGAACCATCGGCTTGGGACGAAATTCCGTTTCCTCGCGCAAACGCGTGCCCAATCCACCGCATAGAATAACGACTTTCATAGATAGTGACCAATCAGGATTCCAATTCGAAGTTGACCCGTTCCAATTCGACCACCGGCGGTCGTTTCAGGACCTGCGTGTGAATCGCGCCGATATACTCGCCCAGTATGCCGATGAAGAAAAGCTGTACCGAACCGAAAAAGAAAAGTCCCACCACCATCGGCGCCAGCCCGAGGTTGAATTGATCCCAATAAAGCAGCTTGAAAAACAGGTAGCCCAGCGCGACCAAAAGGCTGAGAAATGAAATCGCAAATCCAAGCATCGTGGCCATGCGCAGGGGAACTTTCGAATGATTGGTGATGCCGAGCATGGCCATGTCATAGAGCGAATAAAAATTATTGCTCGTAATCCCCCGCTTGCGCGCCGGTTGACGATACGGAATTTTAGCCACGGGAAAACCAATCTCCGAAACGAGCCCGCGAAAATAAGGATAGGGATCGTCGATCTCCCGCAAGACGTCGAAAAACCGGCGGTCATAGAGACCAAACCCGGTCGTGTTTTTGTTCAATTCTATTTCCGCGAGACGGGTGACCAACTCATAGTAAAGCTTGCGAATGGCGAAAAAGAGCGGTGATTCATCGCTCGCTTCTTTGACCGCGATGACGATAAGAAATCCCTCCTCCCATTTTTGGATGAAGTCCTTGATCAATTCCGGCGGATCCTGCAAATCGGAAACCAGGCTGATGATCGCATCGCCCCGCGCCTGCAAATAGCCATGGTAACCGGAGCGGATGTGACCAAAGTTGCGGGCGTTGACGATAATCTTGACGTTTTTATCCTGCGCGGCGATTTCCTTCAGGATGGCCACGGTCCTGTCCTTCGACGCGTTATCGATAAAAATATGCTCGTACCGGTAGCGTCCTATTTCCGCGAAGACTTTCTTTACCTGCTCATAGCATTCGCGGACGTTTTCCTCCTCGTTGTAACAGCCGCTGACGACGCTGATCAGTTTTTTCTCCCCGTCCCGGACGGGAGGTTGAGAGGGGGCAATGCAGGCGGAGAGACGTTCCAAAGCGTGATCTTTCAAGGTGAGGCCAAGGCAGTGGTAGCAAAAACGATTTCAAATCGCAACCCATGTCGTCAGGGGCCGTGTATTCTCCGGGGAATGTAGGGCGTGAGATCGATGGTCGGCCCGGTGCCGGAACTGAGTGTGATCTTCAGCGGATGCAGACTTTTCAGCGTGATGAATTTGAGATCGGGTCGCTGCATCAGCAGGTAGGCTTTCTGCTCCGGCAAGTAGGCACCGAACGGATAATAGGCGTGGATTTTGATATCGAGCCGATCCATCGGGCAAGTCGGCGAGTAACCCCAGATATTCACGATCCGGGCGAGCGTGGCATAGTTGGAAGTCGCCAACAGGCTGTACGGCTCCTCGAAACGGTCCTCATCGTAAACACTTCCCGGAATCAGCACAGCCACTTGATCCGTCGGTTTGAACAAAGGCCGCACCTGCGTCCAATACTGCTCAAAACCGCCCTTGGTGAGAAGTTCCCGGTCCCAATTCATAGCATTGAATGTTGGCGGCAAGGGGTAGAGAAAGAGGGGAATGACCAGGACGATAGTGCCGCCAATCGCCGCGAACGTTCGCATGCGCTTCAGCAAGCCGGGCGAACGGATCAGCAAAAACAGATGGAGAAAAAATTGAAGCTGCAAGAGCTCGCGAAACGGCCAGCGCAGGGATTTAAAGAGCGGTAATTGCAGCATGATCTCGGACACCCACACGGGGCGGCAAACCAGCAGCACACCGAAGAGCATCAATCCCAGGCTCAGTATCTCCAGCCCGCTCCATTTTGCACGGCTAAGCACGGCCGGCATCAGACACCACGAGGCGGCGCAGGCTCCCAGGGCCACCGTGTAGGTCGTGTACGAGTGGATGGAATAGTGCGAGTTGACCACCCAAACTCCCATCCCCAGAAAGAGCGAGGTCGGAAATTGCGACGCGGGAATGGCGTAAGACTGCATGTCCTCGAGCGTCGTCCCATGCGCCCGCAAGCTGGTCGAAAATCCCTCCAGCATCGGAATCAGCAGGGGAGAAACAATTACCATCGCCGCCGCGTATCCAATCAACCAGCATGCCAAGGGAAGGATCGATTTTCGACTGACGCTGATACCCAGCGCAAAGAGCGTAAAAAAAATGCTGTTCGAAACCGTGGGCGAAAGATGACTCCCCAAGACCATGTGCATCACCGCCAGCGTCACTAGACCAATGCCCCAGCGCCAGGTCTTCTGCAGAATTCCCAAGGCCAGCCAGGGCAGTGCGCTTTCGCCGCCGAGAAAACTCACCCAACTCGCACCGGTGACCAGCACGATCATGCTGTAAGTGAAACTCATGGTGAGAAACATGATCCAGCCATCACTGATTTTCAGCGCCAGCTCGCGTCGCAAATAACTGCCGAGGGTGACGAAGCCCGCCATGGCGATCATCAGGAAGACAAAGGCATCGACATCGATGATGGCGAAACGAAACGGCGTTCCTGCCAGCAGGGACGTAATCAAATAGATCGGATGCCAGAGGAAGAACGTCGGATCGTGCAGATAATCGTAGTTGCCGCCGAAAAGGTAATCGGAATAACGGGGCGAGCGTCCATGGAGAAGATGATTTCCCACCTCCTCGAAAAAAGGCAGATTGCCGTCGATATTGTCATCGGTGAGAAAAAAATAAGGACGCCAGAATTCCAGCACCGCAAAAAGCAGGGCGGAGACCAGCAGATTGTTTCGCAACAAAACCAGGAGGCTGGTTTGCTGATGGTTCTCCTCTTCCAATTCTGGCACATTCACCACGCCCTATTAACCCCTCTTCCACCTCGTGAGCAAATCACAAAAAAATCTCTTCGCGCTTCCGGCACCTGATCTTGCCCATATTCTCCACCACGCAGCGACGGAATTTGAGGAGTTGCGGGGAAAAAATCTTTTCATCACGGGAGGCACCGGCTTCTTCGGCAAGTGGTTGCTTGGCGCGTTGCTGCATGCCAATACGGAACTGGGTTTGGGACTGCATCTTACGGTGCTTTCCCGCAACCCGGCAGCTTTTCAACAACAGTATCCGCACGCGGATGGAATTCATGGACTCGACTTTGTCGCAGGAGATGTCGCCCATTTTTCACCGGACCATCGTCGCTTTGATTATGTCCTCCATGCCGCGACAGACACGACCGCCTTCACCGATGAAGCGCAGGAACGAGAACGCTCGCGGACCATCGTCGCAGGCACGCAAAGCATGCTCGATCTCGCGCGACAAAGCGGTGCCCAACGGCTTTTGAATATCAGTTCCGGCGCAGTCTATGGCGTCTTCAGCAGTCAACCGACCGGCGCGAAGGAAGACGACTACGCCTTGGCCGAACCCTTGATGCCATACGCCGAGGCCAAGCGGGAAGCGGAGCATCTCTGCGCGGAGTCGGACCTCGATTTCGTCACTGCCCGTGCTTTTGCGTTTCTCGGACCGCATCTCCCCCTCGACGCTCACTTCGCTGCGGGAAATTTTCTGCGCGATGCGCACCGGGGCGTGCCGATTCTCGTTCGCGGCGATGGCACCGCCCTTCGCTCCTATCTCTATCCCACTGATCTGGTCATCTGGCTTCTGTGCATTCTTCTGCACGGTCAACGCGCACGGGCCTACAATGTAGGTTCGGATGAAGTCGTGAGCACGGCGGAACTTGCCCGCCACATCGCAAATGCCGTCGATCCCAAGTTGGAAATCACCGTCCAGTCGCTCCAGCCCCAGGGACCACAGAATATCTATCTGCCCAATGTTCAGCGCGCGCGTACCGAGTTGAATCTCGATGTGACGATTCCCCTGCGCGACGCCATTGGCCGCACCCTGAAGTTCCTGGAGGGTCAGCCTCCGGCCTGACTCACACACACTCTCTCTAATCCCCTCGTTCCCAAATTTTATTTGGGAATGCCTCCTGTTCACCGCGAAATTTCACACTAAACACGGAGTCAACCAGCGGAATTCCTTCAGCCCCAACGGGGATCTCTGCGAAACTCTCACATTTAGCATTAGTCATCCTGAGCTTGTCGAAGGATCAGTTCGGTCTGCCTTTTCTCAGAGGTACAGAACTGATCTTGCCACATTGTGTGCGACAAATTCAAGATGACGGATTGCTTGAAGAAAGACTTTCGCAGAGATCTCCAACGGGGCGATCTAATCTCAGCCCAGGGCAACGCCCTGGGTAGGTGGAAAAGCGAGAGAAGCCCTGAAAGGGCGACCTAATCTGATCATCATTTTGGGCCGCCCTTTCAGGGAACGAGGGGAAATGGGTCAGGCCGGAGGCTGCCCCTCCAACAATAATTCTTCGCATGCGGCTACGACATCGCGTACCTCGATTTGTTCCATCGTCCGTTTTTTCACGAGCGCATACCGCTCTTTAACATCATCGACTGGCACGTAACCGTGACTCGTCACAATTCGGTACGGCACCTGCCACGGATACCAATGATCCTCAATCGAAGGCCCGAACAACGTCACCGTCGGGCAGTGACAGGCCGCGGCCAAATGCATCGCTGCGGTATTCGGACCAACGTAAAGCTTCGCTCCGTAAAGCAACCACGCCATCTGCGCCCAGCTGGCTTTGCCCTCCGTCGAAAGGACGCGCGGTCCCAATTCCTGCTGCAACCACGCGGCCTCTTCCATCTCCTGCGCTACAGGTCCACATGAAATGACCACATTCTCGAAACGTTCCAGCGTCGCCCGACAGACTTCACGCCAACCTTCCCGCGACCAACGGTTGAATCCCTGGCGCGAGCCAATTTGTACGACGCAATAATTGGTAAGCACCTGTCCTGAGTCCCATGGTTGTGTCAACTCCCGCGCAAACCGCATCGGCGGGATTTGCTCCGGTAGCGGCAGAAATTCGCTGACTGAATAGTAGTCCTTTTCCACGCGGTGGCGGGATTCCCAGTCGAAAGTAGAAATTTTGAACTGCGCTTTTTTCATGGCCAGGACTGCCTGGGCATAAGCCGGCTTAACGGAGCAAACGGGCCGCGAGAGGAGACTGGCCAGTCGTGCAATGTTTCGTCCCCGGCCTCCGTCACCGAGTTCAAAGACGTAGTTGAACTTATGCGTATAGACCTGCCAGATCGTCTGGAGTCCTTTCCAAAGATCACCGGGTCGCCGGTCGTGTTTCTCGACTGGCGCCACAAGAAGGATGTGCGCGATTTCGGGGCATCCGACCAGAATTCCCTCGCAACCGCGCCGGATCACCACCCAGATTTCCGCCTCGGGATATTTTTGCTTAATCGCTGTAATGGTCGGCGTCAGGATCAGCGAATCGCCAATCTGCTTCGGCTTAATCAGGAGGATGCGCATGGCGAAACTCTGCTAGTCTTGGTCGGTTTGCCGAATTTCCATGATTTTGACCACTCGATCCGCGTCATCAATCCAGTACTTGATCGCATGCTGGCCAAAAATATGGACACAATATTGGCGGTTCGAGCTATCGATCTCGAAATAGTCCGTCAGATTTCCGGGAAAATCCCGGATTCGCAGCATCTGTTCCCGGGCGGCTGCTCCTTCCTTTCGATTCAACGTTATGACGTAGTCGAGAACTTGGTAGTCGATGGGTAGCGCAAACAAATTTACTCCGGTCGCTCGTCGTTGCTCAAGGCGAGACGTTTCTCGAACTCTTCCAAAGTCAACCAGTGTGCAGGGTCCTTGTCGTCGATTTTCCGCGCCATGGCCGCACGATATTCGGCGTTATCGCGCTGATTTATGGCGACCAAGTAGGAGATAATCTCTTTGCGTCGCTCATGATCCAAGCTGGATAGCTCCTGCTTGATGGCGTCAATGCTCATAGACCAAGTTTATCCATCTCAAATCGAACCGCAAGACGGTTCTCTGCCTCTGCGAAGACTACGCAGAAACCAGCGTCCCGATCTTCTCACCCAGCACCACCGATTTCAAGTTGCCCGCCTTAAACATATCGAACACCACGATCGGCACATGATTGTCCATGCAGAGCGAAAACGCGGTCGAATCCATCACTTGCAACCGGTTGACCAGCGCGTCGGCGTAGCTCACGCGTTCAAAGCGTTTCGCCTTGGGATTCTTTTTCGGATCGCTGTCATACACGCCATCGACCTTCGTCGCCTTGAGGAGAATTTCGGCGCCAATTTCGCTCGCACGCAAGGCGGCGGCTGTATCGGTCGAGAAAAAGGGATTACCCGTCCCGGCGACAAAAATCACCACGCGCCCCTTTTCAAGGTGTCGCACCGCGCGTCGCCGGATGAACGGCTCGGCGACGTTCTTCACTTCAATGGCGGTCTGCACGCGCGTGTTGACGCCCGCCTTCTCCATCGCTTCCTGTAAGGCCATGCCGTTGATGATCGTTGCGAGCATTCCCATGTAATCGGCCGTGCTGCGGTCCATGCCGCGATTGGCCGAGGTGATGCCGCGCCAGATATTGCCGCCGCCGATGACAATTGCGATCTGCACGCCCATGGCATGGATCTCGGCCACTTCCTGCGCGATTTTGTCGGCCACCTGGGCGTCGATGACCTCTTCCTCGCCCTTCAGGACTTCACCGCTTAATTTGAGAATGATCCGTTTATAAACGGGTTTTTTGGAGGCGCGGCGTTGAGCCAGACGATTGGGCATTGTAAAAGAAAAGGATAAAGGTTTGTGACGAATTGTCGATATTGACGTGTCGGATGCGCGAAATCTTCAAACAAAGTTTCTCGTTCCAGAAGGAGAAACTGAATTTTGACGGAATTACCAAATTTCTCCAAATTTACGGAATTTTTAACGGGAGGACATGAAAGGATGAAAACAGGAGGAGCACACATTTTTTCATGGCCGATCCGTCATCCTGAGCTTGTCGAAGGATCAGTTCCGCTCTTTGCTTGGGCCATGACGCCGGGCCGTGTTCTCCTCACGCAGACGCAAATCCGCGCGCGCGTCCAGCAACTGGGCAAGAGTCTCACGCGCCATTATCGCGGCAAGCGACCGATCTTCCTCGGCGTGATGAACGGGGCGCTCTTTTTCCTCGCCGATTTGGTCCGCGCCATCGATCTCGACGAGACCGAAATCTCCTGTGTCCGCCTCGCCAGTTATGCCGGGACAAACAGCACCGGCAAGATCCTCGGCCTCGATGCCCTCGACGATTCAATCGCAGGCCGCCACGTCCTCATCGTCGATGACATCCTCGACACCGGACGCACCCTCTCTGCCCTCGTCGCGCGCCTGAAAAAGCTCGGCGCCGCCGATGTGAAAATCTGCGTCCTCCTCCAAAAACGCGGCAAACAGGAAGTCCCCCTCCACGCCAATTGGATCGGCTTCAAGATCCCCAACCATTTCGTCGTCGGCTACGGCCTCGATTATGACGGACGATATCGCGGCCTGAAGCAGGTGCGGATATTGACAGATTAGGTGAAAGCCAATGGAAGCTGATCCCTTGACAAGCTCAGGATGACGAATAAGGAAGAGGGATCGTCCCCAATCCTGTTAATCCTGTCCAAAAACTCCCCTGTCTTCCCTCATGTTCCCCTGTCAAAATTCCGTAAATTTGGAGAAATTTGGTAATTCCGTCAAAATTCAGCCCCTCCCCGCCAAATGCCGGACTTGACGGAACCGTCTCTATCGCGGTTACTAAGGAGATGTCCGACGAGTCCCAGCCCATCGCAACTGCCACCGCGCCCAAGAAACGCATGAATCTCCGCACCCCGGAAATCATGAAGCTCGTGCAGGAACAGGTCGAAAGCCACTATCGCAGCCCGGTCGTGGAATACCTGCGCCATACGAATCAGCACCTCACCGCCAACGGCCTCACGGTCAAGCTCGCGAAGGTCTTCGGCTTCTGCTACGGCGTCGAGCGCGCGATCAATCTCGCCTACGCCTCCGCCAAGTATTTCAAGGGCCACAACATCTATCTGCTCGGCGAAATCATCCATAACCCCGAGGTCAACGACCAGCTTCAGGACCTCGGCATCAAGCAGCTCAAGGAGACGCGCGGCGTCTACGATCTCGACAACTTGACCGAAGAAGACGTCGTCATCGTGCCTGCGTTCGGCGCAGAAGTGAAGGTGCTCAACCGCCTCCAGGACATCGGCTGCTACAAGGTCGACACCACCTGCGGCGACGTCATGAGCGTCTGGAAACGAGTGCGCCAATATCGCAACCAAGGCACGACTTCCATCATCCACGGCAAAGCTTGGCACGAGGAAACCAAGGCGACCGTCTCGCAGGCGATCAGCGAAAAAGGCGGCACGCATTACCTCGTCGTCTTCACGCTTGATGAGACCGATTACGTCTGCAATTACATCCGCAAGGGCGGCAATAAGGAAGAGTTTCTCAAGAAATTCCAAGGTGCTTACTCGCCCAATTTCGATCCCGATCAGCATCTGACTTCCGTCGGCGTCGCCAACCAGACCACCATGATGAAGGGCGAGACCGAAGAAGTGCAGCGCCGGTTCGAGAAAGCCATGGTCGATCGTTTTGGACCCGAAAATCTCGACAGCCATTTCCGCAAGGCCGACACCATTTGCGGTGCCACGCAGGAACGGCAGGATGCGCTTTCCGAGATGCTCAGCGTGGAGAAAATGAACCTGCTTCTCGTCGTCGGAGGCTACAACAGCAGCAATACATCGCATTTGGCCGAAATGGGCGAAGGCGTGCTGCCCACTTACTTCATCAAGAATTCGGACAAGCTCATTTCGCCCAAGGAAATCTCCCACTACAACCAGCACAAGGAGCAGGAAGTTATCAGCCACGACTGGCTACCCGAGGGCAACGTCGTGGTCGGCATCACCGCCGGGGCTTCGTGTCCGAACAATCTTCTCGAGGAAACGATCCACCGTCTCTATGAATTCCGCGGCGTCGACGTCGAAACGCTTCTGCCCAAGGATTATCGCGAGATCGTCGGTCTCCTGCCGCCCGAGGAACACACCGGACATTAACCGGACATCTTTGTTATGACCCGTCTTCAAAAAGCCTGGCGCACGGCGGCCAAGGAACTCGAACTGGATATCGTTGTCCCCTATAAATTAAAGACAGAGAAATTTTCCCTGACCGCCGAAGTCCTGCTCAAGAATTTTGGCGCAGACGAAGGCCTCTTGATCGTTTCGGATTACAAGATCATCGAACCTTATCGGGACCAGATCATCAAACTTGGCTACGGCTTCGCCACCATGGAGGAGCCCGAGCGGGACTGGCCTTTCGACGACGAGGAGAAAGAGGCCTTCGTTGAAATGCTCAATGAGTGGGGCTGGAGCGGCGACCCCGACGAAGAGCCGGAGTGGTTGGCTTAGGAATGCTCAGCGATCACCTGTAAAAAAGTATCGCCGTACCGCTCCATTTTCTTTTCTCCCACCCCGCTGATCTGCGACATCGCGGCAAGCGAGCGCGGTTTGTGAATCGCCAGTTCGCGCAAGGTTCGGTCATGGAAAATAACGTAGGGCGGGACGTTCTGTTCCCGCGCCAATTCCAATCGAGCCGTTTTCATCGCGGCGAAAAGTTCCCCATCATTTTCGTCATCGAACGCAATGACAGTCCGCGCCTGCCTCGGGGTCGCGGCCTTGGCTTTACCCATAAACTTGCGGAGATGAAGCGTTTCTTTCTGCTTCAGGAAAGCCTGACCCTGCGGAGTCATTTTCAATCCACCAAATTCGCTGCCATCCACGGTCAATAAATTCAAGGCCACAAGTTGGCGAAAGATGCTCTGCCATTCGCTCTGGGCATACTCTTTCCCAATTCCAAATGTGCTGACTTTATCATGACCAAAACGCTGGATTCGTTCGTCCTCTTTACCCAATAGCACATCGATCAGATAACCGACGCCAAACCGTTGCTCGGTTCGATAGGCGCAGGAGAGCGCCTTTTGCGCGGCGACGGTGCCGTCGAAAGTAATCGGTGGCGACAGACACGTATCGCAATTACCACAGGGCTCGCCGGAGTCTCCAAAATATTCGAGGACAATTTTCCGCCGGCAAGAAGCGGCTTCGCAGAGCCCAAGCAGCGCGCTCAGTTTCTGCCGCTCGATCCTTTTTTGCGCATCGGGCGCCTCCGATTTCTCGATGAAGTCCCGCTGCATGACGGCGTCCTGCATGCTGTAGAGCATCAGCGCGTTTGCGGGCAAACCATCGCGGCCCGCCCGCCCAGTTTCCTGATAATAGGCCTCGATATTTTTCGGGATATTCATGTGCGCGACAAAGCGCACGTCGGGTTTGTCGATGCCCATGCCAAAGGCGATCGTGGCCACCATGATGATGTTGTCCTCTCGCAGGAATCGCGTCTGGTTGCGCGCCCGGTCCTCTGCCTCCATCCCCGCGTGATAGGGCAACGCCTTGCAGCCCTGCGTCACCAACCACGCCGCGGTTTCCTCCGTCATTTTACGCGAGAGGCAGTAAACAATCCCGCTATCGCGAGGATGCGATTCCTTGATGAATTGCAGGATTTGTTTCTGCGCACTGCTTTTCAGCTGGATGCTGTAATGGATATTAGGCCGATCAAAACCAGCGACAAATGTGCGGCCTTCGGCGAGATGCAGGCGTTCGACAATATCCTTCCGGGTCGGCTTGTCGGCAGTCGCGGTCAACGCAAGGCGCGGCACGGTGGGAAACTGCTCAGCCAGGACGGCCAACTGTGTGTAGTGAGGACGAAAATCATGTCCCCACTGCGAGACGCAATGCGCTTCATCAATCGCAAACAAGGCGATCTTGGATTGATGCAAAAGCGCCAGGAAGTCATCCATCAAGAGACGTTCCGGCGCCACATAAACCAAATCAAGTTCACCCGCACGAATAAGCTTCTTGGTCTTTTCGATACTCGCCGCCGTCATGCTCGAGTTGATCGCCGCCGCCTTGACGCCAAGTTGCGTCAACGCATCGACCTGGTCCTGCATCAGCGCGATCAGAGGCGAAATAACCACACCCACGCCTTCACGGCACAACGCGGGAATCTGGTAACAAAGCGATTTCCCTCCACCGGTCGGCATCAGCACAAACGTATGCCGCCCCGAGTTGACGTGCTCAATGACTTCCGCCTGCTCGCCCCGAAAACTACGATAGCCGTAGGTCTTCTGAAGGATGCTTAAGGCAAGATCGCGGGACGAACTCATGAGTCCATGAAGTATGCTCTAATTGGCGCGCAGGGACAACGCGAGAGCACAATTTAATCCGGCGAAGAGGGCGGCGGGGTTGTTCCAAACTTGGCTTTGACCGGAGCCGCCGGACCCAGCGGCGTGAGCCGCTTTTCCGGCAACAAATAAGTTTGAAAGAAATCAGCCTCAGCCGCGAATTGATATTGCGAATCCGATACCCGGCGAAAACCGTGCCCCTCGTTCTCACCCAGGATGTACCAGATGATCCCGTTCTGCGCCCGGATCGCCTTGACCATTTGGTCCGATTCACTCACCGGCACCCGTGGATCACTCTTGCCTGCCGTGATCATGACCGGATCGTGAATTTCCGCAGCGTGGTTCAACGGAGAAATGCTCTCCAGGAATTTGTTCATCTCAGGATAACGCTCGTCGCCGAGTTCCATCCGGGCACCGGTCTGCCAGAACGCTTTCGTATGGCGTAGCAGGGTCACAAAATCGGTAAAGCCCATCAGGTCGCTGCCGCAACGCACCTGGTTGCCATAATGTATCAGCGTGGCCAGGGTCATGTAGCCACCGTAACTGCCGCCCTGCACGCCGATGCGATTGGCATCCAATCTCGAATCGGTCGCGATCCAATCGAGAAACGCGCCGATGTCCTTCACCGAGTCCTCGCGTTTGTAGCCGTTGTCGAGATTGACAAAATCCGCTCCGAATCCGGTCGATCCCCGTACATTGGGATAAAGTAAAGCGACGCCCATCTCGTCCAGGTAATAATTATATTCCCCGAGATAGTCGGGACGAAACTCGGCCGCCGGGCCGCCATGAATGCAAATCACGACGGGCCGCTTGCCGGGAAATTTCTGCGGATTCGGTCGGTAAAGATATCCGGAGATTTCGAGTCCATCAAAACTGTTGATCTTCACCAACTCCGCTTTCACCGGCGTCGCTGGAAGGCCTGTGGTCTCGGATTGCGTCCACTGAAGCAATTGTTGGGTCGCAATCTTGTAGGAGTAAGCCTGAAACGGTTTGCTGGTGGAACCGTAATTGAATCCCAGCTCGGTGCCGTCCGCAGTCCAGCGCATCCGACCGAAAAGCGCCGGCTCCAATGGAATCTGCGGCAATTCGTCGCCCGTAATGGTGTTGAAAATATGCAGCTTATCCGCGTCGTTTTCCTCGGTGATATAGGCCAGCAGGGAGCCATCGGGCGAAAGCTCCAGGGACAATGCCTTGGTCACATTCTTGGGCACTTTCCGGATCGGCCCGTCGTTGGCCAGGGGAAAATAGTCAATGAAACTGGTCTCATGCGGACCCAGAAGGAGAACGTAAAGCCCCGTGTCCTGCGGCGTGTATTTGGCTTCCACGTAAAATCGCTGGGTTTCCGGCGTCTTGGTCAACAATTTGGTTTCACCGGAATTGGTATCGATCGACCAGAGGTACCCGCCACGGGAGGTGAGGTGACAGGCAAGGATGTGCCCGCCGTCATGGGCCCAATCCTCCAGGATCCATCCGCCGGAATCGGGCGTCATGATGACGCGGCGGGAATCGGGATTGCGCGGGTCCATGACATAAATCACGTTGTACTTGGCCTCGGGCATGGTGGAGAGAAACGCAATTTGCTTGCCGGTGTGGTCGTAGATGACGTTGCTGTTGCGGGAATCCCCATCCGTCAGTAATTGCGTTTTGTTGGTGGCGACATCGAGCCCGTAAAGCTGGAAAAATTCGTCGCCGTCGTGATCGGCATCAAAGACAACCAAGTCTCCCGCCGTCGGCATAAAACTGCCGCTCATGATAGTGCCGGGAAATTGGGTCGTCATTTTCGTCTCCCCTCCCGGCGACAGAAGGACGTGCAACTGCCGGGTTTCATGGCCCACGGAGTTGATGAGCATCGCGTTCGATTTCGGGTCCCAACCCATGAAGGCATTTCCGTTCGCGGCCCAGTACGGGGCCGTCGCCTGCATGATGTCTGGCGAAATAGCCGGTACGCCATCAACCACCAAATCCGACGGCGGCGGCGATTGGGACCGCACCGGCGGCAGAATTGTCACGCACCCCAAGAGAATGATCAGGAATTCCATTCTGCGCAGTCGTGAAAAAGAATTTCGTCGTCTCATAAGGCTTATCTGGATCGGTGGCAACGCCGGGAAGTATCGGTAACGCCCGCCGCTTGGCAACCCAGCAATCCGGCATGTCGATTGAATTGCTCCCTCGACAAGTGGAATGACAGGCCTTTAATTGACCTTTTACGCATTCACCATGTCCACTCTCAAAATCGACGTTCGCACTGCTCCACTCGGCTCACCTGATCTCATCACCTATTTCGTCAAGGGAGATGCCCTGCCTGCGGGCGTTCCGATTTCGGAATTCGACGGCACAATCTGCAGCACGCTTCTCCTGCGCGATAAGACCGGGCGGACCCTCGTCGTCGGGTTAGGCGACAAGGAAAAGATCGAGCCTGACACGCTACGCCGCGCCACCGGCGCCGCCATCAAACATCTGCTCAAAATCGGTGGAACTGAAGCCGCGCTCGATCTCACCCTTTATCCCGATCACGTCGCGCCCGCCGTGGAGGGTGCTATTCTCGCGAGCTACAAATTCCTGGGCTTCGGCAAGGACCCTTCGAAGAAGACCCGCGGCGTCCTCGACAAATTACAGCTCCTCGTTACCGAACACGAAGTGACGAACGCCCGCGTGCAGGCCCATGACGCCGAGATTATCGCGACGATCACGAACACCATCCGCGACATCGGAAATCTTCCCGGCAACATGCTCACCCCGCCGATCCTCGCCGAGAAAGCGGAGGAACTCGCGAAGGACCGCGCCAATCTCACCGTCAAAATCTGGAACGAGCGGCACCTCGCGCGCGATGGCTTCGGCGGCATCCTCGCCGTCGGAAATGGCTCCGCCCATCCGCCGCGTCTTATCGTGCTCGAATATCTGGGCGCGGGAAAAAAGGACAAGCCCGTCGCGCTCGTCGGCAAGGCGGTCACGTTCGACACTGGTGGCATCTCCATCAAACCCGGCGCGCAGATGGACGAAATGAAATGGGACAAGATGGGCGGTCTAGCCGTTATCGGCATTCTGCTGGCTGCTGCCGACCTGAAATTGCCGATCAACATCATCGGCCTCATCCCCGCCGCCGAGAACATGCCCGGGCCCGACGCCTATCGCCCCGGCGACATCATCACCACGCTCGATGGCAAGACCATCGAAGTTCTCAACACCGATGCCGAGGGCCGTATCATCCTCGCCGACGCCATCGCCCACGCGCGCCTCACCTACAAGCCCTCCGCCATCATCGAATACTCGACGCTGACGGGTGCCGTCGTCATGGCACTTGGCTATCGCCGTGCCGGTCTCTTCACTTCCGAGGATAAATTGCGCGACGCCCTCGTCACCGCGGGCAAAACCACCGGCGAACTCGTCTGGCCTCTGCCTGTCGATGAGGAATACAAGGAAGGCACCGCCTCCGAAGTCGCCACCGTCAAAAATATCGGCGGCCGCGAAGGCAGTGCCTGCATCAGCGCCAGCTTCGTCAAGACCTGGGCCGAGGACGTACCCTTCGTCCATCTCGACATCGCTGGCACCGCCTGGACCACCAAGCCCCCCGCACACCTCGAAGGCGGCGCCACCGGCTTCGGTGTTCGCCTCACCCTGCAAGCGTTGCGCGCTGGATTGCCGGTATAACAAGGCTTCGCCAACATGGCCCGCCTGCCCGACCGTTTCGATCTTTGGGTCCGCAAAGCCCGCGAGTGCTCTGACCCGGCGCGCCAGGTCGACTACGTCCTCGGTGCCCTTTCAGCATTAACTCACTGGTATTTTTTTGACATCGGCACAAAACAAAATCCCCGACCATCAGAGGTGGAGATCGAAAATCACTGGTATATTCTCGTTTTTAGCGATATCGCCCGAATCGAGGAAATCGTCGAGATCGGTCCACCTCCAGTCATCTCCATCCCCACCCCCGCCGCCATGGCCTGGTGCGTGGAACGAAAGACCCAGGGTTGCGCCGGTCTGCTCGTGAACCCGGGTGACTTCGCCGCAGTCGTTCCCCTCTCGCAACTGGAGGTTTTCCACGACGAGTGGAGCCGTCAGCAAATTTCACGGGCCTCCGGTTTCTGGATGCCCAACCTCACGACAGAGGAAGAGGACTTCTGGCAGGAACACGGAATCTAAGAGTTAAATTACCTCTAGGTTTGACCGCCTGTAATGATCTGCGTAACTTCTAAGACATGAGCGACCCCGCGGCCTCTTATTCGCCCGGCGATATTTCAATGAAATCGATGCAGCGGGCCTTTCCCTCGCTCTCGCAAAAACTCGATCTGCGGAGGCAGCTTGCCACCGTCAAACCCGAACTCGAAATGATCGAGGAGCGGCTGCGATTCCAAGTGCAGGAATTCGATCCCGGCATTTCGGGCTACGTCAGCTATGCGCTCGACAGCAACGGCAAACGCATTCGCCCCGCCCTCGTTTTGCTGGCCGCGCACGCGACCGGAAAATCGACGCCGCAGCACATCGATCTCGCCGTTGCACTCGAGTTGATCCATCTGGCCACGCTGGTGCATGACGACATCATGGATGGTGCCTCGCAACGACGCGGCAAGCCGACGGCATTTGCCAAATGGGGTGCGGAACTTTCTGTCCTGCTCGGTGATTGTCTCTTCTGCCACGCCTTGAAACTGAGTTCCAATTTTTCCGACCAAAGCATCTCCCGCAAGATCGCCGAGGCCTCCAACGAAGTTTGCAGCGGCGAAATTCTCCAGACGCAGCGTCGGTTCGATCTCAAGTTGAGTATCCCCGAATACATCAAGATCATCTCGATGAAAACGGGCGCGCTTTTCCGTATCTGCACAGAATTGTCCGCAGTGCTCAACAACTGCCGCCCGGATGAAGTTCTGGCCATGCGCAATTACGGCGATTACCTCGGCATTGCCTACCAGATTTACGACGACTGTCTTGATCTCGTCGGCACCGAAGGAGCGACCGGCAAAACGGTGGGCACCGACTTGGCCAAAGGCAAGCTGACGCTGCCTCTTCTGCATCTTCTCGCGCAGGCCAGTCCGGCTGAGCAGGAACATCTGCACACGATCATTCTTCACGGCACGACCGAAAACCGAACGGAATTGCTGGCGCAGGTTGTCGAGCGAGGCGGACTTAAGAATGCGGTGCGTCGCATCCAAAGTTATCTCGACCAAGCTGTCGCGTCGTTGCAGGTACTGCCGAAATCGAGTTATCGCGACACGCTGGAAGGCATCCCGCGCGCCGTCGCCGAGCAAGTCGCCACGCTGGGCTGATTTCGCTGGTAGCCGTCGCACACTAGGGCCTGTTAACATTAACTAAGGGGCGCTCGTCGAACTCCGAGAGAAGCAAATAGTGTCGTCCCGGAGGGACAGAGCGAATAGCAATAGTATTAACAGGCCCTAGTACGCTGTAACCCTTGAAATAACACATAAAAAATTCCGTCATCTTGAGCTTGTCGAAAGATCAGCTTCAAGTGAATTCAACCGATCGCGGAAAACCTCGGGAAGCAGGCGAATTTCAGAGGTAGAATTGGCAAAAGGAAGCCCGCGCCAATCGTGGTCATTTTCCGGACGCTGATCCTTCGACAAGCTCAGGATGACGAACTGATTTTAATACGAATGTTACAATGGTACGGAATACTAGACGGTAGTGTCTTCTTCGAGGACCCGGCTCCGTCCGGGCCGGTTCCTCGTTCCCAAGTTTGCTGTCCTCCGCAGGAGCTTGGGAACGGCCCCTTGTTCTTCGCGCTAATTTCAATGTATCTTCGGCAGAAACTCAGCCCCGCAAGGCCCGCCGTCAGTCGTGGCCGCCACATGGCTGACCACCTCGCCCTGCATATTCAGCACCGGAAAATAAAACTTGGAAACCTCCTCTGACGCCTCATCAATATAATGGCCGATAAACGTGCGGCGAAACCGGTCCTTTGTCCGATTCGGACCCGATCCGTGAATGAGGTTGCCGCCGAAAAACATGGTCTCGCCGCGCTTCACGATCACTGGTTCCGGCTTTTGGTCGCGCGGGAATTTGAAAATGTGGGAGTCACCATAGTTGAGCCAAGTGTCCTTTTTATTGGCGGTCCGGTCCGGGCAAATGATGTTGTCGCGATGCGAACCGGGCACGACCCAGAGGCAGCCGTTGTCGAGGTCCGCCGTGTCAATCGCCGTCCACGCAGCAATGCAGGTTGCCGGCTTCGTGGCCAGATAGATATTGTCCTGATGCATTCCCTGGCCTTTTCCACCCGGCGGCTTGAAATAATACATCGTCTGCACGCCAAGCGCCGGCTTGCCCAGCAATTCTTCCAGAACTGCGCCCACGTTCGGATGGAGCATCCATCCGGCTGCTCGTGAATCGTAACGATGCGGATGCATCGCGCGCAACTGGCCCTTGGTCGGATCAACCTCATCAAAAGCGTTCCCGTCATAAACCTTTTCGCCCCGCAATTTGAAATCCTCAAAGAAATTTTCGATGTCCTGGATTTCGTCTTCGGAGAAAAGTCCCGGCACGATGCAGTAGCCACGTTCCCGGTACTGAAGTTTTTGTTCGTCGGTAATCAGCGAATGGGCCTTTGAGATCATGGCAACAACTTAACGCATGGCCCTCTATTTGAGAATAGACGCGACTGCCTTATACCTATAATATCCTGCTATCATGGCCCGTATAGCCACTCCCTGGTCACCGCTGGGGGAACTTTATTGTGATGAGTTTCATCGGGATGCCTCCTATTCCACCTGGAGGCCGAAGGGCACCGACGATTGGCTCCTTATTTATACCGAGGTGGGTGCCGGTCGATTCGTTTCAGCCCAAGGTTCGGTCGTTACGAGGGCCGGGGACATCGTACTATATGCGCCGCATGAACCTCACGATTACAGCACCAGTCAGGATGCTGGAGAATGGCGTTTGCTCTGGGCGCATTTTCTTCCGAAACCGCATTGGCAGGCGTGGTTGAGTTGGCCTGCAACCGAACAGGGACTCAAATTATTGAGGCTGGCGGAAGGCGAAATTCAGTCCGAGTTTCGCGCCGCGATGCGCCGCATGATCAGTCTTTCGAAGCGGCCCATTCCCATTGCGCGTGACCTTGCCATGCCCGCCCTGGAGGAAGCGCTGCTCTGGGCGCGGCTCGCGGCTTATCAGGATAAATGGGTGACGATGGATGGCCGGGTTCGCCGCGCGATTGATTATCTCGCGGCTCAATATCGCGAGCCGTTCCAGATGGAAAAACTGGCGCGGCACAGCGGGCTTTCCGTTTCCCGCCTGGCCCATCTTTTTACGGCGCAAACGGGATTGTCGCCGCAGCGATTTCTCGAGCGGCACCGAATGCAGATCGCCTCGCGTCTGCTGCGCATGACCGATTTTACCGTGACGGAAATCGCCGCAGAGGTCGGCTATGCCGATCCGTTTTATTTCTCGAACCGCTTCCGCCATTACAGCGGAAAAAGTCCCAGCCAATTCCGCGCGAACGCGGGCTGAGCATCACTCACTCGGGTAGAAGCGGGTGATCTTTGAGCCTTGGATTCCGAGCCCGGCCATGAGGCCTTCCTGGCGGAAAATGAAGGCATAGATATCTCCCTGCATCGTCGTGGTGGACTTGGTCGTGGCGGCTCCCGCATCGACGATGACGATGCTTGGGCCGACGCCGATTTCCCAGCCGTTGCTCTTCTTGAGATAGGAGAGAGCATTGTGGTTCATGAAGAACAGGACGTAGCTGTATTTCTGGACGCCGGCCTGTAAGCCGTAGGAAACGGCGGAGCTGTGGTAATAGCCGGTCGTGCCGCCGCTTCTGATCAGGGCGCCTTCTCCGCCTTGGGCGCCGAAGATGAAACCGGCTTTGACGATGGTGGGGAAGACGAGGGCTGCGGTGGCCTCGTTGGCGATCTCGACCGCCTTGGGATTCATGGCGTAGAGCTTGTGCAGGGCTTGGCGCGAGTCCACGTCCAACTGGTAGGCGGTGGCGGCGTGGAGGCCGGTCGAGAGCGACCCTATCAGGGCCAGTGCGAGGAGGAGGGTGGAGGCGAGTTTATTGATTTTCATAAAAGCGGATATCTACCAGTGGAGAGAGCGTTTCTCCTCTGATGGGGTGTTGGGGCGGAGGCCGGATTTGTACCAGTGAAGAGAACGATTCTTAGAAATTCCCGCCGAAGATGATCTGGAGGCCTTTCATGACGACGTTGTGGTGGCGGCGGTCTGAACAAAGGCAACTCCCGTACCCAGCGCGCGAGCGGCCAGACTGAGCCGGGTGAAAAACAGGGTGGCTCGTGGCATCGACTTGAAAAGTTGGAGGCACATACGCGAGTGAGTTATAGACATGTTAGGTCTGGTAAAGCAATTGCCCTAAAGGGCAATACAAGGCCGAAACACTCTTTCAAGTGTCTCTTTCGGTCTATTGCGACGGTTTGTGACTGCTGGTGAGAAGATCGGCCTTGAAGCCTTTCCTGTTGCTGCCACGGTGAAAAACAGGCGTCTGGACACTCGTCTCTAATCGCTTGCAGCACCAGATATCAAAAGCCACGCTGTAAAATGAACCCAATTCGTGTCAATAGTGAGGACTGCCCCCTTCACTCCTGGGAGAGTTTTTTGCTTTTTGTAAGATTCTTTTACCCCATGCAATGCTCGGTAATTCGATGTGCCGATAAAAAGGATAAGAAAGGACGATGATTACGGTGCAAAACGAGATACAGCTTATGAAAGTGACGGTTAGGGGGACGGTGTGCCAGTGAAACAGTCTTGCGAAGAGACCGGGCAGGTGATCATGCCAGTACGACAATATGGGCTCGTGAATCAAATAAGTGCTGTAGCTGATGATTCCCGTCCAACGCAGGCCGTTAAGAATCAGTCCACGAATGCCGCTCATGTTCAAATTGAGATTTGGGCGACTTAGGAGATCGGCGATGAGATAAACTGTCGAGACCGCCGCAAGCGTAAAGCAAAAGGGTGCAAGCGGTTTTAGGGAATAGGAAAGCAGGAATACCAGCGGCCAAAAGCGCAGGGAAAAATTCCTGAAAGGAAGAGGGGTGCCTTTAAGATAGGCATCTGCCAGCGTTGCTCCGACCGACCAACTGTACCAGTAGAACAAGGGCGATCCTGAAATCCATTCCGGTAACGCAGCGGGATGAGGCAGGAGAGACAGGATACTTTCCAGGCCTCTCAGGCCGAGCTCGAACATGCCCGTAAGGTATAAAACACGGAGCCAACCGACGCGCATGGCGAGCCAATAGAGCAGCGGATATAGCGCATAAAGCTGGACTTCGACCGCTATGCTCCAGAAAGCATCGCTTACAGCGTAACAATAGTGACGACTGAAATTTTGCACTAAAAAGACATGGGTTAGCACCTGGGCCACGGTTTCTTTAAATGCCGTCAGGTTGCCATTCCAATGGTGAGTCGCGAAACCGAGCCCCAGTCCAAGCCGACTCTGGGGAAAGACAAAGGCAAAAAAGAG
Source organism: Verrucomicrobiota bacterium (assembly GCA_013285645.1). GTDB lineage: Bacteria > Verrucomicrobiota > Verrucomicrobiia > Methylacidiphilales > UBA1321 > JABDGH01. The sequence goes on along the minus strand of JABDHJ010000012.1, from coordinate 46,159 downwards.
GAAGGCTAGCAGATAGGGAGGATAGATGCGGAAAAAACGTCGGGTAAAAAAAGTGCCAAAGCCTTTTTGGGAGGAGCGCGCGTGGCTCAAGTGGATGCAAAAACCGCTTACGACAAAAAAGATGCTGACACCGCTCCATCCCAGGCTTGCCGGCCAAAGCGCGAGAAATGACAGAGGAGCATGCAAATCTCTTACCCAACCACTCCAGCGAAGCTGGTCTTCATTATAAATGGGCCAGAAGGTCCAACTAAAGGAGTGGATCAACAGAACAAAAATGATCGCCACTCCTCTCAAGTGATCCAGAAAGAGAATATGTTCCGGGCCTTGTTTTAGGTTGGCTATACTTTCCTGCTTATGTTGTGAAAGGGTAGGCAAGATGATGTGATCCCGAAGAGTGAGCCAATGTGGGTGCTAGTTCCGAACGGGAAGTAGCGTGCAAGTGTTGTAGTCCTCCCTCCGGCGTACAAGCCTTTTCCGCATGAGAAGACATGTGAAGGGGGCAGTGTGAAAGTGTGCGGGAGCAAACGGGGACAGGTACATTAAGGGGGCAGTCCTGAATGGCACTAAGTTAAGCGTCGTTTGCGCAGCATCGATTACATTCGAGTCGGCGCTTTCTATCATTTCAACGACTTATGAAGCGCTCGATTAAGCTTGCTGGCATCGGAGGTAATCCGATGAAAAAAGAAAGCGACCGAAGCAACGAAGTTGCGCCGACAAGGGCGTTCCCAAGTGCAACTTGGGAACGAGGGATTTTTCATCAAACTCATCCTAAAACCCGCCTTATCTTAGTGCCATTCAGGACCGCCTCCAGCTTTGACCAGCTTCCGAACGGATCCTTCGACAAGGATGACTAATGATAAATGTGAGAGTTTCGCAGTGGTCTCCAATGAGCCATCGATCTGACACAAGAAATTCACTTATTCGCGGCGATCAAGCTGGGCATTCGACCCGAAAAAGAAGCAGACTGTGAACCCCATGAAACTTATTACATTCATTGCTTTTACCACGCTGTTGTTTTCCGGCCTTGCGCAGGCCCAGGATTCGGCCAAGGAACGGATCGCCGCGCTCAAGGCCAGTGTGGCCACGAACAAGATCATTTTAAAGCAGTACCAATGGATCCAGACGACCACGGTTAGCATGAACGGCGACGTGAAGTCGACCAAGCAGGAGCGGTGCTATTATGGCGATGATGGCTCGCTGCAGAAAGTGGTGATCAGCGATACGACGGCTCCGCAACAGCAGGGTGGTCTGCTTTTCCGACGGATCAAGGAAGAAAAGAAGCAAGAAATGATGGATTACATGAAGAGCGCGGTGAGCTTGGTGAAGAGCTATGTGCCGCCGAATCCGTCTTTGATCCAAGCGGCGAAGGATGCCGGGAATGTGTCGATGCAAAAAGTGGGTGGCGGACGCATCCGTATCGTTTTTCAGAGCTATCTAAAAGCGGGCGATACCTACAGCGTGGAAGTGAACCTGATGGACAACCGTCCGGTGGGCCTGAACGTGAAAACTTATGTGAACGATCCCAGCGACGTGGTGAAGATGAGCGCCGTCATGGGGCAGTTGGACAACGGAACGTCGTATCCTGCCGACATCACGCTTAACGCGGAGAGCAAGGGAATCACGGTGGTGGTGCACAACGGCGGTTACCAGCGGAAAAACTAGGCACGCCGCATGAACCTTCGGCATCTCATCCTTTTCGCCTTTGTGGCGAATCCGATGGTGGCGCTGCTTCACGCGGCGGGGCCGGAGGCGTCGCCCTTTTTGCCGACGGTGGTGAATCCGGGCAAGTCGCCCGGTTCCGCCCCAAAAGGAATGCTATGGATACCGGGCGGCGAGTTCTCGATGGGCTGCAAGATGCCGTCCGCGGGTGTTTGCACGATGGCGACGATGAATGCGGTGAACGACACGCAACCGATCCACCGGGTTTATGTGGATGGGTTCTGGATGGACAAGACGGACGTGACGAATGAGGAGTTCACCAAGTTCGTCAAGGCGACTGGTTATGTGACCGTGGCGGAAATCACGCCAACGAAAGAGCAATTTCCAACTGCGCCGCCGGAGAATCTGGTGGCGGGTTCCGTGGTCTTTACGCCGCCGAAGCAGGCAGTGCCGTTGGATGATTTTACGCAGTGGTGGAGCTATGTGGCGGGCGCGAACTGGCGTCATCCCACCGGGTCGAACAGTGATTTGAAGGGCAAAGAAAACTATCCGGTGGTGCAGGTTTCCTACAAGGATGCGGAGGCTTATGCGAAATGGGCGGGCAAGCGGTTGCCGACCGAGGCGGAATGGGAATTTGCCGCGCGTGGCGGCCTGACCGGCAAGACGTATTTCTGGGGTGACGAATTCAGGCCCAACGGCAAATGGATGGCGAACATCTACGAAGGGCAGTTTCCGGTGAAAGACACGGGCGAAGACGGCTATGCGGGGCTCGCGCCGGTCGCGCAGTTTCCGCCGAATGGGTACGGGCTTTACGACATGGCGGGGAATGCCTGGCAGTGGTGCAGCGATTGGTATCGGCCCGACTACTACGCGCGGCTCAAACTTGAGGGCATCCAGGTTGCTCGTAATCCGCAAGGCCCCGAGTCCAGTTATGATCCCAACGATACGACGCCCCAGAAGGTGCAACGGGGCGGTTCTTTCCTCTGTACGGACCAGTATTGTACCCGATATATGATGGGGACGCGCGGCAAGGGGGACATCGATACTGGCAACAATCATGTTGGTTTTCGCTGTGTAACCGCTAAACAGCTCTAAGCTATGCGCACCATTCAACTCGAATGCACAACCTGCGGGGAGCGCTACCAATCCCACGGTTGCGACCACGGGATGCGCAGTTACTGCGAGAAATGCGGCCAGTTATTGGAAGCCTCGAATCGGGGTCAGGTTCTGCGGACGCTGCTGCTTTCGATTTCCTGCCTCATTCTCCTGGTGCCGGCCAACATCTACCCGATCCTTCGATTCAGTTGCCAGGGGCAATGGACGCAAACCCAGATTATCACGGGGGCGATTTTGCTGACGCAACAGGGAAGTCCCATCGTGGGGGCGATGGTTTTGTTTACTTCCGTCATTGCGCCGTTTGCCCTGCATATCATGATCAGCTCGGCGTGCGCGTTTCTACTTCTTGGGTGGTTTCCGCGTCTGACGAGGCGCATGTGGCGACTGCTGTTTGAGTTTCAAGAGTGGGGAATGATCGACGTCTATTTGCTCGCGCTGGCTGTCGGTGCGATCAAGTTGCTGGGACTGGGCGCCATCGAACCCAAGCCGGCGCTGTGGTTAATGCTTCTTTTTGTGCTGATATCGGGGGTTTGCTTGGGAAGTTTGAATCCGGTAGCAATTTGGACGCAACTGCGTTCGGGAATGAATCCAAAGTCAGACCCATCTACCGACTTGGACGCGATTGCCTGTCATCATTGCGGAACTGTTCCAGAAAAAACCTCACAGGAAACGTGCGCGGTTTGCGAAACACCGCTGCATCCTTTTGTCATCGATGACCGGCGGATGTGGGCTTATTTGCTGACGACCGTCGCCCTCTACATCCCAGCGAATCTTCTTCCGGTGATGAACATGAGCCTGCTTGGGGACGCCCAGGATTACACCATCATGGGCGGGATCATTTATCTCTGGCACGATAACGATATTGTCCCGGCCATTATTGTTTTTTTCGCGAGCATCATCGTGCCGATCGCGAAAATCTCCGCCCTGTTCTTCCTCCTTTTTTCCTATAAATGGAATCGTTTTCAAAAGGAGCAGACGCGAGTCTTCCTGATCGTCAAGAGCATCGGTCGTTGGTCGATGGTCGACGTTTTTGTGCTCGCGGTGCTGGTCGCGCTCGGTCAAATGGGAGTGGTCGCGACGATCGAGCCCAAGGCCGGTGCCATCGCCTTTTGCGGCGTGGTGATCTTCACCATTTTTGCCGCCAACAGTTTTCAACCCCGCTGGATTTGGACTTATCGCCAAGCCCAACAGTCACCTCAGAACGGACCCTATGCACATGCAACCCACGCCATCAATTGACACCACAACCGCGTCGCCGCGGGAAACGAAACCTCGCGTTCACAAGGGCTTTGCCTTCTTCTGGCTGGTGCCTGTCGCCGCCGTGGCGCTGACGGCTTATCTTTTTTACCAGACGATCGAGGCGCAGGGCAGCACCATCGAGATTACCTTCGATGCTTCACAGGGCTTGGTCCCGGGAAAGAGCGAGCTTCACTATCACGGAGTCAAAGTCGGGCTCGTGCAAAAGGTCAAGCTGAGCGAGGACTTCAAGTCGGTCGTGGTTGAGGCTCAGCTCGATCGCTCGGCAAATAACCTGGCCCTGTCCGATTCAGAATTCTGGATTGTGCACCCGCAAATCAGCCTCAGTGGCATTTCCGGTCTTGATACCCTGATCAGCGGAAATTACATCGAGATCGTCACGGGCGGCAAGGGCAAGCCGACGACGAAGTTTATCGGGTTGAGTCATCCCGACGGACGAGACCCGATGTCTCCCGATATGTTTCTGCGGCTGACCTGCAACAAGATGCCTTCGGTGGGCGTGGCTTCACCCATTCTGTTTCGCCAGATGCAGGTGGGTCAAGTGGTCGGGCTCAATTACGATGTGGCTGCGCAGAAGGCCCACATCGATATTCACATCTACAAGGAATACATCGGTTTGATCCGGGAGGAGACGCGCTTCTGGAATACGAGCGGCCTGGATGTTTCCATGGGGCTGAGCGGCGTGAACATCAAGTCGCCATCGCTCGACAGCATTCTCTTTGGGAGCATTTCGTTGGGAATTACCGATGAGCTCCTGAACACCTCGCCCGCGGCGCCTGAAGGCACCGAGTTCCAGCTTTTCGATTCGGTTCAGCAAATGATCACGCACGAGGCCGAGACGATCAACAAGTCGGACATCGGAGTTGGCGTGGTTCTTACCCTGCACATGGCGCAAAGCCAGGGGATCACGGCTGATACGACAGAATTGAAATATCGCGGGCTTACCGTGGGAAAGGCTGTGAGCGTTCAGCTCTCGCCTGATTTCAACGGAGTCCTGGTCAAGGTGCTGGTCTCGCCGAAGTTTCAAGACCTCGCGAAGGCGAGTTCGCGCGTTGTCCTGGTCTGGCCGCAGATTCAGATCAAGAATGTCTCGACGGTCCAGGTGCCACCGGATCTCGTTCAGGGACCTTTCTTCCGATTGGAACCCGGCGAAGGCGCACCCTGCACGGACTTTGCGGTCACGGAAACGGACGAGGGCACGTATCATCCCATGGACGGTTTGCAACTTGTGCTGAAGACCGGGCACATCGGGAAACTGATTGCTGGTTCACCGGTTTATTATCGCGGTGTTAGCGTCGGTCAGGTTGAAACGAGCGGTCTTGCTTCGGATGGGCGGACGGCGCAACTACGGATTGTCATCGCTTCGGATTACGCTCCGCTTGTTCGCGCGAATACGAAGTTTTGGAATTGCAGCGGCATCACGACGAACATGAGCCTGCTGGGCGGAATGCAGGTCAAGTCGGAGTCGGTGGCCAGCGTGCTGTCAGGCGGCGTTGCTTTTGCCACGCCGGACAATGCGCAGATGGGCGCGCGGGCAAGCTCGGGCGCTTCTTTCGACTTGGCGGACCAATCTCAAGACGCGTGGTTGAAATGGCAGCCCAACATTCCGCTCAATCAGTAGTTTGATCAACAAATCCAACACCAAAGGGCAATAGACGGATTTTTGAAGAATTCGTAATTTCCTGATCCAGTAAACCTCTGCTTCATTATGAGAACTCCTTCTTTCCCACGTTTTGTCTTTGCCATTGAGGCAATCACCGTCGTCTCTGCTGCCGTTCTTTTGGCGGGTTGCCATGCCAAGCCTAATGGGGCTCTGCAGACCGGAGAGAGCGATAAAACTCAAGCGGATACGAATGCCGTTCCGCAGACGCCTGCGCCGGATCAACAAGCGGCCCAGTCGACGGCTCCCGCCGCAACTCCACAAACTGCGACGGATACGACCCAACCTCCCGCGCCGACCATCGATGCAAGCAAGTTTAACTGGCCACGGACCTACAAGGATGACACTGCGACGATCATGGTCTATCAGCCCGCGATTCAAAAATGGGACGGCTTTAATTTTGAGGCGCGCTTTGCCGTTTCCATTCAGGAGGCGGGCAAGCCTGCTCCCGTTTTCGGCGTGATCTGGCTGACGGCTAATTCCAACGTGGACAAGGAAGAGGGCATTGTGACGTTGTCGAACATGGCCATCACCAAGTCGAATTTTCCGACCGAGCCGGACAATGCGCAGAAGTACGTCGCTTATCTCACTTCGAAGTTACCCGCGCAGTCGATGCCCATTCCCCTGGCGCAGATCAGTAACAAATATCTGCTCGGCCAGGCCCTCAAGAAGGTCGCAAGCCAGCCGGTTAAGAATACGCCGCCGCAGATTATTTTCAGCGACGAGCCTGCGCTCCTGATTCTCGTTCAAGGCAATCCCGTGATGCATCCTCTTGCCGGAACGAATTGCAACCGGGTTTTCAACACCAACGCGCTGATTGTCCAGAACGCGGCAGATGGCGGGCCCTTTTATCTACGCGCGCTCAATTACTGGTTTAAATCGGATTCCATCAACGGTCCGTGGGCGGTCGATCCCGACGCGCCGACCCGGTTGGCCTCGGTCGAGCAGGCTGCGGCAGCGATTCCGCAAATCGACTTGATCAATCCGCCAGCGGGTCAAAATCCGCCCGCGCCTGATATCTATGTCAGCACCGTTCCCGCCGAGTTGCTGCAAAGCAACGGTGAGCCGAGTTTTGTTCCGATCCCGAACACGCAATTGCTGCAGGTGAAGAACAGCGACAACGCGATCATTCTCAATATCGGTAATCAACTTTACTACGCGCTTATTTCTGGGCGCTGGTTTAGTTCTCAAAGCCTGACAGGTATGCCGTGGAGTTATGTTCCCGGTGATAAATTGCCCTCTGACTTTGCCAAGATTCCGCCGGACAGCGACAAGGGCAATGTCCTCGTCTCGGTCCCCGGCACGCCGGAAGCCGAGGAGGCCGTGATTGCCAATTCGATCCCGCAGACGGCCACGGTTAATCGGCAGGCAGCTATGCTCACGGTTGATTACGATAACAACCAGCCCCAATTCGCGCCGGTCGCCGGTACTCCCTTGCAGTACGCGGTGGATTCGGCCACGCCGGTGATCCAGGTCAACCCCACCACTTTCTATGCGGTTTCCAATGGTGTGTGGTTTGTGGCCAACGTGCCGACTGGGCCGTGGGTCGTGGCCACTGCCATTCCGCCGGTGATCTATACCATTCCGGTTGCCTCGCCGATCCACTATGTGACTTACGTGCAGGTCTACGGCTATACGGACACGGTTGTCTATGTCGGTTACACGCCGGGATACTATGGAACGGTAGTGACGCCCGGCGGAGTTGTGGTCTATGGCAGCGGCTACGTCTATCCGCCTTACATTGGAACGACGGTCTACGTCGCACCGCCGCCAACCTACGGCTATGGCGCGAGCTACGCCGATGCCGGTGCCGCGGGATTCCTTTTTGGGTTTGCGGCAGGGGTGGCTCTCGATGCGTGGCTTCAGCCGCATTGGGGTTGCTGGGGAACCACGACTTACAACACGACGATCAATACAGGCTGCGTTTACAATAGTTGGGGCGCACACGTAGTCACGACCGGGACTGCCTATGGTTATCACGGGGGCGGTTATGCCGCGGCCGGTTACAATCCTTATAACGGCAACTGGGCCGCCGCCAGCCGGAGTGGCAGCTACAATTCCAATACGGGAACGTACAGCGGGCAGAGGTCTGCGGCGGGTTACAATTCATACACGGGCAACTATGCTGCCGGCCAACAAAAGGCCGCGTATAATCCCGCAACAGGTGCGTCTGCGGAGGGTGAAAGGGGTGTTACGGGGAACGCCTATACGGGCAACTATGATGCCGGTCGAAATGGCAGCGCGTACAATCCGAGCACGGGACGCAGCGCCAGTGGTTCAACCTCGGTCAGTGGTAATGCGTACAATGGAAATTGGAACGCCAATCAAAGCCGCTCATACAACGACAGTCAGACTGGAGCGAGCGCGTCATCGTCAAAATCGGCCAGCGGCAACGCTTACAACGGCACGTACAGTTCGCAGACCGATCGTTCCGGCACCACGGCCGATGGCAGTTCGGCGTCGGGCACCAAGACCAGCACGGATGGAACCACGACTCAGCAAGGCTCATCCTATAATGCCAAAACGGGCCAGAGTCAGTCTTGGGACCACACCAACGGACAAGGTGTTTCGAACTCGGCCAGTTCGGATTCGAACCACGTCTACTCGGACTCCAGTGGCAATGCTTATAAGTCGGATGGAAACGGTGGCTACCAAAAGGCGACCAGCAACGGCTGGCAGAATGCGGGTCAGAGCCAGAACCAGGACCTCAATCGTCAATCCCAAGGTTGGGGTGGCGGTGGGGGAGATTCTCGTTGGGGCGGCGGCGGCGATAGCGGCGGTGGCTCTCGCTGGGGTGGAAGCGGCGGCGGCGGATACTCAAGGGGTGGCGGTGGTGGTGGTGGCGGTCGCTCCTGGCGATAAATCCGAGATAAACGCAGTTACGGATTTCGCGAATATCCTAAAGGAGAAGTGCGATTTTTCGTTCCCAGATTTCTGACGCCGAATCACGAGTAGACCGGTTCATTTCGCCTCAGGCAATGGCACGACGATCATTGCCTTGAGGTTCCGATTTCCATCGAGGGTTCCAAAGCCTGGACGGCTGAACTCTTATGGGGCACAGACCCCATGGTGCCTGACCGTGCCTGTCGATATTCTCCTGCATCAACACCACCCGAATTAATCCCACAAAAGACTCGAAATGATCTCCCTTATCATAACTCTCATCGTCGTCGGAGTACTCCTCTGGCTGGTCAATAACCACATTCCGATGGACGGGAAGATCAAACAGATCCTCAACATCGTGGTCGTGATCTGCGTTGTCGTCTGGCTCTTGTCCGCGTTCGGCGTTCTGGGGCATACCGGCGACATTCAAGTTCCCCAAATCAGGTAACCGTATGGATGTTACCTTGATCGCCATTCGCATGATCTATCTCGTGAAGGGATATCGGCTGTATCGGGAAAACGGCGCCCGGGCCGTCTCATTTAGCCGTTACGTGAAGAACGAAATTTGCGATCTCATCTCCATCGCCATCCAATAAACAAATCCTATGAAAATATATCTCTGTCTTGCGGCATCCCTGTTCATCGTTGGCTGTGGAGTCATGGCCGGCAGTTCGTTGACTCAAACCAATCTCGATAAAATCCACACCGATATGTCTCCGACGGAAGTCAGGGCCATCCTGGGTGATCCCGCAGATTCCAGGTCCGAGCCAATCCCCGTCGTCGGTGGCATGCAGACTACCTACGTCTATCATTCGAGTGCTTCCGACATTACGATCATCTTTAAAAATGACCTGATGAAGGAGAAGCACGGAACCTTCGGTCAATAGTCTTTCGATTAGCAAAGACCCTTTGGAATTAATCGGCGGCTCTGTTATCGTTCAAGCTCTTCGTGGCCTTACTTGGTGTTGCGCCGTTCTCCACAATCGAACAGTGGCACAAAAAGGGGCACGGAGTTAAATCCAAATAAGAGAACAGACGTAATTGCTCGTAATCAATTATAGCCCGAGTGATGGAATGGCAGACATACAGGACTTAAAATCCTGAGGGGAGAAATCCCCGTGTGGGTTCGACTCCCACCTCGGGCACCTTTTTCAGAGGTAAAAAAATTTAGTGGGGAAAAGCCGGTCGGACTAGGTCGGTCTACGCAGGACAACGACAGGCATCTATCTTGTCACTATTGTGTCACTTAATCCGTCTATGAGGCCTTCGACGCGTACTTTGATTGACTTTTGGGTGTAGTGCCTTTAGAGTTGCCTTACCAGAGATGGGAGCGGGTAACCCCGAGACCCCTGGTAGCCCCGGCACGCTTAGCGGTTCGCCGATCGGTTGTCTTCGCCGCAGATATGTTAGCTGGCCTCAACGAGGAGCTCCTCGATTAAAGGAAAGGTTCCTTTATGGCTAGTAAGTTTAAGGCGGTAACGGCGGGCGAATTGAGTGAAGTTTTTCGCTCTGAAAAATTGGCAAGAAGGCTTGTCAAGGCCGAATGGTTAAAACCATTTTGGAGGCAGCATCGCTTGGTGCTTTTTGACGGAGGCGATGTTCAAGCCTGTTGGCGGCGTTTGAAAAAGGGAGAGGTTCCACCTCCTCTCTAAGAAGAAAAAAAGCCTCTTCGGGCTCAACCGAAGAGGCTTTTCGCTTCCGCTGCTAACTGATTTTCTAAGCGCAACCTAGTTGCGTTTGTCGTTTTTGTCAAGTTGACAGCGGTAGCCCTTCCGAGGCTACTTATGCCGAGAAAACATTCTCTCTCGACGGCTCACATGAAGCCGCTTGAGATAACTCATCATCCGGTTGTGCTCAATCCGGGCCAGAGTGGCCTCGTTGACGGCTGCAAGGTTCACTTTTTCGGCACCTACACCGCGCCGTTACAGGCTCCTCTTCCTCGTGCCACTTCGGACGGCCTGCCACTTCCAGAGACGTTAACCCAAGAGGCAGCTCTGCTTCGTCATATTGGGGAGGTGTGCAGGCCGGATGACCCAGAGGCACGGCGTCGCGAGGAGGTAGAGGAGTGGCTAGTTACGGTTCTGGAATCCCAGTGTTTGCAAGTGGCGAGTGAGACTAGGGTATTCTCTGTAGCGTTGTTCAACCTTGAAGACGTGCTCGTTTCAGTTGTGAAGCGGAAACTTATGCTCTTTCCGTCCGTAGTCTCGCGGGTTACGAGGGAGATAGAAGATCAGTTAACCTACGTCCTCAGCGTGTTTCGCGCGCGTGGCCAGAGTGCCCGGGAATTTGTATTCAATGCGGGGCGACATCTCTTGTGGTCACCTGGGGATTTACCTCTTGATGCCGGTTTGCGGTTACGCGCCACTCTCCGTAAATTTCAGAATGATGTTGGCCGTGTTCTGCGTGATCCGCAGATTATGGGGGCAACAGGGAAAGAGGATTTTACTGCGCTCTTGCGGAAAACGGAGGGTTGCTTCTTCGTTGAAGATGACGGGTCTGTCTGGGTTCATTTGCACGCGCATTGCGTCGTTTCTGTGCTCTGCTTCTTAAAAAAGGATGAGTGGCGGAAGAGGTTAGAGCGCTTGCGTAAGTCAATGGAAGGGCGGGGTTGGGTTGGTTATGTCCATGTCGAAAAACTTAGTCGGGCAGGTGCCCGCTACATCCTTAAAGCGCCTCAGAAATTGACCGAGGAGGATTTTGGTCGCGAGAAGCGGAATCCAACTGAATCACCCCTGCTGGATTTGCCGCCGCAGGCAATAGCAGCGTGGGCCGTGGCGGGTTACTACACCCACCTGATCGAGGCTTACGGCACCCTCGCGGCTCTCCGGACCACGTTGAAAGGTGACCCACAACATAACGTACCCGCGAGGGCTATCGTTCGCCTCAAGCAGCGCAGCAGGCAAAGTGAGCCCTCCTTTGTTTTACGGTGGAAGAGTGATGAACCCAAAATGGCAAATCCCGAAACTGGACGCTTCGGCGACGATTACCACGGGAAGCGAGAAGGAAGGTATCTCGATTGCAAGATTAAGTTGCCACCTCGGTCAAAGGAGCTCGGTGAAACCTCCGCTTCACGGTTATTTAAGCGGCCCGAGGGCCTCCTGTGCCCTGGCGCTGGCGGTATGGTCGCCGATGTAAGGCTGATAACCGTAACCCGCCCAGCAAGGTCTACGTCAGGGAAACGTCAGCCCCGTATGATCATTGCGACTGAATGGTCAGACTTGCCGCGCCATTCAAAACTGTTTCAACGCCGTCGGGCTTTGGAGCTATTGCACGCACGAATCTTGGACTATCGCGGTTGGGAGCATTTGTATAACCCGGCGGAAAAGAAGAAGGCGATCAGAGATTTTTGGAGGAATCTTTGCGCGCGCTTTTATGGCCTTCCGCACCGGCTGCTTCATTCGGATCATAACGCCGTAAGTTCGCCTGAGGCGGTAGCCGCAGGCGAAAAGATTTCCACGGAAACACCCACGGAGTCGCCGCCATGAGTCGAAATTGCGATATAATCGGCATGGAATGCCTCGAAAATAAATCCAAAAAGCCCCACTAACCCCGGAACGGTAACGCCGTATAAAAATTTCTCGCCCGCAGTAAAACCAACCAAAGAAAGAAAGACGCATATGCCTCCTACCCCCACCCAAACATACATTCCCACGATCCCGCCTCTTTTACAGCAGGTTGTGGCAACCATCCCCGGAAAACGCCGTTACATAACCCAAATAGGTAAGCGCAATGAGACGTACGGGATTGTCGAAGCCTCTAGCCAAAACGGCGCATGGGTGGTCGCACGGTTGCCCCGCCAAGGCGAACCCGATCACGTCGTCACTCACGTCGTCTGCCACCCGAAAAGTGCGCATCGTCATTGGCGGTCACTACTCCGCACGTGGTGCACTTGCCCTGGCTTCCGCCAACGGGGCGACTGTCGCCACGTTCATATGGTTTGCGTGGCGGCCACGAACTAATTTCACCGGACGGGGCCGGACAGTTGCGGGGGTGGCGTCTTTGTACCCATGCTTGTGGATATGAAGATGTCGTCCTCGAAGAATCTGGTTCACAAACTACGCTCGCTGGGCCTGTGGCCAATGACGCAGTCGGTGGTAGATGGTTTGGAAGCCGAGCGGGCCGTTGAGGCCGCGAGGGCAGGCGATGCCTACGTCGCGTCTTTGACGCGGAAGCGGGTGGCAGTGTTTGTGGCGGTGGCGCCAGCGACGGCGACCGCGCCGCCCTTGGCTGGGGTTGTGGGGTATGAGCCGTCGGCGGCGGAAGGAGGCAGTCATGACGACGCCTCATAAGGGGGTCAAGGGGGACGGCGAAGCGGCCCCTTTGCAAGCGTCGTTTTTGGGGCTTGGCCCAAAACGGCTGGCTTGCCCGCCCCCTGTTTCCGATTCCCTTCGGGAAATCCGGGTGCGGTTGAAGTTGTCGCCGCCGCAGGCGGATCGCCTAGCTGAGCTGCCTCGTCGGTTGCGGTGGCGTGTGGCGGCGTTGGTGCTTGGGGCAGCTTTTGTGGGGGTGGATTTGGTGCGGTTGGTTGCGGTTCAGGAGGAGCTTCGCCGTGCCGGGATTCTTTTGAATCAGGCCCTGCATATTTGTCATCGTGATGGTGTTGTTTTGGACGCTTCGCGGGTTCTGGCGGTATTGCATTTGATTGAACGACTGCGGGGGGCGGCTTGAAGGTGATTTGCAAGGTTGTTCGGCTACGTGGGAAGCGGTCATCGGCGGCGGCTTCGCTCGCCTACGTCTATGCGAAGGGTACTCCAATGTGTGGTCATTCTCCGGTCGGCGTCTTTACGGGTGTGAGCGTCGTTGACGCCCCGATTTTTACCGCATCGTGTGATGATTTCGGCTTGGGTTCCGAGGTCTGCCACGTTGTTATTTCTTCCGATCAAAAACCGTCGCCGGAGGTGACCCAGGCGCTCGTTTTGATAGCTCAGGATTGGGCGCGCATTTATGCGGATGGGCGGGCGTGGGTCGCTGTTTCTCACACTGACACGGATCATGGGCATATTCACTTAGTCATGGCGCGGCGCGGCCCTGACGGGAGGTGTCTTTCACTGGTCCCGCAGGGACATCGAGGCCATGCGTACACTGGCTTTTACGGGGCGGGCTCAGGCTGTGGTCCGTGGCGCTGGGCGTTCTCGCCCGATGCCGGCGGAACTTCATCCTGCCGCCGAAAACAATCTGGTTCTCTCTCAACTAAGGAATGCAACGCATGAACAAATCAATGAACTCGTCAGGGCCGGAAGAATTGGAGTTGGCCGCCGCGATAAGCGAGGCCGCATCACCTCCATCATCGTCGGGGGGCGGCGGTGTCGCCTCAGCAGCCTCGCCAAGCTCACCGCCAGGGCGCACGGGCGCGGCAAGCTCGGCGGCGGCGAGGCCGCCAGCCGATCGGGCGGCATTGGTGAAGGCCCTCGGTTTGGAGGAGATAAAGAAGCGGCTGCGCAAGTACCAGGGCTGTCTCGGGGGGTGGATCGTTGTCGAGAAGGACGGGAAGTTGCTTTTCGTGGACGGAAGCGGAATGACCGCGCTCGAAGCGGATGTGGCGGCGCATACGATCATGATGAGTACTCGCTCCGACGGGGTTTGGAGGGTCGATGTGCCGGAGGACTTCGATCCCTTGCGGATCAGCATGGGAATCATTCTCGGCGAATTGGATTGGCTGCCATTCGCGGCTACTCCCGTAGCGTCGGAGTCGTGATGAGGTGTATTTCTGTGACCGATAGGATTGGGCGCATTTTATGACTGAAAGTGAAATTTTGTACCGTTGCGGTAAAATTTATTTCCTGCCTGGGTACGATGACCGGGCGATCATTCACGACGCTGCGGAGATGGGTGCTGAGCTCTTTTTGGCGGTGTGGTCACCGTCCTGGTGCAGCGCCGGTTTGAGGACGCGATCTATCTATCTGTTGAAAGTCGCTGAGGGTCTCGATGATCCCGCTTTCGTCGCGGCAGTTGAAGCTTTGCATGTGGTGTGGTTGGAGGAACGGGCCTATTTGTGCGAGACCTCGCCGCCGCCGGTTGATGTGTACCACCTGACGGCCAAGGACGGGGTTGTCGCTGGGCAGATTTTGAAGAGGCCGCCGCCCTCGGTTGCTGTTGGCGGTGGTGCGATGCGTCGGTCTTCTGCGTCTTGCGGTTTGGGGCGGGTTGCCTTGCGGAGAGTGGGCGAGGATCCCATGGGGCTCGACGGGAGCAAGGCGAGGTAGTCATGGGTTGGTGGTATTTCGGTGCGAAAAATGAACCCCTCAAAAGCGCCGGGGTTCATTTCTGGCGGCCCCAGGGCCGTGATCCCGTTTCCTGCAACGGGAGTGACAGGCTGCCGCAGGTCGAGAACGACATGAGCAGCGAGGTTACACGCTGGGCGAGAGGACGGGGTCGAATGCTCAGCACCGGGCACCCCGCACCGCCTGAGTGAACCCCGGCGATTGACGTTCCGGGCGCCTGAGGAGCTGGCGCGACTGGTGCGGCTTGATGTGGCGTAGGCGGCCTGCGCAGCATGAAGCCTCAGAGGGCTCGATGTAATGCTGGCCTAACCATGTCTGGCCACTATTACGAGGGGTGGCCGTAAATCACCTCGGCAACATCTTGCTTGGATGCTAGTGCAGTCAGTATGGTATCCTCGTTTATGATCACGAACCCGATCGTAATTATTCTAACCGGAATGCTCGTGTTTGGAGAGCTCAGCTCTCATGCAGATTCCGCAAACAGCACAAACTCTGTGAGCAATCCTTCCGTGGTTGGGCAGACACTGTCCCCAGCCAACGCGGCACTGGAAAAGGCTTTATCCGATACCCACGACGAGCAGACCAAATTGAAATTTGAAGAGTTGCATTTGCTTGAGGCACTCTCGAAAGGTTCAGAAGCCGCCGCGACTGAGGCCATGGGCCTATCGTTTACCCGATCCGTATCTGGACAGGCGTCCGTCACCTCAGCCGACGGGAAACAGATCAGCCTCACGGGCATCAAAATCGGCCTGTACACGAAGACACAACTCCAGCAGTGGATTGAAGGTGTAAACAACCTTGCACCCAGGGAAAGAGCATCCTTGGCCACCTTGGTGAGTTATGAGTCGCAAGCGAATCCCGGCTACCCTCGACCTTATCATTGGAATCCGAACTTGCTGGATGTTCTAAAGCTCAAACAATTGGTGTGGTCCAGTCAGTCCCGGTACACCAATATGTTATCGGCTGTGAGGACTCCAGAGAGTCTCGAAACAAAGACCGATGCTAACGGTAACTTCTCGATCAACGTACCTCCGGCAGGGGGGGACTATTATATAATGGCGGCAACGTCCCAGCAGATTGGCAACGACTATCGATACTATCTTTGGATTCTCAAGGCAGACCCCACGATTCACCCGTTTTTGCTCAACGATCGAAATAAGAGTGCTGACGATATTGTTTTTCCTTGAAGGATGTTCACTTTAAAAGCGAAACCCGAACAGAAACAGTAGCGCCATGAAGTTCAGGAAAAATACGATTGGGAACAATGTCCGTAATTCTTCTGAGCAATGGAACGCGCGGGACGATTGGGCCAACCATCAGGTCAAGGGGATTGAAAAGGTGTCGGCCATCAGGACTTGGCTCGTAGCTCTGGGCTCTTCCTTCATGTTCTTCTGGTTTGTGAGGCATCCCGACCATAGTGCAGGCCTGGGCTTTTACTTATTCTGGTTTTTTCCCGGCGTCTGCTTGTTCCTATTGTGCAGAGCAATTTTTCAAATCCTCCGATTGAAGCGCTTCGGCGATCCCGTGCTAGAGCTTAACGCAGTTCCAATTCCCCTCGGTGGATCGATAGACGGACGAATTACCATCCGCTCAAGGGCCGACAATGCTCCCGAGTTCACGCTCCTGCTAGCCTGCATTCACCGAGTGGTAGTGAACACCGGCAACCATAACAGTATCAGCGAAATGGTGCTTTGGTCTGCCGAGAAAAAGGCGACCTTACTCTCGGGCGGAACTCTTCTCGTCTCAATGGCAGTCCCGGTGGAGCAGCCGCAAACCGCCCTCGAAAATCCATTCGATAGCATTCATTGGCGTCTGACCGTCAAGGCCCCTTTTCGTGGCGTTTCTTTTTTGGAAAAATACGAAGTCCCGATTTATGGCGGTCACGAAGTTCCCTTGGGCACAGGCGCTTTTCCAAGGCCTGACAATTTTGCTGGTTCGGAGCCGAAACAAACAGTGCCGGTATCTGTAAAGACGGCGACTTTCCAGTCCATGTTTCTACTTCTGTTGCTTATCCCTTGTCTGATTGTTGGGCTGGTCATTAGTTCACATGGAATCAACGATATCAGAAAAGCCGTCGCAAGTAAGGATTGGCCCGTCACCACAGGAAGAATTGTGGGCTCGTCTTCTGGTAATTTTCCTGACATCACTTACGCCTACACGATAAACGGAATTCCTTATCAGTGCAGCCAAGTGTACCCGCACTGGTTTTGGACTCATGGGTCTAGTCAGCGCGTCGTCAACATGTTTCCAGTCCAAAGCTTGGTGCCGATTCATTTCTCGCCGACAAATCCACGGGAAGCGATGCTTTTGGTCGGATTGCGTCCAGGCGTTTTTCAACGCTTAGTCAGTTCAACCTTGGTCTTATCGTTCATTGTTCTATTGGCTGCCATATGTATATCCACTCCCCGCGGCACTGTGACGATGGGGCATACGACTTATTTTCGCAAAGATTCGCTAGAGGCGAAGGTCGCGGGGCCTCTTTTACTTTTGATGCTCGGACAGGGGATCGTTCTATGGTTTATAACTTAATGAACGTCGCTATTCCACCTAAGATCCTAATACACTGCTTGGGGTCGATGTTGTCGGATCGGCTTTAACTGTTTTATTTCTTACGAAGCGAGACTGCCGTCATCGTACCAGTCGCATCCGTCTTGTAATCGCCAGTGGCTTTGTCGCCCACCGCAAAGTCAGCCAGAGTTGCCATCTCTCCATCCTTCTGGAAGGTGGTTGAGGGTGCAATGACTATGGTCAGCGTCTGCCCCGCTAGCGTTTTCGCTGTGTTCGCGACCGTGAACGAAATGGCATCAATGGCGGTAATCAATCCAGTGAATTTCGTAGGCTTTGCCTTCAGAACCCGAGCCGGGGCGGGGGAAGGCGTCGAGGTCGTAGAGGTTTGGGTCTGCGCAATAACGGGCGTACCAGCAGAAGCGAGTCCCAGAATGGCCACAAGGGCCGAGGTAAGGAGAGTGTTTTTCAAGTCGATTCGATACTGCGGCGGATCCCTTAGCAGTCAACTAGGGATCATGGACTTTTCACTCGGTTGTTCCATTACCAATGCCGAGAAGGCCTACCTTGCAAGGGCCTCAGCGGGCTGATTAAAGAGAAACATCAAGATATTCGGGATCATCTGACCGCTAATCGTTTCTGACGTGGCCAAAAAGGCGTTTCCCTCTCGCCGAATCAGAACTGGAACCGGCACTAGTGTTCCTTGGGAACTTGGATATTTAATCAGAAAATAGTAGGTGCCGGTATCGATCTGGATGACGGCAACGAGATTTCCTCCGCCCATACGCCCTGCTTCCGCTACCCACCTCGCCCTAATTTGCGGGTCGGATGTCAGCTTGGTGAGGGCGGCGGCTCCTTCTGAATCGTAGAACTTTTTTACAACGTCGGGGTCTTTGGTCCCAAAGGAGTTGATTATTTCTTTAAAAGTAGCCATGGGTTCGGTCGCGCCTGGCAGGTCGCTCAGCTTGGTGGCATTCGCCCCTTCCGAGAAGAGCTTGCCGTGGGTTTGATAAATGGCATCGTCACCCTTCTCGTGTGTCGGGTCGGCTTGATAGCCAGGGGTGGATTTAGGGATTTGGAGGGTTAAGGGAGCGTTAAAATCATCATCGGCCCTACTGCAACTGGCCATGGAAAAGGAGAGAACTACCGAGAGAAGTAGTTTTATCAGGGTCATAAAGTTCTGTGGTGCCGACTTAATGCATACGGTAGCGGCGAGCCCCCGCTGGAGTAAAGCCCTCTCGCGATTCGTGACGAACAGTGGATCTGGGCGCGCGCGTCAGTGGGTATACCGCCAGTGGGCGATGAAGGCCGCGCACGCGTTTCAATCTACCTTAGACTTCAGGCCGCTACTGAAATGGGCGTGACGTTATCTGGCTCTTTGGTTGGAGTGAGGCTGAAAGTCATGCGTTTGGCCATTTCCGCGCTGTGTTCTTGGTGTAGGTGCCGTTTTCCTTACGTGCCGGATTTCGGCTGCTTCTTGGGCATTTGTATGACGTTAGCGGGGGCTTTGGGTACGAGGTTCCAGTACACTTCAGCCTGCTCTGCCGTGATGCCTCTGTCGAGGTAGTGTTTGCGGAGCATCTGGCTGGCCCAGTGATGGCCCATCAAGAATTTCAGACGGGTTTCGTCGTCGTGTTTGGCGAGCCAGTACGATGCGAAGCTGTGGCGAAGACAGTCTTTAGGCCACTTTTTTTTCGGTGGGTCACCCGGCTTCATGATCTTGCAGGGTTCGCATAGCCCAGCCGCCTTCCCTGCCTTGTGAAGCAGGGTCAGGTAGTGTTTGGGTGAAGAAACTTCGCCGGTTGCTTCCCGATGAGGTTGGAGCCAAGCAAGGGCATTTGGCGGGATTGGGATCGTGCGTCTGTCGTGCATGGCGCTTGCACGGTTGTTAACGGTTACGCGCATTTGCGCCCAGTTCACGTCCTTCCAGTCCAGGCCTTTTGTTTCGTCAGGTCGCACTCCGCAATATAAGCCGAAGATGAGATGCGGCAGGAAGTCTCCTGCGTGTTCGAGGAGTAGCTGGATTTCATCGAGCGTCAGGATGCGGATGGACTTTTCCTGGGTACGGTCTTTCTTCCTAGTGGCTAAGGCTTTGGAAGGTATTGGATTGCTGGCAATGAGTTTTTCGTCGATTGCCCAGTTGAACAGTGGGCGCATGTTCCGAATCTCGTTTTGTCGCCCGATTGGTTTGAGTTTCAGTTCTCCGAGATATTTGGCCAGCACGGGCCAACTGACCTCGGGCATTTTGATACCTGCTGGGAGTTCTCGTACCAATCTGGCCAAACGCCAGCGCATGTCGCTAAGGTAGGCTTTGGATGCGCCTTCGGCTTCCTGCCATGCGCGATATTTTTCGACGGCATCGCTGAGCTTCATTTCCCCACCGATGGGGTAGGCATGCTTTATGAAATAGGCAGCGGCCTCGACCAGGGAGCCGCGCCCGTTGAGGATGGCGGCGGCTTTGATGGCCTCGGTGCTGAGCGCGGTGGAGATGTCAGCCGAGGCTAGGCCTGTTTTAACATTGCCTTCCCTTGCGGCGACGGCGGCCGCCTTGGCCTCGCGCTCCAGTGCGTAGAATGTGCGGGTGCGCCGCTTGCCGCCCTCGGAGCGGATATGGATGTCGAGGCACCACGGTTTGCTCTTCCGGGTTTTGTCCTTGAACACGTTCGCGTAAAATGGACTGCGTTGTTTTCGCGCTTTTGTTTCCGGTTTTTCTGGCATAGGCCCTTATCATGTCACCATCGTGTCACTAGTCAATGCAAATCGCTATCTATCAGAGGTAGTATAAGCAGGACTTAAAATCCTGATAGGGGAAACCCTCGTGTGGGTTCGACTCCCACCTCGGGCACTTTTAGGGTGGCATCTTGCGAACGCCTCGGACGATATTTAAATTTCGTCACTGGTTTCAGTGAAAAAGCGCCATCGACTTGATGATGCTCTGGGTTACGCCCCAGGCAAGCGGTACGCCGACAAAAAGCCAAGTCGTGATGATAAGCGCCCACGACCGGGACGGACGGCGTTCCATCGGCTGACTTGAAAAGCGAGGCATGGCAGTCATGATTTATTTTCCTTTCAATTGAAGTTCGGTTGCTGGGACATGGCCGAGGTCCTTCACCCGAACGTGATATTTGGAGTCGACCGGGCCCACCAGATAATTGCACAGCGCGGCGATGAGGAGCAGCGCGCACATGAGATACATCGTGGGCGCGTAGCGTTCGACCCCCACGGCTCCGTGAGCGATCTGATAGTCCCGGATGCCGTTGACGAGCAAAGGCCCAAGCACGCCTGCCACCGACCAGGCGGTAATCAGCCGACCGTGAATGGCGCCAACCTGCATCGTGCCGAAGAGATCCCGCAAATAGGCCGGGATTGTCGCGAAGCCTCCGCCATACATGGTCAGGATCAATACGCAGACGCCGACGAACAGCGGCGTGCTCCCCATCCGGCCCGCGATCGGAATCAGAAAATAAAGCACGGAACCGAGCAGGAGATAGATGAAATAGACGTTCTTGCGCCCAATATAATCGGAAATCGAAGACCAGAAGAAACGTCCCAACATGTTGAAAAGGCTCAACAGACCGACGAATCCCCCAGCCACCGCAGCCAGAGGCGCCGTGGCCTGGGCCATCGCCGTTGTATTGGCCGGATCAATTCCCTTGGTGGCGGCCGGGACCAGAAGCATCTCCTGGATCATCGGCGAGGCTTGCTCAAGAATGCCGATTCCCGCCGTCACGTTGAAACAGAGAATGACCCACAGAAGCCAGAAGGGGCGCGTTTTCCAGGCGTCATCAGCCAGGACGTTCGCGTTGGTGACCAGCTTGTGCGGCTGATCGTCCGGTACAAAGCCCGCCGGTTTCCAGTACGGCGCAGGTACGCGAACGGTAAATACGCCGAACATCATGAAGAGAAAATAAATCGCGCCCATGGTCAGCATGGTCTCGACGACACCGACCGAGAAGGGAGTCGAATAAAATTTCATGAGCCCCACTGCCAGCGGGCTTCCGATCATGGCACCGCCCCCGAAACCCATGATCGCCATCCCGGTGGCCATGCCCGGACGGTCAGGAAACCATTTCACCAGCGTCGAAACAGGCGAGATGTATCCAATGCCCAGACCGATGCCGCCGAGCACTCCGTAGCCCAGGTAGACGAGCCAGAGGTTGTGCAGGGTCACGCCGGCCGCGGCTACGATGAAGCCGCTGCCAAAACAACTGGCGGCGGCAAACATGGCCTTGCGCGGCCCCTCCTTTTCCACCCATTTGCCAAAGAGAGCGGCGGAAAGGCCGAGGAAGAAAATCGCAATCGAAAATATTACGGCGAGTTGCGATTGCGTCCAGTCTCCCGGTACCGAGTGGGTGGTGCCCAGAAGTTTGGTCATCGGTAAAATGAAGACACTGAACGCGTAGACCTGCCCGATGCAGAGATGAATCGCCAGGGCGGCGGGCGGCACCAGCCAGCGATTATAGCCGGGACCGGCTACAGAATATTTGCGGTCAAGTATGTCTAACATAGTAATCACGCTTTCGGTAAAGTGGGTGGGGATGGGTGTTGGGTTTCATAGGAGGAATCATCATCGGTTGTGGGATGTGGACAATCTTGCGGTTGAACAGCTTTTGCGTTCGGCGAAGAAAGGATGATCGGATCGCTGAAAACGCCTGGAGGCCGGATCCCGATATCCTCTTGATTTTTCCTGTGAAAAACCGAGTTGCACTCATAAAACTTACGTCGATCAAGCGGGCCTAGCGATCGATACCTAAACATAGTCTAGAAACGATTTTGTACAAGGGGCCGCACCTTGCAGATGCGTCTATGCGGTGAAATTTTGCGCATTTGCTGCGCAAAGCACCGCGTCAGAAATTCAGGACCCGCAGCCATTCGTAGGCCATGAGGAAGAAGCTCCGGGAGGTATGACGAAAGACATAAAAGTATGGTTGCAAGCGCGCCAGGTTTTCCGATCAAAATTTTGCGGCAGCGGCCAATCGGCGGTGAACTGCTATTGATTCGTAAAAATTTGGATTTTATGTGAGAATCACCGAACTCGAAGCACAAATTCATAAGGGACAAAATGAACGAAAGACCGCCTCTACCACCTTTTGATCATGGTTCGGCCGTACAGAAAGTGCGGCTGGCGGAGGATGGCTGGAATAGTCGTGATCCAGAAAAAGTCTCGTTGGCTTACGCCGCTGACAGTGTCTGGCGAAACCGTTCGGAATTCGTCACGGGCCGGGAAGCCATCGTTCAATTTCTTACCAGGAAATGGACGAAGGAATTGGATTACCGGCTGATCAAGGAACTCTGGGCGTTTCATGCAAACCGGATCGCGGTCCGGTTTGCCTATGAGTGGCATGACGATAGCGGAAATTGGTTCCGATCTTATGGAAACGAGAATTGGGAGTTTAATCCGGACGGCCTGATGCAATTTCGGTTTGCGAGTATCAACGATTTGCCCATCAAGGAAGCAGACCGGAAATTCTTCTGGCCTTCTGGTCGCCGCCCCGACGACCAGCCAGGTCTTTCCGATCTGGGTCTGTGATTTAGTGCAGCAATCCAAGGAACGATTTGCGTTCGGCCCACAGGAGGAACAAGGCGAGGAAGGCGATGAAGAGAGGAATTCCGACCAGACCCTCTCCCTT
Organism: Verrucomicrobiota bacterium; assembly: GCA_013285645.1. Taxonomy (GTDB): domain Bacteria; phylum Verrucomicrobiota; class Verrucomicrobiia; order Methylacidiphilales; family UBA1321; genus JABDGH01. The sequence continues at coordinate 23,228 of JABDHJ010000012.1, read as the reverse complement.
GGCGACAAGGATGTGGAAGGCCAGGATATTAATGATGATGGGGCCAAGTATCAGGAGTCCAAAGTTACGGGTTTTCGGAATGGCGACGAGAATGCCACCGGTCAATTCGAAAATCTTGACCATCGTCAACCAACCGGACGGAACAAATGCCTTCATGAACAGATCGACCAGCGAGCCAGCTGGCGGCGGCGGTGGTTGGATGAGGTTCAGCAGGACGATGAGTGAGAACGCGATGAAGAGAAAGCCGAGGAGGCCTCCGACGATGTTGGTTGCGATTTTCATGATTTATTTACCATTTCATTGAAGCGACGTTTCATTTCTGAGCATGAGCTTTCTTTAAGGCTTTGATGTCAATTTTCGTCATTTTCAGCATAGCATTAAAAACGCGGTCCGCCTTGACAGGATCCTTTTCCTGGAGGAGATCGCCCAGGGTCTCGGGAATGATTTGCCAAGATAGGCCGTATTTGTCTTTCAGCCAGCCGCACTGCCCTTTTTCTCCGCCTTTCGAAAGCTTCTCCCAATAGTCGTCCACTTCGCGCTGTGTCTTGCAGTGAACGAAGAGCGAGATGGCATGGGTGAACTTGAAACGAGGGCCGCCGTTGAAGGCCATCAACTCCTGGCCGTTGATTTTAAGGGTCACGCACCAGACTTTTTTCTCGTCCCTAGCCACCTTCACGATTTTCGAGTCTTTAAAAATCGAACAATAGAACCTGGCGGCTTCTTCGGCTTTGTTATCGAACCACAAAAACGGGGTGATCTTTTGCATGGTAGGGTTTTCTTTAATTACGGATTGTTCGCCAGGTATTCGGCGAGGTTATCCAATGTTCCGGTCCAGCCTTGGGGCATGCCATCATGCGAGGAATCAAAGGTCCTAATTTCGGCTTTTGTCGCATTTATGTCAACTTGGAGAAAGGATACTTTGTCTTCACATCTCCATTTCCGCTCCTAAGCTCTTTCTTCAGATGATCCCACGTTATTCCCGTCCTGAAATGGCCGCGCTTTGGAGCGAAGAGGCCAAGCTTAATCACTGGCTCGAAATTGAAGTGCTCGCCTGCGAAGGCATGGCGCGATTCGGACATATTCCCGCCGAAGACGCGCAAATTATCCGCGCCAAGGCGAAGTTCGATATCGAGAAAGTGCGCGAAAATGAGAAGCGCACGAACCATGACGTCATCGCTTTTCTAGAGGATGTCGGGGCGAACGTTGGCGGGCCGGGCCGGTTCATTCATCGCGGACTGACTTCGTCTGATTTGCTCGATACCACTCTTGCACTGCAATGTGTCGCGAGTGCCGATTTGCTTCTTGCCGACCTCGGGAAACTTCGTGAAGCGGTCGCCGTTCGCGCGAAGGAACACAAGTTTACGCCGATGATGGGGCGGTCGCACGGCATTCATGCGGAACCGATCACCTATGGTCTCAAGCTGGCTCTGATGTACGACGAGTTTGGCCGGGCGATCAAGCGGCTGTCGGAAGCGAAGGAGCAGATCGCGGTGGGGAAGCTTTCCGGGGCCGTTGGGACGCACGCGCATCTTGATCCTCGCGTGGAAGAATATGTCTGCACGAAACTGGGTCTCAAGGCGGCGGACCTTTCCACGCAGATCATTCAGCGGGATCGGCACGCCCATTTCATGAGCACGCTGGCGCTCATTGCTAGCAGCATCGATCGTTGGGCGACGGAGTTCCGCCATCTCCAGCGTACCGAGGTGCTCGAAGTGGAGGAGTTCTTCGCGGCCGGGCAAAAAGGCAGCAGCGCCATGCCGCACAAGCGCAACCCGATCACGGGCGAGAAGCTCAGTGGTTTGGCGCGGGTCATTCGCGGTAATGCGGTCGCGGCGCTGGAAAATGTGGCGCTTTGGCACGAACGCGACATATCCCATTCTTCGGTCGAGCGGATCATCTTTCCGGATAGCTGCGAGTTGCTCAGCTACATGCTCAAGCTCACGACCGACCTCGTCGCGCGGCAGATTGTCTATCCCGAGAACATGGCCAACAATCTGGCCAAATCGAAGGGCCTCATTTTTTCCCAGACCATCCTACTCGCCCTGGCCGACAAGGGTCTGCCGCGCCAGACCGCCTACGAAGCCGTTCAGGCCGCCTCGATGGCTTGCTGGCGCGGAACCGAACCGCTTCAGGTCCATCTCAAGAAATCGAAGGAGATTCTTTCCGTGCTTTCCGAAAAGGAGATCGACGAACTTTGTTCGCCCGAGCGTCATTTCCGCTATGTGGATGAGACGTTCAAGAAGCTGGGACTATGATTCCTGCGGAAGATTTTTTTGGAATCTTCGAGTCATCAAGCTGATAACGTGACCTTGACCTGTTGAAAAGGGCGGTCTTAGAATTCCGTGGGCATTAAAACTTCAAGTTCATCTTTCCGCCAAGCGGCGCTCGCGGCATCGTATCAATTCAGCCTCGGCGATAAAATCGTGGGAGCACTGGGCGCGCTCCGTCTCCGCTTTTTTCCGCGACGAATCCTGGTGGCGGGTCCCTTTGCCGGCGAGTTTGGACACGAGTTGATGGACTGGCAGGCCTGGGTGCGAGCCCAGGTTGGCCGGTATGACGAAGTCCATGTGATCACGTATCCCGGACGCGAGGCGCTCTATCCTGGGTGCCATGTGCATACGCATGACATCGCCCTGGAAAAAGCCGGTTATCGGTATGGACGAATGACTCCGTTGCAATGGGAGGAAATGGCCCGGGCCAAGGCGCAGGAACTGGGACTTAAAAATTACGATGTTCTTACCGCCTTGCATCTTTGCACGCGCTACCACAAACGTTATCTGCTGCCGGCAAAGTTTGAATTACTGCGGGCATCCTCCCCGCCGGGGCGTTTCTACGATATGGCCTTTCACTTTCGCCGGGTGAAAAAGGAAGGCCCGGACCAGACGCGCAACTACGACCCGGACCTTTGCGACCAAGTCGCAGCCTCCTGCCGCCAGCGCGGTTATTCCATCTGCTGCGTCGGGCATCCTCTCTATTCCTACTGCCCGGCGGGAGTGGATGACCTGCGTTCCGAAGACCTCCAGTCAAGCATCAATGCCATCTCATCCGTCCGTCTGCTCGCGGGAGAACTGAGTGGCCCCATGCATCTCGCGCAGTTGTGCGGTGTGCCCATTTTGATCTGGGCCGATGGACAATGGCGCATCGATACCTGCAAAAGCTGGAACGTCTTTCATGTGCCGATCTTCGTTGTCGCCAACGACACACATCGACCCGAACCGGATCTCGTGTGCGAGGCAATTGACCGCGCGATGGGTGAATTGAGGCAACAATCGGGTCCCTCCACCAAACCCACTCTACCGACATGAGCCCCGGTACCGGCATCAGCGTCATCATCAGGACTTCAAATTCCGAGAAGCCTCTGCGCATTCTCCTAAGCCAAATGAGAATCGCTCCGCCCGATGAAATCGTCATCGTGGACACGAACTCAACAGATGGCACGGTCGCCCTCGCAGAACAGGCGGGCGCAAAAGTCGTCCGGAATCTCGAACCGTTTAACTATTCCCACACCCTGAACTTGGGATTTCGCGCCGCAAAAAATGATTGGCTGTTATCGCTGAGCGTCCATTGCGTGCCGGTTAACGCGGACTTTCTCGACCGCTATCGTGCGGCACTGGCGACACTGGAGGAAACCCCTGCTGTCATCTACGGATTGCAGGCTTTTTCCATGAAAGGGTACGAAAAGCTCACGAAAACGATCATCGTTCATCGCGGGCCCGTTTCCCCGAAGCATTGGCGCGGGGGAGGCAACACCAATGCGCTCTATTTTCGTTCCGCGTGGGAAAGACATCCCTTCGATGAAACTATCCCCAGGGGCGAAGATGGCGAATGGAGGAAATGGGCCCTCAAAACAGGCTTCTGCTGCGCGGAAGCGCCGGAAGCCTGCATGTTTTATCGTCACGACAAAGGCCCAGTGTACCGGTACAGAAAAGCCTATGATGATGTCACCACTTGCATGCCGGATGCAGGGCCCATGAGCCTTCGGCAGCTCGCAATCGGTGCCGCGCATGCCACCAGGCATTTGCTTTGGGAGAATTTTTGCTTTATCGCCTGGATGGGAGAATTGGCCCATATCTCGGGAGCATTTATGGCCAGTCGGCAAAAAAACAGACGGCAGACGTAAAGAAGAAGTGGATCCTTCCCAACCTACCAAATTCTATGGCAAAAAAAATTCTCATCACTGGAGGTTGCGGTTTTATTGGATCGCACTTGGCGGAATATTTTTGTAAGCGAGACCAGGCGGTCGTCGTTCTCGACAACCTCAGCACCGGCAAAGTTTCCAATCTCGATTGGAAAACGCCGGGGATGAATCTCGACCTGATCGAAGCAACCGCAGGCGATGAGGCCGTGCTCCGCCAAATTCTGCCTTCCTGCTGTCAGGTCTTTCACTTAGCTGCACTCCCTTCAGTGGCGGAATCGGTGAAGGATCCCCTCAAAAGCCATCAGCACAATCTCGACATTACGCTAAAAATTCTATTGGCCGCCCGCGAGGCCCGGGTGGATCGCTTTATATTTGCTTCTTCCTGCGCCGTTTATGGAAATGAGCCCGCCAACCCCAAGACGGAGCAGATGGCAACCAATCCTCTTTCTCCCTATGCCTTGCAAAAACTTGCAAGCGAAGGCTATTGCCGGGTCTTCTCTGATCTCTATGGTCTGCCCGCCGTTGCGTTGAGATTTTTCAATGTTTACGGCCCTCGTCAGTCTTATGATTCCGGATATTCCGGGGTCATCGCGCGATTCTGTCATCAGATGGTTCAAGGCCGCGAACCGGAAATCCTCGGGGATGGCGGTCAAACAAGAGACTTTGTCTATGTCGAGAACGTCGTGGAAGCGGCGGCGAGATGTGCTGCCGCCCCCGTCGATGCGGTGGCAGGAAAACGCTTCAATATTGCCACCGGTCGCTCGGTTTCCCTGCTGGATCTCGTCGATGCCATCAATCGCCTCACAGGTCAGACTTTAAAACCGAAGTTTGGTCCTGCCAGGCTCGGAGATATCCGCATTTCAGAGGCTTCGATCGAAGCGGCGCAGGCTGCCTTCGGTTACCAACCTCAATTTTCCCTGGCGGACGGATTGGGTCGCATGCTCAAAGTCCAGGCTAGAGCTTAGCCTGAGAAAGGGAAATCACCTCATCGTAGATTTCCACATGCCGTGTCGCAATGGTTTGAGGATGAAACCGCGACAGTGCTTCATCATGTGCCCGAACCGCCCGTTCTTGCGCGGCATCTCCCAGTAACTCCCTGGCAGCCCCGGCAATCGCATGTTTGTCCAAAGGATCAAAAAGCAAGCCTGTTTCTCCGTGACGAATAAGATCCGGAATTCCTCCAATTCGCGATGCGGCAACCGGTACGCCAGCCGCCATCGCCTCTAAAATGACCATCGGGCAATTGTCCTCCAGAGTCGGATGAATAAGTCCCGTTGCCGATGCCAATTGTGCTTTGAGGCCTTCCCGGTCCGTAAAACCTTCGTACTTGCACCAAGGGCGTGCCGTCAGTGCTTCCAGAAATTCGCGTGTATAGGCGCTGTTGCGGTAGGTTAATCCCAAAAAAATCAGGTCGAATTTTTTTGACCCCTGAAGATCGTCCAGGGCGTGGATCAGCGCGAGTTGATTTTTCAGTTTCAAAATATTACCCACGCATAATAGCCGTGGCTCCACAGCCGTCTTGCGCGGTACTTCAAAAAAGGACGCGTCCACCGCATTCGGCACCAGCCATGTTTGTCGGGCCAGTTGCTCGACCGCCTTGCGGGTATACGTGGTAATACACACTACGCCATCCGTGCGAGGCAGGACAAAAGCCTCCAATCGCGCGGCCAGCCAATTAAAACTGAAGATTGGTGCCCGGTTTCCGCGAGCCACTGCACGCATATTGCCGTGAATCGTCAGCACGTTGGGATAACCGGAAAAGACCGCACTCAAGGCGCATTCCCGCTCCGTCCCCTGGCCATGCACAATGTCTGGCTCGATCTCCCTCAACTTGCGCCGGATCGCCCGCACACAACCCAGATAGCCCGTGCGCAGCCAGCCTATTTTAGGGACATGCAGGCTATGGAAAAAAATATTCTCCGCCAATTTCACCGGCGATTTCATCACCCGTTGCGTGCAGGTCACCACGTGCACCTCTGCCCCGGGCATTCCGACAAATCCTTGCAGCAGTGCTTCCGGGGCCGTTCCGAACCATGGAATTTCCTTTTCGTATTCCTTGAACGGCTCGCGATTATCCGACATCAACAGGGCAATTTTCATGAATCATCTGTGAATTCCGCTGGTCACTTCCACCGCCTGTCGGATTCTTCGCGAGAATAACGGGAGAGCTCTTGAAGACGCAATTGATTTCAATGCTACGTCAATCGCCCTCGAAAAACTTACGATTAGCGCCGTTATAACGCAGTAACGCGGCCTTGCCCTCTTTTCCAGAGACCGCCTAGTCTATAGGTATGGCCCGACCAACGAATGTCATCGAACTGCTGCAGGAGCTCGTGGCGATACCGAGCGTGAATCCCCACGGTAATCCCGGTACCGACCATGTCGGTGAGCAGGCCATGGGCGAGTATGTCGCCGATTTTCTGCGCGGACTCGGCGCGGAGGTGGCCCTCGATCCGATCGAACCGGGCCGCCCCAATGTCGTCGCCTCGTTTGAACCGAAAAAGGCCGAGGCGCATCTGGCCTTCGCTCCGCATCTCGACACGGTGAGTGTCACGGGCATGACGATCCCGCCCTTCGATCCGGTCATTCGCGACGGCAAAATGTTCGGGCGCGGCTCGAGCGATACCAAGGGCCCGATGGCCGCCGCGCTCTGGGCCTTGCGCGACTGGGCGCAAAGCTCCGCCCGGGCGAAGTCGCGCATTCGCTGGACATTCCTTGCGCTGATGGGCGAGGAGGCGGGCAACGACGGCGCCCATGCCATGGCCAAAAAAGATTTTTCGAGCGACCTCACACTGGTGCTCGAGCCGACCAGCCTTGGCGTCGTCACAGCGCACAAAGGCTCTCTCTGGATCGAGATCACAACGGCTGGCCTTGCCTGTCACGGCTCGACACCCGACAAAGGACGCAATGCCATCTACGCGATGCGGCGCGTGCTTGAAGTCATCGAGCAAAAAATCATTCCCAATCTCGCCCGGCAGTCGCACCCCAAGCTTGGTCCGAGCACGATGAGCGTGGGCACCATTTCCGGCGGCAGCAAAGTCAACATCGTGCCGGACGCCTGCCGCATTGAGGTCGATTGCCGCGTGGTGCCCGGTGTCGAAACGGAAAAACTCCGCGCCTCTATCGAAGCCGAATTGCGCGCCGTCGTGCCCGAGGCCGAAGTGCGCCTGCAACGCTATTCGCCGCCGCTCGATACTGACGAGTCACTGCCTTGGGTGAAGAAGCTCGGTGGGCAGGCGCGCGGATTCACCACCGCGCCGTGGTTCTCCGACGCATCGGTGCTGAGCAGCCCGAAATGTCCCTCCGTCTGCATTGGGCCGGGCTCCATCGCCCAGGCGCACACGAAGGACGAATTCATTCTACTGCGTGACTTGGAAGAAGGCACCGCACTCTTTAAGCGTTGGATTCAGCTAGCCGAAGAGTCGATGCATGAACGCTAAATTTTCCGCCATCACCGATTATCCGCGTCGCGCCCAGCTTTTCTATCGAGAGGAAACGGGACAGCCATTGATGCTGTGGGCTTTCATCGCACTGGCCAGTTTTATGACGCAGATTCTCTTGCGACGGGAACTGCTGCCGGGAGAATTCGGCACGCTCAACACCGCACTCGGTGTGATCGGTTTGATGGCCGTGCCACTGCTCGCCGTAAGCCAGGCGTTCACCTGGCATCTCACGCGCAAGCACAGCCCCGGACAGGAAGAACGCCTCGCCGCTCTTCGCGCTTCCGCCCTTCTCGTCACGGAGACATTTGCCTGGGTTTGGGGTGTGATTTCCGGCCTGCTGCTGCTCTCTGCGGTGTCGGTGGTCCAGTTGCCTCGCCTTTCGCTCCACCTCTTCACTCTACTCAGCGTCTTGATCGCGCTGGGCGGCATTTTGAGCGGGGCTATCTGTCGCAGCAACGGCCGGTTGCGACTTTGGGGATGGCTGCTGGCGATTTCCGCCGTGGCGCGCTTATTTGTGAGCGGGGGACTGGCCCATTCTGAACCCTGGGCCGAGTCGGGCCTTGCCGCTTTTCTCATCGCCGGATTGATCACCACCGCTCCGGCCTTGAGTCAATCCGAAGCCGGGAAATCCGAACGGATGAAGGCGCTAAAGACCGTGGCGCTGGACCGCGTTTTTCTGCTCGATCTCGGCGCAACGTTCAGCGTACTACTGGCTATTTTTCTCTTTTCGAGTGCGGACCGGATCGTCGCGCAAAGCTGGTTCGGGACGACCACCGCAAATGATATCGGATACGTCGATTGGCAGATATTCGACGCCTATCAGACGGCGGGACTCCTCGGACGCGCCATTCTCTGGGGCACGCAACCCCTGCTCCTGGTGCTGTTTGTCCGGCGCTCGCAATTGGACAAGACCACACGCGCTTCTCTCGACTGGTTCTGGATTTACATCGGTGCCCTGGTGATGGGGATAACTTTCCTCGATCTCTTTCACGCGCCGCTGAGCTGGCTTTTTTGCGGACGGGACTATTTCCGGACGTCCCATCTTGTCCCCGGTTTCGCCATGACGATGATTCCGCTCGGCCTGCTTCAGGGGCTTGGCATGTTCTCCCTGGCTTCGCGCCGGTATCCTGAATGCTTCGTCCTGGGCGGTTGCAGCATCGCCTACTTGTTGCTGCTTTTTCTCGTGGGCAGGCAGCCTGTGCTGATGCCAGCCTATATGTTTGGGGGTGGACTCGTCGCGCTGATGCTCCTTCTTTTCGTGGGTATCGTCCGTTGGGGACGCAAGCAGCCATGAGCGCGTCAGTCCCCGTTGGGATTTCGGTGGTCATGCCGCTTTACAACGAGGGTGCGCGCATCACCTCCAACGTCGAGCAAACCCTCGGCGTGCTCCGCATGCTGGGCCCGTTCGAAATCATTCTCGTCAACGATGGCAGCTCCGATAATTCAGAGGAAGAGATCACCCGGCTCGCCGAGAAATTTCCGGAGGAAATCGTTTCCCTTCAACTTCCGCGTTCCGGTAAGGGCGAGGCGCTGCGCCGGGGCGCGCAAAGGGCCCGGGGCGAGTTTGTCGTCTTCATCGACGCCGATCTCGATTTGCCTCCGGAACAGATTCTTTTTTTTATCGCCATCCAACGCGTGAAAAAAGCCGACGCGGTCATCGGCAGCAAGATGCACCCCGACAGCACAGTCGAGTACCCACTGCTGCGCCGCATCTACAGTCTGGGTTACTTCTGGCTCGTGAAATTTCTCTTCGGTCTGCCCGTTCGCGATACTCAAACTGGCCTGAAGCTGGTGCGCCGTGACCTTCTCCTGAAGGCCCTCGATCAAACCGAGTCCTGCGGCTTCACGCTCGATCTCGAATTACTCGTGCGACTGGTGCAACTCGGCGCGGTCATGGTTGAAGCGCCCGTCGTGGTCCAACACTCGTTCAAATTTGGTGGTATCGGCGTGGGCACGGTTTGGCAGATATTTCGGGATACCTGGAGCGTCTGGCGAAGGGTGCAAGGATGAGCCGAATCCCGACTCAACTCCCATACTTCAGGATGGCCATCACGGAATTTCCAGCCAGATGATTGGGGAGCAACTCCATCCGTCCGAGATATAACAAAAGCTTGTTGGTAAGAGAGGACTGCGGCGCAAACCCACGTCTAATTACTTCTGAGTCCGGCACGCCAACCAGCATCATCCGGCGCACCAGCAGGATCGGAATATACATCAAGCCCCAGTAACTCCATGTCTCGACGCTCAAGCCCGTGGCGACGCAAAGCTTTCTTAGCATCTCAATGTCATAGCGACGTTGATGTCCCACAACCCGGTCATAATCGGAGTATAAAGACTGAAACGCGGGAACGTTGATAATAAGATTTCCGCCGGGCTTCAGATGAAAGAGAACTGATTCGATAAAGCCTTTGTCGTCTTCAATATGTTCGATTACGTCAAAGAGAAAAATGATGTCATAAGTCTGCTTAAGGGAATCCTTTCGATCATGGATATTATAATAGAAGAGCCGGCCACAGGTGGGGTCGGCCTGTTTAAGCGCCATTTCATTAAGGTCGTAGCCATCAGCTTGGACACCAAAATTTTTTTCGATCGCCTTCAGAACGATCCCATGACCGCAACCAATTTCCGCAATTCGAATGTCTGCCTTGGTTTTCTTCCATAAGGCCCGAAAAACTTCGTCCCGGCGTTTGATCCAAAAGTGTTCTGGCGTCGCGATATCGAACCATACGTCCGACATATTGACCGGAACAACCGGTGAGAGGTGCGTAATACTCATGGGAAAAAGATCGGGCGAATTCAATCGACCCGGTTATCGAGCTTGGGAACTTGAATATAGTCGGCCGCGGGCAGGTACTGGACCTCGCCCACGCTACGCCTGACAATGGCGGTCGGTCTCTTTTTGACCTCCAGGATCAACACGGAGATATATTCACCCAAGATCCCGAGACACAGGAAGAGCATCGATGCCACAAAGGAAAGATAAAGAAAGAGAATGGTAAGACTCGGGTCCAAATTCATTATACCGGTCCATTCCTTCGGCATGAAAAGTTTTCCCAAGAACAGCAAGCCGCCCCCCATGGTGAGCCCCGCCATGCTCAGCCCCAAGTAGTTGGCCAGTTGGAGGGGAAGATGGCTAAAGCCGATGAAGGCCGACAGAGCCAGTCGGGTCAGGGAGATCAGGTTGTAAGTAGAGACTCCGGCACTTCGTTTCGGGCGGTCATAGGGAATGGCGGTTTGTCGAAAACCGACCCATGCTCTTAAGCCCCGATTCATCCGGGAGGTTTCGGGCAGCGCGAGCAAGCTTTCCAGGACATCCCGGTTAAAAGCTGAAAAGTCGCCTGCATTGCGAGGCCAGGGGTGACTCGCAAATCGATTAATGAGAAGATAAAATAGCCAGTAGAAGAATCGCAATATACGCGGGGCATCTCTTTTACGGCGAACTCCGTAGCACACATCGCATGTACCATTGCGCACCGCTTCGTAAAGTAAAAGTAAAACGTTGATCGGATCCTGTAAATCTGCGTCGATAATTCCAATTACATCGCCTTGTGCAAAAGCTAGTCCGCATGCCACGGCTGGTTGATGACCAAAGTTTCGACTTAATTGAAGTCCCTTTACTCGGGGATCCAAACGATGGTGCGCGGTGATAACGGCATACGTTGCATCCGGACTGCCGTCATCTACTAAAATGATTTCAAAATTGCCATTAGTTGCCAATTCGAGGGCGGGAAGTGCTTCTTTCAAAAGAAGGGGAAGTGAAAGCTCCTCTCGGTAGCACGGAACGACCAGAGAAAATGCGGGACGCACTTTTTTTTCCTTGAATACCGTGTCTTGAGATGAGGACATTTTAGTAGTATCAATTACTTGGATTCAATTGTGGAAAACAGTCGATGATATAGAGACAATGGCTTCGATCAAGGAGACACGATCTCGCGTCTATATAGAGTATAGGTTTCGTGTTTCTTGGCGCCATTAAGTTCCATTAATTCGGCGGAGGGAAAGACAGCGATCTTTTTCCAAATACCGCCAAATTTTGGAAAACCAGAAGCAATCGTACATTGGATAAAGGAAAACTTTGAACAGAGAAGAGGTCTTACTTTGCTCAGTGAAAGTCATATTATGTAGAACGTTTCGAAACGTGTCCAATTTTCCAAACGCCAGATAAAATAATCCCACTCCAACGACTCCAGGTACTGCCCCTGACATTGCAGTGACAGCCTCCTTTAAGAATTTGAATTTCGAAAGAATGATGACTAAACCTGCTGCTAAAAAAACGTAAGGAACTCCAACAAAACCGCCAAATGGAATAAGAAAGCAGCCCGTGAAAATCACGGCATATTTTAACCGTAAAGGATGTAAAGATGCGCCAAACCAAGCCAACCCTAAACCGACAAAAATCCAGACGTCATAACGGTTGTTTCGCGCCATCCAGTTCATGGCGTATTCCATTGAGAAAAACGTTAGCCACATTAAACGGTAAGCGGGTGTCAGTAGATTAAAACGAAAAGTACCTAGCCACAGCAAAAATGTTCCCAAGGCCGCAAGACAATAACAGTAGGTTCGGGCAGAGACCATGGAGACTCCGAAAACACGTGCCCAAAGCGAAAGGCCAACTGGATATAATGGCGAAGTCCCTGCAAAAAATTCATGATCGGTCTGGAAAGGATATGTCGTGGAAATCCATCCCATTCCGCATGTCAAATTTAGCCCAGGATCTACGTAGGTCACTTCATCCATCCATCTTCCGTAAGGAGACCTGGAAGCAATTGAAAAATTCAATAGGAAAAAAATGATAATAAGGGACGCAGCTATTATTTTTTCCCAAGATTGTACGAAGCTCGTCATATCACACAAGAGGTCGCATAAATCAAACTGAGAGGACAGCTTTTTTTAGATGCACGTACCATTGTCAATGGCGTGATATGAAACACTTTCGATTTTAAGGAAAAGCGTGAACCATTTCGCCAATTCGGCGTAAATTGGCACATGTTCTTGTCTTGGCTCCGCCCGCTTAATGCCCTTTTTCCGCGAGGCTTTGTCGTCACTGATGCGGAAACGTTGAGAGCTCATTCCGGGGATGCCTGGTTCGCCAGCACCCTGCCGCAGGCCGTTGTTTTTCCGCGTAAGGCGGAAGATGTCGCGGCGGTGCTTCGCTTCGCCAACCGGCGGCGGATTCCGGTCACCGCCCGGGGCGCGGGGCGCGGCTACGTTGGCGGGTGCGTGCCGAAGAAGGGCGGCATCGTCGTTTCGTTTGCGAAGATGAATCGCATTCTCGACATCAACGTTGTCGATGGCGTCGGCGTGGTGCAGCCCGGTGTCATCACGGCGGAATTCCAAGCCCAGGCGCGGCGGCTGAGGCTGCTTTATCCCCCCGATCCCGCGAGCATGAAGGAATGCTCCCTCGGCGGCAATGTTGCGACGAATGCAGGCGGACCGCGTTGCCTGAAATACGGAGTGACGCGCAACTACGTGCTGGGTCTCCAGGTCGCCCTTGCTGACGGGACGCTGGTGCGCGTGGGTGGCCGCACGCTCAAAAATAAAAGTGGCTTCGATCTCGTCGGAATCTTTGTCGGCTCGGAAGGCCTCCTCGGCCTGGTCACGGAAATTACCTTGAGACTTATTCCCGCCCCGCCCGCCCGTGCGGCACTGGCGGCGTCGTTCAAAAATGCGTCGATTGCGGCGGCCTGTGTGCAGCATCTGCTTCGGGAAGGCTTTCTTCCCTCCGCATTGGAATTGGCCGACCGCTTCACACTGGAAGCCGCGCGACGTCATCTCGGTTCCGAACATATCCCCAAGGGCGACGCCCATCTCCTGGTCGAGATCGATGGTCAGCCCGGTTCCGTCCGCTCGGAAATTCGCATGCTGGCCCAATTGCTCAAGGCGGGTGGCGCACTCGAAATCATGACGGCGACAAAGGAAGCCGATTGCGAGCGTCTCTGGGGTTTGCGCCGCGAGTTTTCCGCCTCGCTGAAAGCGACCGGCCTGACCAAGCTCAACGAAGACATCTGCGTGCCACGCAGTCGACTCGTCGATCTGTTCGATTTCACCGCGCGTCTCCAAAAAAAATATGGCATCGAGATCGCCTCGTTCGGTCACGCGGGCGACGGCAACATCCATGTGAATCTCATGGCCGACCTGACTCAGCCCGGCATGAAGGCCCGCACGGATCGCGCGCTCGACGAGTTATTCCGGCAAATCATTGCGTGGAACGGTGCCATCACCGGCGAGCATGGAATCGGCCTGGCCAAGCTACCGTGGTGGCCGCAGGCCGCTTCGCCGGAACTGCGCAAATTACACGTGCAGGTAAAAAGGGCGCTCGACCCCCGGCACATTCTCAACCCCGGCAAGTTTGTTTAAAAACTGCCTTTGAAAATGTTTCGATTATCAGGGAGTAGCGGGCGGGGGGGGCGCAGTTCCCGCTTTGCCATCGTTAATCTGCTTGGCGTTTTGAATGCGCTGTTGCTGCTTCAATGCCTCAGCTTGATTCATCTCGGCCTGTAGCTGCGTGGCGTTTTTGGCGTCAGCATCGGCACGCGCTGCCGCTGCGGCCTTGGCCTTGACGGGGTCGTATGAAAAACGTTTCTGAAGAGTGGGGGAAAGCTTAGCGATGGGAATCAAGGCTCCCCCGTCTTTACAAAGTATGGTCACCGCGTCGTCTTCGACCTTAACAACTTTGACATTTTGATACGATTTGCCGTCGGATGTCGTCCAGTCCTCCGCATAAGCTGGAAGAGTCGCGAAGGCCAGAACGAGTATTAATAACAGTCTCACGGCACACATACTACCATACCTCCCATATCCGATCAATAACGGTCTTAATAATTGCAAAGATTTACATTCAAGAGTCACCGTTGCCTCCAATCGAGAGGCTATACGATGTCGTCTCCAAAAAGAGGCCCGGGGGGATGCCCTTTTTTTTCACGAAGCGCCTGGCGAATTTTCTCCAGCTCCTCGGTCCGGTCGTCGGTCTCTTCCCACACATCCTGACTGACGAAAATCGGCGCCTTGGCCTGGGTGGCGAGGACGATGCAATCGCTCGGGCGCGCGTCGATCTCGATGACTTTCGAATGAACTTCATTCTGCGCCTTGAGAATGATCCGGGCGAAATAGGTGTTGCTGCGCAGGGCGTTGATCACGACGCGCTCCACTTTGACATCGAGGGCGTTGAAAATGTAGCCGATCAACTCATGCGTCAGTGGGCGTTCGTTATGCTCGCCCTGCATCGACATGGCAATGGCTCGCCCCACGCTCGGTTCGACATGGATGACAAAGCTCTTCTCGTCGTTGCCAATGAAAATGGCCAACGTGTGCTGGTCTGTAGGAAAGACTCCAAATACCTCTACGCGCACGACATCCGTGTTCACACTATATCAGTACCACTCCGCCGGACGAATGACAACGTCGGAACGGATGATGGACGATTTTAATTCGCAACAGTCGTCGGCGCAGGAATTTTTACGACCGGTGCAGGAGGTGGATCAGACCAACGGGCTCGGGCTTGATACCAGGCCTGGAAACTCTGAGGTCACCGGTATAGACCGCTACGATTTCGCCCTTTTCATTATACAATGTGCAGTTGCTTTGTGAAACGGAGCGGGACATGTGATCCAACGCTGAATCGACTCCTGAGACCACGACAAAGAGGCTCATGATGAGCAGGGTAAAAATTTTGAGGGAGCGTTTCACGTGAAAAAAGCGGTCTTTGACTTGCAGATATTATGACAGAAAACCGGTGAGAGGGCTAGTCGGATTTGCCGTTCGGGTCGGGGCGGCCAGACCGACTTCCCATGCCGTTCGACCTGCTTCAACCGCATCGCGGAAGGCCCGGGCCATGCGGGCCGGATCTCGGGCGGCGGCGAGTGCCGTATTGATAAGCACGCCGTCGGCTCCAAGTTCCAGCGCGGCAGCGGCATGCGATGGGGCACCCAGGCCCGCATCGACGATCACTGGAACCGTCGCCTGCTCAATGATGATTTCGATCAGCGCCTTAGTCTCCAAGCCGCGGTTCGACCCGATGGGCGAGCCGAGCGGCATGACCGTGGCCGTGCCGACATCCTGAAGGCGCTTGGCCAGGACCGGGTCGGCATTGATGTAGGGCAGAACGACGAAACCCTCTTTGACTAGGATTTCGGCGGCGGCCAGCGTCTCGATTGGATCGGGCAGCAGATAGCGGGGATCGGGATGAATCTCGAGTTTGACCCATTTGGGCAGCCCGGCGGCAGCGGCCAGACGTGCCAGACGCACTGCCTCTGCGGCATTCATCGCGCCGCTGGTGTTGGGCAGGATGAGGTATTTTTTCGGATCGATGAAGTTGAGGATATCGGCATAAGGATCGTCCTTGCCGCTGAGGTCGGCCCGGCGCAACGCCACGGTCACGATCTCCGTGCCGCTGGCTTCAAGGCACTCCGCCATCGCCTGGTTGGAGGAAAACTTGCCCGTGCCCACAAGGAGTCGTGAGCCAAAAGTGCGTCCCGCAATGGTAAGGCCGGTCATAGGCTTTTAGTGTAGCGGTGGTCTAGGATCGTCGCACTTATTTTTCTTTGGATTCATCCCACAATGTCCAAATTGTGCGAGGAATTTCACGCGACAATGTCCCCAACGACCACTTGTCAGCGTCTACCAAGGCGATCACGTACTTCTCTGGATCAATGCATTCCATTAAACCCTCGACTAGTTTTCGGTGTTTCTTGAAGTTTTCCCGTTGTGGATGTTCCGGATGCTCCCACATATAAAGTAGTCGGCGGCGGGTTCGTGGATTCTTCCAAAGCACGCGTGAATAATGGAGCAATGCTGCTTCCTCTAACTCAGCTTCGGTCATACATAAGGCAGGCATTCCGTTAATTCCGTTTGTATCCCGTAATTCCGTCAAAAAATCTTACACAAACTCCAACTCCACCGGCGCGGGAATCAGCCCGGCGTGATGCGCGCGGTCGAGGAATTCGCGGACGCCCTTCTTGCCGCGATCGCCGTAGTCGAGTGTGAGTTCGTTGACGTACATACCGATGAACTTGTCGGCCAGTTTGGTATCGAGGCCGCGTCCCAGAGGCAGCGCGTGTTCAATTCCTGCAGCGCGATGATCGAGTCCGTATTTGATGCTCTGGTAAAGAATCTCCGAAAGCTCTGCTATTTTTTCTTTGCCCAGCGATTTTTTCACGGCGTTACCTCCGAGCGGTAGCGGCAGGCCGCCTGTTTCGGCAGCCCACCATTGCCCAAAATCGGCGCTAAGGACAAATCCTTCCGTCGCGTAGGTGAGTTGGCCTTCGTGAATGATCAGCCCAACCTCGGCCTCGCCCCGCGTGATCGCGTCGAAAATCTGGTCGAAGGGCACGACGATGTAGTTGAGCTTCTCCTTCGGTACGCCGAGAAAGAGTTGCAACTGCAGGAACGCGCTCGTCATCAGTCCGGGCACGGCGATCTTTTTCTTGAGGAGTTCCTCTTTGGAAAACGCACGTTTGCCGACGAGCATCGGGCCGTAACCGTCGCCCATGCTCGCACCACTGCGCAGCAACGCATAATCCTTGAGAACGTAGGCGTAGGCATGAATGGAAATGGCGGTGATATCGAGTTCCGCGCGGGTGGCGCGCTCATTCAACGTCTGGATATCCTGCAGGATATGCTCGAACTCGTAGCCCGGCGTGGGAAGCAAATGTTTGGCCAGGGCGTAAAACATGAAGGCGTCGTCGGGATCGGGCGAGTGGCCCAGCGTAAGTTTCATTAAGCAACCTTATCCTATCGCGGCCCGCGACGCCAGAAAGTCGCCGCTTTTTTGTTGTGTCATACGCGACGCAAGGTAGGGTGCGGCTCGATCAAAATAACCAGGAGATAATGATGGGAGCATGGGATACGGATCCATTTGGAAATGACACAGCATGTGATTGGGCTTACTCGCTCGAGGAATCCGAGGATTTCGACCTGATCGAAGAGGCCCTGTCGAAAATCGAGGCAGCGGGCGACGAATACATCGAGGCCCCCGAAGCCGAGGAAGCTATTGCCGCTGCCGACACATTGGCGCGTCTCAAGGGGAAGGCCTATGTCAAAAATAGTCACACCGAAGCGGTCGACGAATGGGTGGCCGAGCAGCAGCTCACCGTGCCTGAGGACATGATCGAACTTGCCATTCTCGCCATCGAGCGAATCCAGTCCGAGCCTTCAGAGTTGCTCGAGCAATGGGAGGAGAGCGACGATTTTGATGCTTGGAAGAAGCATCTTGAGAATTTGAAGAAGCGGTTGAAATAACGACTGCAATTTAGCCGCGAAAGACCGCAAAGAGCACAAAAATGAAGGGGAAAGCCAGCGGTTTCCCCTTGGGTTTCTTTGAGTTCCCTGTGTTCTTTTGTGGCTAATTTAATCCTTCAATCTACTCCACGGCCAACATCTGCACTTCGCCATCTTCGCCGGTCGCGGCCAGCAGCTTTCCATTGGGCGACCACGCCACCTGCGTTACACCGCTTGAAATTTTAGCACCGCTGATTTGCGCCTGCCGCTGCGTCGGAGACCAGACCGCAATGCTGCCATCGCGTGCACCCGAAGCGAGCCAGTCGCCTTCCGGTTGATAGTGAAGCGCGCTGATCTGATCGATGTGCCATTCGAGAATGGTGGGCGTGCGTCCTTCCGGCCCGCGACCTGAGCAATCCCACACCGAAATCGCCGGGCCGCCGCCAGCAGCGAGCCAGCGACTCCCGCGATGCCAAACCAGCTGCCGCACCTTGGCCGCGTAACCGCGCATATGCATCTCCGCGCCGTTGTCCGTATTCCAGACATGCACTGAGCAATCCTGATTGCCGGTCATCAACCACTTGCCGGACGGACTGAACGACATCTTGAGAATCGGGTCCTTCGCGACAAAGCGCCGTGCTTCCCCGTCTGCGATCAGGTCGTCGACGACCACTTCCGAACTCGTCGCCACGGCCAACGTCGTGCCATTCAAGATCCAGCCTACATCAGCCACCGTTTTCGTGAACTTGATGGTTTCATCCGCCGACTCGCCCGCTTCATTCCAAAGCGTCACCTTGTTGCCCGCACCGACGGCCAACAGATGTCCTTGGTCACCAAGAGGCCGGGAACTCCACGCCAGATGCTCAGTCCACAAAGCACCCGCCTCATGCTCCGCGAGAACTTTTCCTGTTTCCGCATCCCAAAGTTTCCACATTCCGTCGCGCCCCGCCGTGGCCAACGCTTTGCCATCGGGTCGCCAAGCCAGCGCATCGCAACCGTCCTCATGGGCTTTCTCAAAGAGATGAATCGTGCGACCTTCCACCGCATCATAAATCGCCACCTGTCCCGAAACCGATGCGACGGCAATTCGGTCGCCTTCCGGTGACCATGCCAGCCCCGTCATGAAATCGTTCAGTTTGCTATGCCATTTGAAGGCGATGGGACGGAGTTTTGGATTGCTGTTCATCTTGATTTTAGCGGAGTTTCCCTCGTTCCCAAGTTGTACTTGGGAACGCACTTGTCAGCGAAGCTTAGCTTCTTCGGCATAACGCCTAAAGGTAAAATGCACCACTCTCACGGCCTCGGCCTGCCCAGCGCAACGAAGGCCGACGCTAGCACAGGAAAGCATCCGGCCCAATGCGGAAGATGCACGATCAACCATCCGCAGAGAGCCGCACCGCAACCGTAGAGAAAGACAATAGTGAGCTGAAATTTGACCCGCTCGCGGAGCTCCAGCTTTTGATCGATCTGGACCTTGGAAAGATAAAGGAGAGTCATCGTTCCGGTGGCTAATGCAGTAAGGGTGCCGGTGACGGCAGTCGTCGTCACTCCCGGGGCGCTGAGTCGGGCCATGGCCGCAGACTGCAGTCCCATGGCCATGGCCAGTAACGCCAAAAGCGCGTGGGAGCCCATGCCGGTCATTCCATCGACCAATAAAAACCAGCCGATTCCAAAAAGCAGAAGTGCAATTTTTTCCAGCCCGATCAACCGAAAGGCCAGCGTGGGCCACTCCTTTTCCGGCAAGTCTCGACCAAGCCACGCACCGAGGCATACGCCCAGAATAAAAATGGCCAGAACATAGAGAATCCGACCGGCTGCGATAAAATCTCCCTGCCCGAGATTGATTCCCAAGAGCACGACATTGCCGGTCATGTTGGAAGTGAAAACCCGGCCGAGGCCCAGATAACCTGCCGCATCGGCGCTGCCTGCTGTCAGGCTAAGAAGCAACAAATCCCGCGCCGCATCTTGTCCGAGCGATTTCACTTGAGAAATAATGCATCAAGCCAAACACGCCTTGAAGCCTTCGTTCAATTCCTTGCGATCGAGATTGCGACCGATGAAGATGATCGTGTTGTGGCGCGGTTCGTTGCCCCACTCGCGGTCGGGCTTACCATCCATCAGCATGTGGACACCCTGGAAAACAAAGCGCATCGCGCGGCCTTTGACGGCCAGGATGCCCTTCATGCGGAAAATGTCCTGCCCCTTTGTGCGCAAGAGAGTGCCAAGCCAATCGGAAAGTTTCTTTTCGTCGAGATCGCCCGGCATGCTGATTCCGACCGAGGTCACATCTTCGTCATGATGATGATCGTGGTGCTCATGCTCGTCGTGTTCATGATCGTGCTCCTCGTGGTCGTGATCATGTTCCTCTTCGGTGGCTTTCAGAAAATCGGGTTCGAGTTCCAGTGCCCGCTTGAGGTCGAAGCCGCCAATATCGAGGACCTTATTGAGATCGATGGCCGCATCCTGGGTCCGATAGACCTTCGCCATCGGGTTCATCTTGCGAATGCGCGCCTCGGTCTTCACGAATTCCTCGGGCGAAACCAAGTCCTCCTTGTTCAAGAGAATCACGTCGGCGAAACCGATCTGCTCGCGCACCTCGCGCGTGTCGTCGAAGTGCAATCCGACATGCTTCGCGTCGACCACCGTCACGATGCCATCGAGGATGAAGTTCTCCTTCACTTCCTCGTCCGTGAAAAAGGTCTGCGCCACGGGGCCCGGATCGGCCATGCCGGTTGTCTCGATCAGGACGGAGTCGAACTTGTCGCGCCGTTGGGAAAGTTTGGCCAGGATACGGATGAGATCGCCCCGCACGCGGCAGCAGATGCAGCCGTTATTCAGCTCGAAGATTTCCTCGTCGGATTGGATGACCAACTGGTGGTCGATGCCGATTTCGCCGAATTCATTTTCGATCACCGCGATGCGTTTGCCGTGCTTTTCGGTGAGGATGCGGTTCAGGAGCGTGGTCTTGCCGGCGCCAAGGAAGCCAGTGATGACCGTGACTGGGATGCGTGAAATGGGCGTGGACATAAGTAACAGGATGGAACATCAGGGCCGCTTCGCTCAAGCGAAACTAACGGCCCTTCGGCAAGATAGCACAATTCGGCCTATTTTTTAGACGAAGCGATCTTCGGGACGGTGCCACCCTCCAACTGCAGGGAGAGTTGGCGAAAACGGTGCGTCAGCGATTCGTGCTCGCGGCGCAATTCTTTCAGGTCCTCCTCCAACTGCCGGATGCGCTGGTCCTTGGCCATGTCCACCGCCAGCGATGCGGTCGATTTCATGACTTCCTTCGGCGGACGCTTCATGGCGCGCTTCTTTTCAAATTCCACCGCTGCAAACAGGGCGGCGATCGGCAGCGACTGGTTCGTCTTCACATGCGTGGCCACGGTCTTTTCCGTGATCAGCTTTTCGTGGATGAACTCACGGAGCGTGCCGATCGTCGTGGGGCCATAGGTCTCCTCGCCGGGCAAATGGACCACCCACAGCATCTCGAGAAATTCCACTTCCGACGCTGGGCGCCAGTTCTCGTCACTTTCGTCCACCATGTCGTGGGGTGCGATCTGGGCCGAGTCCGCCCATTCCTTCAGCACCTCCGTGCTGACCGGGCCATAGACGGTATCGGTATCACCCGGCGCCTTCTTCACCCGCCACACCATTGACGCTTCGTCGCCTAAGATTTCACTCATAAAATAATTAAGTTCCCGGTTTTGGGATAAAAAGTTTCTGCCCCACCTTGAGGACGCTTTTATCGGTCAAACCATTGGCCTTTCGAACATCGGCCGTGGTGACATTGACACCATCCTGCCGGTATGCGTTACAGATAAGCGTAAGCGTCTCTCCGCTGGCGACAATATGATAATAACCTTTTTGTGGTTTTATCGGCGTTGTGTCCGGGACCGGGGCAGGGTCGGTTGGGGCGGTATCCGGCGGCGGAGCGAGGGCCGTGCTGGTCGAATTCGCTGCCGAGCCTGTGCCGGTATCCGTATCGGGAGTCTTCTCCGGAGTCGACGGGGTCTTCTTTTTGGTGCTGGGCTTGGACGCGCCCGCCTGCTTGATCAAGTCGGCCACGCTATCGATCAATACCTGCCGCTCCTTGGCATGGGCGGCCTCGGCCTTGTCGAAAGCGGCCTTCATGTCGGCCAGTTGCTGCTTCAAGGTCGCGTTATCGGACTGCAACTGACTCACGTCGGCCTGGAGCTTCGTGACATCGGCTTTCATATTATCCACAGATGTCTTCGTCGCTTCCGAGTTGGTCTGGATGTTGTCCAGCTGATCCGCAGCCTTCAGCAATTTTTCACGAGCGGCCTCGGCATCCTGCTGCGCGCCGGGATCCTGCGCGTGCAGGGGGATGATGATGGAGAGGCAGATAAGAAGGACGAGAATTCTCACGACAGGAGGAAAGGTATTCGACGTCTACCAAGAATACGAAGTGCGTCAGCTTTTCGCAAGCTCTGGGTAGTGGCACAGTTTCAGTGTTTGCAGAAAAGTTTCTACGAACAATCTGTCCTCCTGAGCTTGTCGAAGGATCAGCTTCTGGTGACTTGCGCAATCAAAGGAGGGCAGGTAACGAGCAAATGCCTTGGAAGCTGATCCTTCGACAAGCTCAGGAGGACGGAGTTTTAATGCAAGATTTCATGTAAAATTTCAAGCTGTGCCACTCGCAAGCTCTGCCGCGAGTTGCGCTTCGGTCCAAACGATGACGCCCAGGCGCTCGGCATCGGCCAGCTTCGAGCCGGCATTCTCACCGGCGACCACGACGCTCGTCTTCTTGCTCACGCTGCCGGAAACTTTTCCTCCCGCGGCAATGATCCGCTCCTTCACGTCCTCACGAGGTTCGCTCAGCGTGCCGGTCAAGACGAAGGTCTTTCCTTCCAACTTGGTGCTTCCTGTCTGTGTAGACTTTTGCTGTGCCTGGGTATTCACACCTGCCGCGCGCAGACGCCGGATTAGTTCGCGGTTATTCTCCTGCGCGAACCAAGTCAACACGCTCTTGGCTACCACCTCGCCGACATCGCGAATCTTCAGCAGTTCCTCTTCCGTCGCACTCTCGATCGCCTCCAGCGAACCGAAGTAACCTGCCAGCGCGCGAGCCGAGCCCGCCCCGACATGCAGGATGCCCAGCCCGAAAATCAGCCGCCACAAATCGGCCTGCTTGCTCGCCTCAATGCCAGCGAGAACATTTTGCGCCGACTTCTCCGCCATCCGCTCCAGTCCGGACAATTGTTCCAGGGTCAGGTCATAAAGATCCGCCGGATCCTTCGCCAATTTCGCCGTGACTAATTGTTCCACCAGCGATTCGCCCACCCCATCGATATCCATCGCGCCCCGCTGCGCAAAATGTCCGATCCGCCGCTGCGTCTGCGCGGGGCACGACGGATTCGGGCAGCGCAGGAAAATTCCATCCCAGCCCAATTCGGTCGCGCAAGCGGGAC
>JABDHJ010000011.1 GCA_013285645.1 Verrucomicrobiota bacterium | reverse complement strand
TGACTCGGCAGTCCCGCATAAGCGACCCACGCGACCTGCTCGTTCGTTTCGAGATAGCGCGCGATTTGCTGGGCGTTGCCGACGTGGCGATCCATCCGCAGCGCCAGCGTTTCGAGTCCCTGTAAAATGAGGAACGAATTCATGGGCGAGATGCACGCGCCCACATCGCGTACTGTTTCCGCGCGCGCTTTCATCAGAAAGCCATAGTGGCCGAACGTGTCGAAGAAACGGAGATCATGATAGGAAGGCGAGGGGGCCGCGATGGAAGGGAACCGGCTGAAATCGAAATTGCCCGAATCGAGAATGGCACCACCAATCGCGCTACCGTGGCCACCGATGAATTTGGTCGCCGAGTGAAGCACGAGCGTCGCGCCGTGCTCAATCGGGCGGCAGAGATAAGGCGTGGCGAAGGTATTGTCGATGATGAGCGGAATCTTGTGCGCGTTGGCCAATCCCGCGAGCTTCTCCTGGTCGAGAATCGAGCCGCGCGGATTGCCAATCGTCTCACCGTAAAGGGCGCGCGTTTTTTTTGTGATCGCCTGTTCCCACGCGGAGTAATCGTGCGGATCGACCAGCGTGACCTTGATGGAAAGTTTCTGGAGCGTGATCTTGAGCTGCGTCACCGTGCCACCGTAAAGATGCGACGACGCGACCACCTCGTCGCCGGGCGAAAGAAGCGTCATTAGCGCGATGAACTGCGCCGCCATGCCGCTCGCCACGCAAAGTGCGCCCGTTGCGCCCTCGAGCGAGGCGAGACGTTCCTCCAGCACGGCGGTGGTGGGGTTGCTGATCCGCGTGTAGATGTTGCCGTACTGCTTCAGCTCGAAAAGCTGGGCCGCCTGGTCGGGGCTATCGAAGACGTAGGATGTCGTCTGGTAAATCGGCACCGCGCGCGCGCCGGTATTCGCGTCGGGAACATGCCCGGCATGAACCATGCGGGTCTCAAAGCCAAACTTGCGGGGCGCGGGACGATTCGTCATTTGGACACCTTAGCTCATGCCGCTTTTCGTCCCAGCAAAAAGGTAGATAGCTCATTCGTTAGAAAGGTGGTAGCCGTCGCACGGAGTGCGGCGGCTATCTCGGAGGGAAGGCATCCGCCGCTAGGGATAGCGGCGGCTACCAACCGAGGTGCTACAGCGATCAATATTTCTCTTCCCACAATTGCACTCGCTCCGGCTGGGAAATCGTCAGGTTTGGTTGGGTGGTTAGTTTCATGAAAATAAGCGTCACCTTTTTGACTTTTTGATATTCAGGATGCACCGCATCCCAATTATTCACCAAATACTCACCGTAACGGAGGAGGATTTCCCGGTCGCTCGCACGCATGACATCGGACAGGTAGGCACGCCAACGATCATCTCCGAGATAATCCCCGATGTCCTGTGGCTGGGTCCAGGAAACAGATTGGCGAGTAAAGAGATCGATCTGGGTTCCGTCGGCAAGTTCGGCGGGAACAACCAGCCAACCGTGAACTGTATCGGGAGACGGAGCATACATCAGCCAACCTTGATTGAGATGCAGAACATGCATGGAGGGGTCGTGCTGCTTCATCCAGGTTACGGCTTGGGAATTTGAATTCCTCAGGTCGTGGAGTTTGGCCGCATTCCATACCAGGACATCTGCAAAAGAAAAAAGCACGAGGCCCGCCAGGCAGCGATCGAGCAGGAGTGTCCAACCAACGGGAGTGGCGCGGGTAGCGCAACTGCGGATCGGGCCGGTCAGGACATCCCAAAAAAAAGCGGGAATAAAAACCAGCCATGCCGTTGCGCAAACCCATGGAAAGAAACCGATCCTTAAGAGGCTCTGCATGGCGACCAAATGAAAAATGAAAAACAGAATGACAGCCATCATGCGGAAACGATTTCGATAAAAGGGAATAAAGAGAAGAAACGGGCCAAGGAATTCCACGCACAAGGTTGCGGAGGTCATCCATCGTAGAAGGGAGAGATGTTGACGCATCGAGGCGCCGAGTGGCGTTGTCAGATCATCAAGGCTGAGAACGTAAAAGAGGGCGTTGTGATTTTGTGTCCATAAGGGATCACTCTTCGAGAGGGAGGCGGACCAATAGACGAGACAGATTTGCCCGGTGATCGCCCAGGCGGCCCATCGGTCCGACAGGGACAACGCGGGTGCCTGCTTTTTAAATAGCCACGCGTCAAGGGACCACGATTCGCCCAGAGGCAGGAAGATCGACCAGAAAAGAAGCAGATGAAGCAGAAGGTCGGCCCCATAAAGAATATGGAGATTCGCTTGTTGAACGGCGATGACTCCAGCCCAGCAAAAAACCGAGCATAAACGGCTGAAGAAACCGAGGGCGAGAAGAAGGGAAAAAAGAGGCAGGAAGACATTGAGCAACGCCCAAATCAAATGAGGCGGAGCGTCCGGCAGGAAAAAAGCGGAATAATCGGGCCTCAATTGCCAGGCCAACGCAAAGACCAATCCGCCCAGCGCTATCCGAAAAACTGCCAAAGAGCGTGAATCGAGATGCAAATAGATGCCTTCCTTACCGGGAGATATACCAGTTCCGCTCCATCAGAAGAAGCGCTCAATTAATAATCCCGATGACCTCTTTCAAAGAAATCATTGGCGCGACTGCCAAGCGCGCGTATGTTGGTGGGTCTACGGGGGCGCATTGGCTTCGACTGGAGCATGATCGAGCCCGCAGCAAGTCGAGGATGGGGTAGGTCTTCCTCGTTAAAAAGCCAGCCCAAAAACAAAGAACAACAACACGTTGGCTCTCGCTGCCTAATAAATAACGGCTCGACGTTGTCGCCCTGACCTCCACTAGGGGACGACAACGACATTAGTGGGGCGACGCGGCTGGTGAGTGACCGACCTTCCGCGGCGAATCAATGTGGTGACTACGGAATCGGGGTGAGCTGCGCCACAACCCGACTCCCGACAATATCAGCGCAGACAAACTTGTAGAAGCGGTCAAGGCCTTGTTCTAGGACGCGGGTTCGACCCCCGCCGCCTCCACCTCTAATAATTTAGTTTTGACTTGCTTGCACACACTTTTGCACACAAGTTAGCGCAATGGCACGCGAAGCATCGCAAAGCATTCAGTCCGTCACCCATGGTTCCGTCACACTCAAGATTTACCCAATCAATCGTGGCAGTCGCACGCTCTATTCGGTAGCCCATAAGGAAAGCGGACGCCGCCAACTTAAGCAGTTTGGCGATGTCGGTACGGCCATGACTTGGGCAACCAATCGCGCCAAGGAAATCGACCGGGGAAAGGCCCCTGCCTTTATGCTATCTCCAGACGAAGGTGCCATGTATCAGCGGGCCAAGCAAATTCTCGCGGGCGTGGGAAAGAGCTTGGACGAGGTGGCACGCGAGTACGTTGATGCTTGGGACACTCTAGGTGGTGCTGTAAAATTAGATGATGCCGCCGCCTATTACGCTGAACGTCGGTTGCGCCTCGTGCAGCGAACCGTGCCGGAGATCGTTGATGAGTTGTTTGCGGCACGGGCGCATAAGTCAGATAGGCACGTTAAAGACCTGAAATCTCGGCTCGGTCGATTTAAGCGCGAGGTTACTGGTTACATCGCCAACATCACCCAGCGTGACCTGTCTTTGTGGTTGCGGGGGCTGGGCTTGTCATCCCGGAGCCATGATAATTTTAGGCAAGTGCTTGTTCTTCTTTTCAGATTCGCCCAAAAACAGGGCTACTTACCGGAAGGCCGCACAGAAGCAGAGAAAACCGAACCGATGGGCGATAACGGTGAAGGGGAGATTGCTGTATTTACGGCAGACGAAATGAGCCGCTTGTTGAACTCCGCCGGGAAAGATGTTCTCCCATACTTGGCCCTTGGTGCTTTCGCGGGGATACGGACGGCGGAAATTGTACGTTTGGATTGGCAGGAAATCAATTTTGAAACCGGTTATATCGAGATCAAGAAGAGCAAAGCGAAAACAAAAGGCCGTCGTCTCATAAAAATGCAGCCAAACCTCGTAGCATGGCTTAAGAAGGTTGCGAAGCTTTCCGGCCCTGTCACTCCCCTAGCCCGCCCGGAAAAGACCGCTGCAGAGGTCGTAGCGGCAAAATGTGACCCAGTAATACCTTGGAAGCGGAACGGATTGAGACATTCCTATTGCACTTACCGGATGGCCATCCTTCAAAATGAACATCAAGTTAGTGCTGAGATGGGAAATAGTCCGGCGATGGTCTTTGCCAACTATAGAGCACTAGCTACGAAAGAGCAGGGATACGAGTGGTTCAACATTATGCCTAAATGAGATTAATTTGCCTTACACCGAAAAAACCTAGCTTAGTCGTAAAAGAAATAAAAAATGGTAGAAATAGCGATCGACTAATTTCAACATCTGGTCCAGGAGAAGCCATTCAGTATGTTATCGAACTTCCGACAGAGGGACTTAAAAAATCGGCGGCGGCGGTGATGATTACTGTGGATCGCGAAGACCTTGCGAAGATAAAACCGATTTTACTCGAATCGGAATTGGGATGGGATTGCGACTTTAAGGTTCATTGGGTTAGTTACGAAAATATCGAATGGTTCAGCGTTTGCGTAACGTTAGCACAGAAACAATACTCCCCTTGGCTGAACGAGCAGAACATTGCCGTCGAAAGGGCAAAGCATTGGTTTGAGTCGGGAGATTTTGAGCCAAAGCAACTTGATGAAATTGCTTGGTACACCGCAATTCTCTGGCGGAAGTGGCGTAAACAAAAACTTGCTTGGAAAGAATGTGTTATGGATTTGGAAAAATTTTTAGATTCCTCCATTACGGGAACTTCATCCGAGACTTTTAATGCTGCTTTAGATCGAATTAGAAAATTGAGCAAGAGGCTAGAGCTTCATCACGACTGGTAATGTCAATTAAAGAATTCGGAAATCTTAAATTACGCATTTCCCATTCGATAAATGGTCTAGGGAGAGTGTTTGTATGACAGTACGGTATGCTTGAAAAGCTCAAACGATCCAGCGAGGTTATTCCCAAAAAGGTTACGCTCTTCATTTCTCACGCAAGCGAAGATAAAGACGATTTTGTACGACCATTGGCGGAGACGCTGAAATCAGCAGGTTTTGGTGTGTGGTACGACGAGTATGAGTTGACCATGGGAGACAGTTTACTTCGCAGGATAGACGATGGATTGAAAAAGGCTGATTATGGGGTTGTGGTCTTGAGTAAATCCTTTTTTGCAAAAGAGTGGCCAAGGCGCGAACTCGAGGGTCTTCTGGCTCTTGAAGACGCGAATAGAAAGCTGATTCTCCCGGTCTGGCTGGGCGTTACAAAGGAAGAAGTAGCTGACTTCTCTCCTATCCTTGCTGCACGACTCAGCCCTAAAGGGGACAAGGGGGTTCCCCACATCCTCGATGAAATTCGGAAAGCCATATCTGTTTCAAGTAGAACGCGGGAAGTCGCTGCCCCGGTAGAAGCCAAGTCCAAGCTTAAGGCGATAAGCAGAAAACTATCGAGCAAAGAGAACGAACTTAAACGCATCAATTCATTCGCAGGCGTAGAAGAGGTTTCAAAGGCTGTAAATGAGATCGCTGATGCTCTCGCAGCGGAAGTTGAGCATGTAAATGAAGGAGAACAGCAAAAGCGATTTGCGGTTGTTGCCAGAGGAGCTGCTGGAACAATCATGGTGAGGGGGCCTGCCGCAGTTTTCGTGTCCACGCACATCACCAAAATGGCAATGAACATGGCGGGTGACGCAGAATTTTGTGTGAAAATTTCACAAGGTAGCTCCGAAATTCCTCGCACCTCTTCTCATGAGGTTCTGGAAGAAATGGTGTTCAAGCCTCGTATGATTGACGACCAAGAAGTTCGATGGGATGAGCAGGACGGAGTAAACGAAATGATGAGTTCAGAAGGAGTGGCCGAAAGGATCATCGAGCAATTTGGTCAACATATTGACAATCTTACGGAGGACTAATGCCGCTGGAATCACCGCTTACGCCTCCTACGGATAACCTTTATAAGTTCATGGCGATAGGGGGAATGGTCTTGGCTGTTTTCTGCTTCGTTTACCCGATGTCTCAGCTCAGGACCGAACAAGAGAGGATAATGGCCTCTATGCATGACACGGCTCTTTTGAAAGCGAAAGCGAGCGCCAAAGGTCGTGAAGCTGATTCCTACAAAGCCGAAAGAGAAGACTTAAATGCAGACCTTAAACGCGATCAAGCCGACCCGATAAAAATCAAAGAGATCGAAGGCAACATTCGAGAATTGCTCGTTAAAGAAGATCAAGCGACAAACGAACAGACAGAGTTACTTGAGAACAGTACCGCGGACGGCGAATATATTCTTAGGCAAGAAACGGCGCATCTTAAGTTTTTCTGGTTTGAAATCAGCCTGATGTATGGCTCGGCTTTTGTCGGAGCTTTAATGTCGTTCGCTGGATTCCACTATTGGTACGTAAATGTGCAAACGTATCAGGACTTTTTGTTGAAAAAGGAAGCTGAGGAGAAGGGATACATTTTGAAGCCTTACGTGCCTCCTTTTCAGGTTGTCTTTAGTTGGAGAGCACTCCCTTACGTAAGATGGCGTTCAAAGGCGACCGGGCAACTAGAAGAGCCTGCGAACCGTGAGAAAGTCGAAAAATAGCCCAGTTCCACCAGGGAACATTAGTTTTATGCATAACTCTAAATCTCCTGAGGGGCTAGACTTCTTTCGATTGACGGATCATGGCGAAGACAAATGCCAAAAATTGACCGATGATTTTTTGGCGAAGGAGTCGGGTCTAAAAGCACCTGTGACGTTGGAAAAACTAGGCACCGTACTCTCTTTAGCTGATCGAATTGGCAGTTGTTTTTGGAGTTGCCCCGGAAATGCGTCGGGTTCGCACGTTATTCAATACCTTACTTCACGGACGGGAAGTTATGGGCGAGCCATTATTCGTCTTGCGCGGCTTGGATTTTACGATGAAGCGTTGAATCTATTGAGGAGTTTAGGTGAGATCGGGAATCTTTTTACTCTCTTCAGTCTTAATCCATCCGCGAAAAGTGAATGGCAGGAAGCCGATAAACGTACACGCATAAAGAGATTCGGGCCGGGGCCAGTTCGAGACGCGGTTTCTAAACTTGGAGGGGTACTGCTTATGAGCGCAGATGAATATCATCGCCTATGCGAGATTTCTACGCATCCTGTGCCGACGTTAGTGCCGCAGAATTTCAATCCACATGGTCGAGGTATAGCGGGGGGGTTTTTCCAACAAGCAGGCATTCTGGTCGTCTTGAATGAGACATCGGTATTAGTGTCAGCGATGGTATTTCTGGCAGCTCGGCTTTGCGATGTTCCAGAAGAGCAGCGACTGATAATTGAACGAGAGTGCGTGGAGTGTGTAAAAGCGACTGGGGAGGTTAGCCTTTCCCGTCTTCCGGAGATGTGGAAAGACTTTGAGACAGATAAGTGCCAAAAAGTGCCAAAATAAGTTCCTCAAAAGGTACTTTTATACGCTTTTGTACATCAGTCTTTACCTCTGTAGGAGGAGGGCCAACTAGGTTCGAATCCTATAACTCTAAAGCTCGGATGTCCCCTACACAAAAGAGCCCGCCAATCGCTTCAGAATCCATTAGGAGACTTTTTGAATAGGAAGGTGAGAGGGCGGGAGGGGAGAGAAAGAAGTGAGCGACATGGGGGGGCTGAGTTTGAATTCCTGGATTGCTCTTCTTGCACACGTTTGCACACAAATTTTTTACAAAACCTAGCGTAACCTTACATTTTTGGTCCGCGCCCAGTTCGGAGACATCACGTTATTATTCCGTAGGTTGCGCTAAGAACGCGCAAAGGCATGCCGAGTTAGCTTGGTTTCGACCCCCGCCGCCTCCACTATTTCGCTGAAACTTGGTTTGGGAACTAGGGCGTTCCGGGGGCAGCATTCTTGCTTTTCGGGGGATAGGGGCCGCCATCGTTGGGTTTCGGTCCATCCACCGCTGAAGCGAGGTCCTTTCGTTGCCAGACGCGGACGTAGTCGATGACAAAGTCGCCGGGCAATTGCGTGAAATCCATCGGTTCGGCCTCCCAACCTCCCGTGACATGATCAAGGATCATGTACTCGGGAGTAGAGCCGACGCGGGGAGTTTCCCATCGTGCCGCTTCCTTGCCGTTGTCGTACATCACGCAAAGGCCCGGTGTCCATAGCATGCCCACGGTGATAAAGCCGTCCTTGTCCGGTTCGCTATAGCAGGTGAATACGCCGTTGGACTTGTGATATTTTCCATAGCCATCCCAATGCATGCCGAAGTCGTGACGCCAGGGCCCCCAGAGAGAAAGCGTTTCCATGATGTCAAATTCCATGCCGCCGTCCTTGGTGCTGGTGCGTTCGGCTTGTTGCCCCCACTGGCCCGCGGGGGTGTCGATTCCCCGGTCGGGCATCAACCAAAAGGCGAGAAACATGTTTGGTATCCTTGGCAGTTTCATTCGCGCTTCAAAATAGCCGTAACGTTGGGAGAACTTGCCGTAGGTATCGGCATAACCAGTCGCTATGCCATTCTTGACCATGGTCGGATCGTCATTGTGGTAGCCGGTCTTTTTCTCGACCCGTAAGGTGAGGGTGCCGTCCTTCACGATGACATTGTCCTTGGTATAGTGGGTCAGAGCTCCGCCGTGGTAGGCGCCCTCGGTGTAGATATTCCACTTGTGCAGGTCGATGGAGTTTCCGTCGAACTCGTCGTTAAAGGTCTGGACCCAATCACCGTCCACGGGTGGTTTTTTGCCGAGCCAATCGGGCGTCGAGACCGGTGGCATGTCAGCGACAATGGAGGTGATCTGGAGGCTTTTGTTTCCGGGAGGATTGTCGGCTGAGACAGTGACACCGGTGGCAAAGCAACTGGCGTACAACGTTCCAGTGCCTGGATCGCCGCCCCAGATTTTTTTGACCTCGAGCTTTTGCTGGTCAGGATCGACGGTTCCTTTCCAGGGTGTCGCAGCCCTGAAGGGGACGACAATTTCTGTTTCTGCTCCCGGTGCCAACGGCGTGGATGCCGTGATTTCGTCGGAAGGACCGGGCTTGCTTTCCAGTCGCACGGAAGGCGTCACCTCGGTCTGTCCGGTGTTCTTGATTTTGACCTTCACTTCCAATTTGTCGTTTAACCGCCATGTCCCGATTAGTGGCCTCACCGTCACTCCCTGCTTGGGGGCGGTCAGGGTCAGGTCGATCCCGCTACCGTCTGTGCTTAGCGATGCCTTGGCTCCGGACGTAGGAACGATTTGCTTGGGATCCAGCGTCACGCCGGGACCGAAGATCACGCCGTTGGGAGGCTTCGTTGCCACGAGAGCCGGATTGACGGGAAGCTTCTCTCCGACCGGGCCCGCCGCCTCCAGAGATTCGATCCGGTAGCTGGCTGGTACCGTTGCCGTCTTTCCTGAAAAAATCGTGATCCGCGTTACAGCTCCGGTATTGATCGTGGAGGAGGGCGCTCCCCAGGAATAACCGAAGAGTGTCTTGCAGATACGGGTTTCGCCGGGCTTGATTGCAAATTTATCGGTATTGGTTTGCGCGCCGGTAGAGTCATCGTCGAGTGCGATCACCACGACTATTCTTTCTGTCCCAAGATTCGTGATCTTTGCCTCGACATGGCCATGGCCGGTAAGGTCCCAGGACTTTCCATCTTCTGGTTTTATCCAGACACCGGGGTAGCTCGATGTTCCCGGCGCGATGTTCAACACGACGCCTGCGGGATTGGTGGTGCCTGAAACGGTCACTTGGCCATTGGCCTGATCATCCGGCACGAATTTGGATTCGGCTCCGGTTGCCGTCACGTCAACAATGGCCTTGGAGGGGAGAACGGTATCTGTGGTGGCCGGTGCATCGGCTCCGGAAGCGGGTATCAGATAGAAGGTTGGAAAGAGGAGAGATGCGGCGAGGAAGCGGCGGAGTTTGATCATAGGATTTAGTATAATTTTAGGAACACGTCATGGAGTTGGCGTTGTTGCTGCTGTTGCAGTTGTTCCTGGAGGATAGGGGGCGCCATCATTCGGCTTGGGACCGTCGTCGGGTGAGGCGAGGTCTTTTCGTTGCCAGGCGCGGACGTAATCGATCACGAAGTCGGAGGGCAGCGCCTTGTCGTCGAAAGCTTCGGTTTCCCAGCCACCGATGATGTTATAGAGAATGAAATCGCTTTCGACATTAGAGATGCGCGGACTTTCCCAGCGTCCCGTTTCCTTGCCGTTGTCGTACTCGACCAGTGAGCCAGGCGTCCAGAGCAGGCCCACGGTGATGAACCCGTCCTTGTCCGGATGGTTGTAAAGCGTCACCGCACCGGTCGACTTGTGATACTTCTGGTAGCTGTCCCAGTGGAATCCAAAGTCGTGGCGGCAAAGGCCCCAAATGGAAAGCGTTTCCATGATGTCGAGTTCCATGCCGCCATCCTTCGTGCTGGCCCGTTTATTATAGTCCCCGGCGGTGAGGCCGCGATCCGGCATCAGCCAAAAGCAGGGCGTAACCTCGGGCGACTTTGTCAGCTTCATCCTCGCCTCGAAATAACCGTAGCGTTGCGTCCATTTTCCGTAGGTGTCCAGATAGCCCATGGCATAGCTGTTCGCCACCCGTGCGGGATCATCGTTTTGATGGCCGTCTTTCTTTTCGATGCGCAACGTTACCGTACCGTCCTTCACAATGACGTTGTCCTTGCTGTAGTGGCCGCGTACTCCCAGATAATAATTCTGGGGGAAATAGATATTCCACTTTTTCAGGTCGATGGTGTTGCCGTCGAAGTTATCCTCAAAGGTCTTCGTCCAATCACCATCGACCGGTGGCTTTTGTCCAAGCCAATCGGGCAGGGGATCGGCTGTCGGCATGTCACCAACGATCGAAGTGACTTGAAAGCTCTTGGCGCCTTCGCTTTTGTCAGACACAAAGGTAACGCTGACGGTCGAGTTGCTGGCGTACTTGGTGCCCGTGCCCGTCTGATTCTCTCCGATCCAATCTTTCTTCACTTCAAGTTTTTCCTGGTCGGGATCGACGATGCATTTCCACGGCGTCGCGGCCGCAAACGGAATGATAATGTCAGCTTCCGCTCCCGGTGCGATGGGCGCGGCGGCGAAAACGGGATCGGAATCCCCAGCTTTGCTTTGCAGTTGCACGCCGGGCGTTACCGGCGAACTGCCGGTATTCTTGACGTGCACTTTCACTTCCAGGTCCTCGTTCAGGTTCCACATGCCGGCTGCAGGCTTGAACATGACCAACTCCTCTTTGCCGCCGGCGAAATCGACCTGGAGCGACTTGCCATCCGCGGCGAACGCACTCTTGGCTCCGCCTCGCGGTGCGAGCAACTTGCCTTCGGTTGTGGCATCGCCTCCCAGCAAAACGCCACCGGCTGGGATCACAGCGACTCTGTTTGGATCGACGAAAGGTTTTTCTCCGGTCGGCCCCGCCGCCTGGATCGCTTCGATATGATAGCTCTCAGCCAAATCGGACGGCACGCTGAAGATGGAAATGCTGGAAATGTCCTTGGGATCGAGTGCGTAACCGGGCTTGCCAAATTGGTAGCCAAAAATGGCTGTGACGGTCTTGGTCTCACCCGGATTGAGGCCGGTGATATCGACACTGTTGCGATTTTCCTGCCAGGGACCTGCGTTGTCGACCTTGAAGGTGATCCTGATTTTTTTGGTGCCGTTGTTGGTGCATTTGAATTCGAGATGGCCGTAACCGCTGGCATCCAACGGCGCGGCAGGAGTAATCGTGATGCCGGGATATTTCGCTTTACCGCCAGCTATGACGTTCACGTCGAGGCCCGTGCCGGTCGCGGCGAAGGTGACATCGGAGTCGCTGCCGCTGAAGGGCGTGATGAGCTTGACCGAATCTGGCGAACTCGGATCAAAAATCACCTTGGGTGCGGCAGGATCGTCGGTTCCGGAGGCGGGCATCAGATGAAAAACCGAAAAGAGAACGGATATGGCGAGGACGTGGTGGAGTCTGATCATGGAAGGTTTGCGTGGAGATTCTAAATTTTAACGACAGGTAATTGCGGCAATGTTTTCCGAAGCCATTGTGATGAGAAAAAAGTAGGCTGAAGCTTCCATGGCAAATCCTGTGACTGCACACCTACCACAAGGCAAAAGGCCCGCCCAAGAGGTTTTATCGAGCCTCCAGTCCGTTAATTCCGACTCCACTTTTTCATGGTGAGCGGATTATGATGGCGTCTTGAGAGGGAGGTGAACCCTTTAAGCAAAAATGAAAACGATAAATTCCATCGCGACATCGTCAGAACCTGACATATCACAAGTCAGTCAGGGCTATATCCTTCCGACGGGTTTTGAGCGACTTTACATTGTAAATCCGAGGCGCAAGAAATTGGTTTCGCGCTCATTTATTTCATAGCTTCGATTTTAGTATGACCTTTCGTAACTCCAGAAAATCAGGATTCACCCTCGTTGAATTACTGATCGTTATCGCGATCATAGCAATCCTCACGGGGGTAAGTGTTCCCGCGCTTCGGTCCCTCAGTAAAAGCGGGCAGGTCAACGGTACTTTTTCCCAATTGAGTTCGACTATGGAGCAGGCGCGGCAATATGCCGTGGCCCAAAACACTTATGTGTGGGTCGCTTTTTATTCGGATGCTTCGACTCCTTCATCCGGGACAAAACTCTCGGTGGCGATTATCGCGTCGGCGGATGGGACCGATTTGACTCAATCGATTGCAGGACAGGACCCGTGGAGCGGCCAAGTCGGGCCGGGAACAAATTCAAATCTTATCCTGGTCACCAAAGTCCAGTCCTACACGCTGACCACCCTGCAATCAGCGGGCACGATCACGCCGGCGTCGCCTCCGACATCTTCGGGTAAACCGATTTATTCCTCGGCCGCGTTTCAAGTTTCCATTCCCGGCGGAAGTACCCAGACTTTTAATAACGCGATCCAATTCACGCCGACCGGTGAAGCCCGCAACGCGGATGGAACGCCGGTGGATTTGGTGGAGTTTGATGTTCAGCCCCAGGCGGGCCCGGGTATCGCCGATATTCACAATGGAGCCGTTTTTCAGGTCAATGGCCTGACCGGATTAACCCGCATTTATCGTCAATGAAATCTGTCTCTGCGTTGCGCCGTGCCAGACGCGGGATGGAGGCTTTCAGTCTGGTCGAAGTGGTTCTGGCTCTCGGAATCTGCGTATTCGCTTTCGTGGCCCTCTTGGGACTTTACACAACCGGTTTGCGCGTCAACCGTGAATCGGAAGCCCAGATTCAAGCGGCTGATTTTGCCTCGATGCTCATTGCCGCACGCCGCGCTGCACCTCTTTTGACGAATTCGACCGCCGCCATTCCCGCCTACGCGATGACCAACATTTTTACCAATGCCTATCCCAGTTACAACATCCGGACCCAGTTGACCAATTACATCGGCGAGGACGGACAATTAACCAACGCGGCAAACGCGTTGTACCTTATTAGCTGTCAAGCAGGCACCAACATGCTGACTGGTTCAAGTGTCGCCCAAGTTTACCTCAAATTGAGTTGGCCTCCGCAAGCCAATCCCGCCAATCCATCGACCGAATTTTATGAAGTCACCACCTATATTCCTTTCCCATAGCCCGGGCTTTCCCGGTAAGGGCAGGGCAGGGGGTGGCAGGCAATATATTCGCGAAGGTTTTACCCTCGTTGAAGTCCTGGTCGCCGTGACCGTGATGTCGATCATGCTGGCACTGATGGCCACAGCTTTGCTGACGATGAGCACCACATGGCAAGACGCGCAAAAGCGGGTCAACAATTTCACCAAGGCCAGGGCCATGCTCGACATCATGGACCACGACATTCAGTTCGGGCTTTTTCGCAGCGACCTCCCGGCTTTTCCCAATGGCAACGCCATGCCCGTCCAGTTTTATACCATGCGCCCGGGTATCAGCACGACTCAACCAGTGCGCAGTTTCTCGGCCGTCAGTTATTCAATCCCTGCCGGATCCAGCGTCCTGCAACGATCCGACCTGAGCTTTCAGTGGGCCGACGGCATAGCCTTCGGCACAGCCACGACTTTTCCGACGACACTGACGCCGAGAGACACCGCACCTGGCATGATCGATTTTAAGGTGCTCTTCATGCAGAAGGACGGAACGCTTTCCGCAACTTACTCGACGAGCACGACCAATCCCACGAAGGCCATTGGTTTTACCCTGGCCGTGGTTGACGACCAGACGCTCGTTTTTCTCACCGCCGCCAACAAGGTGACTACGCTGCAAACGGCATTGGAATCTGCCTACTCGGCTACGCCCACTCGCGATGTAAAAGCAAATTGGGAAGATTATCTCAACGGTGCCACGATGAATTGGACGAGTTACCCCAAAAGCCTGGGAGTGGGCTTCAAGATTTTTGAGCGCTATGTCATCCTGCCCAACGCCACGTAACCTTTTCCGTTCTCGTCGGAAAGCATCCGAGCGCAGCCAGGCCCTGATCATCACCCTGGCCATGGTCGTGATCGCCACGCTTCTGATCCTCGCGTTTCTCTCCATGGTAAGCTTCGACCGGATGGCCACCGCCAGCTACAGCCAGTCAATGAAGGCGGAGCAACTCGGCCTCGGAAGTTTACAATTGATCATCGGCCAGTTGCAGCAGGAGATGAGCAAGGACGCGCCTGCCGACACGGGCAACGGTGCTTACCCCAATTCACCCATTTATACCAACGTCACCAGCGCCAATATCCAACCTCAGGGCGTCAGCACAAACTCCAGCATGCCAACGCTGCTCAAGATCAGTGCGGCCACCAATTTTTACACGGGCGTGAGCGGGACTACTGCTGCATTCCCGAACGGATCCCTGGAAGCCTCCACGGCCAGTTCGACCACGGCTTCGTTCAATGGCCGTTCGGTCGGCACTAATCGCTGGAGCGCGGCTTACATGGGAAACTACCCCAACACGGCGAGCGCACCGTATTGGGTGTTGATGAGTCGAAACGGCCCGACCAGTACTGGCGTCTTTGGTCCCGCGGGAGCTACCGTCAATAATGCCAACGCCACCAATACAAGCTATGTCATCGGACGCATCGCTTACGCCATTTACGATGAGGGCAGCCTGCTTGATATCACGGTGGCGGGACATCCCAGTTCCCTGAATACCAATAGCACTTCCAACTCCGCCATCCTGGCCCAGATCAAGGGAACTCTGGCTGGTGCCGATTTGACCGCCTTGGGTCTGACCACGGCGCAAGCCGACGCGCTGATTGCCTGGCGCAATGCAGCCACCAGCGCCGATACGAATACCTATGTCAACTACGTGACCAATTTCGCGTCCACCAACGGCTTTCAGCAAGTCTATCCCGGAGACAGCACCTTTCTCAGTCGCCAGGACCTGATCAAGGCGGCGCAAAACGGCACCGCTGGCCTCTCGACCTCGATGCTGACCAATCTCGCCACCTTCACTCGGGAATCCACCGCACCCAGTTGGGGGCCGACCTATGACTCAACTGATTTGGGCGGCACGAACGGCACGAGCAGTATTTTTCTATATCGAACCAAATCTCTGACCTCAGGTTCGATTAACCGCTTGATTCCCCATGTGCGTGCGACTGTGACCGGAAGCCTCACCAGTTATCGGGATGATGGCACCTCCTATATCTACACGATTGATGCGGGTGACCCGTTGATCCAACGGCGGTTCTCCCTCGCCCGGTTGAAATGGCTTGGACCCAATGGTCCGCAGAACGGTGGTACCGCGGCCAGTATCCAAGCCTGCTTTGGTTTGGCATGGCAACCCACGAGCGACTCCAACCTTATCGCCGAAAACGTAGCGGCAACGACTCCTTCCGTCTGGGCCTACGTTGGCCCCACGGGAAGCACGGAGCAAAACTCGATTGAGACCTTGGATCAAGTAGCAGCCGAAACTACCAAGCGTGAACCCAATTTCTTTGAACTGCTTCAGGCCGGAATCCTTCGGGGATCCGTGGGCGTCAACATTTCCAGCGGGTCTTCCTTTCCGTCAGGCCATCAAGCGGGAACGTCTGGTTCAACTCTCCAGATTTTTCGGATTGGAGCCAATATCATCAATCAATATGGCAGTTATACGAATACGGCTGCAGGAACCACCACGTTCTATCCTGCCGTCATCGAATTCCAACAATCGCCGGGCTTCTATTGGCAGGCATGTGGTGTCGAAAATCTGCCCAATGTGAGCATGGTGACGTCGGTGATGGGAGATTATGGTAACGAGCCTCGACTTAAGACCATGACGGCGGCGAATATGCCCACATCGGTTCCGGGAGCTGTCTATCTGATGTTTGGCTTGTGGAATCCGAATCAGGTTTCTCCCGATTCTCCCAACTACACGGCATCACCTCCGCCGATACGTCTTCATGTGAAAGGATATTATGCCGTCGCCAGTTTTTATGGGTCGGCAATTCTTCCTTCATCCAATGTCGCGCTTACGACTTATCCCGGATATGAACTGACGAATCCGCAACTCGACACCACCATTCCCCTTCTTGCCACCGCCACAGCGAAAACTTCCGGAAATGGAGTTTATGGTTTTCTCAACTCGGGCGTGCTGACCTCGGCCGACGTGACGGCGCCAGCAGTGACGGCGGCCACGACACCGGTTGTATCGGTCTCAAATCCCAATCCCAGCCCGGCAGGCGTATGGGCCCAAACTTATGCCATGGGCGCCGAAGGAAGAACCGATCTCGTGGGCCTGCGTTTGCCCGACTTTACT
Source organism: Verrucomicrobiota bacterium (assembly GCA_013285645.1). Taxonomy (GTDB): domain Bacteria; phylum Verrucomicrobiota; class Verrucomicrobiia; order Methylacidiphilales; family UBA1321; genus JABDGH01. Next base: position 66,025 of record JABDHJ010000011.1, on the reverse strand, counting down.
TTCTCAACCGGTACAGCCAGTGCCTTCGCCACCCCATCATCCAAAGGAGTGGTCTTTATTTACGGTAATAGCTCCGGCACGCAGCCTTTCAACGCCTACATGGAATTTCAGACTCCCAGTGGCGGGTGGGTGCCTTATCAGTTTTTCACCGGAATGAACGATCCGAGCACATGGATAAATACCCTCAAGCAGAGCAAATTAAATACTGTCTCCAATCCGCAAAATCAATATAAGCCCTCCGCCTCGACCAGCTACTTCATGAATTATCTGGCACCTTTAAATCCGGCAGCACCCGACTATACAAACGGCAGGGAATTTATTTCGCCGGCCAACGGTAATTCCTTGCTGGATACTCCATCGGGCACAGGCAATGCGGATGTTTGGGGTGGTTGGGATTATCCCCTCATTCTTTTCTCGGGCGATCCACGATGCCTGCGGTTCAATGGTTGGCAGTTTGATGCATCGGCACAAGGTGCCAGCACATACTACAACGCACCCGCTGACTCCGTGGAATACGCCGCCGAGCATTCCGATCTTTGGGTGCCTTCTACCGGGACCACCACCACCGCTCCTTATCCGGGAGCCGTTTATACCGCGGGAGGTGGCCATTTGACGGGAGGATTTGGCGGGGCCAGCAGCGTTCAAAGCCAGTCGCCTACCTGGTTTACGTCATCGTACTATCCCGCCCAATTGGCGCGGAATAACAGCAATAATAGCAGCGCCTATCTCTCGGGAACCAATCCCACCGGCAACGCCACATGGAATAGTTACACGGACTTGGACGGAATCGTGCGAATTGGCGATAGTGGTTATTTCACCGATGCCACTGCGGCCACCGGAAATCCCTTCTATCGTGCCACGGGTGGTCGCGTCGCCGATCAACCCATCATTCTGCGTCGTCCCTTTAACAGCGTGGCGGAATTGGGCTATGTTTTCCGCGATGATCCGTGGCGGACTCTCGATCTTTTCTCCGGTAAGAGTGCAGATGCCGGACTGCTCGATATCTTCTCTCTTTACGGGACTTCAAATACTTTCAGCAACGGTCGCGTCAATTTGAACTCGGCGAATTCCACCGTTTTGCAGGCTGTGTTTGGTGGTGCAATTGCAAATACGACCACCGACAACCTCATGAGCAATCCTTCCGCTGTCGCCACGGCCTTGACCAGCGTCACTGCGGGAACACGCATCCTAAACAGGGGAGACTTGGTGACAAAATTTGTCGGTACGGCTTCTTTTCCCGGCAGCAGCTTTACGACTACTGACGAGCAGATGGTCAAATCACAACGCGAAGCCACCGTTCGTGCGCTGGCCGATGTTGGACAGACCCGGACGTGGAACTTGATGATTGATCTGGTGGCACAGACCGGCAAATATCCGCCGTCCGCGACCACCCTGGATCAATTCGTCGTGGAAGGTGAGCGTCGGTACTGGCTTCACGTCGCCATTGACCGATTCACTGGAAAAGTCATCGATCAAAAGCTTGAGCCCGTAGCCGACTAGCCATGAACTTTATGAAAAAAGTGTTCCATTCCTGTTTGCTTGGTCTTGGTTGCAGTCTCTTGGCAATGCTGTCCGCTTCTGGCCAGACAACGGATAATCTCGCGGACATTCCCCCTCCGACAGCTCCCTTCGTTGCGCCGGTTCCAGACAAAGCGCAATGGGCCATTACGCTGGATTACAGCGGACTCAATCCCGCTAGTCCCGCACCTAATGCTCCTCTGACGCCGAATGCTGCTCCCGCGTTCAGCCCGGGAGCCAATCCGCTTACAGAAATTCAATCGGTCAAAACCGGTACGCTCAAGCAGGATATCCTGGTCTATAAGTCCCACCCATCGATGGAGTTCTGGTACACAGGCAACACTGTCCTCCAGGTGGAAAGTACCGGGAACGTCGTTGTCTTTGATCTCGGCATGCTCGTTCCCGATTCCGGAGATCCGCATGGCCCGTTGGTCAAGGCGATAGCGGAGAGAGGCAATCTCGCTCAGTCGGTCGGCTTTCCCGGACTCGATTGGGTTAAATTGAAATATTACGACAAGGTGGTCTTCCTCGATAAGATTCCCTGTTATCACTATGTCTTTCCGGCGGAAGGAAGCACCTTTGCCGAAGCTTGGATCAATGTGGCCACCAAGATGCCCATCAAGTATGCGGCCTCGGGCGTACTTTATACCTTTGCATTTGGCCCTCCTCCTACGACCGATCTTGTCCTTCCGTCAGCTGCGGCCAAGGCCTCTTCGGCCAGTAATAAGTTTCTCGATCATTCGCGGCAACTCGAAAGCGCGGTTGGTCACTAACGACAATAACAGCGGATCACTTGGGACTAGGTTGCCTTGACGCCTATGTTCTTTTGATACTGCCCCGGAGTCACGCCGGTCATGCGGCGGAAGACTTTGCTGAAGTGGGCCCGATCGGGAAAGCCGGACTGCTCGGCCACGACCTTGATTCCGATCTTCGCATTTTCCAGCAGATGCTTGGCGCGATCAATGCGGATTTGTAAAACATAGGTGCTCAGGTTGTGGCCGGTACACTCCTTGAATTTTCGGCTTAGAAAATCGGGATGGCAGCGCAGGTGGATCGCGAGATCTTTGACGTTAAACGATTCGTGCATGTGCGTGCTGGCGTAACGAATTGTCTCCTGCACGATATAAGGCGTCTCTTCCGGATCCGTAATGGGCACCGTGAGCTTGCGGGTCTTGTAGATATCCGCGCGGACGCCCCCGCTTTCACATAAATGATGTGCCAACGCCACGACGGTGCGCAGGGCTTGCTGGTGTCGCGGAATCGATGCGGCATCAATGACCGTTATTTTTTTCAAGGCCGCGAAGTAAGGTTTGGAATCAATCTTGCGCCGCGCACAGTAACGGCGAATGCGCGCATGGGTCATCTTCTCCTGTTCCCGCACGAGGACGGAGCCGTAATAGAAAACGCCCAGAACTTTCCCTTGGTAAACGAGGGGTTCGGCCAGGTCGAGCAGGCCAAGATGGCAGAACCCATCAAGCCCCTTTTGGCTTCGAATCACCAGTCGATTGCTCACCACTTTATTACGGTGACAGTCCTTGGCCAGGCTCGGATTTTTTTTGGCAAAAAGGCAGAATGAACAATCATGAATCAGGTGGGTATAGTCCAGATTCATGGCGGGAACATCGATATGTACCCCCATCAAAAAGCCGGTCTGGTCATCGAAGCTCATAAAAAGCCCTGTTTCCCTTTCAAGCATTTTCATCACCTCCTGAAGCAGGGGTGGGACAGATTCTTTAATGCTTTCCAGCTGCATATGCTCCGGAGCCTTCGGTTGGGAAGGCAATTGTAACAAAGAAGAAGGGTAATACGGCCACGTCAATTTTGTCGATAATCTTATAGGAGCGGAACAAGGCTCTTGCTCGATCCAAATCGCGCCGCCAAAGACCGGAATAATCGATGAATGTGATTGCTGGCAGGGTATTTCCCCTGACATTACTGATCGGTAATTGACATAATACGGAACAGAACGGTACTACCACCTAGAGCCCCAAATACTTTATGGTTTCGAGGTGCGAACGCTATCAATACACGCTTGGGTTGACTCGAATGCAACAAAGACGATTGTTGCTACAGCCGACAAGACGTGGCTGCGAACTCACGGAAACTGGAACAAAATGAAAAATTCATTCTTTAAGCTCGCCGTTGCCATTGCGTTGATTTCTGTCTCTTCTTTGTCGGCTAATGCCGCCAATGGGCAGTGGAGTAATGCATCGGGTGGCACATGGAGTGTCACCGGCAATTGGTCCAGCGGAACGGTGGCGGACGGTTCGGGCTTTGGGGCGGACTTCAGCCAGGTTGCCTGGGGTGCAACCGCCACTATTACCTTTGATCAGCCCCATACGCTGTCCACATTGACCTTTGGTAACCTCAACTCCACGGCTTCCAATGTTACAGTCACCGGAACTGGCGCGAATATCCTGACACTTACGGGGCCTTCGACTGTTACCGTGAATAGCAACACGGGAATCGACACTGCTACTTTGAATTTGACGATAACCGGCACAGCCGGTCTTACGAAGGCAGGCACCGGGGTATTGGTTTTGGACGGAGCCAATACCTATTCGGGTGGAACGAACATTACTGGTGGGACACTCGCTATTGGCGATAGCAGTCATACGGGGTCGCTGGGTACGGGAGACGTTGCAATTAGCTCGGGTGCTATTCTGGCATACCAAGGTGGAGGCTCAAGTGGGACCATAACCAACAACATTACTGGCGCGGGTAAATTTCAAAAAAACAGTTCCTCCAGTTCGGTTGCCCTGACGGGCGTGAATACCTTTACGGGCGGTGTCAGTTTCGGCACAGGGGGCACGATCACCGCATCGGCGGATACCACCAATTATGGAGCAGGGGATACGAATGCCAATATCAATAGCAGCAACGGGGGGCTCGGTAGTCCCGGCACGGGTACTGTGGCGGTCGGATTCACTTCGGGAGTCGGTACGCTCCAACTGCGTTTCAACGGCCAGAACGATTCCTCCGCCCAAACGCTGACCCTCTTTTCAAATTATACCACTCAGACTAGCATGAATCTGTCAGAATCAGGTGGCGGCGGTACCTACACCTTTGACGTGAATAATAATGGAGGAACCGGCACAAACAAGACGATCTCCGTTGCCGGTGTGACCACCCTCATTCGTAATGGGACGATTGACGTCACGGGCGGCAATGGTTATTCCCTTAACCTCGCAAGCTTTTCGATCACCGGCGGTGCTGCCGGTGTGAATTATACCTTGGTTCCTACAACGGGAAACTTGACGATTGGAACGTTCACCAACTCTGACGCCTTTACGGGAGGAACACTCATTCTCGATGGAACAGCCTCCAAAAATTCCATCAGTGGGATCATCGCCAATAATAGTGGTACGAATACATTAGCGGTCACCAAATCTGGGTCCAGCACATGGGCGTTAAGCGGCGCGAATACCTACAGCAACGGCACGAACATAACCGGAGGTACGTTGGTGGTTTCCAACACCACCGGCTCGGCGACAGGCACTGGTGCCGTATCGGTCGCCACCGGTGCGACTCTTGCCGGTGCGGGAACGATCACCAGCACGACCAACACGATTAACGGCAACGTATTGATCGGCCAGACCTCGGCGGCGGATACCAACACGACCAATATCCTCCATGTAACGGCCTCGACCTCGACCACCTTCAGCGGAGCGAATCTCTCGTTCAACCTGAACACGGGCAGTACCGCGAGCAATGTCCTGGATTTGGGAGCGACTTCAAGTGTCGTTTTCAACGGTACCAATACCCTGACCTTTAATCTGCAGGGCGGCACGACTATCGCCAATGGGACGTTGTATGATCTGTTTACCGATACAGCCGGAACGTCTCCCTTTAGCGGCACCGGCTACTCTGTTACGGGCGGTGTGATCTCGGGATTGACCCTGGTCTTTGACGTTAATGGTGTAACACAGACCATGTATAGCGGTTCATTCCTCCAGCTGAGCGGAAGCAATATCAATCTCGATGTGGTGGTCGCGTCGGTGCCGGAACCGGGCACTTGGGCCCTCATGCTGGGTGGATTCGCGTTGCTGGTCATCTTCCAGCGCGCGCGTCGTTCCAAAAACGCCTAAGCACTTTGTCAGGTGTCCTGTAGAGAGGTCTGAAGTCTTCGGCATCTTCCCTGTGTCGACTATCTGGAAAAGGAACCGCCATCCGCGCATTGGATTTATCCTCGGTCAAAATCATCATATGAAAAAACTGCTCTATCTCATGCTCATATTGAGCTTTTGCCCGCTTGCCCTGGCCGACGATGCGACCAAGGCCGCGCCTAGTCCCGGGTCAACTAAGGTTACGGCTCCCAACACGGCACTCATTGCTTTTTTTAAGCACCTGCAATCCGGACAAAAGCAGACAGTGGTGACTTATGGAACGAGCGTCACGAAATACGGTTACTGGGTGACGGCCATGCAGCAGTGGTTTGACCAAAAATATCCTGGCTTGGTCACCGTCGTTAACAGCGGCGGACCCGGTCAGAATTCAGATTGGGGTCTTAAGGAGCTTCAACCTCAAGTACTCGATCATTATCCCGACCTGGTGTTCATCGAGTTTGCCGCCAACGACGCGCACGTCCGGTTCAAGCTGACGGTGGAACACGCCAAGGACAATCTCGATAAAATAGTCACCGCCATCCAACAGCAGAATCCCCAGGTCGCCATAGTCCTGCAAACCATGAATGTTTTTTGGGATGCTCCCAAAGGCTTTACCACTGCCGCGACCAGTCGGCCTCAGCTCAATGCGTTTTATGACAATTACCGCAACTATGCCACCGAACATAAGCTCGTCTTGGTTGATAATTATGTGAAATGGGAGGAGATGAAGGAAAAGGATTACGCCAATTTCCAGGTCATGCTTCCGGATGGCACCCATCCGAACAAGAACGGCAGCTTGGCGGTCAACTGGCCGAATATCCAGGCGCTTCTGGAAGCAGCTCAAAAGGCAGCCACGCCCTAGAACGTTTTCAGAAATACTGTAGCCGCTGCTGAAAAGTTCGAAGCCCGGAGGGCCAAAAAGAAGGAAATGTTGCGGCTACGCTTTTTTTGAAAACGCTTTAGCTCCTCTTCACTCCCCACTGAAGAATCATGGCTTCCAGTTCTTTGGCTCGAAGGGGTTTGGTCAGGTAATCGTCCATTCCTGCTTCCAGGCACTTTTCCCGGTCGCCTCCCATGGCGTTTCCCGTCAAGGCGATCAGGCGGGGGCGGCGCTCCTTCCATTGGGCACAAATGCGCCGGGCAGCCCCATAGCCATCCATCTCCGGCATCTGGACATCAAGAAAGACGAGATCGTAGGTGTTCAATTGCATCGCTTGAAGCACTTCCTTTCCATTGGTGGCCGTATCGGCGCGATAACCCATCTTCTCGAGGAAAGTTCGCGCCACCCTCACATTCACCGGATTGTCGTCCGATACTAAAATGCGCAAGGGCAGTCGCGTTGCCAGGGTTTTGTCGATTTCGGAAACAGGCGTCGCTTTTTTGGATGATGGACCGCCTTGCAGGGTCCGGATCAAAGCATCGCGTAACTGAGCGCGGCGAATCGGTTTGGAAATGAAGACGGAAATGCCCATCTCCTGGGCGTTTTTGTCAATGGCTTGCGAGCGGGAGGAGGAAAGCAGGATCAAGGGTAATGACTGGCCATTGGGAAGCCGTCGAATCGATTCCGCCAGCTTGAGTCCGCTACTATCAGGTAACTGTTGATCGAGAATGGCGAGGCCATAGGTCTCGCCGGATTGTAATTGCGCATACGCATCCTTACCTTGGCCGACAAGGTGAGGCAGCATTCCCAGTTTCTCCGTGAAATTGGCGAGGATTTGGCTGTTAGTGGTATTGTGCTCAACGATCAGGATTTTTGTCCCGGATAATTGGGAAGCGGCGGCTTCCTCCGCCCTTTTTTCCTGGTCAGCCGGATTGACTTGGATGGTGAAGTGAAAGGTCGATCCTTTCTTTTCTTCGCTTTCGACCCACATGCGGCCTTTCATCAACTCGGCGAGCCGCTGGCTGATGGCCAAACCGAGGCCGGTGCCGCCATACTGTCGCGCCGTGGAGAGATCAACCTGGCTAAACGACCTGAACAGGCGGTCCTGCTTCTCCTTGGGAATACCAATGCCGGTATCGCTGACCGCAAAATGCAGGAACATCGCTTCCGCAGAGTCGGTCGAGACAGATCGATCCAGACTAACGCGGACAACAACCTCTCCTTGGGAGGTAAATTTGAGGGCATTGCCGACGAGATTGAGGAGGATTTGCCGCAAGCGGGAGGAATCGCCTGAGACCATCTGTGGAATCTCGTCATCGACAACATAAGCCAGGTCGATTTGTTTTTTCGACACCTGTGCGCTGAACAGGTCGATTGTTTCCTCGATGCACGCGTGTAAATCGAAGGGGTGGTCCTCCAGGTCCATTCGACCGGATTCGATCTTGGAAAAATCGAGAATATCGTTGATGACCGCCATGAGGGCTTCTCCACTGCTGCGGATGGTCTCGACAAAACCGCGTTGCTCCTCGGTCATTTCCGTGTCGAGGACGAAGGAGGTCATGCCAATGACGGCATTCATCGGTGTTCGAATTTCGTGGCTCATCATGGCCAGGAACTCGGATTTGGCTCGAGTCGCGGCCTCCAGCTTTTGATTCGTCAACAGGAGAGACACATTGCTTTCCTCCAGGCGACGCTGGCTTTCGTACAAGGCGCGATAGGCCTCGTCTCGTTGGATTTGATTAAGATACGCATGCGAGTGATGGCGAATGCGGGCGATGAGTTCGATTTTGTCCGGTAGCTTGACCAGGTAATCGGTAGCCCCGGCGGAAAAAGCTTCGCTCTTGACGGCGGGGTCTTCCTTCGTTGAAAGCACGATGATGGGAATGTCTTTCGTGGCAGGATCTTGGTGGAATTGACGGGCCAACGTCATCCCATCTATCTCGGGCATGATCAAATCCAGCAAAATGACGGTCGGATTGAGTTGAGCGGCCATGACCCGCGCCTTGATGGGATCGGAACAGTGATGGAACACGATGTCCGGCTGCCCCTCCAACTGACGGCGGATGGCCTCGCCGATGATGACTTGATCGTCGACAAGCAGGACCACGATCTGATAAGTCGGTGGATTTATAGGTTCGGTAGACGGGGATGGAACGAGGTTACTCATGGCGATGCCGATCAAAATTAATCTACATGCAAACGCCTTAAAGTCAGACCGATTTGATTCAGCGGTAAAACTTCATCGGCAGCGCCAAGGGCGATAGCGGCTTTGGGCATCCCGTACACCATGCAGGAAGCGCTATCCTGGGCGATGGTGTGAGAACCCGCACTCTGCAGCATTTTCAGGCCGCGTGCGCCATCCCGTCCCATGCCCGTGAGCAACACCCCGACGGTTTCCCCCTTCCAGTGCTTGACGACGCTTTCAAAAAATACGTCGACTGACGGGCGGTAGACGTCATCGACCGGCTTGGGAGTATATCCCAAGGTATGGGCATCAACGAAGACGAGGTGGTCATTCTTTCCAGCGAGCAGGACTACGCCCTTGGACGGGCTTTCACCTTCACGGGCTACCCGGACTGGCATGGCAGATTGGCCGCTCAGCCAGTCTGCCATGCCCTGCGCAAACTGGGCATCGATGTGTTGAACAATGATGACCGCGGCGGGAAAAGTTTTGGGCAATTGGGCCAGTACCTCGGCCAGGGCCAGCGGTCCCCCGGCCGATGCGCCGATGACGACCAGACGCCCTTCTTTGAGATTCACCGCTTTGGGATGTGAAGGGGAGAGGTGCGCCGTTTTTTTGCGGTTGGCGCCAAAAAGCAGTTTCTCTACCATCTCAATTTTACTCAATAACGCCTCAGAGCTTTCCGGTATGGTCGTCGGGTCTGGAGTGTTGATCGCGTCAATGGCTCCGGCGCCCAGAGCTTCAAAGACTTTGGAGCTGGAACCGCTGACTGTGGCAGTGACGATCAGGATGGCACAAGGCGTGTTCGTCGTGATTTGACGGGTAGCTTCCACGCCGTTGAGTACCGGCAGAATCATGTCCATCAGAATCAAGTCGGGCTTGTCCTCCGCACATTTTCTGATGGCCTCCGCGCCGTCGCCGGCCGTCCAGATGATCTGGTATCGGGAGATCGGCATCAGCGCGTGCCGAATGGTTTCGACGGCGGCAGGGAAACTATTGGCAATGGCAATTTTCATGCGGAAGGATCGCCGATCATATCCCTGACGGCATCGCGCAGGGCAGCGGGTTGAAAATTTTCCTTGGCCATGTAATAGTCCGCGCCCGCTTCCAGGCCGCGGCGACGGTCTTCCTCACGATCTTTGTAGGAAACGATGATGACGGGCAGCGATTTGATTCGAGCATCGTTTCGGATGTGTTTGACCAATTCGATTCCGTCCATGCGCGGCATATCGACATCGCTGATCACGAGGTCGAAGTTTCCGGTACGGACAGCGTTCCAGCCGTCCATGCCGTTGACGGTCACCTCGACCTCGTAACCGGCATTGTCGAGCAGTTTGCGCTCCAGTTCGCGCACGGTCAGGGAATCCTCGACGATGAGAATGCGTTTTTTCTTTTTGGGCGCGGTTGTTGTGTCGATTTCCTGGATCACGTTGAGTGACCCCCTGGCGACTATCTGGCCGATCGAGCGAATAAGGTCTTCAACATCGATGATAAGCAGCGGGGAGCCGTCTTCCATCAAGGCGCCTGCGCTGATGTCCTTGATCTTGCCCAGTCGCGGATCGAGCGCGTGGACGACCAACTCGCGTTCGCCGAGAAAACGATCGACCACGACGCCGTAAAAGAGGTCGTTGTCCTCCACGACGATGACCGATAGGTCATCACTCGTCGGCTTTGCCTTGGCGCGTCCGAGAATTTGGTGGGACGTAATCAATCCGATGTGCTGGCCATCGAATTTAAAATGCTGGCGGCCTTCCAGCATTTCGATGCTGGTTGGTGGTAGTTTAAGGGTACGGGTGATGAAAGGCAGCGGGAAGGCATAGGGCTCTTGGTCGATCTCGACCAGCAACATGCGCGCGACGGAAAGGGTCAATGGCAGTTGCAGGGTGAAGTGGGTGCCTTTTCCCAGTTGGGACGAAACATTTACGGTTCCTCGAAGTTGCTTGACCATGTTCCGAACCACATCCAGGCCCACTCCCCGTCCGGAAATTTCCGTGACGCTTTCTTTTAGGGTAAACCTGGGCAGGAAGAGGAACTCAATTAATTCGGCCTTGCTCATTTTTGAAGCGAGCTCCGCCGTGGTGAAATTCTTTTGCACGATGGCTGTGCGCAAAGCTTCGGGGTCGATGCCCCGGCCATCGTCAGAAACGACCACCTGCAGCATCCCCGCCAAGTGTCGTGCTTCGAGTCGAACAAGGCTCAAGGCAGGCTTGCCTGTCAGGGCACGTTGTTCGGGAAGTTCGATTCCGTGATCTACTGCATTGCGCAAGAGGTGAGTAAGGGGGGCCTCCAGTTTTTCCAGGACATCGCGATCAACTTGCGTCATTTCGCCGGAGATTTCCAGTTTCACCTCTTTTTCGAGAAACCGGGCCACATCGCGCACCATGCGGGGAAAGCCGTGAATGCCATCGGCAAAAGGCCGCATTCGACAGGCCAGGGCTTCCTCGTACAAGCGATGGGAGAGATTGACCGAACGGCGGTCGAACATTTCCAGGTCGGCCAGGCGGTCGGTCAGAAATTGGCGACACTCCATGACCTTATGCTGCATGTCGCGCAGGCGTTCCAAGGTCTCAGCGTTCACAGCCTTGCTGGAGACAGTACTGCAACAGGCATCCAGCATCCTGGTCAGATCGCCGTGATGGCGCTTGAGTCGCAGCAAGGACTCGGTAAAGGAATTAAGATGGCGTGATTCCACAAGCGATTCACCAGCCAGTCCCAGCAAGCGGTTCAAATTATCCGCTGTCACCCGGAGGACACGATCGGTTTCTCCTTGGGCAGAGGAATCTGTTGTGAGTTTGGCTGGAGTTTCTTCTCTATTTAAGAGGGGCCCTGGTTTGGCCTTGATGGGCTTGACCGGAAGCGGTGTTGATGCTTCTGCCGATCCGTCTGCCATCTTTCCTTCCAGGAATTGTGAGGCGGCAGCGACGAACGAATCGACCCGCTTTTTTTGTCCGCTTTCCCAGCGGGTAACCTCGGTCTCCTGTGTTTGGGCAATTTCCAGAAGTAAATCCACGCCGCTTAACAGGAGATCAATCTGTTTTTGGCCGAGAAGAATTTTACCTTTTTGAGCGGCCACGAAACAATCCTCCATGGCGTGTGAGATTCGCACAGCCGCGTTAAGATTAATAATCCTGGCGGCCCCCTTCAAGGAATGGGCCGCACGCATCAGGGCTTCCGTCTGGCCGGGCGCATGATTGTCGCGTTCCAGGGCCAGAAGGCCTGAGGTGAGAATCTTCGTCTGGTTGTCCGTCTCGATCCGGAACAGCTCAAACATGGAAAAATCACTGAAGGCGTTGTCGCTCATGACAGGCCCTTTCCAAGTGCGGAGAACAATAATTCGGCATCCAGGCAGCCGACGGTGTGATCCCGCCACGTCAACACGCCTGTGGTATAACTTTTACGGGCGTTGGCGACGGTCGCCGGGACTTTTTTTATCTCTTTGGGGTTGAAATGATGAATGCCTCCGACTTCATCGACCGGAAAGGAGGATCGATGGCCTCCGTGACTGACGATCAGCAAATAGGGATGAGCGTTGTGTCGGGCCTCTGGCTTGATTTCCGCCGCGTCCTCTGTCCCAAGCATTTTGGAGAGGGAAACGCAGATCAGAAGTTCGCCCCTGAAGTTGATCAGGCCGAGAACAAGATGATTTTGCCGGTGAGGTAGCGAGTGGATCGGTTTCAATTCCGAGATTTCTTTGAATACGGTGACGGGCAGGGCAAACCATTCCACCCCGAGGCGAAAGAGGACGACCGAAAGAGGGGTCTGTTTGGCGACGGACTTTTCCTGCGAAAAGTGACGCGTCCATGCGGCGAGATGATCTTGGGGCAGGTCTCGGTCGAGAAATGTCCCGGCGGAAGAGGAATAAACAGGGCAATTGTGGCAGTGAATGTACCGGACTAATTCCGGGCAGGAGCCGTCGCCCCGCACGCCGATTTTGTTCCAGCAATCGCTGAGGACAGAACGGGTAGGTGGGTGATTGGTATTGATCGGATCGAGCATGTTAGTTTCGTGCCTTATGGTCGATGCGGGCGGCTCGTGCATTTAAAATTTTCGCGGCCTCGGTCTCTCCCTGCTGATCAAGCAAGAGGGCCAAATGCAGCAGAGCTTCGCGATGATGCGGATCGAGATACAGAGCTTTGCGATAAAAACCGATGGCCTCCGATGGTTCCCCTGCGGCATCTCGAATCAGGCCGAGGAGATAAAATGCCTTGGCCGAGGGGCCGTGCGCATGGTTGTAATCTTCGCAGTGCTTGGACGCTTCCTTCAGTTGCCCGAGATCAGCCAATCGCAGGGCTTCGTCGAGATCAAGGGCCCGCGCTGGTGGTGTGAGACGTGGCACTGGTCGCGATTGGACAAACGGGGGCATTGGGGCGATTGCCTTGACTGGACGTGGAAGTGCCTTGAGCGTCTTTGCTTCGCGGGTGACGGCATCTGCTTTGCGGAACGCAAACGCGAGAGGCGCTTTAAGCGAGACGAAATGATGGCTGGTCATCAAGGCTGTTTCCGACGGCCCCACGAAGGCGAGGCCGTTCGGTTTGAGCAGACGCCAAAGCTTCTCGACCGTAAGATCCTGGGTGGGGCGGTCGAAGTAAATCAGGAGATTGCGACAAAAGATCACATCGTAACTTTCCGGTCCGGGCAATAGGCAATCATCAATCAGATTCCCGGACTCGAAGTGAACTTGGCGAACGACCGCAGAGTCCATCTTGTAGCCCTCCGTCGTCGCCTGCATATAGCGGTCGCGAAAACCCAGATCGCGACTGCGGAAGGAATTTTTTCCGTAAACCGCTTCCTTGGCACGAAGCAATGCACGGGCGCTGACATCAAGGGCCTCGACCAAAAAACGAGTCGGCGGCATTCCAGCATCAAGGAGCGCCATCGCCATCGAATAGGCTTCCTCGCCCGTCGAGCAGGGCAGGCTTAGCAGCCGAAGCATGCCTTCGGGATGCGTCGGCAGCCATTTTTCCAGGGCATACTGGGCCATCGTTGCAAAGGCTTCCGTATCCCGGAAAAACCAAGTCTCCGGTACGACCACCAATTCAATCAATTGCAGCAATTCCTCTTCAGAGAAGACGAGAAGTTCTTCATAGGCAGCGGTGTTGACGGATTGGCAGGCCGACATGCGCTCCTGTACCGCACGTGCAATCGCGGAGGAGCCAATCGAGTCGGCATCAAGTCCGAGTCGTTGTTTTAAGAGCGATTCGATCTCGGTGGTCATCAGGACGAATTTCCCACGGGGTCATTGAACAACAAGTCACGAACGGATTCCGGCAACAATTGATCAATCTTGATCCATTGGATAAAGCCGCGAGCGTCGGTGGTCACGGGGCCAAGGTAGGGAGCGTTGACGTTGTTGAGTCCGGAAGCGATAAAATCGGCTGGCTCGCGTCGCATCGTTTCGGTCGCTTTTTCAGTGATTAAACCGAGAAGATGCGTGGGGCCTTTGGCATCGGCATAGTCGATGAGAATAATCCGCGTACTCAATCGCCTTTGCGCTGGATGGTCCAACATCAGTTCGCAAAGGTCGATGACCGGGACAGGCGTTCCGTGATAATTGAACACACCCGACACGCCGCGCGGGGAAAGGGGAATCGCCTTCAGGTCAACCAGTGGCAGGACTTCGCGGATTTGGTTCGCCTCAAGTGCGTAGGTGTCTTTACCCAGTTGAAAGAGAAGGAATAGCATTGTCGGGAGTGGGGGGACTTATTTTCAGTTGGGCGTCCTTTCACGATCTCGTCGCACTCCTCACGTTTCTAGGCTTCCTCCAGCTTGAAACGGGAAACACCACTGCGCAGGCTGCCGGAGGCTTGGTTCAATCCTTCGATGACCTGGTTTGACTGGCGGAGTGATTCAACGGTTTGCTGGACTGCCCCAGTCAGTTGGGCCAGCGCCTCGGTGATTTGCTCGGCACCCGTGGCCTGGGCCTGCATGCCTTCATTGACTTCGACAAAACGGGGCGCGAGTGCCTGCACCTCCCGGATGATTTGGGTCAATTGACCGCTGATATGCTGCGTTTCCTGCATGCCCCTGCGGACTTCCTCCAGGAACTTGTCCATGCTCATGACGCCTGCGGAGACGGCCGTCTGGATTTCTTTGACGATCAATTCGATGTCGTAGGTGGCCACCGCCGTTTGATCGGCGAGTCGGCGGATTTCCGTCGCGACGACGGCAAAGCCGCGTCCGTGTTCGCCTGCTTTTTCGGCCTCAATGGCTGCGTTAAGAGAGAGCAGATTGGTCTGGTCGGCTACCTTCGTGATGGTGGTGACGACCTGGTTGATGTGTCCGGCCTTTTCGTTCAGGACGGCCAGTTTGGAATTGATCGAACTGGCGGCTTCCATGACGTGCTGCATGGTTTCGTCCATCCGGGCGATGCCAGCCTGGCCGCTGCCCGCCAGCGTCGCTGATTGTTCCGCCACCGTCGAGACTTGGTCCATCGTCCGGACGAGCGTTTTTGAAGTGGCCGAGATTTCCCGGGATGTGGCGCTGATTTCAGTCGTGGTCGCCGCTATCTCGCTCGCGGTGGCTTGTTGCTGTTTGGCCGTGGCGGCGATTTCCATGGCCGAGGTGTTGACCTGGATGCCTGATTTTTGCACTTGGCTGACCAGCGTCGAAAGCTTCCCAATCATCATGGCGAGGGCGTTACCCATGGCATCGCGTTCCGACTGCGGCTTGACCGTCACAGCGAGATTTCCAGCGGCGATTTGCTCCGCAACGCCCACCATTCCCTTGAGAGTGGTGACCATTCGTTCGAATGACTGTGCGAGTGCGCCAATTTCATCTTTGCGCGACTTCGAGGTTACCTCCACTGAGAGATCGCCCTTGGCGATTCGGTTGGCGGTCTCAACCACCTGATTTAACGGCGCGGTGATGTCCCGCATGATGAAAAAGCCGACGATGAAAACGGCCAGCAAGCCTAGGCCCGCCTCGGCCAACCTAGTGTCGATGGTGTCCTGCCATTTCTCGACGCGAACATGAAGCAAACGGTTCAGGGACTCTGTGGCGTGACCCTCCAAGTCGAAAGCTTGATCGATATTCTTCGTCATGGACGCGTTGAAATCGCCGGCGCTCGCAGGTGGTTTGCGGGTCGTGACCAGATTGTGGATCGTATCGATCGATGCCTTGACGGCTTCGGCGCTGGCTTGGGCCTCCGTGCCCAACTCCGTTTTGACGGCCGGATTGTAGACGAACGCCCGATTTAAAGAGTCGGCCACCTGACCTGACGAATTCTGTGCATTATCCGCCAGGATCGCCTGGGTATTGAGGTTATCAAATTCGTCGGGCGTTCCACTCTTGCGCGCCGCCATGGCACAGCCAGTTTCGCGGGCCTGGGCCAGGCAATCGGTCAAGCCTGGTCCGGCGAACATCACCGTATTCATGAGGTAATAGGTATCGGTGTCGGGATCCAGGGTGAGTTGGGAATTATCGCTGATATTGGTAATAAACAGGATGGTGCCATTGATCACCTTCTGGTGCTGGTCCAAACTATCGCTCGCGGAGAGATTGGGGGTTTTGTTCAGTAGGTCGCTGATCGCGGCGCGCAGGTCGCTCCATTTTTTGTTGATATCCGATGTTTGGGTATTCAATGCCGAACCCAACCGATGATCGACTTCGTCCACCTTTGTGATATCGGCCTCGATGTCCTTCCCCTTCGTGGCCACGCCGTCCTTGAAGGAAGGGTCCCCATTCAACAACGCACAGTCCATGCCGCTATGCTGCTGAAGATCTTTCAACAAAGCCGAGAGTGGGACGTAATACTCGGTGCCCAAGATTTCGTGTTGGGCAAACTCGACTTTTTCCGTGTTGATCGAAGAGATCATCGTGTAGGTCACGACAGCAAAAGGGATCAGGAAAAGGACGCCAAGTAATGCCAGCTTCTGCCAAACCTTGAGATTTTTCATGCGATCAGTTGTGGGGAAATATTAGTCGAAAACGCTTCGTGAAGCTCTGATTCGAGACTTCTCCTAATGATTAAAGCCGCTTGATAACACCGAGTCGAGTCTTGGAATTTACCCGGATTGACAGTTTCGTATGCACACACACACTCACATAACTTTTCTGCGTAATCCTGCGCGATTCTGCAAATCCGAGTAAAATCGAGATTGGCGATAACGCGCTGGTTTGCTGCGTAGTTACGCAATCAAACGCAAACTTACATGGCCGCAGATACGGGTTCGACCCTCGCCGCCTTCACTTTAATCATCGTGAGGTAACACTTTCCTCTTGGCGCGGATGATCCTATCTTAGACAGAATCCGGTTCGCAAAGACCGGACAGATGGATTCTCTTCTCAAAGAAAGGCACCTCGTTTATATGAACACCACTATGGCTGCCGGGGCCACCTCACCGGCTGACAAAAACGAATTGTTTCGGACGGAATCGGACAGTCTTGGCGAAGTCAGGGTCCCTGCCGACAAGCTCTGGGGGGCCCAGACCCAGCGATCGCTTGAGCACTTCAGCATCGGCAAGGATCTGATCCCGCGCGAGATGATTACCGCTTACGCCATCCTGAAAAAAGCTGCGGCTCTGGCGAACCATGCCAGTGGCCGATTGGATGACGTTCACCTCAAGTTGATCGTCCAGGCCTGCGATGAGATATTGGCAGGGCAGCATTCTGACATGTTTCCACTGCATGTGTGGATGACCGGCAGTGGCACGCAGTTCAACATGAACGTGAACGAAGTCATCTCGAATCGCTGCTGTCAAATTGCCGGGACACCCTTGGGCAGCAAAAAGCCGGTTCACCCCAACGACCATGTCAACATGGCCCAGTCGTCCAACGACTCGTTTCCCTCGGCCATGTATATTGCGGCAGCCGTGAGTGTGAAAGAACGGCTGATTCCGGCAGTGAAAGCATTGCATGATGCGATCGCAGCGAAGGCAGTGGAATGGAAGGACATCGTCAAGATTGGTCGCACGCATATGCAGGACGCCACGCCGCTCACACTCGGCCAGGAATGGTCCGGATATGCAGGCATGGTGGCGGATGATCTTGATCGGCTGGAGGATGCGCTAAAAGGCGTCTACCGGCTCGCCCTCGGCGGTACGGCCGTAGGCACCGGTATCAACTCGGCACCGGGATTTGCTGCAGCGGCTGCAGCGGAAATAGCTAAACTTACCGGACTCCCTTTTATCACCGCGCCGAATAAATTCACCGTGCAGGGTTCTCACGACGCACTGGTTCAGCTTTCCGGTACATTGCGCACACTGGCCGTTTCTCTCTACAAAATCGGCAACGACATCCGGTTGATGTCGTGCGGGCCGCGGGCCGGTTTCGCAGAATTAATCATCCCGGAAAACGAGCCAGGTTCTTCCATCATGCCGGGTAAAGTGAACCCGACCCAGTGCGAGGCGCTGACCATGATTGCAGCGCAGGTCATGGCAAATGACGTGGCCGTCGGTTTCGGCGGCGCGGGCGGTTATCTCGAGATGAATGTCTACAAGCCCCTGATCATATTCAACCTGACCCACTCGATCACGATCATCGCGGATGGGAGCGTCAATTTTCGGAAGTTCCTGGTCGAGGGCACGAAACCCAATCTTAAAAAGATCCAGGAATATGTGGACCGTTCCCTGATGCTCGTCACGGCGCTCGCACCGGTGATTGGCTACGACAAATCATCGAAGATCGCGCACTTCGCGATGGACCACGATCTCACGCTGAAGGCCGCCGCCTTGCAACTTGGCTTCGTGACGGAGGCTGAATTCGATCGCGTGGTCGATCCGAAGAAAATGGTCACGCCTTATGTCGCCACCGGACAGTAAGCGGCTGGAACCGGCGGCAGCCTTCGATCTGCTCTCGACTGCCGCGAAGCTCCTGTTTGCGAACGGCCAGACCACGGAAAGAATGGTCGCGGCGGTGGAACGGCTTGCTGCCGCCCTGGGCTTTCGAGTCAGTGTCTTCCCACGCTGGGGCGAATTGGCCCTGCGCATCGAGGACGTTGCGGGCTGGCGTCATGAGATCATTGCGGTCGAGCCTGCGGGCGTGGACATGAACAAAGTTGTCGCGACGATGGGCTTGATCGATGAAGTTTGCGACGGTCGCATGGAGACCAGCGCAGCACGATCGGCTCTTGAGGCGATCACGCACTTTCCGCCCGTTTCGATTTTACGTTTTGCCTTGATGGCGGCGGCGGGCGCCGCGGCGCTCGGCGTGATTTTCGGCGTAAGCCATCTACTTGGCTTGGTCTTGATTGCGATTGGCGCCGGGGCCGGGGCCTGCCTGCGTCGATGGCTGGCGGGGAAGAGCCGTAATTTATTCATACAACCCTTTTGTGCGGCGATCCTGGCGGGTATCATCGGTGCAATCGTCGTCCGGCTGCAGGTCAGTTCGGCGCTTCTGCTCGTCGCGGTCTGTCCATGCATGGTGCTTGTGCCGGGCCCCCATTTTTTGAACGGGATGATCGATCTTGCCCGTGCTCGCATCGTATTGGGTGCGGCGCGTCTAGCCTACGCCGGCCTGATTACCTTGATGATTTGCACGGGCCTGCTTCTCGGGCTTGCGCTGGGCGGAGTGGACCTTCCTCCCTCGGGACCGTTTTCTCCAGCGCCGTTCCTATATGACGTCTTGGCCGCAGGCGTGGCCGTGGCAGCTTATGGCTCCTTTTTCGCGATGCCATGGCGAATGCTGCCGATTCCCATTTTAATCGGAATGCTCGCGCATGCCTTACGCTGGGGCGCCCTCTCGATGGGAACCAGCGCGGAGATCGGTGCCTTGGTGGCTTGTCTTTTGGTGGGGACGGTTACCGCACCGATTGCGGACCGTCTGCGTCTGCCGTTTGCAGGCATCGCTTTCGCTTCGGTAGTGTCGTTGATTCCGGGTGTTTTCCTGTTCCGCATGGCGGGAGGAATGGTTGATCTCGTCACACTTGGCGACCACTCGACTCCGGAACTTGTCACCCAAATAGCCTCCGATGGGACGACAGCCCTTCTGATTATTTTGGCGATGGCTTTTGGCTTGATTTTTCCAAGAATTTGCATTGACTGGCACTAGCTATTTCGTGCGGTGGAGGTCGCTACTTTTAATCCCAAACCCATCAATGAGGAGGATATATGTCGCAAAAAAGCATCGCGGAAGTTCTTGTCGAAACTCTGGTCGCTGCGGGAGTCAAACGCGTCTATGGCGTCGTGGGCGATTCACTCAACGGCATTCTTGAGGAAATCGGCAAGCGCAAGGACATCGTCTGGATTCCGGTGCGCCATGAAGAAACCGGGGCCTTTGCCGCTGGAGCACAAGCGCACCTGACGGGCGAGTTGGCGGTCTGCGCCGGAAGTTGCGGTCCGGGCAACATGCACCTGATCAATGGTCTCTACGATTGTCACCGCAGCCGCGTGCCGGTTCTGGCCATTGCCGCGCATATTCCCAGCAGCGAAATCGGAAGCTCTTATTTTCAGGAGACCCATCCCGATCAGCTCTTCAAGGATTGCAGTCACTACTGCGAACTCGTTTCCCAACCGGCGCAGATGCCGCGAGTCCTGGAAATTGCCATTTCGACCGCCCTGTCCAAACAAGGCGTAACCGTCGTGGCCATTCCGGGAGACATTGCGCTCAAGAAAATCACCTATCGCAAACCCAGCGCCAGCATCAAGCGGGTCGAGCCTGTGCTTCGGCCTTCGGAAAGTGAAGTCGCCAAGCTCGCGGCGATGCTGAATAAAACGAAGTCCGTGACGATTCTGGGCGGCGCCGGATGTGCCGGTGCCCATGCGGAATTGATGCAGTTGGCGGAAAAGTTGAAGGCCCCCATCGTCACGACGGTGAGGGGACGAGAGCACGTCGAATACGATAGTCCTTATGACGTGGGGCTGACCGGTTTGATCGGTTATTCCTCCGGTTTTCACGCCATGATGCAAGGCGAGACGCTGCTGATGCTCGGCACCGATTTTCCCTATACGCAATTTTACCCGGAAAAGGCCACTGTCATCCAGGTGGATCGCCGGGGAGAAAACCTGGGACGACGCACACGTCTCGACTTGGGCCTGATCGGTGATGTGAAGGAAACGATCAAGGCAGTGCTGGGAAAAATCGAGACGAAATCAGATGATCGCCATCTCAAGAAATTCGTCGCCCATTATCAGGATGTCCGTAAAGGCCTGGACGATCTGGCCGTGGGAACTCCCGGCAAGAAGCCGATTCATCCGCAGTACGTGGCCAAGATGATCGATGAAGTGGCCTCGGAAGATGCGATCTTCTCCTGCGATGTCGGTACACCCACGATCTGGGCCGCGCGCTATTTAAAGATGAACGGAAAACGTCGGCTGCTCGGCTCCTTCAACCATGGCTCGATGGCCAATGCCATGCCCCAGGCCATCGGCGCGCAATTGGAATTTCCTGGGCGCCAAGTGGTGACGCTCTCCGGCGATGGTGGAATCGCCATGCTCTTGGGCGACCTGCTCTCTCTAAAGCAGTTGAAGACCCCGATAAAAATGATCGTCTTCAACAACAGTGCGCTCGGATTCGTGGAGTTGGAAATGAAGGCTACTGGCTTTCTGGAGAATGGCACGACGCTGGTCAATCCCAACTTTGCCCAGTTGGCGAAGACGGCGGGCATTCACGGCATTCGGGTGGAAGACCCGGAGGACGTCAAACCGGCGCTGATTGAGGCCTTTAAGCATGATGGGCCTGCCCTGCTTGATGTAGTCGTCAATCGAATGGAGCTTTCGATGCCGCCGACCATCAAACTGGAACAGGCGGTCGGTTTCAATCTTTGGGCCATCAAAGCGGTCTTGAACGGACGCGGAAACGAACTCGTCGACTTGGCCGCCAGTAACCTGCTGCGCTAAACAGCCTCATCTTCACTAAAAAGAAAAAGAATCTTATGACTACCTCTACTTCTGCCACTGCAAGCCAACCGGATGTCGTGCTCGTCGGAGCCGGAATCATGAGCGCCACCCTGGCGGTCATGTTGAAAGAACTGCAGCCTGACCTGAAGATCGAGATTTTCGAGTCGCTGGAGAATCCTGCCGAGGAAAGTTCCAACGCTTGGAACAACGCCGGCACCGGCCACGCGGCCTTGTGCGAACTCAACTACACACCGCCAAGGAGCGATGGAAGCATCGATATTTCCAAGGCGCTGGAGGTCAACACGGAGTTCGATCTTTCCCGGCAGCTCTGGGCCTATTTGGTGAAAAAAGGGGCGATCAAGAATCCGCAGTCCTTTATTCATCCCGTCCCTCACTTCAGTTTTGTGCGCGGATTGGACAATGTCGCGTTTCTCAAAAAACGCTTCGAGGCGCTCTCGGCCCATCACTGTTATCACGGGATGGAATATTCCGATGACAAGAAGCAGATTGCGGAGTGGCTCCCGCTCGTCATGGAAGGCCGCGATCCTCTCGAACAAGTTGCGGCCACTCGAATGGTGACCGGTTCGGACGTCGATTACGGCGCCCTCACCAGGGATCTCCTCGATTCCCTGAGTGGCAAGGAAGGTTTCGCCATTCATTTTTCCAATCGAGTGCAGGATTTGCGCCGCGATGGGGATCGATGGAGTGCACGGATCAGGAACGAAAAAAGCGGTGAACACCGGGACGTCCACGCCAAATTCGTTTTCATCGGCGCGGGCGGCGGCTCGCTGCCGTTGTTGCAAAAATCCGGGATCCCCGAGGGACGGGGTTACGCCGGATTTCCGGTGAGCGGCGTCTGGCTTCGCTGCGACGATCCCGACGTTTCTTCCCGTCACGATGCCAAAGTCTACGGAAAAGCCTCGGTGGGCTCGCCGCCGATGTCCGTGCCACATCTGGATACCCGCCATATCGAAGGAAAGGTCTCCCTGCTTTTCGGTCCCTATGCGGGTTTTTCGACGAAGTTTCTCAAGCATGGATCGTATCTCGATCTCTTCAGCTCCATCGATCCGGAAAATTTACTGCCGCTCCTGGCCGTAGGCAGGGACAACGTGGCCCTGACGGAATATTTGATCGGCCAGGTCATCGAATCCCCGGAGGCACGCTTCGCTGCTCTCCGCGAATTCTTTCCCGACGCCAAAAAGGAGGACTGGAGGGTTGAAGTCGCAGGCCAGCGCGTGCAGATCATCAAGAAGGACCCCAAGCACGGCGGCATCCTGCAATTCGGCACGGAGCTTGTCGGCGCTGCCGACCATTCCATCATTGCGATGCTCGGCGCGTCGCCCGGGGCTTCCACCGCCGTCTGGATCATGGTCAAGGTCATTGAACAATGCTTTGCCGCTGAACTGAAGGGCAAGTGGAGTCCCAAGTTGAAGGAAATGATTCCGTCCTACGGCCAATCGCTGATCGATGATGCTGACCTTTGCCGAAAAGTGCGGGCCGATACCGCCGCCGTTTTAAATCTCAATAATATAAAGTCATGATCAGGGCATATCACCTCTCCACCGGCGCGGATGGCCAATCCCATGTGATTCGGGGGACCATCGTGGAGCATCAAGCCGTTGATGTGGAATCGATTCATTTCGAAGAAACGCCCGCGCATTCCTCGCTCGACTGGCACGTTGCGCCGACCACCCAGTATGTGATCACGCTCGCCGGGGTCTTGGAATTTGTGACAGAGGGCGGGGAAATCTTTACCGTTGAACCGGGGGATGTATTGATCGCGCTGGATACGACGGGGGGCGGTCATAAGTGGCGGTTGACCAACGATCAACCGTGGAAACGGGCTTATGTCATATTTAAAAAGGACGTGAAGATCAACTTCCGCGCAGACGACA
This sequence comes from Verrucomicrobiota bacterium, assembly GCA_013285645.1. Classification (GTDB taxonomy): domain Bacteria; phylum Verrucomicrobiota; class Verrucomicrobiia; order Methylacidiphilales; family UBA1321; genus JABDGH01. The sequence goes on along the minus strand of JABDHJ010000011.1, from coordinate 42,671 downwards.
CTCAATGACTCCAATGGGAGGCCTCTGCAAAAGGGCCTCTTAAAGAAGCCGTCATCCTGAGCGAAGGCGAGGCAATCGATCTCCTTTCCTCAAACGAGCTTCTCGAGCCGCAGTCGAAGGACCCAGCCTGATGAAGCAACCGGTGTGGGTGGCGTCAAAAAATCTCAAACCAAAAGGCAAGTCTCCCGCAGGTTCGACGAGGGAGGACTTTCTTTTAGAATCGAAACCAGCTTGCCAACGGCCAAATATTTTCTTGAGACGGGCGTAGGTCCTTCGACTGCGGCTCGGGGGAGTCTTGTGATTAAACCATGCGCCCGGGCTCGCCTTCGCTCAGGATGACGGCGTTTTTTTTTGTAGAGATCTCAATGAAGATGCTTGTACCGACGCTGAACGAGCATGAGAAGAGCCATTCCAGCCAGAAGGAGAGCGTAAGTGGTCGGCTCCGGCACGCTGGAGACGTCATAGCTTAAGACCAGATTGTCATTGCCGGGGCCGGTTACCGCCAGCGACCACGTACCGGTGGCAGTTGGCGTCGAGGTAAAGGCAGAGGTGTTGATCGTCCACTCATTCGGATCGAAGTTTGTGATGCCGCTGCTGGCAGTGAGTATGGTCCAGCTTTCATCGGTATTCGAAAAGTTGGGCACGTTGCCAGCGACATCACCCGAGGTCAGGGAGGTTACATTGAGAAGGTAGTTTCCGCTTGGGTCGCTGAGATTCAACGCTCCCGTGACCTGTATTTGATCAAAGTCGGTGCCTGCCGTGGTGCCGGTGAAATTATTGGTTTCCCATTGATAGGTGAAGGCCGACCAATTTTGCGTTCCGCTGAAAACCTGGATGCCGGGGCTATTACCGGGAGAAAGGATTTGAGCAGCGCTGTGCAGTCCGAGATTTCCGCTGATCGTGCCGGTGCCCTTGAGCGTTCCAGAGTTAAAAGTCAGCTTCGAGGCGTTGTAAGAAATGGAGTTATTATTGTAAGCAAAAGTCCCGCCATTCAGCGTTACAGCGGCGGTCAGCGCGGTAGAGCTGCTGTAATTGAAGGCCCCGCCCGTGGCGATGCTCGTGCCGCTGGTACCGTTGATGGATCCGGTACCGGAAACAGTAAGAGTGCCCTGGCTGACCGTGGTTGCCCCGGTGTAGGTGCTTGTTCCTGTCAGCGTCCAGGCCCCAACCCCGTTCTTGGTGATGCTCGTGGCGCCACCGGTTCCATTGCCGAGGACGGCTGCAAGTGTATTGGCTCCCGTATTATTTCCGGTCAGGGTAAGGGTGCGGGTACCGTTGCCGCTAAAGGCAACCGATCCTGTGCTGGCGAAATTAATCGCGCCGGTACCTGAGGCATCGAGCGTGCCCCCGTTGGAGCCAAGAGTGAAGGCATGGTCCGTACTGGCCGCCGCTCCTGTATATTGCAGGTCGCCGCCATTCAGCACCAAGTTGGCAGCGACATTGGTCGATTTCCCGATTCCGCCAGCGCTGCCTCCATTGGCCATTTGGGAGACACTCAAGGTGCCACCGTTGATGGCGGTTACGCCGATGAAGGTGTTTGCTCCAGAGAGGCTCCATGTGCCGCTGCCAGTTTTGGTCAGACCGCCTGAGCCCGTGCCAATGTTGCTGGTTATGCTGCCGTTGCCTGTGCCAGTGAGAGTCAGGGCCAGGCCCGATCCGGTGATGGTTCCCGTATTCGTTATATTCAAAGTCCCGATATCCGAGCCAATGGTCGTTGCCGCACCGAGTGTGATCAAACCGGAATAGGTATTGGTGCCGCTGACATTTTCCAAAGCGCCGCTCGAGTTGACGCCAGTGCCGTTCAAGGTCAGCCCAACAGCTGTGGTGGTGGAAATCGTTCCCTGGATTTGCAACGCGGCGCCACTCGCCACGCTGACACCTGAAGTGGATGTGCCACTGCCGGTGCCGAGAGCGTTGTTACTTTGAATGTTCAGGATGCCAGCGCTGACCGTTGTTGCGCCCGTATAGGTATTGGAGCCGGAGAGGGTTTGCGTGCCGGTGCCGATTTTAGTCAAAGCGATTTTAGCGCCATGGATGCCGTTGGAAATCGCGCCGCTAAAAACATCCCGGCTGTTACCGGAAGCGTTGTTGCCGCCGCCGAGCGTCAGGGTGCTGGCAGTGCTAGCGGCGTTATTGGTGACAGAGCCCCCACCACTGAGACCATCCCAAGTTTCGTTTTTTCCATTGAAGTCAAAAGTGCCGCCGGTATTGACGATGACATCGGAGCCATCGGTAATTTGATCATTACCTGTCCCGGTAATCTGAACTGTTCCCCCATTATTTACCACTAAGGCGAGAGTCGCCCCCAAAGAATGGGCATTCGATGAACTAGTCTTGGCCAATTGCAGCGTGCCGGCATTAACCGTAACGCCAAGGCTAACGTCGTCATTCGTTCCCGACAGAATCAGCGTGCCTGAGCCGGTTTTGACCAGGGTATCGATCGCTAGGTTCGTACCATTGCCGAGTCCTTCGCCGGTAAACGTGAGCGCCGTTCCGGAATTGGTGACATCGATGCCGCCTCCGCCGTTGGCGACATCAAAACCGCGAGTGGTGCTGGCCGTTGCTCCCGTGTATTCCAGGGTGCCACCTTGGAGCACAACTGAGCCGATGGGGGCTGAGGTGGGGGCGCCGAGGGGGCCAGTGGTGGGTGAGCCGGTGGTGGATAAATTGGGAAGCGAGGAGATGATCAGCGTGCCGCCATTGATAAAGGTTTCTCCCGCATAGGTGTTGTTTCCGGAAAGAGTCAGGGTGCCGCTGCCGCTTTTGGTCAGGCTGCTGGTGTGGTCGTCCAAAATGGCGCTGCTGATCGTCAATGAGTCATTGACCTGGTCGGTGCGGATGACCAAATCCAGGCCACGACCGGCTTCGATGCCCGTGCCGCCGCTAATTGTGGAGCTACTGCCGGAGACGTTACCGGAACGGAGAATGCCATTGACCGTCAGCGTCTTGCCGCTGGCCAAAGTGAAATCATTGCTGCCAGCGGTTGTTCCCGTTCCGGCCAGATTCAGAGTCGTAAAAGTAGCGGTGTTTTGAGCGGTTACCGCGCCGGTGGTTTGGATATACAAATTTGTGGTGCCAACGATGCTGGTGGTGCCACTGGTCGTCAAGGTATTGGCGTCCTTACTTGACCCGCTGTAAACAATACCCCGGACAAATCCTCCAGCATCATACCAGGCATAATTGCTTCCACCAAAGAAGTTGCCCTGGTCGATAAAACCGGTTGTCTGGCCAGAGAGAACAATTTCATTCGTCGTGCCATTCGTCCCGCCGTTGATGATAAAATTGACCGTTGCCCCCTCCACGCGCGCTAGCTCACCGAATGAAAAGCTAAGCGCGACATTCTGGTTGGCGACGCGATTGGTCTCAACGATATTGTCGCCCCCATCCGCGACATATTTGACGAGGGATTGAGTCGAAGCCCCGGTCGCGCCGGTATTATCGTAAATAAAAGTGCCTCCTCCCGCGCCGGAACTATTGTTTACCACGGAAGCTTGAACGCCGCTGAGCAAAGAATTATTGGGAGACAACGCGCCCGTGGCGGACATGACTTTGACCGTGGCTCCGCCATAAATATTGAAATTGTCATTTGAGGAACTCGAGGTACTGGTGCCGGTCAGGATCAACGTTCCCGATCCTGTCACATTGAGGCCGTCATTATCGCTGAAAGGCGCGCTGATGGTGGCAGTTTGCCCACTATTGGTGACCGTGATGACTGCGGGTTGGTTTGTAACCTGCGTTAAAATCAGCGACTTACTTGAAGCGGCATTGAGAATATAGCCATCGGAATCGAAGGTCAGGCCGCCTGCGGTAATGGTGCCTGTAATTGTCACCGTTCCGGCCGTGCCAGCAAAATCAGCGATATCGGACATGGCGTTGGGCCAGATTTGATAGGTTAAGCTACCCGGGATCACCCAATTGGAGGAGGTGGTATTCCAGTTTCCTGTACCGCCAGTTGGCGTTCCAGAACCATTGGGACCCCAGTCAAAAATCTGGGTCTGGGCTGACGCGCTACGCGGGAACATGGCCATGGTGGCGAGCAGAGCCACAAATAGCGTCGCGCGGAATAAATTCATGAAATAAATATCTCGCATGACTTTTTATTGCTTTTGATTTATCAGAATGTGCGCTTAGCTACGTCGGATTAATAAACCTTTATTTTTGTAGGTTAATCGCCTACAATAACTAGCTTGCATTGGTATTTAGGATTGCGACGCTAATCCTTATGGCCGCCAAATTCACCGTGCTTCTGGTGGATGACCATCCCGTGGTCTGCATGGGAGTGAAATTGTTATTGGAAGGCTCCGAGCAATTTGAAGTTTGTGGTGACGCCAATGATGTCATTAAAACACGGCGGCTGGTCAGTGAGCTTCGCCCTGACCTGATCGTGCTCGACCTTGTCCTAGGCGGGCGGGATGGCCTGGAGCTGGTGGAAGAGCTGATGGACCTACAGCCGGATACCCGTATTCTTATCTACTCATCTCAGGACGAGATGCTCTATGCACGCCGGGCCTTGCGGGCCGGAGCCCGTGGCTACTTAATGAAGTCCGCCGGGTTGGAAGCCGTGGAACTCGCCTTGAAGACGTTGGCTGAAGGGGAATGTTATGTCAGTGCCGTGGTGCAACGGTCATTGGTCCATGAACTGGCTCGGAATCCGCGAAGGGCGGATGCTTCGCCCTTGGAGGAGTTATCAGACCGGGAGTTGCAGATCTTCCGCCTGTTGGGATCAGGCCTGGGCTCCGCCGCCATTGCAGCGGAATTGCACCTGAGCATAAAGACGATCGGCACCTACCGGGAACGATTGAAAAACAAGCTGAATTGTCAAACGGCGCAGGCACTGGAACAGAGTGCGTCGGCCTATGTTCAGCATGGCCGTTTGCCGCAACCCGGAACACTGTGACCAAGGCTTCCCCGGAGGAGAAAGCCGAGTTTCTTCGCAAGATCACCGCGACCAATCTGAGGCGCATTTGGTGGGTCAGTCTTACGGGCGTCAACTTGAGCGCGGCGCTCTTCGCTTGGAACACATATTATTTGAAGCAAAATCCACTTCTCGGTACCGAAGTGGGTGATTTGCTTTTATCGATAGTGGTGTTGATATTGATCTGGCAGGCGCGCCGAAAAAACTTTCCCTTGTTCTGGTGTCGAGCTTTGGTGGTGCTCGTTTTCATTCTCATGTTGGGGATCATGGATTTTTATTTTTTCATGGCCCTGCCTGCCTTTGGACATAATTCCAGTTATGTGCTCGGCGTGGTGATCACCGGGGTGCTTTTCCTGTTGCCCACAGACTTTTTTTTGTCCGTCTTACTGGTTAACCACGTGATTTATTGCGCGCTTTTGCTGACTTCGGGACACGGGATGATTTTCATCGCTCCGCCCATCGCAGATGGCACGTCCGGTGTGCTGATTGCGGGGCTGGCCTCACGGTTTCTCTACACGGCCAAGTGGAGCGACTTCCGCAAGGAGCGGGTGATCACGTTGCGCAGTCGCCAATTGGCGGCCTCCAACGCCGAATTAAAAAGACGCAACAATGAGATGAACGAGATGATGGCCATCGCGGCCCATGATCTCCGCAGTCCGCTGCAGGGGCAGAGGAATCTTTTGGAGCTGGTTCGTAACCGACTCGCGGGGGAAAATGGCTCGATCCGCAAGGGACTGGATTCCGCCATTTCAAGCTGCGAAGACATCCTGTCCATGGTGACTCGCCTGTTGGATGCCCATGCCGCGGAACACCGGGCCGGAGTGGTTGGACTTCATCCGGGAGATTTGCGGAGTCGAATCGATGCCGCTGTCCAGCGCGCCAAGGCTGCGGAACTGGCCAAGGAGATCGAAATTACCTGCGAGTTGCCCGAAGGCGCGGCAGAAGTAACGTTTGACCCTGCGGCCCTCGATCTCGTCCTGGATAATCTTCTTTCCAATGCGGTTAAATTCTCCCCGCAGGGCGCGCGCGTCAGCGTGAGCCTGTCGGCACGGGAGGGTACCTGGTCGATAGAAGTCGGTGATGAGGGGCCCGGTATTTCGGAAGAAGAACAGGGGAGCCTGTTTCATAAATTCCATCGCGGATCGAATCTTCCGACCGGTGGCGAAAAGAGCACGGGGCTGGGACTCTTCATCGTCAAGAAGCTCATGGAGTCGATGGGAGGTTCGGTGAACTATACCGCACGCCATCCATGCGGGTCACTTTTCCGAATTGTTTTTGCTCACCCAAAATCAGTATAGAGATATTTTTCTCGAGATTGTCCGAAGCAGGCAGAGCAAAGATGGGAAACTTACGTTCGACTTTTTTTGCGAACGAACCGCGATTTAAAACTCGCAGAGATCGGAAATGCTGCCAGTTTAGCGGGCGCTTAAATCTGTAAGTCCTGGTTTATGACAATTCTGTGACGGCAACCCAACCAATCTATATTTAAAAAGTTTATGAAATCACCGCGATTCCTCCCGATTTTCACGCGTCGTTGCCTTCCCGTTTTGGGCTTTCTGCTTCTGTCGCTCCAAATAGGTTCGGCTGCTGACACCGTGATCTTTCCCATACCGGTGAGGCCCGTCGATATCAATTGCCCCACTTATCCGGCTCCCCGCGACGAATGGTTTCAACGGGTCCAGGCGAACTTTGAAAAAACCAAGGGACACCAGTACAACCTCATCTTCGACGGCGATTCCATCACCGATTTCTGGCAAACGCGGGGCAAGGAAGTCTGGGCCAAACATTTTGGCGCTTTAAACGCAGTCGATTTCGGAATCTCCGGCGACCGGACCGAAAATCTGCTCTGGCGCCTGCAGCAGGGGCAAGTTGATGGCATGGACCCAAAGTTGATTGTCCTGATGATCGGGACGAATAACATCGCTCACTGTTCTCCCGAACAGATCGTGGACGGAATCAAGGACGTAGTCGCCGAATACCTTAAGCGCTGTCCGGACTCGCATCTCCTTCTGCTGGGAGTTTTCCCGCGTTCTGCCAATCCGACTGACGAAATACGGGCCACGGTCATCGCCATCAATAAGGGGATTGCTCCCCTGGACGATGGCAAGCGTGTTACCTTTCTCGACATCGGGAAAAAATTTCTTCAACCCGACGGCACGCTCACGACGGAAATCATGCATGATTTCCTTCACCCCACCCCGAAGGGTTACGCAATCTGGGCCGATGCCATCCAGCCCATTGTCGACAAATATTGTTCCGCGTCTGCCTCACCTAAGGCCGGTGGGTAAAGCGAACTCAGGCAGCAGGGTGAGTATATCCTGCTGCCTTGGCTCATCATCTAGATAGTGTTGTGACCCGGCCCTCTTTTATGAGGGCTGTAGATAATAGAGTGTAACCTTTCTTCCCAAGCTCTGTCTGTCACTGCGTATGCGCCTAACGTCCCTTTTTCTTAGCGGTCTTATAGCACTCCCGGGAATTCTGTCTGCTGCCACGACAGACAGCACTCCTCAAAAGCCCAACATTATCTTCATCCTCTCGGATGATTTGGGAATCGGTAGCGTGAGCAGCTATGGCGCGGACAACTTTAAGACGCCCAATATAGATAAATTGGCAGCGAGCGGCATTCGCTTTGAACATTGCTACGCATCACCGCTCTGTGGCCCATCGCGCGCCCTGTTCTTGACCGGGCGTTACGCTTTTCGCACCGGAATGACCAGCAACGCCAAAGTCAGCGTTGACCTCATGACGCCCGCCAACGAATTCATGATTCCCAGGGTGTTGAAGCAGGCGGGCTATGTCACAGGACAGGTGGGCAAGTGGAATCAGTTGCCGTTTCAGCCAAGCGATTGGGGTTTCGACGAATATTTGCGCTTTGAGGGCAGTGGAAAATATTGGAATACCCAGCCGGACGGAAAAACCTACACAGTCAACGGCAAGCTCGTACCGTTGCTGGACGGTGAGTATATGCCCGACAAGATGCATGAGTTTGCCGTGGATTTCATCACGCGCCACAAGAACCAGCCGTTCTTTCTCTATTATCCCATGTCGGAAGTCCACAACCCCATCCTGCGCACGCCCGACAGCGCGCCTGGCGCCGATGGCATGCAACTCTACGTGGACAATGTCGCTTACATGGACAAATTGGTCGGCAAACTGGTGGATGAAGTCGCTCGCCTGGAGTTGACCAACAAGACGATCATCGTTTTCGCTAGCGACAACGGGACGGCTCCCCAGCGGGCTAAATACTGCACCATTGACGGAGGCAAGGCGCTTTCCGGTCACAAGAATACAATGCTGGAATGCGGCGCTCTTATTCCTTCGGTGCTCAGTTGGCCGGGGACAGTCCCGGCGGGCCAAGTTTCGCAAAGCCTCATCAGTTTCGTTGATTTTCTCCCAACGTTCGCGGAAATCACGGGGACAAAACCTTCGCCAGATGTGAAGATTGACGGGATGTCATTTGCCCCGCTGCTTCATGGGCAGACCAGCGGCGACTGGCAGCGAGACTGGATTTTTGTCCTCTTGCGTCGGGACTGGTATGATCGCGAGACAGACTGGAAATTGAATCAGTCCGGCGAATTGTTCGACATGAAGAATGCTCCGTTTACGGAACCTCTCGTTGCCGCCGATACAAAAGACGCCGATGCGCTCGCCGCCCGCCAACGCCTTCAGACCGTACTCGATCAACTCAATCCTGCCGCTGGGATAATGTTCGAAGGCAAAAACAAAGCGAAGGCGGCCAAAAATCAGCCGCCCGAAGACAGTGAGAACGCTAATGGGGCGGATGATTGATCATTCGATCGCATGCCGCTGAATTATTCCGCGATGCAAAAGCGTCGCTTCAGCCGAATGCGAATCAACAGACGATTTCAACATTCTATTATATATAGATACGACGATTGAGTGACATTTGAATGACGAAAACTTATGGAGTGGCATTTCGCACTGCTACACGTTACTAGGTAAACTATGAAAAGGCATTTGTATATTCTTCTGGGAGTTATTGTCGTATTTGGGTTCTCGCGTCTGCCTTCTTCGGCGGACTTGACGACACAATCGTCAGAGACTCCGATGGCTGCTACCGCTAGCCACTCTCCCGCCAAACCGATCTTTGTGACCGGAGACGAAAAAGTCTGGAGCGACTTTCCGAAAAAGCCGGCTTTAGGTTCAAAGGAAGATCAGGCTGATTTGCAGACAATTCTTTCTGTTCAGGCTTCGCGGACAGCCGAGCAAAAAGATGAGGCGATGAAAGATAAACATTATCAGATCATCTTGGTGACTGACGTGATCGACCCGGCCTTCAAAACAAAATATCCGAATATCTACGGCGTACTCGAACAAGCTGACAACGATTGTTATTTCATCACGACGAAGTTGAAAAACGAAAATGCCCGTCTAAGGCCTTACGAACAGTATCCGACCCAGGTGCAGCCTTTGTTTAAAACGGGAGGACTTAGTTATCCCAGCGGGCATGCTTCAGGCGTGGAGCTTCAGGCGCGCATCCTGGCGACGTTGTTTCATGCGAACGGTCAGGATGCACTCTTGCTCAAACGGGCCAAACAGGTTGGCGACAGCCGGGTTGTCGCCGGAGTCCATTATCCCAGTGACGTCAAAGAGGGGATGGATTTGGGCGATCTCCTTTTCGCCCAGCTTGAAGCGAATCCCAAGTTCACAGCTGAGCTAGCCGCAGCAGCCAAGGCGGACAAAGTTCCTACGCCGTAAAATTCACGCTCAAGCCAAGGAACCCCTGCAATTGGTCGGACGAGCAGCGTCAGTTAAGACGTTGAGTGACCGATTTAATATATATGCCGAAATGAAGCCAAGCGTCTGCGTCGGTATCATCGTCTTCTGCGCCCTCTCCGTTTCGGTTCTTTACGCGAAAGAACCGGTCGATTATATCAATCCGTTCATCGGGGCCGGAAGCACGGGCGTTCCGAAAGACCCCACTATCCTACAGAAGCTCAAGCTTGATCCTCGGTTCAAGGGGTTTTATGGCAAAACTTTTCCCGGCGCAGCCACGCCAGGGGGAATGGTGCAATTGAGCCCGGATACCATCACGGGCGGTAGTACGGATTTGGGATTTTCTAATGGTGCGGGCTATTCCTATCCGAATTCCACCATACAAGGTTTCAGTTTTACACATGTGAGCGGCGTGGGTTGGTTTGGAGAATTGGGCAACTTCATGGTCATGCCGACCACAGGTCCCCTGAAAACCTATTATGGCGAAACGGATCAACCGGGTGCCGGTTACCTCTCATCCTATTCCCATGATTCGGAAGTCGCCCAGGCGGGATACTATGCGGTGACGTTGGACGACTACAAAGTCCGGGCGGAGATGACTGCTGCGCCGCACAGTGGGATACTTCGTTTTACGTTCCCGAAGAATCCGCAATCGCGGATTCAAATTGATCTGGCCCGGCGGGTGGGAGGCACGTCGCTGCATCAAACGGTGAAGGTGGTGGGTGACAATTCGATTGAGGGGCAAATCGACTGCACCCCGGAAGGCGGCGGCTTCGGGCACGGGAAGGGCCATGTCAATTATACGATCTATTACCATGCCGAGTTCAGCAAACCGTTGAAGAATGTGGGCGTGTGGAGTGCGACGCTCCCTCCGGGCCCCTATAACGATATGCTGGAGACGCCCGAATTTATCTCGGCGTGTCAAAACGCACAGCAAATCCCCGGTTGCCAGGAGAAAGATGGCCAGCATCTCGGTTTCTATGCCGAATTTCCCACGGAGGACAAAGAAGCCATTCTCCTCAAGGCGGGCATTTCCTACGTCAGCATCGATGGTGCCCGCGCCAATCTTGCCGCGGAAATTCCCGGTTGGGACTTTGATGGCATGCACAAGCAAGCTCGCGACTCGTGGGCTGCAGCCTTGGACCGGATGTCCGTGGAAGGTGGAACCGAGGACCAAAAAACGGCCTTTTACACCGCGCTTTATCATGCGCTGCTGGACCCCCGGATCTTCGCCGATCTTAAAGGCGATTATCCTGGTGGCGACGGTCAAATTCACCACGCCGAGAATTTTACCAAGCGCACCCTTTTCAGCGGCTGGGACGTCTTCAGGAGCGAGTACCCATTGCTGACTCTCATCGCGCCGCAGATCGTGAATGATCAAATCAACAGCGTGGTGGAACTGGCCACGCAAAACGGTCTTCATTACTATGACCGTTGGGAGTTGATGAATTGCTACACCGGTTGCATGAACGGCAGTCCTGAAGTCGTGGTCATCAACGATGCCTACCAGAAAGGTATCCGGGGCTATGATGTGGCGAAGGCCTATGAATACGCAGTGAACACCTGCGAAAAATACGGCAACGGCGCGCTGGGTTATCAGCCCGGCAAACTTTCCGGTACGCTTCAAAATACCAATGATGACTGGAATCTTTCCCGGTTGGCCACTGCCCTCGGCAAGACGGATGATGCAAAGAAATATTCCGATGAGGCGTTCGCCTATCAAAATCTTTTTGATCCCGCACAAGCCTGGACTTATGACGAAGCAGGCACCGATGCCCGCGCGGATTGGAAGGGTTGGTTTCGCGCCAAGGATGCGACCGGCGCCTTTCTTCCGTGGGAAGGTCTGACTTCAATCAAAACGGTCATCCAGGCCTCGGTCTATCAAACCGGATGGTTTGTACCGTATGACATTCCCGGCCTGATTAAATTGAATGGTGGCAAGGACCTTTTCATCGCCAAACTGACCGATTTCTTTACGCGCACGCCCAATTTGATCGAGTGGAACAACTATGAAAATCAACCCAATGAGCCCAGTCACCTCATTCCTTTTCTGTTTAACCGGGCGGGTGCTCCCTGGTTGACGCAAAAATGGGTGCGGACAGTCGCCTCTCAAACCTACGGAGCCGCTCCCAATGGGCTATGCGGTGATGAAGATGCCGGCCAGATGTCGGCTTGGTTTGTCCTGGCGGCCAGCGGACTGCATCAGGCCTGTCCCGGCGATCCTCGTTTCGAAATCTTCACCCCACTTTTCGACAAGGTGACGATGAAATTCGATCCTAAATACGCCAAGGGCTCGAGCTTTGTCATCACCGCCAAAAACAATTCCCCGGATAACATCTATATCCAGTCGGCCACGCTCAATGGCCAACCTCTCAACCGCTGCTGGCTGAGCTATCAGGAAATTACGGCCGGTGGGACGCTCGATTTGGTTCTTGGAGTCGAGCCCAATAAATCATGGGGAATCGCAGAAAACTAATCCTACGCTATGAATCCAGACGAAAATAAGCTGATGCATATGCAAATGACCCGTCGTCGTTTGCTCGGATATGGCGCGGGTATCGCGGCCACCACTTTTGCTTCCGCGTTTCTGCCTCCCAATCTGCGCCGGGCGTTGGCCGAGCCTCCACCGACCAGCGCTTCATTTAAAGACATCAAGCATGTCGTGATGTTGATGCAGGAAAATCGTTCGTTTGATCATTACTTTGGGACCCTGTCCGGGGTGAGGGGATTTAACGATCCCGACGCGTTGAAACTCGATACAGGTAAATCGGTCTTCTATCAGCCGGATGCTCTCAGTCCTGATGGTTACCTCTTGCCGTTTCATTTGGATACCACTAGTAGCAACGCACAGAAACTTCCCTCAACCAGTCATACGTGGAAAACCCAGCATGCGTCCTGGAATGGGGGCAAAATGGATAACTGGATTCCCGCTCATCGCAAGGCGGACAAGCAGAACGGTCCTTACGTCATGGGGCATTTTACCCGCGCCGATATTCCTTTTCACTTTGCCTTGGCGGAGGCGTTCACGATTTGCGACGACTATTATTGCTCCGTCATGGGGCCGACCTATCCGAATCGGTTGTACTGGATGACCGGAATAAACCATCCGCCCGGATCGATCGAGGGGGCGATGATCAACAATCATCCCCCGGGGTACGGAATTAAGTGGAAGACTTATCCCGAAAGGCTTGAGGAGGCTGGAATCAGCTGGAAGGTCTATCACAACGAAACGAAAAAGGAGACTTCTGAAGGGCAAATGGACACCATGAACTATGGGTTCAATGTGCTTGCCTGTTTCCAACAGTATAACAACGCCACGCCGGACTCGCCTCTTTTCAAAAAGGCGATGACGCCTTCGAGCGATGATCAGTTCCGGCAGGACGCGCTCAATGATAACCTGCCCGCGGTTTCGTGGATCTATCCTCCCGGTTTTGCATCGGAACATCCCGATCACATGCCTGCCGCCGGGGCGGCGTTTGTGGCCAGCATCGTCGATGCCATTGCCGCCAACCCGAAGGTCTGGGCCAAGACAGTCTTTATTCTCAACTACGATGAGAACGACGGCCTTTTCGATCACGTCCCGCCGCCCGTGCCTCCCCCCGGCACGACGGATGAATTTCTTGATGGTCTTCCGATCGGCGGAGGTTTCCGCGTTCCCTGTATTATCGTCTCTCCCTGGACGGCCGGGGGATGGGTCAGCAGCCAGCCCTTCGATCACACTTCGGTTTTGCAATTCCTGGAAAAGTTTACCGGCGTCCGCGAGCCCAACATCAGCGACTGGCGCCGCCAGACATTTGGCGACCTGACCTCCCCATTCCGGTTTGAGGAAACCGTCGCCGGACCACCTCCCTTGCCAAATACAGCGGAACTGCTCGCGAAGGCGAATGTAAGCAGGGATTTCCCGCCTCCGGTCGTGCCCACGCAAGGCCAGACAGAACCCGTGCAGGAGACAGGCTCCCGCAAACATATCTCCCCACCGGCAGCCTGAGAAATACGCCGGGGAGGGTTATTCCGCGTTTGAACTCGGTGGACAAACCTTCACTGACCAGCGGAATTTTTGTCTATTGCAGAAGTTAATCGCAAATACCCCTTTTTTGTGGAATTGGAGGCCGAAAAATACGCTTGGGATATGTCGGATGTCTTAACGATCTTTAGAGAGATGTAAAAGGCGATGAGATGGTCGTGATCACCTCGATAAACAAGCGCCTTTTCAAGTATAGATTATTCGCTCCAGGGATGAAAACTTTATCTATATGCATCTATAAGTCATAAATCAATTGCGGCATTACTGCGTCAAACAAGCGACGTTTTAGCTACATTCTTGCGCGCGCAAAAGTTCTTTAAAACGTCACCTAAAGACACTGGACTTTAATACATGAACGATGCTTTCTTTGGGCTCGAAAATTAGAAAACAATTATGAAGCACTTCACTTTCCGTTCTGTCTCTGCTACCAAATTTGCGGGCGTTACCGTCGCTCTTCTCGTATCGGCGCTGTTCGCAGGAAATAAAGTCCAGGCACAAGACGTCAATTTCTATGTCTCTGAAACATCGTCGACAGACTCTTCGGTGAATCTTCTGGATTATAGTTTCAGTACGACTGGCACGGCAACCTTAGTGAATACTTACGCTATGACTGGAGTCACCGGTGCGAGTGTGACCAATGGATCCGCTCTTCAAACGTCTGGCAATGGAGCACTTCTTAGTTACGCGGGTTTTACAACTTCAAATAGTAAAAATAGTGAGATTCTCTTTACTACTGCCACGGGTACTTTCTCTGTGGCTGCGAATACCGGTACTGCTACATCTCGATCTAACTATACTCAGGATGGAACCGCCTTTTATCTGGCGACCGGTGGCTCAACAGCGCCCGGATTTGTTGCCGCTGGCGGCACAGCGACTACTAGCGTTGCAACCACAGGTTTCTCTGCGCAAACCGTCACCTACAATAGTGCGACTAGCAATTTGTATGTTACCCGGTTATCAGGTTCCAATGGAGGAGTTGAAACCCCCACCACGGGCGGGCAGGGATTGGTTACGACACCCGTGGCCTTCACTGAGCTAAGCGGTACAGGTTGGGTCAGAAGCGACGTCTACGACGGTTTGGGCGTTCTTGGTTCCAATACCCTTATTGTCGCCGATTCTTCCGTAGACCAGATTCAAATTTTTGGGAGCTCAACTCCAGCCACACTTAACAGTTGGAATATTGCACAAACGCTTACCCTCTCTGCGGCGCCCCTTCAGCTGTCGGTCGATCAAGTCGATTCGACCGATGCTCTTATCTTCTTTACGACCACCACCTTGTCGGGATCGGCTAGTCTGACTGGAACAAGTACCAACACGTTCGACGAAGTCTCCTTTAACAGCACGACAGGATTTGGAGCCGTGGATGTTCTGGGGACTAGTACTGGATCTGAATTTTTCTCAGGAATCGCTGCGGTCGAGTCCGTTCCTGAACCTGGCACGGATGCTATGCTCGCTCTTGGTTTGGGATTGCTGTGCTTGATCTTGCTTCGTAAAAGGGCTCGTCAGGACAACTTTCTCAAGTAGAACGTTTCGACAGTCGGTCATCATTCCTTTTGGCGCGAGGCTCGAGAGACGCCCGGTTTTTTACCTAGGGCGAATGATCGGGCAGCATAGTTATTTCCCAAAATGGCGAAGATATATAGATACATATATACCGAATGACGTTGAAGCAGGTATATTACTAGATAGCAGATAAAACTAAATGCCATGTGCTTCTTGCTAATAAACTTCTCCCTCCGCAACGCCGATAACTCTTCTATAAGATATACGCGTTCAACCAAGGGGTTCACTTTGATAGAACTTCTAGTCGTGATCTCTATCATGGGCATTTTAACGGCTTTGGCGCTTCCTTCACTCACAGGTCTGAGCCGCTCTGGTAAGTTCAACACGGCGGTGAGCGGTCTTAGTGAAACCCTGAGCCTGGCCCGTCAGACTGCCGTGGCGCACAACACCTACGTTTGGGTGGCGTTCG
Organism: Verrucomicrobiota bacterium; assembly: GCA_013285645.1. GTDB lineage: Bacteria > Verrucomicrobiota > Verrucomicrobiia > Methylacidiphilales > UBA1321 > JABDGH01. The sequence continues at coordinate 27,023 of JABDHJ010000011.1, read as the reverse complement.
CGATACCCGCTTCTCCGTCCGATCCTCCCCTGGGGACAGTGGTGGTGGCCTCGACCGATGGGACGAATCCCTTCTCTGCAAGTTGGTCGTCCTCCATCACTCTGCCAGATTCTCGTTTCCTTGTCGTAGCCAAACGCGCGAACTACGCGCAGTGCCAATTCCTCGATTCGGGCACGCTAACGACGGCGCAAATTCCCAAATTGCCGCTTCCCCTCGGTGCCAGCCTCAACGGCCTGGCCTCGGGTCTTTCCTTTACGATCAGCACGCCGACCGGGCAGGCAACCTACAATCGAGTTCTGGAGTATGCCCCCACGGGACTGGTTTATAACGGCACGAATCCAGTCGCTTTCGTCGAATTCGGAGTGCAGCCGGGATCGGTTCCTGCCACCACGGTAACGAATCAAAATGTGGCCTGCTTCCGCTTGCCCTTCATTACGGGCAAGACTTTGCTTTATCGACCATGAAGAAAAAGCCGTCATTGAAAAGAGGCAAACTCTTTTCCCGCGCCGCAGGTTGCCGGGCCTTCTCCCTGATTGAAGTGGTGATTGCGCTCGGCGTTTGTATGCTCGCCTTGTTTCCAATGATGAGTTTGCTTTCGAACGGGTTGCGCCTTGACTTGGATTCGCGACAGCAAATGCAGGCGGCCGACTTGGCGACGCTGCTGGTTACCGAGCGACGCGATGCCCCGACGAACACCCTGACCAGCGCCATTCTGCCGTCATTGGATCAAACCTATCCCACGTCTCCAGTGACGACCTGGGTCGATTTTGCGGGTTCTTCCAGTCCCGAATCCGCAGCGGCTTTTCGATTGAGTTATCAGGTGGGAACGAACTCGGTGAACTCCAGCATTGGACTGATCCATGTACTCCTGACCTGGCCTCCGGGTGCCGATCCAAGCACGGCCCCGGGTCGATATGAGATGACTACCCAGGTCTTGATGCCGCAATGAAAGCTCCTCCTTCTGGTCATGAGTGTCGGATGGCGTTCTCGTTGGTCGAGGTGCTCGTGGCGATGGCCGTCTTGTCGATCATGCTCTTGTTTCTCGGCACGATGGCCACTTCTGTCGGCACGGTTTCCCACGGAGCCTTACAGAATGCCGAGAACTCCGGCAATGCCCGCGCGATTCTCGATTTGTTGTGCCGGGAATTAGCGGTGGGCGTGAACCGGCCCGACTTGAACCAGACAAATTGGATCGCAGTGACCGATTCCGGCACGACCCTGTCGTTTTATTCGCGAAACACGGGTTCGGCCACCGCGAGTGCGACCGCGACCGCCGCCACTACCTATCGACCGCTTTCTTATATCGAATACACTTGGAACCAGAACGGAGCCAGTTCATATCTCGCGAGAGGCGATCAAGCGGTCCTTTGGTCGGATCCACCTCTTACCAGCATTCCCTTGGGCTATCCTGCGGCGACTCGCACGGACCCCGTCGTCAGCGACGTACTGGACGGGGTGGTTGCCTTCCAAGTGACCTTTCTACAACAGGACGGCACCTTTTCAGCCGGTTACTCAAGCACGAGCACCCTTGCGGCCACGGTATCCCTGGCCCTGCTCGATCCGGGTTCTTTGAAGACGCTGGTTAATTCCACGAAGGGGCAGACTCTTTTGACGTTGCTGACCCAGGCTTCGGCTGGAAGCACCGGCACAGAAACTTCCGGCGGAAGCGCCACGAGCCCCAAGATGGACTGGGAAAACGCCATCAATTCCTCTCCAGGAATCAGCGCGTACCCGCAGCAAGTCAAAACCGGGCTGCGTTTTTTTGAACGGACCGTCGACTTGCCGAAGCCGATTTTATGACACACCGGGCCGTTGGGCGTTATCGGCGTGAGGGCGCGACCCTGATTATAGTCCTTGCGCTGGTCACGATTGTTTCGATCCTGCTGATTGCCTACTTGGGAACGGTGCAGTTTGAACGGACTGCGACACAAAATTATGGCGGAGAGCTTTCCGCAGACCAGATAGCGATGGGAGGTCTGGATCGTCAGGTTGCTGATCTTGACCAGGAAATCACTGCCGGATCGACCGCCGTGGCAGGGCCGACGGCGACTTCTCCCACTTATTACAAGCCCCTTACCAACATCACGATGGTCCCGGCCCGCTACAACGATACGGGGTACGACTACACTAATGTCGTTCGCGTCAGTTCGGCGAATGCCACTTATTATCAGGATGCCTATCCAGTGGCAGCTTATGCAGGACAGATTCCCGTGAATCTGGCGGTGGCCAGTTCGACCACAAATACGAGTCCCGATGGCCGTTACCTTTCGGCCACCCGCTGGCAGGCACCTCAACTTTTGCTGCCAACGGAAACCAACGCCGGAATCATGCCGGTGCCCGACTGGATTCTGATGACCCGGAGCGGCCCAACCAATGCGGCAGGTTTGGCTTTCGGAAGCACGGGAAACACGCTCAACAACGGGGCTTCCTCCAATCCGAATTACGTGGTGGGACGCTATGCCTATATCGTTTACAACGAAGGCGGCTTGCTCGATACAACGGTGGCGGGTGCACCCAACAGTGGAACCGGCGCGCCGAGTGCCGACGACATTGGCAACCGGGGCAGCCTCGCGATGGCTGCCTTGACGAACAGCGTTTTCACTCCCGCACAAATGACCGCTCTTTCCGGCTGGCGGAACGTGGCGACGGATACGAGTGAAAGCGGTTACACCAACTATGTTTATAACATACAGGCGACGAATGGCTTTCTCCAGGTCCAGTCGGGCGACAACACGTTTCTAAGTCGCCAGGATTTGATCGCTTATGCCAATTACGCGGGTATCGCATCTTCACTGCCCTATCTCGGTACATTCAACCGGGCCGTCAATGCACCGGCCTATACTCCGGCCACTGTTACAGCGCAAAATCCGGATCTCCTCACTCTCCGTTACGCACAAGGAGGGACAATCAGTCCCGGAGGAACTCTCCTCAAATCTCACACCGTTCAAGCGGGCGATTTTCTGCTCACCCGCCGTTTTCCTCTCAGCCGCCTTTCTTGGGTGGGATATAATGCACCCGCCAGTGGCGCGAGTGCTTATGATGTCTGGCGCGCCTTCGGATTGATCTGGGACACTAACAATAACTGTTGGGCGTATGTCGGCGTCCACGGCACTTCGTTGCCTACTGTAAGTTCGGTCAAAACTTCGATCGAGACCCTCTCGACCGTCTCCCAGGAAAACCCGGCGCGCGATCCCGATTTCTTTGAACTGCTCCAGGCCGGTATTCTGAATGGCTCGCTCGGGCAGACGGCGGGCGCGCAGAATTCGTTCACCGGAAGCAGCGGCGGTCTTAGTCTGTATGGCGGCAGTGGCGATACTTCCGGGTATGACAGCGTCCAGTCCTATCACATCATCCAGATCGGTGTGAACATCATTGATCAGGCCCGCGTGGACAGTTTCCCCACCGCGATTGAGTTCGGGCCCGATTCGCGAGATGTGTTCGTTTCAAGTTCAACGGCATTCTCAGGGGCTCGCACTTTTTATGGTGTCAAAAATCTTCCCTATATCAGCCGCATTGTGGATACCGGCGTGCGTTGGGTTACTCCGCCGTCACCCTTGGCTAACACCGACAAATCGACCGCCAACCCTCCATTCCCCGGCAGTACAAACTACTATCAACCTTATGTTGGATGCTGGGAACAAGTTGAACTTTGGAATCCGCATCAATCTGCGACCTCAACTCCCGATACATCCGCCACCAATTATCCCGCAGCTCTGCGGATTACGGCCGTCGGTACGATCCACGGGGATGTCTATTCCCGTAAGACTCCCACCACCACTTTTAAATATGAGGCGTTTACCTTCAAGCCAGGCACCGGTGCCAACGGGTCGAGTCCGGCGGAAACGACTTGGGCACCAAGTACCACCTATATTCAATTGAGTTCAACGGGCATCCAAAAAAATTTCCCAGAGCCTAAATTGGTTTCCAGCGGCGACATAACGACGGCCACCGCGAATTGTGTGCAAGATGGGTCATTGACCACGGGATCGCTGGCGAACGGAGGAGGTGGAACGCCCTTTGTCGGGCTTTATGTAGGGAGTGCTTACGCGCCGGACTGGGCCTATTGCGCTACAAATACGGTGCCAGTTACAAGCTATCCTACCGGGACGACTACCGCCACGGGCACATTCGATCCCGCTTGTACGACCTACAATACCTTGCGCATTAATCCTTTTGTCTCAACCCCCACCGACACGACTCCCGGAGTTACCTATGAGTTGCAATATCTCGATCCTGCCAGTAATACCTACCGGATCTACAGTCTCGTAAAAAACCAGAACTTGGAGGCTGATAGCAATTTCTCTCCCTCCACCGTGACCATTTCCGGCACTGTTGTTACGCGGATTTCCACCTGGACGGTCATCAGTTCAAATTCAAATGCCCGTTTCGACCAGAAAATCGATCCTCGCACAGACCGATTTTCCACGAGCAAAGGTCGCGGTGGCGATACCGGTGTCAATCTGTTGGATACTCCTCCTCTGATCGACGACACGATCCGACCCGACACCGGGATAGGCCATTCCTCCGACGCGTGCATTCCTTATGGCGCGAGTACCTGGTTTGGAAACACCGCTGCCAATGCTCCGCCTCAACCTCCGACAGCGCTCCAGCCTTTTTATTATCTGGGTGGGCTTATGGAAAATACCACAAGCTCCACCGTCTACTATAAGGATCCTGACGGGACACTGCGGCGAGGGGATTCCGCCTATAATAATTCCTCGACCAATGACGGTCATCCGGGAATCCAAAGTACGATCTCTCAACCCAATCTCGCGCGGCCGGTTTTCCTCAATCGTCCTTTCCGCTCGGTGGGGGAACTTGGTTATGTTGGGCGGGACCTGCCTTGGAAGACCCTCGATTTTTTCACCAAGGACAGCGGAGATGCCGGACTGCTCGATCTTTTCAGCGTGAGTGACGCCGACGTCGTTGCGGGCACGATTGATCTCAACACTCGCAACGCCCAGGCCCTGGCCGAAGTCCTTGGCGGCGGGGCCATCAATCCGAACCATGTGACCGATACGGTTGCCAGTCCTTTAACCACGGCCCAGGCCGATACCTTGGCTGACGCCTTAATCACGGCCACCGGGACGTTACCGTTGCGGTCCCGGGCCGAAATGGTGACGAGTGCGCTCGATCCCACCTCCGGAGAAACGATTCTTACCACGGACGGCTTTACCGCCCAGAGCGCAAAAATTCAGCGCGAAGCTGCGATCCGCGCGCTCTCTGAAGTTGGCAACGCTCGAACGTGGAATTTACTAATCGATATCATCGCCCAATCGGGGCGTTATTCTCAATCGCTTGCTCCCGGCGCTTCATTCGACAGCTTTGTTCCAGATGGAGAAAAGCGCTACTGGCTTCACATCGCCATCGACCGCTACACGGGTAAAGTCGTCGATCGCTTTTTGGAACCTGTCCAGGAATAGGTGAAGCGAGGTCTGGTGCGGTCTTACCACCGGCTAGGATTGTGACAAGCCTTCGGCTTGCGGTAACGAAAAGACGACTTTCGCAGAGGTCTCATAAGGGCCTGTTTTCAAGTTTGAGAGTCTTCGGAATGCCACAATCTGATTGACGTAGTAACAAGATTGCATGGCCTCTTTTGAGCCTGATTCTATTCGAGTCTCCATGTGTAATGTTCATAAGTACTTGTGGATAAATGATAAGAACGCGTTTTTAAGTTATATTAACAAATTGTATTTATTTAGCCCAAAAAACTATCGACACTCCAAATAAACTCTCCATTCTTCGCGATAGTATCCAACAAGGAATTTGAATGAAAACACCTACTTGCTTAACCACTAAATATTTCGCGCGTCTTTGCACGTTAATACTTCCGCTCGCCTCTCTGGTGCTGGGTTCATCTGCAGTGTTTGGAGCCACGGACATTTACACGGGCCAGAACGCCACCAACGGTAATTTCTCGAATAGTAACAACTGGCAGGGCACAAAGCCGGGAATTTTCAGCCACGATGATTTGGTCTTTGGTAGCGTTACGGCCACACAGTTGACGGCAAATAACAACACCGCAACATTTGCGATTAATTCGATCACCTTTGTCGATCCCACCATAGGTACTGCGCAAAGCTTCAATATCACGGGCAGCGCCGTTGTCCTTGGAACGGGCAAAGGTGCCAATAATGTCATCATCGACAGCAGCGCTTCCTCGGCTGCCCAGACAGTCTCATTGAATTTTGGGGTGCTCCCCAGCACGTCACTTCTGCATATCGTCACCGGCGAGTCATCTCTTACCATCAACTCGAACATCCTTCTTCTCTCAGCCTCTCTCGGTTTTGAGGGACCAGGTCTTATCACTGTGAATGGCCAGATCACCGGTGCCGGTACAAATAGCCGGGCCGCCACGCTTGTCATCGGCGACTTTTCAACTTCAACTTCAGGCAATGTCCTCCTGGCTGGAAACAACGTCAATCTGCTGCCTAATTCCTCTGGTTATTCGGTGAACTTGCAGAATGGAAGCCTGACGATCGGCAACACCAATGCGCTCGGAACGGGTAATCTCCTGATCAACGGCACCACCAACAACGTCCTGGCCAGCAACGCCGCCTATTCCATCGCCAATGGCATCACGGCCAACATCAGCTTTACCGTTCTGCCCACGGAAAATCTGCAGATAAACGGCGCAGTCAATCTGACTCCCGTCGACTCTGCCACTTCAATCGTCGTTACCAATGGCACGGCCGGTAGTCAGGGCTCAATCCAATTCAACGGCGGGGTCACCGGTGGTGGCGTCGGAAATTCAATTGTCCTGCAGGGCATCGGCAACTCATCTGATCTGTCCCACTTCATTATTTCGGGCAATACGGCCAGCACTTACGTAGGCACGATGATTGTCGATAACGAAGCCAACCTCGAGTTGAACGTCACCCCGGCGCACAGCGCGATCACCGGTGATTTGTCGATCACCCAAGGATCCGTGGTGACACTCGATCAATCCAATCAGCTCACGACCACGGCGAATCTTAATGTGGACGGAGGGTTCGAAATGAATGGCCATCAGGAAACGATCGATAGCCTTACAGGTGAGGGCACCGTAACCATCGGGGCTGGCGGCCAGTTGACGTTCAATAGCGGCAACTTCGGTGGCGTCGGCGTCACTGCCCTGACCGATGGTTTGGATATCCCGGGCGGCCAGGTGGTCAAGAACGGCGCAGGCACATTTACCCTCTACGGGGCCAGTGACTACTCAGGCAACACCACGATTAACGAAGGCGTCTTTGCCGCGGGCGCTTTCTTCGTGCTCGATGCTAATTCCCGCTATGTGGTCAATTCCACCGGTACACTGGCTATCATGGGAAAGAACAATTCCATCGGGAGCCTTACCGGCAACGGCGTGGTTGAAAATGGAGGCGCAAGCGTTGCCGGCATCACCGTTGGCGCTGACAACACCAGCACCCAATTCCGTGGCACCATTCAGGACGGCGACGGCGGCGGTGCCCTTTACTTGACCAAGATCGGCAACGGTGCCTTGTACCTTAAAGGCAATAACACCTACAGTGCTGGAACGACGCTGGACAACGGCGAACTGATCGTCGGCAGTCCGACCGCCCTGGGCTCAGGTGACGTTGTGGTCACGGGCGGCACTCTTCGTCTGGGCCACACCGGTTCGCCGATGGATATTAATGTGGGTGGCAGTTATGCTCAGTTCGGCGGTGCTTTGCAACTGGCCGTCTTTGGTGGCGCTACCAACGACAACGATGCCCTGGTCGTTTCAGGTAACTTTGTGTCGTTGAACCAAGCCTCGACCCTGCATCTGTTTTCTCTCAATGGTGGTGTAGTGGCTTCCACGGATCTTTCCTATGACCTGATCCACAACAACGCAGGTAATATCATGGGAACGTTCGGAACGGTCACTGGCCTGAGTAATTTCGTCATTCCTACTGGCCTCTTTGGGACCCTCGATTACACGCCTACGGATGTGACATTGGTGTTCCGCCAGTACCTCGGTTTAACTCCGGGACTGACGCCCAACCAACAGACGATCGCCAATTTCCTTGATCGCATGGAAGGGATCAACACGGCGGGTAACTTCGGCAAGGTTGTCGATGGTCTCTATAATGGTGGCCCTGCAGGACTCCCCGGCAATCTGGATCAGCTCTCACCGGAACAGTTCGCCAAGTTCACCAGCGTGACGGCATTCAACAACGCGAGCTTCGAGACCCAGGCGATGGACAACTACCTGAATAGCCTGCGCCATGGAGCCAACGGCACCTTCGTCGGCAGTAACGGTACCATCGATTCCAGCGGGTTGACGGTGAATGATCCGAGCTATGATCCGGCTCTTGCTCAGGTCCACAGCCGACTGCTGGCCTGGAGCCCCACTCCCCAATCCGGCCTCCTCAGCGACAGCGGTGATGCGGTACTCGGTGGCGTCGAAATGAAGGACCAAAAGGACATGAAGTCGATGGCTGCACCGGCCTACACCAATCCGTGGAACGTCTTCGTCCGTGGCAATGTCATCCTCGCCCAGGGTTTCTCGCAAACCGATGTGGGGCACTTCAATGACAACACCGAGTCCGTGGTGATCGGGACCGATTATCGCCTTTGCCCGAACTTCCTCATCGGCGCGACGTTGGGCTACGCCAATACTTCCGCGACTCTCGACAACAACGGCAGTTCGGCGAATGTCGATAGTTACTCTCCCGGAGTCTACGCCGCATGGGCCAACAAAGGCTGGTACGCGAACTTCTCGGGTGCCTACACCTACAATTCCTACAGTGAGACCCGCAACATTGCGTTTCTCGGTCAGAACTCCACGGGTTCCTCGGAAGGTAACGAGGGCGTGGTCAACCTGGACGGCGGCTATGACTTCCACAGTGGCGGGATGACCTTCGGCCCGCTGATCGGGTTGCAGTACACTCATCTCACAGTGAACGGTTTCAACGAAGGTGGCTCGGCTGCTTCGTTGAATGTCAACCAGGACCAGTCGGATTCGTTGCGCAGCCGTCTCGGCGGACGTGTCGACTTCAACACGAAGATGTTCGGTATCAATGTTAATCCGCACCTCGACGCCTCGTGGCAGCACGAGTTCATGGACCAGTCCCGTGGGATCACCAGTCAGTTCAATGGCTTCGGCGGCGGCTCGTTCATCGTGCAGACCAATAACCCAAGCCGTGAATCAGCTCTGGTGGACGCCGGCATCAATATTGATGTTACCGACACCATTACGGTGTTCACGGACTACATGGCTCAAGCGGGACAATCCAACTACTTCGGCCAGTCGGTCCAGGCCGGAGCGAAGATTGGGTTCTGATTTTTCCGCCGATTTACGCATAGCTTTTCTGCATAACCCTGAAGCGCAGATCGTGACAACACACGGTCTTGCGCTGTAGTTGCGCAAGCCCTGGCGGATGTTCTCGCGGGAAAGCAGAAATGAGATTACGTATCAGAAATGCCGGTCTGTGGTCTTTACGTGTGGCCACGCGTTGCCATTCTCAGGATCGATGAAGATTCGATTTTTTCGGTTATATATTTTTCTGTCCCTGGCGCTGGTTATATGTCCGGCGCGTGGAGACACGGACCGCTATGCGGGGAGTATCTGGGCGCTCGTCGACGAGAAGAAAGTAATGGAGGCGGCTGCTGGCATCACGCCGACCATGTACCCGGATTCCGACGAGGCGACGGTAGAGGAAAAAATCGTGGAGGATTATCGGAAGGACGGCACGGGGGAAAATCAGGACGAAGGATTCGTCAAGGTACTGACCGAAAAAGGGAAACGGGACCGCCGCACGCTTTCGTTGGGATTTATGCTGCCCTATTCCACGGCGGAAATGACAAAGCTGGAAGTGATCAAGGCCACGGGCGAAGTGGTGCCGGTGAACGTGGCGGCCAACTCCAAGGTGACAATCGATACGAGTCAGATGGAGGAGAACATCTACGACCCGAACAGCAAGATTCTCCAGGTGAATATCCCGGATCTCGAGATCGGCGACGTTGTGCACTATGTGACGCGCACCACCACCCTGCGCCCGATTATCCCGGGCGAGTTTGCCGATGAAAATGTTTTTGAAGGAGACGGCTACATCCGGCATCTGGTCTACGAAGTGCACGCGCCGCTCGACAAACCGCTCAAGAAAATCGTCCTGCGGGACGAGGTCCCCGGAACGGTGCACTACACCACGCAACCCGGCGAGAACCAGACTTTGGTGCATCGCTGGGAGGTGAACAACGTCTCGCGCATGTACGCGGAGCCATCGATGCCGCCGTATGAGAACGTTCTGCAACGGGTTTTGGTCAGCACCACGCCTGATTGGCGCGACGTATCCAAATGGTATTGGGTCTTGAGCAAGCCGCATCTCGATGCGACCTCGCCCGAATTGAAGAAGACCGTGGCCGATCTCACCGCCGGTGCAAAGACCGACATGGATAAAATGAAAGCGTTGTTCTACTACGTGTCGCAGAAAATCCGTTACATGGGACTGACCCCGGAGAAGGATCGTCCCGGCTATGAGCCGCACGATGTCTGCCTGACCTTCGGAAAAAAATATGGCGTTTGCCGGGACAAAGCGGGTCTGCTCGTCGCGATGTTGCGAACCGCTGGCCTGAATGCCTACCCGGTGCTGGTCAGTGTTGGATCGAAGAAAGATAAAGACGTCCCGGATGCCGGTTTCAACCATGCCATCGTTGGAGTGGAGTTGAAAAAAGGTGAATACATCCTCATGGACCCGACCGACGAGCATGCCCGCGATTTCCTGCCGCTGCACGATCGCGACCAAAGCTTCCTGGTCGCACGACCGGAAGGGGAGGATCTTCAAGTCAGCGCAATCATTCCGCCGGAAGAGAATATGATGCGGATCAAGACGACCGGGACGCTGTCGGCTTCGGGGGAACTGGATGCCAAGTCAGAACTCTGGTTCGACGGATCCAACGACGATATTTACCGGAACGGATTTTCCCACATGAAGGCGGATGACCTGCGCCGCTACTTTGAACTTTGCCTGAAACGGGCGATGCCGGGAGCCCGGCTCACGTCCCTGAAAGTGACGCCGGAGAACATGCTCGACGTCTCGACGGAACTCCACGCCGAAATCGAGTTTTCCGTAAGCGGCATGACAGCGACTGGCAACGGGAAAGCCGTGGTAAGCGTGCCATGGATTGGCAACGACATGGGCGTGGTGAATTTTATTCTCAAGGGCACCGGCCTGGATCAACGAAAGTACCCGCTGCAGACACAGGTCGCCTGTGGTCTTGACGAGCAAATCTCGCTCAAATTGGGCGATGGGTTTGCCGGGTCCGATGCGATGCCGATCTGCGCGCCGGTCGAAGACGAGGGCGTGAGCTATCACGAGAATTTCGAGGTGAAAGATGGAACGCTGGAGTGCTCACGCGTCTTGAAACTCAAAGTGGTCGAGTTCGCGCCCGCACAATATGCGGAACTGAAAAAGACGCTCAAAGACTTGGAATATGACGCCAGAAAATCGCCGGTACTGGCCCTGGCGCCTAACGCAGCGGCGACGCCCGAAGTGGAAACTGCTCCGTCCTCGACACCTCCCGTCGAATCCAATGCGATCATCCTGGACAGTCAAAAGGAACTGGACGTGACTGACGCGCATAACGCCGTCTACAAGGTGAAATACTCGAAGCGCATTCTTACTTATGCCGGCAAAATCAGGGAGGCCGAGGTCAAGATGAGTTACAATCCGTCTTGCGAAGAAGCCACGTTCATTCGCGGCGTGGTGACCTCAAAAACAGGCCAGCGCCAGGAAATATCCAAGGTTGAGATGAACGTCATGGACGCGGACTGGAGCGCCTCGGCGAAACGATACACCGGCGGAAAAATTCTCGTCGCCAATCTGCCTGGTGTCGACATCGGATCGACCATCGAGGTGGAGTTTGAAATCAAGATGAAGGGCACGCTCTTCGTCGCCGGATTTGAACCGTTCCAACTCGTCGATGAACTCCAGCAGAAATCATTTCGAATCACCACCCCGGCTGGCTTCACGATGCAGACATTGGCCACCGGAAGCAGCCCGCTTCAAGCTGAACCTCCGACGCACGATAAGATGTCGCAAATCTATCTTTGGAAAGCGGAAAAGATGAAGGCGCTTCCCGCCGAAACGCAAGTGCCGCCCGATTGGACTTACACGCCCGGCGTCGCTTACTTCGCAGGCGATTTCAAAGCCTATCTCAAGGACCTGAACGACGCGATGCAGGCCCGGTCGCAGTCCCGCACAAAGGTCGACGAACTGACCCGGCAGATCACCGCCGCGAGCAAGAGCAAACTCGATTCGATCAAGGCGATTCGCGATTTCGTGGCCAAGTCCATCAGGCTGGCGGGACCTTCCTTCACGGAACTTCCTTTGAGCGAATTATCGGCGGCTGATACCACGCTGGCGGACGGTTATGGCCATGCAGCCGACCGCGCCATCCTGCTCCACGCCATGCTCACCGCGGCGGGATTTCAACCCGAACTTGTGCTGGCCTCGAACCTGCCGCCAGTCGATGGAATCCAAAAAACCGCCTCGTCGTTTCCGTTGCCCGAAAGTTTTGATGCGCCTCTCGTGAAAGTCACGCAGGATGGAACCACCTATTATCTCAACGATACCGATGAGTACGCCGTGCTGGGTTCGACCACGCACGACGACAGGATGGGAGTCGACCTCTCCACCCAGGCTTACGAGGTGATTGCCGCCGCCCCGAATGACCAGGACAGGACGGAAACGGTTTACACGCTCTCGCTCGCGGACAGCGGCAATCTGCGGATGGGAATCACGGAGCATTTTTTCGGAACTGGGTATAACACGAAGAACCGCTATTTTTCAGAACTGCGCCCGGAAGAACGGAAACGGTACTATCAGGAATTGGTTTCAAACGTCGCCCAGGGCGCGCGACCGGTGGGGGATTTGACCACTCAATTCGACACCTATCCAGGCACCGAGCAGTTCACAGTGGACCTCGATAACTATGCGGTGGTGGACGGCAATTATCTCTACTTCGATTTACCGTTCACGCCATCGCTCTTTCAATTGCCGGGAGGCGATCAGCGCAGTCTGCCGCTCATGCTTTCAGGGTCGAAAAAAAGTAGCGTTCGCACCGAGATCGAATTGCCACCTGGATTCCAAGACGTGGTTGTCACGCCCAAGAGTGAAAGTCTGGATGCTCCCGCTGGCGCGGGAAAAGCGCAGACGACGTCGTCAACCACGACCGGGAAATTCGTCATGACGGACAATTTCGAGACGTCTCCTGCCATCATTCCTCCGCAAGATTATCCCGCACTATTGAACGTGGAATCATCCTTGGAAAAAAAATCAGCGAAGGTGTTTTTGTTGAAAAAGGAATAAATCCGTAATTCGCCTGACTCGAATTCTGCAAAGCTCCTGAGCCCGAAGGTGTTTTGCCGCCCTGATCCGGACCACCAGTGCGCTCGACGGTTGGGGTGCGCCCGGCCAGAAAGATTGGTATCTCCAGCGTTTCATGACCCTGCATGCCGATGAACAAACCCGCGTGCTCTTGCTGAACGGCGCGGAATTGGCCGCCAAGGGGCGCGAACTCAATTTCGGCCCCATTCAGACGTTGTGGATCGAGATCGATGCGGATTTCGCCGCCCAAAACATCCCGCCTTACAAGGGAACGGATGAAGTCCGCAAGCAATTCGGAATCGTCTGTGAAACCCTTAATAAAACCCAGTTTTCCAAGCTTGCTCCGAAGCTCCTGAAGAATCCCGCGAATTTTTGAGGTCGGAGAGGCCCGCATTCATGGCCCGGCCTGCTTTCATACGAGAGGTAGAACGCCCACGAAAAGAAAGATCGCAGAAAACGTCAATCTGTGGGAAGAACTTGGAGATTTAAGGTGTTACCGATGATTGTTTTTAATCTCACTAAGGAAATTGGGTCGATAAATAGGCCGAAAATCCCATCGTTCGGGATTTTCGGCAGGGTTTGTTGGCAGCTCTTTGTGTTGGTAATACTGACCTGCGCCATTACCCAAAGCAGTCTCGGACAGGAAAGCACGGCCTCTGCTCTCACTTCCATTCCCACTCCCGTGGATAGCACCACGCCACCTGCAGCTCCAGCCCCAACGGAACCCACGCCTTCTCAAAACACGCCGCTACGGACAGAAAATTATCATTTGCGTAGCGGCGACCTTATCCAAATTACCGTCTTCCAAGAGGAGGACTTGAAGACGGAAGTTCGCATCCCCGAAGGGGGAGCCATTATGTTTCCCCTGATCGGCTCGATTCAGGTGAAGGACAAAACTGTCGCCGAAGCCCAGGCGCAAATCCGTTCACTGCTGGCCCAAAAATATATCAAAGATCCGGAAGTCACGGTGGCGGTTATCGACTATTCCAAGCTGTGGGTAACCGTTTTGGGCGAGGTGCAAAAACCGGGAAATGTCGAGCTTCCCTCAGATAGCGGATTGGACCTGCTTTCCGTCATCGCACTCTCCGGAGGTTTCACTCCCAACTCGGAGGCCACCAACATTCAAATTCGACGCATGGTCAAGGGCCAGGAGACTATTGTAAATGTCAACGCAACGGATCTCTCCCGAAACCCGGGCGCAAAACCCTGCATCATCCTGCCGGGAGATGCCATCACCGTTCCCTACGTGAAGCGGTGGCTGACGATCCTGGGAGAAGTAAAGACCCCCGGCAAAGTCAACCTGCCCACAGAAGGGGAACTCGATTTGCTGGGAGCCATCGCGCTGGCTGGCGGTTATACACCGGATGCCGATACGGACCATATCGACATTCGCCGTACTGTTAACGGGCGGGACACCATGCTTACGGTGAACGCGAAGCAACTCGCAAGAGATACCGATGTCAAAGCCTTCATGGTTCTGGCGGGCGATACGATTACGGTCAAATTTGCCAAACAATTGATCACCATTTTGGGACAAGTTAAAACTCCAGGGAAAGTCAAAATACCGCCAGAGGGCGGATTGGACTTGCTCGGGGCCATTGCCTTGGCTGGTGGATTTACCGAGGAAGCCGACACTGCCCATATCACTGTCCGCCGGATCGTGGATGGAAAGAATGTTATTTTACCCGTTAACGCCAAGAAGCTGGCAAAAGATTCAAGTACCGATGCTTTTGAGGTGCAACCCGACGACAGCATCAGCGTTCCGGAAAGGGTGTTCTGATTTCCCTCATGATGACGGATTGTTTTTGGAAGGTTTCGGCATAACTGATTCACTGGCGCAAATGACATCTTGCTGCGTAAATTGACGCATGTCCTCCCACGACGTAGTCATCGTTGGCGCCGCGCCGGCCGGGTCGCTGGCCGCGCTGGTCCTGGCGCGGGCAGGGCATCGCGTGGCGTTGCTGGACCGCGCGGCATTTCCCCGCACGAAGGTCTGCGGCAACTGCGTCAATCCCGTTGCCTGGGACATTTGGCAGCAATTGGGCCTGACCGAATCATACGAGGCATTGCCGCACCATGAGGTCACTGGATTCACGGTGAATTGCGAGGGCCGTTTTGTTTTCGAACAAACTTTTCATTCCCGTCGTCGCGCTCCCCGCGCTATCGCCCGTGAGGTCCTGGACGACTGGCTCTGCCGCGAAGCCCAAGCCGCCGGGGCAGAATTCTTTCCCGAGACGACAGTCACCGGTGTCGATCCCAATCGAGGCACGGTGCAAACTTCGCGCGGTGAATTCACCGGAAAACTCATCTTCGGCGCGGATGGACGCAACTCCCTCGTTGCGCGACAAAGCGGCCTCATGCCGCCGCCGCGTCGTTGTCATCGCGTTGCATGGCAGACATCGATTCCGGCTCCGGCCGATCTGGACAACCAAGTTCACATGCACCTTTTCGAGGAGGGCTACTTCGGTTACTGCCGCTACAGCCCCACGCACGCAGTCATCAGCATGGTGCTCGATTCGCGCCGCACGCAGGATCCGTTTCTGCTCGCGCGCCGCATTTTCCCGCGGTTCATGGAGCAGGACTGGCTTCGCATGAACCCGATCACGCGCGCCCCGGCCCGCAACGGCACCGGTCGCGTATGGCTCATCGGCGATGCCGCGCGCGTCGTCGAGCCGTTCACCGGGGAGGGGATTTCCTTCGCGCTTTCCACGGGGCATCTTGCCGCCCAGGCCGCAATCAAGGCCCTGGCGCGAAGCGATATCGCCTCTGCCTTCAAGTCATACGATCGCTCCCACCGCCGCCTCTATCGCCGCAAGGTCTGGGTCAACGCCTTCGTCCGCTGGGGCCTCACCACGCCCAGCTATACCGTGCGCATCCTTCGCGTCATGGAACGCGCGCCCGCCATCGTGTCATTTCTCTCCCATCGCGTCCACGCGACGTAATACGAGCTCTTTATTCTATTTCCTCAAGAGTGAAAATCTTAAAAGGTGGTATAAAACATCCGAGCAATACCGCCGGATAGGGAAGGCTGTCTGCGAAGACAGTTTTATGATCACCTTCGACCAAGTCGATCCGTAAGGGTTCGCTGCTCGTCCAGTCCATTCGAGCAACTAGAGTGTAATGTCCCGCAGAAAGATCCACCTGATGTTCGCTGGCATACCTAAGCGGAATAATTTTAGTTTGATTAAGCTCAATCTTGAGAGTTCGCATCATACCAAAGTATCGATTTGAACGTTTTAAGGTGAGCGTTGGCATAAGGGACACAAAAAAAACCGGCTCAATTCCTTGAGCCGGTTTTTTGAAATTAGTTACGATTAGTAACGGCCGCCGCGATCGCCACGGTCTCCGCCGCGACCACCACCGCCACGACGATCGCCACGGTCTCCACCGCGACCACCACCGCCGCCGCCACGATATCCGCCGCCGCCGCCACCGCCGCCGCCGCCACCTTCGCGCTGTTCCATCGGACGCGCTTCGTTAACGGTCAGGGCCCGGCCATTGATTTCCTGGCCATGGAATTTCGCGATGGCCGCTTGCGCTTCATCGGCAGTGCCCATTTCCACGAAACCAAAACCACGGGGACGTCCTGTCACGCGGTCGTTGATCATTTGAACCCGGGCGACATTGCCCGCCTGGGCAAAGAGATCGGTCAGGTCGTTTTCCGTCATGCTGAAGGGCAGATTGCCCACATAGAGTTTTACGCTCATTTTTTCCTTTTGGATGGCTTGCTGATGTCTCCGGGATCGGATCTACGCTGCCACTGAGCTAAAACTCACCTAGCACCGAACGTCAACTTACCTTAAAGCCGCATGGTAAGATCAGACCGACAGTGCGCAAGAAAATTCTGAGGTAATTATTTATCTGCTTAGATGAATAACTTTAGGTCACAGCGCCGCGAGCATTTTTTCCAGGACAACGGCTTCTGTCCAAGGCAGCGTCCGGCTCTTGTCCGGCCAAGGAGCGGCGGCTTCTCCCACTCGTCGCCGGAGCTCATCGGCCAAGTCACGGCTCTCTCCATGCCGGAAGGCGGCGGTCACGCCTTCCAGCCCGGCGTCCTTGATCAAGTCGGTCACGTGACTTTGTTCCGGTCCTACATATATAAAGGGACGCCGCGCCGCCAGGAAGTTATAGGCCTTGCACGGATGAATGATGCCCACAAAGGGATCCCCCATCACGACCACCTGCACGTCCGCTGCCGAGAGCAGCCCCGTCTCGAGTGGTTGAAAACCCAGGAAAAGCGTATTCGACCACTTTTCAATCCGGGCCTGCTCCCGCAGCCGATTCCAGTCGATACCGAATCCGACAAAACCAAAGCAAATCCGGGGCTCGTCCTGTAAAAGCCTTGCCGCCGCGACGAGCGTATCCAGCGGATGACACGGCGTATGATTGCCCGCATAGAGAACAAAATATTTGTCCGAGAGGCCGTGCTCCTGCCGAAATTGAAGCCGCTTGTCCGGATAGAACTTAGCCTTCTCCTGTGTCCAGAGGGGAATCACCTCAACCTTTTCCGAGGCGATACCCTTCGTCTCCAGTCGATCGCGCATGTAACGATCCAGAACGATAATCTTATCCGCCTGCCGCAGACTCCACCTGGAAGCCATCTCCAGCATCCGCGCCAAGAATGATCCAGCCCGCAACCAACCCACCGCGATCGCCTCGTCCGGATTCATATCCATCAACCAGTAGACAAATCGGGCCCGCCAGATCCCGGCAAGAATCGCGCCCACCACCGAAACCAGGGGAGGGGAAGTCAGCGCCACCACCTCATCGACCCGCTTCAGCAGAAGTCCGCGCAGCAACGCCGCCATGAGAAAGGTCAGGTAATCGACAGCGAGCCCCATCTTGGAGCCATGACCCCACCCCGTATTCCAGACCCGGATGATCTCTACGTCGCGCCACGTTTCGCGGGGAGGGTATTGGCGGGTGGGGTTGTCGTAATCGCGCCGCGCGGTCAGCACGGTTACTTGATGTCCCAGTTGCGCCAGTTCGTCCGCCAAGCGGCTCAGGTACTGGCTGGACGCCTGCGGATCGGGATAAAAAACCTGATTGAGCAGCAGGATGCGCACGGCTTCAGTCTGCAAATTTTTTAACCGGAATGACATAATTAAGAGGAAAAAAGACCTGAAATTTTTTCAAACAATCTCGTTGTCTCCTGAGTTTCTTGCGTTACGATGGCGGCGTAATGATTGTTTCTCGTCCGAAACTCTCTTGGTTCGAGAATCTTTATTTGCCCGGCATCTTCCAGGGCATGGTGATTACTGCGCGCCATTTCATCGATCAATTACGCGGTCGCCGCAAGACGACCATGCAATACCCCGAAGAGAAATGGCCCATGCCCGATGGCTATCGAGGTGCGCCCACTTTGGTCCGCGACGAAGAGGGCCGCGAAAAATGCGTCAGTTGCCAGCTCTGTGAATTCATCTGCCCGCCCCGCGCGATCCGCATTCATCCGGGCGAAATCCCTCTCGATTCTCCCCACGCCAAAGTCGAGAAGGCCCCGAAGGCGTTCGACATCGACATGATCCGCTGCATCTACTGCGGCCTCTGCGAGGAAGTTTGCCCTGAGGAAGCCATCTTCCTCCTGAAAGATTACGCGATCACCGGTCTCACGCGCGCCGAGATGGTCCACGACAAAGCCAAGCTTTACGAACTGGGTGGCATGCTGCCCAAGCCGATTCATAAATGGGACGAGAATAAGTAAGAGTAGATTCGTATTTCGGGGAATGACTGGAGAATGAACCATGACACGCCGAACACCACCCCTGCAGTTTCGCGGCCTGTTCCAGCTTAAGGAATTGATCGCGCCATGAACGCCCTCTTTTTCTGGCTCTTTTCCATCGCGATGATTGTCTGTGCGCTCACCGTCGTTCTCGGTCGCAGTCCGGTCACCAGCGCGATCTGCTTCGCGTTCACCATCTTTTTCATGTCGGGCCTCTTCGTCATGCTCAACGCCTTTTTCCTCGCGGCGGTGCAGATTCTCGTCACCGCTGGCGCGGTCATGGTCCTCTTCCTTTTCATCATCATGCTGCTCGACCTCAACGCAGCCGAAAAAATCCCGCGCCAGAAAGTCTGGATGGGCTGCGCGCTGTTGCTGGCCCTCGGCTTTCTGTACGTCGTTGCCCTCACGCTCAATGCCACACCGGAGGGCGCGGTCACCATTGAGCAGGCTCCGCTGCACGTTCCATCTCCTAGAGTTGTGGCCATGCGTACAGGGACTCATCCGGGCGCTACCCCGGGTTTCTTGGAAGACATCTTCGACGACACACACCGGATTGGCTTCCTCCTCTACACCAACAGGGAGACCACCACCTACATCGCGCCCTTTGAAGTCACCAGCCTTCTTATCCTCGTCGCCGCCATCGGCGTGATCGTCATCTGCAAACAAGACGAACCTCGCCGTCCCGCCTCGCGCGAGGAAATCATCCGTGAGGCGCCGCCCAAATCCACCAAGCCTGAGACCGTCTCCACCCGGTAAACCGCCATGGACATCACGCTCAATCATTATCTGGCAGTCGGCGCGATTCTCTTCGTCATCGGGCTCATCGGGGTGATCACCCGGCGCAATCTCATCATCATCTATATGTCGCTCGAAATGATGTTGCAGGCCGCCAACCTCACGCTTGTCGCCTTCAGCCGCTTCAACGGCTCCCTCGATGGACAGGTCTTCGTTTTCTTCGTCATCACCGTCGCCGCCGCGGAGGTCGCCGTCGGCTTGGCCCTGATCGTCGCTCTTTACCGGCTGCGCCAAACCACCCAGGTGCAGGACCTCACCTCCCTCAAATTCTAGAGACCATGGGCACCGAACACTCCTACATCGGCTGGTTCTTGCTGATTACGCCGCTGGCCGCGTCGGTTGCGATCCTGCTTCATCTCTATAAGAAGCATGACATGGCGATCTTTGCGTCCATCGGCTCGGCCGTGATTTGCTTTCTGATCGCCCTGGACGTCGCTTTCGGCAACCTGCCCGCGCCTGAACCGTGGACTTGGATTTCCCTTCCCGGCTCAAGCGAGTCTCCCAGCGTCAACATCGAGATCGGCATGATCTTCGACGCTCTTTCCAAGGGCATGCTCCTGATTGTCACGGGTGTCGGCATGTTGGTGCACATCTATTCCTACGGGTACATGAAGAACGATCCAGGTCGTGGACGTTTCTTCGGCGGACTTTCCATCTTCATGTTTTCGATGACGGGCATTGTCCTTTCGACCAACCTCATCGAGCTCTTCTTCTTCTGGGAGGGCGTCGGGCTCAGTTCCTATCTTCTCATCGGTTTCTGGTTCACGAAGGAAAGCGCCGCTGCCGCCGCCAACAAGGCCTTTGTCTGCAATCGTCTCGCCGACTTCGGTTTCATGATCGGCATCCTGACCTACTGGCTTCTCTCCGGCAGCGTTTCGATCGAGCCCGCCGTAGTCGCTAATTATCATCCGGCCATTTCTCTCGCGCAGGTTCAAACCACCCTGACGCCCATGGAGCAGAGCTTGCATCACGGGCCCTCCATCAATGTTCGCCATATCGGCGGCATTGAAGCCACATCGTTTCTGCTGACCATCATGGTCCTCGGCCTTTTTCTGGGTTGCGTGGGAAAATCGGCCATGTTCCCGTTCCACGTCTGGCTACCCGATGCCATGGAAGGCCCGACCCCGGTCTCCGCGCTCATCCACGCCGCCACCATGGTCGCCGCCGGCGTCTACATGCTTTGTCGCGTCTATCCACTTCTGATCCTTTCCTCCACCGGCATGACGGTCATCGCCTCGATCGGTTGCTTCACCGCCATCTTTGCCGCGCTCATCGCCGTCCAGCAAAACGACATCAAGCGCATCCTCGCCTATTCCACGCTCTCGCAACTCGGTTACATGGTCATGGCCGTCGGTTGCGGCGGTCCGGATGCCGCGATGTTCCATCTCAGCACGCATGCGTTCTTCAAGGCGCTCCTCTTCCTCGCGGCGGGATCGGTCATCCACGCGCTGCACGACGAGCAGGACATCTGGAAGATGGGCGGCCTCTCCAAGAAAATTCCGCTGACCTATTGGACTTTCCTCATCGGCATGCTGGCCTTGAGCGGCTTCCCGCCCTTCGCTGGTTTCTTCAGCAAGGATTACATCCTTTCCGTTGCTTACGACCGTAATCCCATTTTCTACTGGGTTGGCGTGGCTGCCGCATTTTTCACCGCGTTTTATATGACTCGCTTGGTTGTCGTCGCTTTCCTTGGGCCGGCCCGCACTCCTGCCGCCGAGCATCCCCATGAGTCACCGCCAGTGATGACCATTCCCCTGGTCCTGCTTGCCATCCTTTCTCTTGTCGGTGGTTGGAGCATTGTCGGTATCAAAGCGCACTATCATGACTGGTTTGTCAGCGTCCTTAACGCCGTTGGCCTCGTTCCCACGGGCGTCGAGTCCGCAATTCCCTTGGCGGAAAGCGGCATTTTTCCTGATTGGCTTGTGCCTCTTATGACTGTCTCGGCGGGCGCTGTTTCAGCCTTTTTCCTTTATCGCGGACGTGATCGCGATCCGCTGAACATCAAGCTCCTCGCCCATAAATTCTATTGCGACGAGTTCTACGACCGTAATCTCGTCGGTGGACAACAGCGGACTGCCCGGGTTCTCAACTGGATGGACAGCTGGATCCTCGAGGGCCTGATCATTCGCGGCGCGGCCTACATCAGCGTCGGCGTCGGCGAAGTGTTCCGGCTCTTTCAAACCGGCAGTCTGCAAACCTACGCGTTTATCTTCAGTATCGGTGGCGTCCTGCTGATTTATTTCACCCTCTTCACCCACTAACCCACCGTGAATTTTTCTCCGCTTCTCCTTCTGCTTCTGGCGCCGCTCATCGCCATTGTCTTTATTTTGTTGAAGGCGCCCGCGCAGATGACGGCAGGCATCGCCGCCTTATTCAATTTGGCTCTATCCATCGGCCTGCTCTTCATATACCCGGCTGCCCAGGGCGGATATGAATGGGAAATGAATGTGCCCTGGGTCAATCTCCCCGGCCTGCCGCCAATCAATCTGCATGTCGGCGTGGATGGCATCAGCCTGCCGCTCGTCTTTCTCACCGCCATCGTCACGTTCGCTGCGGTCGCGATCTCTCCCGGCTTCATTCGCCGCACGTCCGAGTACTACTGCTATCTTCTCCTCATGTCGCTCGGTGCAATGGGCGCGTTCATCTCGCTCGATCTGTTCTTCTTCTTCATCTTCCACGAGTTCGCGCTCATCCCCACCTTCCTGCTTATCGGCATCTGGGGCGCGCAGAACCGCCAGTTCGCCTCCTTCCAAGTGACGATCTATCTCATGGCGGGCAGCCTCATTCTTCTCGCTGGTCTCATCGCGCTCGTCATGGCGTTGCCTGCCCCGGCGCGCACCTTCGACATCGTCGCGCTCCAGGCCTACGTCACAGTGCATCCCATCGCTCCCGCCGCGCAAGACGTCATCTTTTTCCTCCTGCTCATTGGTTTTGGCATTCTGGTTGGACTCTTTCCCTTCCATTCCTGGGCACCGCCCGGCTATGCCTCCGCTCCGCCTGCCACCGCAATGCTGCACGCTGGCATCCTGAAAAAGTTCGCCATTTACGGCATGATTCGGATCGCCATTCCGATGCTCCATGACGGCTTCGAGACCTGCCTCCCGCTCATCCTCACGTTGCTCTCCCTGAACTTCCTCTACGCTGGATTTGTCACGCTCGCCCAAAAGGAACTGCCGACCATGATTGGTTTTTCCAGCGTCATGCACATGGGCTATCTCTTTCTCGGAATTGCGTGCTGGAACATCATCGGCGTCACGGGTGCGGTTGTCCTCATGGTCGGTCATGGACTTTCCGCCGCGCTTCTCTTCGGTCTTAGCGGTGAAATCACCCACCGCTCCGGCGAAAACCGCTTCGCCGAGCTCGGTGGTCTCGCTCAACGCGCGCCTCTGCTCGCCGTGCTTTTCAGTTTCGCCTCGATGGCCTCGATGGGCGTGCCCGGCCTCGCCAATTTCGCCGGCGAGTTGATGGTCTTCTTCGGCTCGATCACCGCCAAGCTGTGGATACCCATCATGTCCGAAGGTCACGGGATTCCAGGTGCTATCTTCACCGTCATCGCCATCTACGGCACGGTTCTCACCGCCATCTTCCAACTCCGCGCCATCAAGCACGTCTTCTATGGCGCAATGCCCGCCCGCTATGACCCACACGCCGCCTCTGGGGAGACCCTAGCATCTCCCGGCATGACCGATGTATCGACTCTCGCCGAAAACGTGCCCTACATCCTGCTCATTCTCGCCTCGCTGATCATCGGCTTCATGCCCTTCCTTCTCATTCACATCGTCGAGCCCAGCGTCTCGCTCTTACCCTTCATGCCATCTCTAAGGTAGTTCCCGATGATTCCCAACACCTACGTCGCCTACTTTGCGCCTGAAATCCTGCTCACTATTTGGGCGATGGGACTTCTTTTGGCCGAGGCGTTCCTGTCGCTCTCGCCCCGCGTCGTCGCCGCATGGGCACTGGGCGGTCTCGCCATCGCCGCGATCATCACGTTGTGCCTGGACAGCACGCCCATTCTTTTCTGGGGCGGTGTAAGCAAGTGGGACGGCGCGGCCAAATTCTTCCATCTCTTCTTTCTAGTCGTCGCCGCCCTGGTCATCTGGATGGGCGACGAAGTCCAGGAACCGGTCCCTCACGGCGGCGGCGAGTTTGTCGTTCTCCCTCTCTTCACCACCGCCGGGCTGATGCTCCTCGCCTCGGCCAACGATTTCATCCTGCTCTTCATCGCGCTCGAACTCGTTACCATCTCTTTCTACATTCTCGTCGCCTATCACCGCCGCAGCCTTGTGGCCCTTGAGGCCGGTGTCAAATATCTCATCCTCGGCGGACTCTCCTCCGCCTTTTTGGTCATGGGAGTCGCCTACATCTTCGGACTCACCGGCTGCACCCGGTTCGATCTCATCGGCGCGCGGCTTCACGATCAGCCGTTGCCTCCCGGCGTCGCTTTCGGACTGCTCCTCGTCATTACCGGTATCGGCTTCAAGATCGCCATGGTGCCCTTCCAGAGCTGGGCGCCCGACGTCTATGAAGGCGCGCCCAATTCGATCACCGCCTTCCTCTCCGTCGGCTCGAAGGCCGGTGGATTTATCATCCTCATGCGCGTGGTTCTCGGCCTCTTCAACACGCAGGCTGCCGCTGCCATCTGGATACCGGTTCTTTCCGTCGGCGCCATCGCGTCACTGCTTCTGGGCAATCTTGCTGCCATCCCCCAGCGCAATCTCAAGCGCATGCTCGGCTATTCCAGCATCGGCCACACGGGATTCATCCTCGTTGCCATTGTCGGCGCGGCCACGGTCCTCACCGGAAAAGTCCTGCCCTTCAACAACGACGCGCAAACCGGCCAGACCGCCGTCATGGTCTATCTCGTCACCTATCTCCTCGCGACCTTCACGGCCTTCATCGTCCTCGCCGTTCTCGAGCGCCGCTTACCCGGTCTCGAAATCCATCACCTCGCCGGGCTCTCCCAACGCTCGCCCCTCCTCTCCGCCGCCCTTGCGCTTTCCCTCGTCTCGATGGCCGGCGTGCCGCCGTTAAGCGGCTTCATCGCCAAGATGATGGTCATCCTCGTCGCATGGAATCGCGGACTCTATACCCTTCTTGGCTTTACCATTTTCGCTGCGGTTGCCGCTCTCTACTATTATCTCGGCCCGATCAAGGCGATGTACTGGTCTGAGCCGCTCGACGAAACGCCCATCCGCGTCAACCGCGTCACCAGCGCCGTCCTCATCGTGCTCATCTTCCTGCTCCTCCTCACTGGATTCTGGGCGAATTCCATGGCCCCCCTCATCAACGGCGCCACCCTCGCGCAAAGCAGCGCCTCCGCCACAACGACGGTCGCCCTGGTCCAGCATTAACCTCTCGGGATAAACTCTCCGCCGCTTGCGGCGTGCAGCTTCGGGTGGCCCGGGCTACTTGTTGCCTGGACGCGCGAAGCGCGCAGGAAGCGACTCTCCCGATACCCCGCTGCTCGCCGCTGCGAGGTCTTTTAATTCTTCAGCCTGTCCCCCGTTGCGTCCGTAGCGTCGTTGCGCGAAACCTCCCCTGTTTCCCTTCATCCCCTTCATGTCAAAAATCAGTCCGCCTTCCCATTCCGTTAATTTAGTAAATTTGGTAATTCCGTAATTCCCCAATCCCGTCAAAAATGGCTTCACCCCGTGAACGCCTCGTCCCTCAAAGCCCGCTTCCTCCTCCTCGGCTTTCTCGTTGCACTCATCGCGAAATTCTGGCTCATCTGGGAATCCGAAATCGCCGACGCCCTCGACGATCCGCACGAATATCTCCTCCAGATTCTCTACCCCGCCAACGGAGGCCTCGCCTATCCACCCGGCACCGGCCTGGTCGGGCAACTCTTCTATAATCTCGGTATACCCTTTCGCCTCGGCCTCGAAACCGCATTCCTTCTCGCCGCCGCTCTTATAATAAGGGCCCTCATCGCCTGGCCATGGAAAAGCGGACTCTCCCTCGGCCTCTTCGTCCTCCTCATCTTCGACCCATCAGTAGCCGAACTCTTCTCCCATCTCTATTCCGACAACGTCTGGCTCGTCGAAACCATGCTGGGCCTCTCCTGCTTCATCCTCGCCATCGGAATCGGCCCCAAACCCCGCTGGAGCCTCCTCATCCTCTCCGTTCTTTTCCTCGGCCTTTCTACCATCACCCGCAGCGTGCTTGTTCCTCTGCTCGTGAGCATCATCCTCTTCGCCCTTCTCGCCCTGGTACTGGTGCTCTCGAAGTTCCGCTCCAAGTCGCTCAAGTCCCATCTCGATCTCGTCGCACTTTCAGTCCCGACCCTCATCTTCAGCATCAGCATGATCTACGCAGGAACCAGCATTTATAACTTTTCCCATCACGGCTACTCTGGCATTTCCTACCTCGACAGCGCCCAATACAAAAAATTCTACCTCTGCCTCCAATCGGTCGGCGATCCCACCGGCGATCCCTATTTCCCCATCGACGAAAACCGGAGAAAGCTCATCGCGCAAGCCGGACCCGATTCGCATTGGTTTATCGAACAGCTCGAATCAAACAGCGTCTACAAACAGGCCGGCCTCGATCACTACGGTAAATACGACATCCCCGCCGGCTGGTTCCATTGGGCCGCCTTCACCGCCGCCATGGACCCCGCCAAAGGCAACTACCTCGACGCCTTCTCCCTCTTCCACAACATCGAGGACGAAATCGATGCCGCAAATCAAATGGGCATCGTAAAAGTCCGGCCCATCGCCTCACTACCAGACAGCCGGATCCCCATCGTGATGTCCGTGTTCCCCGAAGGCTTGCACGAGGTTGTTTCCAAAACTATCTATGAGCCTCCTCTGGATGCATTCATCACAGTCGAAGGAAAGCTCCTCTACACAAATCCCGAATTCACCAAGGGCCTCACCCGACGAATAGTCACGGAAAGCCCGACACGCAACCACGTCTGGCTATTTCTGGACCACCTCTATTCGTGGATTTACACACCGGCAACCTTCATTCTCTACGTCGCCACCCTGTTTGCTTTTATCATCACTTTAATTTCAAAGTGGAAACAACTTCCAGAATTCCCCATCTCCCTCATCGCGCCGCTCTTCTTCACGATCATCTTCATCATATTCTTTTTCTGGTACGCGCTCTTCGACGCCTCTGGCATGCCCGTCCTGCCCCGCTACATGATATTCAACCACCTCCTCCTCTTCCCCCTGATCTGCTCCTATCTCTCCATC
>JABDHJ010000010.1 GCA_013285645.1 Verrucomicrobiota bacterium | reverse complement strand
CCGGCCCCAGGAAGATACCCTCGAGGAATTTTGGGCCCTTAAGGATGTCTCATTCGCCGTCAAACGAGGCGAAAGCGTGGGCATCATCGGTCGCAACGGCGCGGGCAAATCCACCTTGTTGAAAATCCTCAGCCGCATCACCGATCCCAGTGCCGGTCGAGTCGAAATCAATGGCCGCGTCGCCAGCTTGCTGGAAGTCGGGACCGGCTTTCATCCCGAGTTGACCGGAAGGGAAAACATCTATCTCAACGGCGCGATCCTTGGCATGAAGCGCACCGAGATCAAAAAGAAATTCGATGAAATCGTCGCGTTTGCAGATGTAGAGAAGTTTCTGGATACGCCTGTCAAACACTTCTCCAGCGGTATGTACGTGCGCCTCGCATTTGCTGTGGCGGCGCATCTGGATCCCGACATCCTCATTGTGGATGAAGTGCTTGCTGTGGGAGACACTCAATTCCAGAAAAAATGCCTCGGTAAGATGCAGGCTGTATCCGAACAGGAAGGCCGCACGGTAATCTTTGTCAGTCACAACATGCAAGCCGTCCGTCAAATGTGTGAACGGGTAATTTTTATGAAGCAGGGAAAACTCGTTTATGCGGGAGACCCACATGTGGGCATCAGTGCATATCTGGGGCAGGGCATGGACGCCGAAGCGTCCGCGGTTTGCGATCTTTCGGATTATCCTCGCTCCTCTACCCCCGAGGGCGCCCGCTTTCTACGCATCCGTTTTTTAAATCAACAGGGTAAACTGGCTCCCACGGTCCATCTAAATGACACTCTTACCGTAGAAGTGGATTTAGAGGTGCAGAAGCACCTGCGAGAATTCAACATGGCAATGGCGGTCGTCCACGGTGAGGGGCTTCGCGTTTTCTCCGAAGCCTATTCCGATCAACACGCATTACTCGACTTGAAACAGGGGAAGTATACCGTGCGGTTTCATGTTCCAATGCGATTTTTCAAAATGGAATCCTACTTCTTGGGCGTAACCGTGGTGGAGAGCGGCAGGCATTGCGACACAGCGGATGGGTTACTCATGCCCGAAATCGTCGACGAAAATCCCAATGTCCAAATGGAAACCCATCGCTGGGGCGTGTTGAGGGTTCCAGTAAACTGGGATGTACTCAATTCAGAGCCAACTTCACTGGTCTAATACGGCAGATGGCCAAAGACCGTCACTCCCCCTTCCAATAACCAAAGGGTGTTCCGCGAATCCGCACGACATTGCGTCCAAGCGCGCGCCATTTGCCTAAGGCACGGAGTACGCCGGGATGGTGACTGTCGCAATCATGCCAAAGAAAAGTTCCCTTTCCTCCGCAAAGGGCATGACATTTTTCAGAATCATTGAGACAGGCCTCATAGGTATGCGAGCCATCGATAAAGAAAAATGTCGGATTGCCCACACCGGTAAAATCCCAGGTCATGGTGTCGGCATAGTGCTGAACGATACGACTAGCCAAAGGAGTGTTGCGAAATTCACGCCCCACCTGTCGGTTACGTATCAAATGAAAATCATCTTTGGACACGTCGGTACTTCCTTCTTCATTGAGTGAATAATCAAGTGGAAGATCAACTGTATGAATGATGGAATGTTCGAGATTTTCCGCCATTAACTTGGAGGTGTGGCCCATAAAGGTGCCGATCTCCAGAGCTTCGCGTGGTTGCTCCATTGCCAGTAGCGAAACTAGGATAAAAGCCTGATACGATGGAAGTGTTCCATCCAAATATTGGTCGATTACGAGACGTATCGGAAACTCGCGACCGGCGGTTATATCAGTCGAATTAATTTGAGGCAATGCCGCCAATAAACGATCTTCCCTTGGATGCGAGGCCGCCAGATTCAACCGGCAACAGCGGTAGAAATCACCAGGACCGAACCGCAGTCCGCGTATCACTGCGGCCGCATTGGCTCCCAGTAGGATGTTTTTCAACTGGTGGATCATATAAGTGCAAAAATGATAAACGAGTCGAAAAAAATGAGAATACAAATTTAGCGATATCCAACTAACGGATAAACATCATCTTGGCTATGGATTAGGCCAACCCAAAGGGCTTCTATTCTAAAAGGACTTTGACAATAGAGGCTTTGAATTTAAAGTACCATTGATATCTAGTGAGGTGAATGTCTTCGCGGCGATAGCTCATGATATGAACGTCTTAAAGTATTTCAAAGATCGCACCAAAGAGCATTTGAAGACCTTACGGTTCTTGGCTCGCGTAGTTATTCCTATAATTCTGCGCACAAGGAGCCGCCCCGTTCTATTTCTCAGGTATGTGGGCATGGGCGATATTATTTGCACATTTCCAGCGGTTGAGCAGTTGAAGAAACAGTATCCCAAACGAGCATTTATATATAGCTGCTATCCCGAATTCATCTGTTTGCCTAAAATGGCAGGAATTACATCGAACGTGGCAAACCTTCGCGGAGATATCATACAAACCTACTGGTCATTTCTATTCGCCAGCATATATGCCTTTCAACATGATAGGCTGCCCGATCCGAGGGTGCCGGGCGATGTTGGCAGCGAGGTTTCAGTTATTGAAGATTTCGGCCGACAATTTGGCGTCAAGACAGGTGATTCTCATCCTCGTCTTTTGGTCGAACCTGCTGTTTTGAACAGGGTCAAATCCTTGCTGGAAAAGCAGGGTAGTCGGCAGGAGTCGCTAATTATCATTCATTGCGGGCCGAGTTGGCGCGTCCGGGAATTTCCTTATGAGTCCTGGGCGAGATTAATTCAGGGCCTGCGTGCCAGGGGATTCACCAATATTGTTCAACTTGGAACGAGCGATCACTCGTGCTTGGGATCTGTCGGCAGCATGGTCTTCCCGAATGTTGTTTCCTTTGTTGATCAACTATCGCTGGAGGAATCGATCGCCTTGATATCATTGTCCCGGCTTTTCATAGGAATTGACTCTGGCCTGCTGCATGTTGCCGCATCACTTCGAACTTCAGGAGTCGGAATCTTTGGGGCGACTTCCCCTCAATATAGATTTTCCAAAACAAGCTCCTGCACTTTTGTCTTTAGTGACCTCGAATGCCAGGGTTGTCACCATCGTAAACCGCGCCTCCATTTTGAATCGGGATGCCCCTTCGATATTGCCTGCATGACGACTTTGCCGGTCGAAAGGGTGCTGGCGGAATGTTTGTCAAAATTGAATGCACTGCCGTCAGATCTTGCCCAATTAGGTGCTTTTGATCGTGGGACAGGAATAGAGTGAAGTGTTTTTACGGAAAACAAAAGGTTCGTTCCTGAAGCATCTCTTTCTCCCTAAACTTTCATCTCTTGCATCGACAGTCGGCCCCCCCCGGCAAATCATGGAGAGAATCTTGATCCTCCAGATTAAGCTGTAGATCTGCCCAAAGGAGAAAATACCTCTGTAGATCTCGGCAGTCTCTTCGGCATTTGCGGAGAGGGAGTAATAATGTTTGCCATATTTCCGCGGTCGATTCGACCGAGGTGGACCAAAATGATCGCACAGGCACACATTCCTATGAAACCCTGGCTAAAGCTTCCAAATGTAGTGAAAAATCCGATCGATCCTCCGGCAAGATTAGAAAACAAAAAAACCTTTAAGGGGAAAAGCGGTGAACCTGTATCCATATTGTTACCGAAGGTGAGACGACCGATTGTCCAAATCATGGTACCGTTTAGAATAATAAAAGCTATGCCGCCAATGATGCCTACTGCGTCATAGAGGCTGAGCCAGCCAACATGCAAATTTTTACTAACTATAAATGATTTAATCGTATAATAGCCTGGATCACTCACTCCGGGGGTTTTAGCCATTGCATCATATGCTTCAGGTTCGCTCGCATCAAAAGAAAATCCATTACCTATCCATGGACTTTTATATAAATATTCAGCGATATAAACTCGCTTGATCTGTGCTCGAAAATCATTGGAAGACTCCCCGCTTTCTATTACATCCAGATCCCATTGGCCCGGTAAAAATGACAGGGTACGTTGTACGCTACCGGGCAACTTAATTCCCGCAGGATGGTCATCCTGGATGAAAATCATTCCAAGCGGAACGAGAACAAATAGGGGCAATATAATGAGCACTCGCCACCGGCAATAACATACGGCTCCAAAAAAGGTAGTCAGGGCGAAGGTTAGCAACCCGTTGCGATACCCACCACTAAGAGTCGTGTATAAGCATAAAAATGACAAAATGATGATAATCCAGCGCTTGGGTCGCCACCATGTATTAATAGGAAAATAGGCGACCAGTATCCCCTGCAAAATTCCACCTATTCCAAGGAAGGCTAAGTTTCGTTCCGTATCGCTCGAGTCCATTAATCCTACGGATTCCATGTAAGCGTTCATATTAACATTGCCTGAAACATAGAAGAGGTAAGGCGCCAGGCTGGGGAAATAGGTCGTTAGGATAAAAGGCACGGATGCCAAACATGTAAGGAAAAAACACCACCAGGGTACGCGACTCCAAAAAGTGGCCGATGGACTGGGTATATTGATTGCGCAAATGTAGACCACAAAAGACAAAATAATCAACAAGCCCTGGCGTGATCCTTCCTGGCCGCCGCCCATAACTTTCAGGCTGTGATCATGTATGAGCACAATCGCAGCAATAACCAGCATGGGAAACAAGAACAAGCGAGGTCCTCCGTCGAGTGGCCTTCTTTTGAGCGCAACATAATTAATGAGAAAATAGAGGACGGTTGTCAGGCTGAATACCTCAAGCGGGGTAAAGCCTAGCGGCAGAAAATTGAGCGTTCCTCCAAAGTAGGTGCCGAGATATGGAAAGGCGGCGATTCTGTCTTTTACCAAAAAGAAAATGGCGAAGAGAAAGACAATTGCAGCAAATGAAAGAAGGGCTATTTGATTGACTTCAAAAGTAAGGATGATCAGGTACGGCCCAAGGATCATGCCCGCAACAACGAGCAATCCATTGATGATTGTTCGCTCGCTAAGCATGCCGATTAGATATCTTGATGAAGTTACCCGTCACATCATCAAGCTAGCCCTGCCAGACGTCTCATCAAGCGCGAATTGGTCCACTTTTGCTCTCTCCAGTCAGGTTCCCGAAGCAAAAGTCCGTTTCAGTTTGTTACGGAAAGGTCCTCCGATTTCTTCACCTAAGGTGAAGATTTTTATCCTCTGCTGCGACAATGGTCGGGAGCAACTCTTTAAGTGGGTATCGGCTCAATGCAAAATTTGAGCGTGAAAACGCAAAGTATGTCCGTAACCTCGAAGCAACCATGGCGCTTTTAGTTGATCGAGTGGAATTTTCTCGGGTAGACAAAAAGCCCGTCGATTGGGTTGGACTTTGGATTCTACTCTCAGCTTGGTGCACGTTTTCTGGGTGGACGTTGTCCCTGTTTGGAATTCTCAATCAATGGGGTTACGGGGCTTCCTTTCTCTTCTTTCTGGGCTTTCTATGGTTTTTTCGACAACCGCTCGGACTCTCAAAACGGAGCTTGGCCTCTTTTAGATTCCGGCGATTTAAATCGCGCCACTGGTTGCCCCAAATATGGCTGTTTCTCACGGTCCTGATTTTTATTGGGGGGCTCGTTCATCACCCCAACAATTACGATTATCTAACGTATCGGTTCCCTCGTCTGCTCAACTGGTGGTGGGAACAAAAGTGGCATTGGATCATTACGCAGAATGAGCGAATGGACTTAACGGCTACAGGCTTCGAGTGGCTCATGGCTCCCATATTCGTCTTTTTTAAGACAGACCGGTTGTTCTTTCTGATTAACATAGTCTCATTTCTGCTCTTTCCAGGACTTATTTTTTCGGTCTTTTCTAGAATGGGAATAAGTAAAAGGATATGTTGGTGGTGGATGTGGCTCATTCCGTCCGGCTATTGTTATATATTACAGGCGGGGAGTGTTTGTAGTGATTCATTTGCCGCAGTTTATGTGCTTGCAGCCTTTTTATATATTCTCAAGACGGATGAAGAAAGGGCCCCTGGTCCGTCCAATTTCTTTTATTCGTGCCTTTCTTTCGCCTTGGCCACCGGTGCAAAAATTTCAAACCTTCCCCTGGCGTTGCCTTGGGCCATCGCCGTTCTCATGCGGCGAAGATTCCTTTTCAAAATCAACCCTTTCATTTTGGCCGGGATTATTTTTATCAGCAGTTGTGTGTCATATCTTCCAAACGCATTTTTCAACACATATTTTACCGGGTCGTACACGGGAGATCCCCATGATGAGGGACGAATGCAGTTGGCTAATCCGGTGGTTGGTCTAATCGGAAACTTCCTTCTTCTTGGCGTCGATAATTTGAGACCCCCGATCTGGTCAACGCAAATACCGATAAATGCGGTCTTGCCCTTGCGATTGAAGGAATATCTGGACCTCAATTATCCGCGATTGGGAATTTATGCCACTGCCTTGGACCAGATTCAACTAGAGGAGTCGGCCGGACTGGGATTAGGCGTGACAGCCAGTGTTCTTTTAATGATCGGGCTAAGATGCTGGGCGGGCCGCTTTCGGACGGATCTGATGACGAGATTGAAATGGAAGGCCCTGCCGATAATTATCGGGGCTTGGGTGGCTGTGCTTGTTCTTGTCGGCAAGTTGGCGAGCGAAAGCATGGCGAGACTATTTACCCCTTATTATCCTATTTTGATAGCCGGGGTATTGATCTTGATCGCCCTTGACGGGCGCATCATTCGGTTTTTTATCGTTAGACTTTTCGCCGGTATCGCGATGGGCATTTCACTCCTCTTGATCGTCATTAGCCCGGCCCGACCTCTTTTCCCGACCGATTGGGCGGTCTCTGCCGCCGCCCGGCTAGCGCCTTCCTTCAGTGGACGCGTGGAACGGGTTTATAGTGTCTATGGCTCGCGCTACGATGCGATGAAAGAACTGCGCATTCTTCTCCCGGCAAATGAAAAATTTGTCGGTTGCATTCAAACGGGGGACAACATGGAAGCTCAGCTTTGGCGTCCCTATGGATCGCGACAAATCATCGACGTCTTTCCAGACCAGACACTCGATCAGTTGAAAAGCGAGCATATCCACTTGATCGTCGCGAACGATTACGCCATCAAATATAAGTACCGGACGACCATCGACGAACTGACTAAAAAATGGTCTGCCACTGTTGTCGCGACAAGGGAATTGACCCTGCGGGCGACAGCCGGTCCGGGGACGTGGTATATCATTGCGTTGCCCTAAGAGAGGCAACGGTTGTGCTTAGTCATTCAGCATTTCCATCGTATAAACGAGATTGCGTTCTCCATCGTTGTCTCCACGGACGAACGATTGCACTTCGAGAGAATTTTTCTAAGCTGGACTGACATGAGAGTCTTGGTCTTTGCCCACACTCCCCCTCCTTTTCACGGGCAAAGCTACATGGTCCAGCTGATGCTGGAAAACTTGGAAAAATCCGGCACGGGTACCGGGGAACATCCGATTCTTTTTCATGTCAACGCCCGATTGTCCGATGGATTGGATGACATTGGCGTCTGGCGCATCGGGAAGCTTTTTCGGTTGATTGGATATATTCTTCAAGCTTGGTGGATGCGTTGGAAATACTCCCTGGAAGCCTTTTACTATGTGCCCGCTCCTCCCGCCAAGCGCGGGGCCCTTTATCGGGACTGGCTCGTGCTTGGCTTGGTGGCGCCTTTTTTTAAGATCAAAATATTTCACTGGCACGCGCCCGGGCTGGGCCAATGGTGCAGAGAGGCATCATCATCCGGATTGATCCATCACCTGGAAGCATGGCTGACATGCCGGCTTTTCTTCCGGCATGATTTGTCCTGCGTCTTGAACGAGTGGGGCCGCCGCGATGCCGAAGTGTTTTCTCCCCGGCATATCGCCGTCGTGGCCAACGGCATTCTCGATCCCTGTCCTGATTTTGCATCTACCGTGCTCCCTCGGCGGCTTCTACACCACCGCGAGCGAGCTCTCGGTCAGGAAGAAAGCCCGGCCTCTTTTCAACTGCTTTACCTCGCCCACGCCACTCGGTCCAAAGGGATATTCGACGCGATCGACGCGGTCTCGCTGGCCAACGCTCAACTAAAACAGAATCGAGCCGGATGGCGAATGCGCCTCGTCGTGGCGGGAGCCTTTCTTAATCGCGAAGAAGAACAGGCTTTTCGCGATCGCATCAGCCGGGATGATTTGCGACTG
The DNA here is from genome assembly GCA_013285645.1 of Verrucomicrobiota bacterium. Classification (GTDB taxonomy): domain Bacteria; phylum Verrucomicrobiota; class Verrucomicrobiia; order Methylacidiphilales; family UBA1321; genus JABDGH01. Next base: position 92,446 of record JABDHJ010000010.1, on the reverse strand, counting down.
AAATCGCACGAGCAGGAATCCAGCGCCGTCATTTATGCAGGATACGCCGGCCCTGATGAAAAGGATCGCCTCCTGCGGGAATCGGACGCCTTGTGCTTCCCCAGCTTCTACCCCAACGAAGGCCAGCCTGTCTCGGTCATCGAGGCGCTCGCTTACGGAATGCCCGTGCTCGTGTCCCGTTGGCGCGCGCTTCCCGAAATGCTCTCCCCCTCTCTTGCTCATCTCGTTGACGCGTCCGATCCGGCCGCGCTCGCCAAAGCGCTGGTTCCTTTTGCCGGGGAAATGCGGTTTGAGGAATATCGAAAATACTACTTGGATCATTACGCACTCACCGCCCATTGCGAATGCATGCGGGCAGCCTTCCTTTCAGTAACCCCTACCTGATTCATTCCCGGCCTCCGCCACGAATCCCGGCTGGATACGGCGCCTATTTTGAAACCACGCTCTCGCTGACTTGAAGAATGGTGATCATGTTTCGGCTTGCGCCCTGTCCCAGGCAGATCAGATAGCCCTTGGTATTGACCGGGCTTACCGGAACCCGTAATTCCACTTCATGCGCGGCATCACGCTGCTCAGCAAAGAGCTCGATGTAGTAGCGCATCGCCTTTCCCTCCTGCGTATGACCCATGAAGAGATCGACATACCGATTGCCCACGAGTTTTGCGCTCGGCTGCCCAAAAAAACTGCAGAGAGCCTCATTCACGTAAGTGATGTAACCGGCCGCATCCGAAATAACCATGGGTGCCGGTAATTTCCTGAGAACGCCCTGGATGTGGTTAAGAGTTTTCTCCGATTCCTCCCGATGATAGCTCAGATAAACCGCCATGACGCAGACCACGGAAAAGAGCCCAAAACGTTGAAAAAACCAAAAATAAGGGTGCTCTGCCGGGTGTCGAAAAGTACCTAGAAACCAATTTGTGGCGTAGAAATCCAAAACACAATAAAGAATGGCTATACAGAGAACAACCCACGCCTTCTGACGCAAGGAGAGCCACATCAGGATAAGTCCCAGGCAAAACGGAGTGCTGAACGTGCTGGGATCAAGTGGATCGATGACAAATACCACCAATAGCGCCAACGTAATAGCAACGATAAAAGCGAGGAGAGGTGATAACTTCATGGGTCTAATACAATAAATGTAGTGAAGACATTACGCCTATCGCCATCCATGTCACGCCTTAGTCGCAATAATTCTCGCAAAAAAAATGGAGACGATGCAAGAGAGTTTCAGCGGTTTATAGTTTGTGCGGCCATTTAAATCCAAGAAAAGAAACGGTGCGCGTAGCTCGCTCGTCTGTGCTGGATAACGTATAAAGCCGGGCAGTGACGGAACGCGGCCAGTAGGCACCATTGAAAAGCTTGCTGAGGCGGTGTCTCAAAATAAAACCGAACCGGAACAAGCGCATATAAGTCGGCATCTCCCGTTGCCAGATTTCGGTTTCCGTCAAGGCAAGGCTGGATTGTCCCAGGTTCTTGTCCGTGATGGTAAAGACCGCCAAAGGTTCTTCAACTACCGCCATCGGAATTCCCATCTTCAACAGATCGACAATCCACACCGCGTCGGCGATCGCTCTCCACCGGGTATCCAGGTTGAAGCCACGCTCCAAGACAGACCGGCGCACGAAGGTGGAGCAGGACAACGTATTTAGATGGGAAAGGTGCACGTGGCCTATGTTCGGAGGAACGGTCCTGCGGTAGGAAAGCAGCGAGCCGGTGTTGCCAACCAGGAGGGCGTCGCCAAAAAGCACATCCACTTCAGGATGATTTTCAAAGTAACGGGCTACCTTGGCCAGAGTACCCTCCAGATATTGCTCATCACTGTTCAACCAGCAAACGATATCTCCAGTCGCCCGGGCAAAACCGCGATTGATCGCATCATACATACCCGAGTCCGCCTCGACGTATAAACGGGCCTTCGAGTGCTCACGAACCCATTCCTCGAGCTCTGGTCCAGACTGGGCGTCCTGTATGATATGCTCCACCTCGACGCCTTTTTGGTCGGCGACCGAAGCAACGCAGAGCTTTAACCAGGGGAGCTGTTTGTAGCTCGGAGTCACCACGCTGATTTTCGTTGGAGCGGAGTTAGGCTCCGACGATCGAGACACTTCGGACTTTTGGAAACTTCCTATCGATAGGACCGGGCCGCGCCAACGACGATAGAGCGCTAGCCCAACCATGGGAAATACCCCGTAAACCACGGGAATTAATTGTTCCGAGTAAAAACGATGTGCTTTGCAATACGCTTTGTCGATCAACACCTCCAGGCGCCCCGGCGGATTCGCGCTGGCATCCGGCCAATAGCGACGACTGGTCAATTGATTTTGGAACTTTGCTTTCCACCGGTGGAGATAACGTCCCGCCTTGCCGGAGAGCTCGCCTTGAACAGGCGGCGGGGAATCGGCGTTTTGCATCACGCTGCCGGACCGGGCCTTGTCCTGATGCTCCCCGGGCGGGAACATGCTGTAATCCGCCCTTTCCAACGCGAGCATTTCCGGTTCATACGGAATTTCGAGAAAATCGCAGATTGGCCTGAGGATGGATTCCGGGTTCTCGACCAGGTTTTCACAACAGAAATCGAAAATCGGTGTCCCCTGGCTACGTAGATAAAGGACGTCCTCCTGCATTTGTTCGAATCCGACCAGGGACCGGAGCGGCAGGGAACGGCTACGGAAAAAATAATCCTTTTTCCCGGCGCTAATAATGCTGGAAATGACGGCTTTGGGCTCTCTCCAGATCACGATGAATCGGGCCTGCGGATAGTGACGGGCCAACAAGGGAAGACTGTTGTAATAGCTTGGTGACTTTTCGCCGATATAGAGTCGATCGGGGCCGGCATGTTGCTGGTAAAGGATATTGGCCGCTTCATGCGAGTGACGAACCTGGTTCCAGGAGGGTTGAGCTTTGAGCTTGTGTCGCCGGATGCACGAGTTGTAAAAATCGAGCCGCTTCCACCATTTCAAGTCATAACGAGAAGAAACAGCGACCAGCGAATTGGCCAGCAAATCCGCCTCGTAAAGCAGTCGGACCTGGGGATGCAGATTCAGGAAGCTGTAGAGAAGCGACGTTCCCGAACGAAAAAATCCGACGACAAATAGTTGACGCTGGGGAAGCTCGCTCATGAATTTGGAATTGATGACACCGAAGGCCACTTCCAGCCCAAGGTCAATCGATTAAAAGACCGCCGCAACGGCAAGGAATCGCGGGTAAACCAGGCAGAGTCAAGGATTCGGGCCCGATAAGCTCCCTGCCTCCATTTTTCCAACACATGCCACCCCATTACCAGCGGCAAAGCCAGCCGAATTCCGAGCGCGTAACTTTGTTCCCATCGCCTGCGCTCATCTGCGAGCGCGCCGTGCTGGCTTAGGTTTTCCCCGGTAAAAGCAAACAGGGCCAGGGGTTCCTGCAAAACTGAGGTCCGGTACCCTCGATTCAGGAGTTCCAGAACCCACGCTTTATCACCGATAATTCTCCACGAAGGATCGAAAAGCACGCCATCCTCCACCACTTTTCGCCGGAAAAACGTACTGCAGGTCAGAACACCCAAAGGTCGCAACAACGTATGCCAGCGCAACGGAGTCACCGCCCTTCGATATGATAATGGACGCAACTCAGCATCGGCCAGAATGGCATCGCCAAAAACCACATCGATTTCGGGATGCTTGTTAAAATAGTCGCCAACTTTGCGCAGAGCCCCCGGCAAATACTGCTCATCGCAATTCAGATAGGCGCAGATTTCTCCCCGGGCCCGGCTCAGGCCGCGATTGATCGCATCGTACATTCCGTTATCAGGTTCAACCGTGACCTTCACCCTAGGATGGGACTTCATCCATTCCTCGACGCCCGGGCTCCCGGCGTCCTGCACCAGATGCTCTAAGTCCACGCCTTGGTCTGCGATCGATGCCGCGCACAACCCAAGCCAATCCAATTGGCGAAAGCTGGGTGTGATGATCGAAAAGAGCATGGAACGGGTGATCAGGAACGGGGAAGTTCGCTTGCGACGGATAGAGCCGTCGCCACGCGATCGGCCACGATGTTCCAATTGTGGCGGGCAGCCAGTTTATCCGCCCAAGCCTGCAACTGCTCAGGACGAACCGCCAGGGCCTGCCGGAGGGCCGCCGCAAAGCTTTCGTAACTCGCATTGTCGAACGAGTAACCACAATCACCCATCACTTCGCGGCTGGCGGGGATGTTCGAGAAAACCGGACACCCTCCTGCCAGCGCAGCCTCGACGGGCGGTCGGCCAAAACCTTCATAATTGGAAAACGACACCACCACCCGCGCGCGCGCCATCAACGCTCGGAATTCCATTTCTGGCAGGATGGTGTGTCGCCGCCAGCCCGGATGTGAGGGCATTTCCAATTTTTCCGGAAACGAGCCAATCCAGTGAATTTGTTCGCCAAACGGATTCTCCCGGCACCAGCGATCCAGAAACTCCACAGCCTGACGGGTGAGTTTATGCGGAAATCGGCTCGTCGGGATGACGATGTCGCGACGTTCCTCTGTCGGTGCCGTCACCGGACGTTCAAAGCCTTCGCCGCAGCAAACCAGGCGTGGAACGCGCCAGCCTTTTTCCCGGGCCACCCGCGTAATCTCATTCAGGGTAAATTCGCTGGGTGTAAAAATAACTTCCGACTCCCGCACGGATGCGCGGAATCCGGCGCGAAAATACGCCGCCTCATACCGGGGCACTGCATGGGGATAATGCCGGTCGTAGTGGTCCTGCATCGCGTCATGCACGAAGGTGGCCAGCCGCACCGGGCAGCGGCGGAAAAAGGAGGCAAAGCCCTTGGGCAGGAAAAGCCACTCGTTGCCCGTTCGCCGGGCGAACGAATAGACGCCGAATTGGTCCCACCAGACCCGGCCCGGCCCGTGGTCGTCCGCCAGGTCATGCTGCTCGATCGTCGTTCCAGACGGCGGAGTAAATCTTTCAAGCAGCGAATGATTTGAAAGCGCCGTCAACCGTCCGCATTCCGGCCGGGTCGCCAGCGCTTGCAGCAGGCCTACGGAGACATTGAGGATGCCGATCGATTTTGCGCGCGCGAAGGACTGGTCCGCCAGCGAGTAGGTGATCGAAAGTTTTTTTGCCGGTGGTTCCATGAGGGATGAGCGCCTGTTCAACAGACGATTCACCAACCCTATCGTACAAACTGCGCGATGGGAGTAAAGCGCGTCGCCAATCTGTTGCTCGCTAATGACCGGGCCAACTCCCCGCCCCCGGACTTGCATTCAGTGGCCCAGTCGCTAAAATAGCCTATGATCCAAATCGGGGGAAGGCTCCTGCATCGCTGGTGGCTTCCCTTGGCGAGCGCCGCGATTCTCATCCTGTCTCTTCTTCTCGTCATCCCTTATGCCTCGGGTTATGAGCACACCAAAGTCCCCTTGGGCATCCTGCTTTGGAAAGTCTGTTGGGCCGGTCAAAATACCCACACCACCCTCGACTTCAGCTATTGCCTCCTTGTCCCGGTGATCGTCGGCTACCTCATTTTCACCCGCAAAGAAGAGATCGCCCGCCAGTCCATTCGCGGAATCAATCCCGCGCTCGGCCTGGTCGTCTTCGCATTGGTTCTCTATTGGCTCGGCCTTCGCACCGAAATGCAAGTCGTCGGCTATGCCGCCATGCAACTCCTCATCGCCGGCGTCATCCTCTGGCTTTGGGGCCGGGATGTCTTTCTTTCAATCTTGTTTCCCTGGGCCTTCTTCGCCTTTTCCTGGCCACTGCCTTTTCTCGACGACAGCGTCGCCTTCAAGCTCCGCATGTTCATGAGTCATCTCGCCTACGACATCCTGAACATCGTCGAAATCCCCGCCATCCAAAGCGGCACCGCGATCCTTTCCGCTCCCAACCCGGCTGCCGGCCTGCATGTCGGCGATCGCTTCCGCATCGATATCGCCGACCCCTGCAGCGGTATCCGTTCCCTGTTCGCCTTGATGATGATCTCCGCTCTCTATGCCAATATGGCGCTCCCCCGCCTCTGGCAGCAATGGGTCGTCTTCCTCGCCTCCATTCCCTTGACCGTCATCGGTAATCTCGCCCGTGTCCTGATCTTGATCGCAGGCAGCATCTTCTTCGGGTCCTCTTTTGCCATCGGCACCAACGAGAACCCTTCCTGGTTCCACGAAGGTGCCGGCTTCATGGTCTACGGCGTCGCTCTCGGCCTCGAATTCGCCCTCGGCGCCCTCTTGACCAAAACGTGGAAAAAAAAGGCGAAGTCCACCTCACCCGCAGCCTGATTCGAACGCCCATCTCTTTATTTATGCCGGTAGCCGATCCTCTCCCCACTCAAATTAGCTTTCCACCCTCCGTGACCCTGCCCTCCGGCGGCGAGGGGACCGTGCCTCTGTGGCGTTGCGGCGTGCTCATCGCGTTGACCCTGCTCATGTTCATCGCCGCCGCAATTCATCCCTCGGGGGGAGACGAACCAAAATCTGGCGTCGTCATGGAGTTGCCCGACAATGTCACCATCGCGTTGCCGGGTAATCCCAAAGCTCAATTTTATGGGACGAAAGCCTCCATCACCGAGGGGGAACTCGGCACGCTCCCCGCGGACACGCAACTCGTCCGCAAGCAATACGACGATATTCGGGACCACGAGTCGGTCTTATTCACCGTCCTCCTGAGCGGCGTCGCGCAAAACAGCATCCATCGCGCCGAAGTCTGCCTGCCCGGCCAGGGCTGGACCGTGGTGGGGCAGGACAATCTGCCTGTCCAACTCGCATCCGGTCACAATCTCGTCGTCCGCAATCTCGCCATTCAACGTGACACGGTCAGTTCCAACGATGAGCATCATCTGGTTCGGGCCTATTTCATGTACTGGTTTGTCGGGGAAAACCTCACCACACCGTCTCAATTCATGCGCGTCTTTCTCAACTCCTGGGATCGCATCCTCTACAATCGCGCCCATCGCTGGGCCTATGTTATGACCGAGTCTCCTGTGAGCGAGTCCAGCCACCCTGACGGCCTCAACGCGGCCCAGACCCAAAAGATGATGAGCGATTTTATCCGGCAGGTCGTTCCCACCTTCCAAAAAAGCGAAATGACAGATTCGACAACTCGGTGATGTGTTTTTGGGCTTCGCCAAGTCCGGAGAAATTCAGTTGTGCTGGCTTGAGAGGTGGCTTAGGTTGTCTGAGTTAACTTTATGACGCATCCCTTTCTTGCTTGGTTACCTCACGGCACGGACTTCCTCTGGATTTTCTTGGGGGCGGTTCTTCTATTCGGTGCGGACAAGATTCCGAAGCTGGCTCGCGGTCTGGGCAAGAGCCTGGGCGAGTTCAAGAAAGCCAAGGAAGAGTTTGAAAAAGAAGTTTCGGCTGCCGCGAATGCGCCGGACCCAAAGCCGGTCACAGACCAGAACCGGATTGGTGGGAATCTTCCCGAGCCCGTTAAACCGACGCCGGTGAGCACCGCTACTTCGGTTGACGAGTTGACCAAGAAGAGTTGAGCGTCGAGGCGTTTGCCAGGGCCAGCACTGCGGCTATCGCAATGGCTGCGAATCCGATATAGCCAATCAATCGGGATGGCCCCAGCCAGTTGAGGAGATCACCGTTCAAATTCACGGCCAGGCCCAGGAGAAAACTGGTCGTGGTGCAGAGATTGCGCAGGGCGAAGAGCCGTCCACGGCGCGCGTCGTCCACATCATTTTGCAATCGGGACTCGATTGGAATGACGATGAAGGCCGAGAGCACGCCCATGAAGGCGGCGCCTGCGACGGCGGGCCAATAGTCTTGGATGTGCGAGAACCCAATCAACGCCAGCCCTAGCAGCGCCAGGGCAATATAGGGGAGCGCGTTGCTGCGGCTGTGTCGTTTCGAGGCACCGCAAATCCCGACGCCTACGCCAAGTCCCAGCCCGATTCCCGCCATCAACAAGCCAAACGCGAGCGTCTTGATTTCGCCAAAAACGGGAGGCTTCGGCGCAAACATGCTGAGGAAGGAAGTCAGGCCGTTGACGAGTGTCTGCACCGAGTCAAGGTTCACCGTTTGCACGACCTGCTGCAGAATGGTAATGAGCACCATCGCGCTGATGAATGAAAAAGCGGAGTTGACCAGGACGAGTGCGCCCAATTCACGCTTTTCCCGTAGCACGCGCCAGCCCGCCAGTGCTCCACGCCAACTGCCGACTTTGTCCGAGCCCTTTGTTTGCGTGTGATCAGGCAGGAGATCATTCCTGATATGATAGATGCACCAAGCCGAGGCGAGAAATCCGAGCGAATTGAAAAGGAAACTGCTCTTCGCGCCGAAGATCGAGACGATGAGACTCGCGATGGGAATGCCAATGAAATTCGCAATAACACCGATCATGGAAATCAGCGCGTTGGCTGTAACCAGTTGGGCGGCGGAAACGATCTGGGGCAGTGCCGCCTGCCGTGCGGGGATGAAGAGTCCATTGAGTGCGCCCATCAGGAAAACGACCGTGAAAACCGCTGTCAGGCTGTGGAGATTGAACCAAAGATAAAGGAAGGAGAGGGTCAAGGCGGCGCGGGCGAGGTCGGACCAAAACATGACCCAGCGGCGCGCGAAACGGTCCACAATCCAGCCATAAAGTGGGGCCAGCAGCAGGCCGGGCAACATCGCGCAGAAGGTCACGCGGGCGCTATCCTTGCCGACATCAAGACCCTGCTTGATGCCGAGGATCACGTAAAGCAGTGCGAACTGGTAGAACCGATCGCCCAGGCTACTGATGATTTGACCGTACCAGAGCCGGGCAAAATTCTTTTCGCCCAGAATGCTCCGGAAGGAGGTCGAAGCGGGGGCGGGATTCATGCGGGGTCGCTAATGACAGCACAAGCCGCGCAGGAAAGCGTGTGGAAAATTTATCGACTGGAGGTTGTCCCTCCATGATTATCTTAATCGTCCTTATTTTCTGCCTTGCTCGTTTGTCGAGGCGAGAGGAGACTCGGAAAGCTTTAAAGAAAATCGGACAACGAAAATGAATATCATCAAATGGGCAGTCACGGGCATAACGGTGGTACTTCTTTGCTCCTGTGCGACGGATGACACCAATGCCGTCCAGGTTACTTCGCAGTCTGCGACTCCATACCCGGCCGTTCCTGTTTCCAGTTGCCGGGTTTCGTCCCATCCTCCCAAGGGACAATACATAGTCATTGCGAATTTGTCGGCGACTGCGCAGGTCGGCGAAACACCCACTCAACTTCTAAATAGCCTGCAACAGCAAGGCGCGGCACTGGGAGCCAACTACGTGATGGTGATGACGGTTTCCGACCAAAAATTTGTCACGCCGAATATGGTCGATGTCGATAACAACACCTACCTCAATACGGAGCAACAATTCTTCGATACGGCATCGCCCCGGGCGGTTGGTTACAACAACGTGAACAATGTCGGATCGGGTAACACCGTGGAAGAAGTGATCACGGCGAAGGCGCTCAAGATTACGTCGGGCAGCAACGCGCCGAACAAGAAGGCGCCGTCGAATCTCTGGCAGATGCGGAGTAACTAGGACGGACGGATTGGCTTTTCACGTCTTTATAGCGGCGGTCCATGACCGCCGCTACAACGGAAGCTAAGCGCGCATCGACTCGACACAGCGCTTTAATGCCGCATCGGGACTCTCGACTTCGGCTTCGTATTCGATCACGGCCATGCCGTCGAATCCACCTTGGGCCAGCGCCTCGTTGAAGGCGGGCAAATTAAGATTTCCCTGGCCGACGATAGTGTCGGACCACTGGCCGGTGCGGTCGAAAGTGAAATCCTTGTAGTGGATGCCGTAAATCTTCCCGGCGAATTTCTTGGCCCATTCGACCGGGTTGCCTTGCCACGGTCCGATTTGCATGGCCCACGCGGTATCGATGCAGAGACCGATTTCGGGTCCGCCCAGATTGATCAAATATTCGAGCACATCGGGCGAGCCGCCGAACTGATAGCCGCCGTGGCAATGAATGCCGACGCGAATGCCGAATTCCCGCGACCAATTGCGCACCTTGGGAACCGCCTGCAGGAAGCTATCGACGCGAAAATGGCAGGAAATATGGCGCGCACCCGCGAGGGCGGCCGCTTCAAACCATACTTTCTCGGAGTCGTGGCCGGAAAAGGTCTGGACGCCGATGGAGACGATGGAGACACCAGCTTTTTGATAAATGGCGACGGCTTCCTTGACGGAGGAAAGCTGGTTCAAGTCGGCGTGGACACCGCAGAGTTCAATTGAATTGAGGCCGATGTCGCGCACTTTTTTCGCGACCACCGTGTTGTCTGTAAAATGGCGGAAGCAGTAGCTCTGCACGCCGAAGTCGGGACTTTTTTTCATAGTAATAGGAGACGGATGGGTTGGGTTTTTGGATGCTGACAAGATTGGGTCATCCTCCCTTTGAGGAGTAGATAGGAGTCGTGCTGTCGGAATCGGGGGCGGGAGGTGGAGGCGTCTCCCCGGAATTTTGCATGGCATGGAGCGTGGGAATTCCCTCGGAGGTCATGAATTTTCCGATTTCCGTGGCTATCTGTTTGCCAATCTTTTTGGTTTCTTTTTCCGGCTCCTTCTTGGCCATGACGAATTTGGCGGCGGCCACGTAGGGATTCGGAATCACCACCGCACCCGGCATATGGCCGCTGGCGCCGTTGGTGTCGAAAACGAGGAAGGGATGGTCGGGATCGCTTAGGGTATAGACTTGGGCCCGTACCTCGACATGACTTTGGCCCGCGCCGAAGCCGATGCCCGCCTGCATCGCGCGGCTTCCTTGGTCGATGACTACAAACTGGCCGCGGACAATCCAGCAATTGGCCTGCGTCGCGAGCATGCCGTCACCTGCCTTGGCGCGAGCGATCCCGTTATTCAATGCCTGAACCAGGGTCTTTTGAAGAATGCCGGGTAACTTTTGCAGGATGTCGGCCTGCTGTTGTTGTTTGTGCTGGCCGAGAATGTGAGGACGACCTCCTCCGTTATCGCTGTTGTCGGCTTGGTTGGAGGTGTCCACCGGGGAAAAGAGATCCACGTAAATGACCTGGGGCGGCGTCAGCGAGGCCGACGGATTGGAAACAACATTGTCGACCTTGGCCGGTGTGATCGCTCCGAGAGTCAGGGATGCGCCTAGAAAAAGCGAAGACAGGATCATGGCCTTTTAAAATAGCCGGAACCTGTCGCAACCCAAGTTCAAATAGATCACGCCGCCGTCAGGCGCAGGAGGGCGATTTCGGCGGGAGCGCCGATGCGGCAGGGGAACCAGTCGCCGCAACCGTTGGAGACTACCATCGAGGTGTTGCCCCGCTGGTAAAAGCCGCTCCAGTATTTGAAAAAAAGCGGTCCCAGGCCGAGGTGTTCTCCCAGCATGATCTGGCCACCGTGGGTGTGGCCAGCCAGGACAAGGTCCGTGCTATCGGCGATATCGAACAAGTGGGGATGATGCGCCAGCAGGATGCGCACGTCGCCTTCCCGGCGGGCCGGGAAAAGCTGGCTGACGAGTTCCGGCCTCTCTTCAAAGCCGTCTCTCATCCAGGGCAATCCGCCAATGAGCACTCTCTTGCCGCGAATCGGGAGGACAATCGTTTCGTAGGTCAGCATCGGGAGATTATTTTCCGCGCAGGCCTCAATCACCAGGCCATCGCCGGGGATGCGATCGTGGTTGCCCTCGCAGAGATAGGTGCCGTGGCGCGACTCGATGGCTTTTATGGCGGCAAGAGCCGCCGGGAATTCTCCCATCTCCCGGTTGATGACATCGCCCGTGATGGTCACGAGGTCGGCTTTCAGGTCGTTGGTTGCGTCGCTGATAATTTTCAGCCGTTCAGGGCCGACAAAGAGACCGGAATGAAGATCGCTGACATGCGCGATGGTGAAACCTTCCAATTCAGGTGGGAGCCCCGCGATTGGAATTGAAACGGGCCGCACGCGCAGGTCGTTGCGAGTCATGGCGCCGTGGACGCCCATGCCAAGAGCTACGACGGGAGCAGCTCCATACGCGGCGGCGTAGAGAAACTGGCGGCGCGAAATTTCCCCTGGTGTTTGCGGTACATTTTGAGAAACCGGTAAAAAACGTCGCGCGATCAACGTCGCGAGAATTATGCCCAGAAAAAGAAGTTCCAGAAGCAGGACGTTCCACACCATTTCGACCGCCATGGGCACATAAAGCCACTGACGCATGAAGGGCGCCCAGCCTGGCGGTGCAAAAGCCTGCAAGAGAAACAGGCCGGACATGGCCGCTGCCCAGATGCAGACGGCGACGCCGACAAACTTGGGCCAGGGTGTGCGACGCCGGAGCAGCCGGATCTGGAGAAAGGCGAAGCCAAGGTTCATCAAAAGGGCGAGACCGACGATCATCACAATCCGGGAAGGCATATCAGAGAGTGATTATCGTGCAGGGGGCCATGACTGGCAACCAACCGATGATGACAAGAATGTTAGGCGGCGCCGTGGAGAGGCTTGGCTTTTTGAGCTTGGGGAATTTTGACCAACCAACCTCTTTGCCAGAGCAACCACGCCACCATGCCTCCGGCGAGCATGCTACAGTCATCGAGAGGATCGGCCACGCCATGGTGCAAGATCGCCGGGCCAAACCACTTGAAGAAGACGCACCAGACGGCGAGATGGCAGCCGATTTCCCAAGAGCGGGGTGGCTGATCATCCGGGCGGAGGCCGATCCAGCGATAAACGAGAAGGTAAATCGGCAGGGCGACCGGGACGGTCAGGCTGTCGTTGAGATGGCCGTGAAAAAAGGGAGAGTAGGTGTGGAGGTTCGGTTTGATCCACAGGCGATTGACGACATAGATCGCCAAGCTGAGAAGAAAAACCGGGTCGCGCCAGTAACCGAACGTGCCGCGCTTTTCAGCAGGCATAAAGGATGACCGCGTTCGCAGCGGCCATGAAGCCCATGGCCGCGAGGGCCTTGAGAGCAAGCATCATCCAGGCGCTTCCGGTGGGCAAAATAGGTAACATCACCGCTAACTTCTCCTGTGAGGCGGTTTCCTGTCAAGCTTGAGGTCTGGCGGGAAGAGATACAGTTTTAGTTTTTTTGCAGAAAAATTTCTACAAACAATCCGTCATCCTGAGTTTGTCGAAGGATCAGCTCCCGGTGATTTTCGCAATCAGAGGAGGGCGGGTAACGAGCAAATGCCATGGGGACTGATCCTTCGACAAGCTCAGGATGACGGAATTTTAACGCAAGATTTTTTAGTATTTCAAATTGTAACACTGGCGTTAGGTGGCAATTCTTTCGGCGAGACTCACGGCGTTTAAGTCGATAGCTTCGCGGCACTGCCTATGCCCACGATTTTTGCTGCTGACATCAGTAACTACAGTCCACTCTTTCCGTGGATCGGGTTGATCGTCGCGGTTATTGCGCTTTTTCTTTCGCTTCGCGCCTGCCGCCGCCGACGTTTGATCGATAACCTGCCCACTTCGAAAACCCAGGGCGTCTTTATCGGTTTGGTGGAATTGAAGGGCACGGTCGAATGCGAGCAACCGCTGGAAAGCTACCTCGCGCAAATGCCCTGCGTCTATTATTCCTTCGACATCGAGGAACGCTGGTCGCGAGAGGTCACCGAGACGGAGGACGATGGCAAGGGGGGCACTCGGACGGTCACTCGAACGGAGAGTGGTTGGACCTCGGTGGATTCGCGCATGGAATCGACGCCATTTTATTTGAAGGATGATACCGGACATTTGCTCGTGCGTCCGGAAGGCGCGCGGATCGAGGCTGTGAGCGTCTTGAGCGAATCGTGTACGCCGCTGAAGCCCCTTTATTACGGTAAAGGCCCGACGATGGGTATCATGGATTCGGACGAGGTCCGGCGCTTTACAGAGACAGCCATCGCGCTGCAGATGCCGCTTTTTGTCGTTGGCCAGGCCCGCGAGCGGAAAGACGTCGTCGCGCCGGAGATTGCGGCCGATCCACAGGCGTCCGAATTTCTCATTTCGACGCGTTCGCAGGAGCAGGTCAGCAGCGGGCTGGGCTGGCAGCTTTGGCTTTTCTTTCTGCTCGGTGCCGTGCTCGCGCCGGGTGGACATATCGCAGGCACTCTGGCTGGGAATCAGGATATCACGACAATGTTGATTCTCATTTTCATCGGCGAATTTGTGCTTTTCTTGGTGATCTGGTTCATCGGCTGGTTCATCACCGTCTACAACAGCCTCGTGGAATTGCGCCAGCGCGTGGAGCAGGGCTGGAGTCAGGTCGATATTCAGATCAAACGGCGACATGATTTGATTCCGAATTTGATCGACGCGGTAAAAGGTTATCGCGATCACGAGGCCGCCACGCAGACCGCTTTGGCCGCGATGCGTAGCCAGCTTGCCGCGACGCCTCCGGGGCAGGCCGGTGCGGATTTCCAGGCAGTGCAGACCCAGGTGCAGATTCTCAAGGAGGCCTATCCTGAATTGAAAGCGGACCAGAATTTTCTCGCGCTGCAGCAGAACCTCAGCGAGACCGAGCAACGCATCGCCCTGGCGCGTTCCTATTTCAACAGCATCGCGACATTCTATAACACGCGTCTTGGCGTGATTCCGGATCGGTTCATCGCCTCCGTTGGCGCGATGAAACCGAGGGCGCTGATGGAAGCGAATGATTTTGAGCGCGCGCCGGTGGACGTGAAATTTGATGCGCCTGATCCGGCTCCGAAAACGTAACTGTATTGATGGCCCGGACAACGGGTTGTCTCTTAGCTTCGTCGTTCGAAGACATGATCTGCCGTCTTCGCGATGGAATTCGCGGGTAGAACGCCCCGCCAGGAAACACCGGGGTAGATCAACGCCCGGCGACCTATCACGGATCCCGGATTGATCACGGCATTGCAGCCGACTTCGGCTCCGTCGCCGATGAGCGCGCCAAATTTGCGCAGTCCCGTGGAGACGATGCCCTCATCGATGCGGATGGTGATGAAATCCCCGTTGAGCTTGAGGTTGGAGACGATGACGCCCGCCGCGAGATGGACTTTCGCGCCCAAGATCGAATCGCCGACGTAATTGAAATGAGGTATCTGGCAGCCATTGCAGAGAAAGCTGTTCTTGATCTCGCTCGAATTTCCGATGACCGAGTCCGCGCCGATGATGACATTCTCGCGGATGTAGGCGCCGTGGCGAATCTGGCAATTCGGCCCGATCCAGGCCGGGCCCTTGATGAAGGCGCCAGGCTCAATCACCGTACCGCGGCCGATATAGACATTCTTACCGATGGCAGGGTCGCCGATGGTACGCCCGAAATTGGCAGGCACCAAATGCGCCTCAAGATACTGGGCCAGCTTGGGCAAGATTTCCCAAGCCTCCGCGACTCCATGAAAAATGGCGGCGTGGTCGGTCTGTTTAAGATCGATGTAATCGGTGGAAGGAAAATAGGGTGCGCTCATGGGTTCGTCTTGGGAGTCGTCAAATATAGCTCCAAATCCTAGTTGGGACGCGAGATAAACTGTCGCCAGGCGAGAAAAGCAGTCACAAGGAGCATCAGCCCGGAAAGTAGTTGGCCTTGGGTGATCGCGCCAAACCAGAAGCCAATATCGGAATCTGGCTCGCGAAATTGTTCGCCTGCGATGCGCAGTACGGCATACCCGGCCATGAAAGTCAGTGCGACTGCGCCTTCCCGTTTCGTGGTGAAGCGAACGGCGATGAGGATGAGTTGGAGGAGCAATCCCTCCAATAGCGCTTCGATGAGTTGCGAGGGATAGCGCGGAACGTTCTGGCCATTGACCCATGGCGCGGCAGGAAAAATTACGCCCCACCACGCATCCGTCGGTCGGCCCCAAAGTTCGCCATTGAGAAAGTTGGCGCAGCGACCGAGGCCCAGACAGATCGGCACGCAAAAGGCGGTGGCGTCGGCGAGATTGTAAAATGGTATTTTCTTCGCGCGCCCGTAGAAAATCATGACGAGGATCACGCCAAGAATACCGCCATGGCTGGCCATGCCGCCTTTCCAGACGGTGAAGATGTAGGTCGGATCAGTGAAAGTCTGGTGCGGTGCGTAGAGCAGACAGTAGCCGAGTCGCCCGCCGAGGATCACCCCCGCCATCGCAACCCAAGTTACATAGTCCGAGATGGCATCGCCGCGCAGCAGACTCCAGCACCGCTTCGCCTGCCAGCGCAGCCCGACGAATAGAACGTAGAATCCCGTCAGGTAGGCGAGGCTGTAAAACCGCAGGCCCCAGTTCTCCCCGATCCGAAAGAGGAACGGATGGGGATGCTCGACGAAGTAGGCGAAGAAGTGCATGAAGCTCTAAGTGGATCGATGCAGATTTCCTGTGGCTTCTTATTGCCTTCGGCGACCCGGACAACACAGGCACGCTTGTCGTTGCCGGGCCACCTAAATTATTTCCGCGCGATCGCGACCTTGCCCGTGCGGGTGAGATCGAGGATGCCGAAGGTCTCCATCAGCGTGATGAACTTCGAGACCTTCGATTCGTTGCCGGTGATCTCGATGGTCAGGTTCTTGGGCTGCACATCGACGATCTTGGCGCGGAAGATGTCGCAAATCTGCATCACCTCGGCGCGGGCCTTCGCATCGATCTTGATCTTGAGCAGGACCAGTTCGCGATCGACATATTCGCCTTCATGGAAATCTTTCACTTCGATCACATCGACGAGCTTGTTGAGCTGGCGCGTGACCTGGTCGAGTACGCGGTCATCGCCCACGACCACGATGGTCATGCGTGAGGTGTCGGGATGATGGGTGGGGCCGACGTTAAGCGTGTCGATGGTGATTCCGCGCCCGCTGAAGAGACCGGCGATGCGCGTCAAAACGCCGAAACGATTTTCGACCAGTACGGTGATGGTATGACGCATAAGGGTGAAGCCTGTCCAAAAAGACGGCGCGGGTCACGCTGAAAGAATTCCTGCCGGGCTTTGCCTCGTGCACAAACTCCATTTGGGCACGCGATTGCGGAGGTGACTCCATTGCAGGTCTTCTTTTTTCGCATCTCGGAATACAACGCGGAGCAATGGAATTGCGCGGACAACGGCGCTCCCAAATGGAGTTTGGGAGCGAGGGAACCGGGGATGTTTCGCGCTGAAACGAAAACAGGCGCTAACCTAAGTTAGCGCCTGAAATCAAGGAGGAGAATGAATGAAACTTACAAAGCGATAGACCCTATTGAGGGGGCGCCGTTCAAAGAAAAGTTAAAATATTTTAGATAATTCGTAAGCTGTTAAACATCAACGGCATCGGGCTGGCGAATTAAACGGTCCAGATCGCGCATCTTGAGATCAGGGAAGGGGAATGACTTCTCCCAGTGAGAAATGACCCGGCTCAACCCGCAGCTCATGAGATTGAAGCGCCAACGGATCGATTGGACGAGATAGGGGTTAAAGCTGTAGAAGCCGAGGAACTTTTTGTCCTCCATCTTAGTCGCCTTGTTCACCTGCTTGCAAAGCAGGACGGCGCGCACTTTTTCGCTGTCGAAAAGAACGAGCCAGTAGCGAAGCAGTTTCTCATCAACTCGTACGAAATCGACGTTGCCGCATTTCTTGGGAACCTCGCCATCGCCCCAGACGCGAACGGCATCGAGGCGCTCGGACATTTCCGCGTAGCGCTTTTTGTAGGGAAGAAAATTTTTGAAGTCCTGGAAAGTGGCGATCAGTTCGCCCTTGCCCTCTTCCGAAGCGATGTCCTCAATGGCGTGGCCAATGGCCATCATCGCCTCGTGATCCATCACGTGATGGAGATCGCTGTCGGGAATGGTGACGAGATCGCCCAAACGGACAGAGCCCTTGACCTTGCCCTTGGGGACGCCGTGATGGACACGCACGGCCTTGGAGCACTTCTCGAAATGATGGTGATAGGGCTTGAGCTTGGCCTTGAACCGCTTGGTCGTGGCGTGCTCGCACTTGGTTTTTGCTAACATAACAGAACTAATTTACGTATCGGGTAAGTAAGCCCAAATGATCAATGCGGCAACATCTTTTTGGGAATATCTTCTTTTGAGTGTCGGCGCGGCGCGCAAAACTTGACCGCTGGAGCCGCTGTTTTTCTTTCAAGCAGGGCAGCTATCCATGATGACAATCCTCCAGATGTCTGATTTTTCGAGGTGGGATTGAGCCAATATCGAAATTGCCATGCGCAGAAATTAAAAGATTTCTTGCCGGTTGCCGGGCCGCGTGAAAGCCTTTATTCAAGAGCACCGTGGAATTAACCGTTTTAATGCCATGCCTGAACGAGGCCGAGACGATCGAAACTTGCGTGAAGAAGGCGCGGCGATGGCTTGATCAAAATGGTGTCGAGGGCGAGGTGCTGGTCGCCGACGACGGCAGCACGGACGGTTCGCAGCAATTGGCGGAAAGCGCCGGAGCTCGGGTCATTCCGGTATCAACCAAGGGTTATGGCGCCGCCCTGATCGCGGGTATCCGTTCTGCCCGGGGAAAATACGTCATTATGGGCGACGCCGATGACAGCTACGATTTTTCCAACCTAGGCCTGTTCATCGAGAAATTGCGGGCGGGTTACGAGTTGGTGATGGGCAATCGCTTTCGCGGTGGAATCTCTCCGGGAGCAATGCCGCCTCTTCACAAATATCTAGGCAACCCCGTCCTGACGACGATTGGTCGCATTCTGTTTCACAGCGAGTGCAGGGACTTCCACTGCGGTCTGCGCGGATTCGACCGGGAAGCGATCCTTGGCCTGGACCTGCGCACAACGGGCATGGAATTCGCCAGCGAGATGGTCGTGAAGGCGACGCTCCATAAGTTAAAAATTTGCGAGGTGCCGACGACGCTGGCGAAGGATGGGCGCAGTCGGCCGCCGCATCTGCGGAGTTGGCGCGATGGCTGGCGACATCTCAGGTTCCTTTTGATGTACAGTCCTCGCTGGCTCTTTTTTCTGCCGGGTATTGCCGCCATTCTGCTCGGACTGCTGCTGGGTGTTCTCGTCCTGCCGGGTCCATTTTTGATTGGTGGCATCCGGCTCGACATCCACTCCCTGCTTTTTGCGTCAGCGCTGATCGTGATTGGCTACCAATCGGTCATCTTCGCCGTCTTCACCAAAACTTTTGCCATTGAGCAAAAGCTGCTTCCGCCCGATCCCGCTTTTCAAGTTCCGTTTAAATATATCACCCTGGAAACCGGTCTGTTTTTCGGATTTATGCTGCTTATATTTGGGGGGATTTTGTCCGCCTCCGCTCTTTTCCAGTGGGGACGCCAATCGTTTGGCACGCTCGATCCCGAGGTGACGATGCGCCTTTTCATCCCGGGATTGACCGGAGTGATCCTCGGGGTGCAAACGATCTTCTCGAGTTTTTTCCTCAGTATTCTTGGATTAAACCGTCACTAGAATCAAACCCGCTCGCGCGGAGTAATCCAGAGATGAACGAGTTCGTGTTTCCGCAGAACGGTCAGGCGGGACTTGAGATTCGGCTCGCGTAAAACCAGGAGGCGATGCAATTCGTGAACCGAACGCAGTTCCTCGTGATCCAGCCAGATGAGGATATCGTTTGTTTCCACGCCCGCTTCAGCGGCGGCGGAGCCCTTCTCGATGGTGTGGACTAGAATGCCGGACCGTTGGCGCAACTGATGGAACCTCGCCACCCGCTCATGGATGGAAGCGTCCTGTCCGCCAACACCGATATAGCCGCGACGAATGCGTCCCTCCTTGATCAGCCAACTGGCCACGAATTCCGCCGTCTTGCTGCCGATGGCAAAGCTGATGCCCTGCGCGGAGGGAATGATGGCCGTATTGACGCCGATGACCTGTCCACGTGTGTCGAGCAAGGGGCCGCCCGAGTTGCCGGGATTCAGGGCCGCGTCGGTTTGCAGGACGTTATCGATCAGCCGTCCGGTGCGAGCGGGAAAAGTGCGTCCCAAGGCGCTGACAATTCCGGCGGTCACCGTGTTGTCGAGGCCGAGAGGGTTGCCGATGGCCACGGCGATCTGGCCAACGTTGATTTTTCCTGAGTCAGCAAAACGGAGATGGTGCAATTCGGGCAGATCAATGCGCAGGATTGCCAAGTCCGTGTCAGGGTCGTCACCGATCAGGTAGGCGCGGGATTCCCGGCCATCTGGCGTTTGCGCACGTACATCATCAGCCCCGTGGACGACATGGCTGTTGGTCATGACGAAACCGTCTGGCGAGATGAGAAATCCCGAACCGGTGCCGCCGCCGCTTTTGCCAGACCGGGCCTGAATGTGAACGACCGCGGGACCGGCTCCACGGACCGTCGATGCCACGGACTGGGAATAGGCATCGAGAAGGTCCGCATCCGATGGCGGTACGATTGACTTTAAGGGTGACTCGGTGAGGGAGTCGCTGAGCAACTGGACTTTCATAAGTCAGACTACAACGTTGCAAGCGATTTGCAAGTGAGCGCGGGAAGCGTAAGGGTTGGATTCAATTCCCGGTCAAATCACGGCGCACGAAAAGACGCATTCCATCGATCTCCTGGTCAAGGCGGTATTGCTCCGAAATGAATTGCGCCAGTTCGGGGAAGGTTGCGATGCCATAGAGTTTTGGATCTCGAAAACTGAAGTTGTGAGGTCCGGTGGCTTCCAAAAAGAGTTCAGGACGGTTGGTACGCAGGTCGCGAAGGTATCTCTGACGATAATAATCCTGAAGGGACTTATCAAGGACGTTCCCTAGGGCGGCGGCATCGCGGGTGCCGAGGGGAGTCTGCGTTTCGGCGGCGAATTCAGGCGCCCAGCCCCAGATGGCGATGCGGCCTCCGGGCGGACGAGCATGGAGGATGGCTTGGTCCATGGTGGAAAGAGGTTGAGCAAGATACATTTTGACGTTTCCCCGGAACTCGTTGGGGCGGGTCGATAAAATCTGTGCGGGAATGATAAAGAATGGAAACAGGCACGCCAAAGGGATGAGTTTTTGCCAATGAGGTAGAGAAAACGACGGTCTAAGTTTATTGAAAGCCATTCGAACGAGGAGCCATCCGACGGTCAACACAATGCAGAGGCCGATCAACCACAATAATAACAGTAGTAACATCGTTGGTGTCTGCTCATTCCAATAGGTGAATAGCCGGCACTGTGGGAAAAAGACGCCGGCTGTGATGCGTGGGCAACTGAGTATGGCAGCCAGTAGAAACGGCACCGCAGCATTTGAAGGGACGGGCCCGGGTCGATTCAACTTCACAACGCGAAAATTGACGGCCATCAAGAAGATAAGGGGCGGGAATAGAAAAAATTCATAATGGGGGAATTCCTGGCCGCTGAAGAGAACTGTCGCCATGGATGTGAAGGCAAAGAGAATTGCCCAAATAAACCAATTTCGTGTGGTGCGGGTTATTTTTTGAAGGCCAAGTACGAGGTGAAGGCCGAGGATCATCGTCAGGACGGCTGCAAGAATCATGAAAATCGCCGTATCGGCGTCCGGATCGAAGATCCATGCGATCAAATCAGTCGTTCTCGTCAGCTTCTCCAGCCATGAAGAAGATTGGACGCCGTAAACTTGGGCCATGCAAATATACGACTGCCAGAAATCACTGAGCGCCCCGGCCTTTGCGACGATCGATAAAATCACCACGGCAGGTGCGACGGTGGCGGCGATGAGAACGAGAATCCGGGGAAAGACATTACGATAGTTACCGTGACAACTGGCGAAGATAAACCAGATGGCTGTCAGGCCGAGAAAGCCGCCGAGCAGCACGCTTTGCAATTTCGCAAAAGGTAGCAACCCAAGGACTAGGCCGAGTTGGACGAGATAGTAAAGAGTGCCGGGCGTGCGCGCCAATTTCGTGATGAGATAAAGCGCCCAACTGAGGAGAAAAATGGAAACTTCCTCGCTGGAGTAGTGAACAAAGTCGGGATAAACATTCCAACAAAGAAAAAGAAGGACGGGCATGAGGGTGAGTCGTGCCGCAAAATCACCGGCCACCCGGCATCCGGCCAGGTAAAGAAAGATGAACATTCCCAGGAAGCAGAAATACTGGAAGATCCGGCCCGTCAAATAATCAGGTTGAATGCCAAGGGGAAGGCACCAGAGCAGCACATAACTATTAATTGGGCCACCCGACCCTCCGTCTATGTCCCGCCAGGGAACCGGATGGGTTTCATACGTGATCGCCTGCGCGAGCATTTGCGCTTCATCCGGATTGAGATTATGGGGGAAAAAGAAAGCGGGATAGCGGCAGGCGAAGAGAGAAATCGCCACCAGAACGATAAACAACCACGGCTGCCTCACAAAAGAGAGGAGAGGGGAGGCCTTGCGATTGACGAGAGGGGCAAGCACCAGTAAGGCGGTTGCCACCATGCAGGCCATGATAATTGCCTCTTGGATCGCCTGGTGCGTATCTAGATAGACAAGGAAATCAAGCAAACGCATAAGACGATTATGAATATGAATACTAAGATGCGCCTCCAAAATAGGGCAACGAAAACTCAGGGTTGATCAGGGACGTCGAATCGTGGCTGCGGATTCTTTGTGCCGATGGAACAACTTTATGCCTTTGGATTATTTTTCTTTCGCAGCCAGCTTGACCGCAGCAACAAAACCTTGAACAAATTTGGAGCTTTTCTTCGCCATCGCCGCCCCGACTGAAAACGGCGCGAGGTTCGGCCTGAGTGTTAAGAGCTTGAGCCGTTGCCCGCTCATGCAGGCCAGGGAGGAGGGAACAATCGCGATGCCTTGTCCGGCTTCCACCGCCGCGATAAGTCCGGTGACACCATCGTATTCTTCTCCGACTCGCGGTTCGAATCCGAAGGGACGAAAGAGAGCCTTGAGAGAGTCATAGTATTCTGGGTATTCGTCACGAGAGTAGACGATAAAGCGTTCGCTTTTCAGGGCGCTGATCGGAACCGTATTTTTTCCCGCGAGGGAGTGCGATGTCGCCACGGCACAACACAATGGAAAATCGGCGATGTGTTCGAAAGTCTGGCCGCGCATGCGAGAAGCTGGGGGGCGCACGGTCAGGGCGAGATCGATTTTGCCGGTCGAAAGTTGCTGGATACATTCCTCACTGGAGAGATCGTGAAGGGAGACACGGACGCCGGAATGCTCGCGCTCGAAAATCATTAGCGTCTTGGGCAGAAGCTTGACCGTGAGCGAAGGCGCATAGCCGACGTGAAGCGTTCTGCGCGTCGGATTCGCCACGGTCCGGACGGTTTCCACGGCCTGGTCCACGCGTAGGAGAATGGCGCGGGCCTCGTTCAGAAAAATTTTGCCAGCCTCCGTGAGCGCGAGCGATTTGGCTGTGCGGCGGAACAGCTCGACGCCAAGTTCCGCTTCCAAGTCGCGAATCTGTCGGCTGAGCGGAGGCTGGGAAACGTGAAGTCGCGCGGCGGCACGCGTCACATTTTGTTCTTCGGCCACGATGACAAAATAGCGAAGATGCCGTAGCTCCATTCCGCGAGCATACCTAAAAGGAATTCTGAGCCAAGCAACATAGTCTTTCGAAAACGGCCCATTCCGGCGTTAGGTATAAGCAACGAAAGAACCTTATGATCCAGACTAGAAAATCCAACGACCGGGGCCATGCCAATCACGGCTGGCTCGATTCCTTCCACACCTTCAGCTTCGCCGATTACTACGATCCCGAGCACACGCATTTCCGTTCCCTGCGCGTGATCAATGAGGATCGGGTCGCGCCCAAGATGGGCTTCGGCATGCATCCGCATCGCGACATGGAAATCATTTCCTATGTCCTGGATGGCGCGTTGCGGCATCGCGACTCGATGGGAAATACGGCTGTCATGCGCAGCGGCGATGTCCAGCGGATCAGCGCGGGAAGCGGCATCACGCACAGTGAGGTCAATGACTCCGACAGCGAGTCGGTCCATTTTCTTCAGATCTGGATCATGCCTGATCATAAAAACGCAAAGCCTGCCTATGCCGAGAAGTCGTTCGCCAAAATCGAAGCGGGACAATTGCATCTCGTTACTTCCAAAACGGGGCGCAACGGTTCCATTCCGATCAATCAGGACGCGGATCTTTATCTTGCGAAATTGAAGCAGGGCGAAAGTGTAACGCATGCCTTTGCTGCCGGGCGTAATGGCTGGCTGCAAGTGATCGACGGCGAACTCGAAGCGAACGGCAAGATGCTGGTCAGTGGAGACGCTTCCGCTGTGTCCAAAGAGGACGTCCTCACGATCTCAGCGGTAAAGCCTGCTCACTTCCTTCTCTTCGACCTCAACTAACAACAACTGATAATCTCTATATTCCCATGAAAAAACTACTTCATCTTCTCACAGTCACGTCGGGCGCCTACGGCCCGATTTTCCTTCGCCTCTTCCTGGCCCTGGTCGTCTTTCCGCACGGCGCGCAGAAAATGCTCGGCTGGTTTGGAGGTTATGGTTTCGAGGGAACCATGGCCTTCTTTACCGGAAAAATGGGGCTGCCCTATGCCATTGCGCTACTGCCGATACTAACCGAATTTCTGGCGCCTATCGCGTTGTTTTTCGGATTCTTCATACGCATCGCGGCGCTGGCGCTAGGCGTCAATTTCCTCGTCGTCTTGACGGTCCTCTGGCCCAACGGCTTTTTCATGAACTGGTATGGCACCCAGAAGGGCGAGGGCATCGAATACGTCCTTCTGATTTTCGGTATGGTGCTCGCGCTGATTGTTGGAGGAGCGGGTCGATTTTCCGTTGATCGGGTGATTGCGGAAAAGACGGAGTAAGTTAAACTTTTCGAACATGTCCATCGCGCCGCAATTTCCAGAAGAGCAATCCGCCGACGGCGGGTTCGAACGGCAGGAGGATGCTTTTCGCGATTGGGTTTCCACGGACGGTTCCACCCCGTATGCGGTGGAACCGGATCGGTATCACCTCTACGTTTGCCTGGCGTGTCCGTGGGCCAGTCGGACCTTGATCGTGCGAAATCTCAAGGAGCTCGATCGAGTCATCGGTGTGACCATGGTCGATCCCATCCGCGATGAACGCGGCTGGGCATTTCGCGATGGACCTGGTTATTCCACCGATCCGATCAACGGTTTTTCTTTTCTGAGCGAGGCCTACACGGCGAGTCAGCCGGATTTTAAAGGCCGCGTCACGGTGCCGGTGCTCTGGGACAAACGCACCCACCGCATCGTCAATAATTCCGAGGATGATATCTGCCGCATGTTCAACGACACCTTTGCTTCGCTGGGCAGTGGAAAGGTCGATCTCTTTCCCAAGGATATTGAAGCGGAACAGGCGAAACTTTCCGCGTTCATTTACGACAAGGTGAATAACGGCGTCTACAAAGCCGGGTTTGCCACGTCTCAAAAAAGTTACGAAGAGGCTTGCCGCGAACTGTTTGCGGCGCTGGACGAACTTGAATCCCGGCTGGGTGAGCGGCGGTATCTTTTTGGAAACCGAATTGTGGAAACGGACTGGCGGCTTTTCTGCACGCTGGTGCGTTTCGATGCGGTCTATCACGGCCATTTCAAATGCAATGTGCGCCGCATTATCGATTATCCGAACCTGCAAGGCTATTTGCTCGATTTATACCAGCAGCCTGGCATCGCCAAGACGGTGAATTTCGACCACATCAAGCGTCACTACTATTTTACCCACGATGATATCAACCCGACCCGCATCGTCCCGATCGGTCCCGCGATGGACTTGACCAAGCCGCACGGTCGGGAGCGTCTGACTGCCGCTTGACGATGAATTCGGCACCTCACGCCTGGTGGGACTTTGGCTACGCCGGAATTTTTGGTTGTGTCTTCCTGGAACAAGTCGGAGTGCCGATTCCCGCCTTTCCCGCGCTGTTGGGCGCGGGAGCGTTGGTCGCATCCGGAGAACTTAGTTTTCCTGTTTGCGTGGCCGTTGCGGTCGCGGCTTCGCTTCTGGCCGATGGAATTTGGTACAGCATCGGCCGGGCGAGAGGCAGCAAGGTCCTCAACCTGATGTGCAAATTGTCGTGGAGACCTGACATTTGTGTCAGCAAAACGAAAAACGTGTTTTCGGTGCTCGGTACCAATGCGCTCCTCTTCGCCAAGTTTATTCCCGGTCTGAATACGTTGGCTGCGCCACTGGCGGGAATCACCCAGATGCCTTTTCTGCGTTTCGTTCTCTACGATGGCGCGGGAATCACGATCTGGGCACTTGTTCCGCTGGTTGCGGGAGCCTACCTGCAAAAACGTTTTGCAGCGCTGGAAACGCAGGCTTATTCACTAATTCCTTTTCTGCCGTGGATTTGCGGGTCTCTTATTTTGGGGATTCTCATTTGGCGTTACGTCAATCGAACGAAGTACATGAAGGCACTCCGGATGAGTTTACTTGGCGCCATCAATCCGGAGGAACTCAAAAGTCTTCTCGACCAGGATGGCGATATTGTCGTGTTGGATGTGAGGGACGAAATCAGCGCCAAGGCGACTCCGGTGATCTTGCCGAAAGCCCGTTGGATTCCATACGGCACGTTGGCCGAGCGGAGAGGCGAGCTTCCGTTGGACAAGCCCATCGTCGTCTACTGCGATTGTCCTGAGGACCAGGGTGCCGTCGCCATGGTCGATATGCTGAGGCTTCATGGGGCAACCCATGTGCGTGCGCTCCACGGAGGCTTGGATGCCTGGATCGCGAAAGGCTTTGCGACATCGGTGTTAACGTTCACTTCGTAGATTTAATCGGTCACAAACTGGCATCCACTTCAATTCCGGTTAAGCTCGTAAGATGATCCGTTTCTGGAAAGGGCGATGTGGTTAAGCAAAAGTCCGATCCTTACGCCGTTCTCCGGTATCCCAATTACCGCTATTTCGTTTTGGGCCGCAGTTTTTTCACGCTGGCCATGCAGATGCAGACCGTGGCGGTGAGCTGGGAAATTTATCAGCGCCTCCACATGAATACCCGGGATGCCGCATTGGCGCTCGGTTTCATCGGTCTGGTCCAGGTTCTTCCGATGATGATCTTTGCCCTGCCCGGCGGCCAGGCAGCGGATCGCCTGGACCGGAAAACCATCACCCGATCCACACAATTGCTCTTCGCCACATGTGCGCTCGCGCTGCTGATATTATCGCGACTGCACGCTCACGTTGGATGGTACTACCTCGTCCTGGGAATCGCCGCGTGCGGCCGGGCTTTTTCCGTTCCGGCGATCAGCTCACTTTTCCCGACGCTCGTGCCGCGCGAAGTGCTTCCCAACGCCATGACTTGGAACAGCACCATTTTTCAAATCACAGCGATGGTGGGGCCCGCGCTCGGCGGCTTGATCGTGGCGCAATGGGGGGCGCCCACGTCCTATACGATCAACATCGTCTGCGCCAGCCTGGCTTTCCTCACTTTTTCCCTGACCGTGCCTTCCACCGCGAAAACCGAGAAACCGCCCATCACCTGGAACTCGCTGGTCAGCGGCGTGCGATTTGTCTTTGGCACCCGGATTTTGCTGGGACTTTTCTGTCTCGATATGTTCGCGGTTTTGCTCGGCGGGGCGACGGCCCTGCTTCCCATCTATGCCAACGAGATTCTCAAGGCAGGGCCCGAAGGTTACGGATTATTGCGCGCCGCTCCTTCCCTCGGCGCAGTCATGATGGCGCTCATCACCGCTCACTTATCTCCGTGGAAAAAAGCCGGTCAAGTCATGCTCTTCGGCGTGGCGGGATTCGGAATCGCCACCATCGTGTTCGGTCTCTCGAAGATATTTTGGCTGTCGCTGGTGGCCCTGGCTCTCACCGGAATGTTCGACAACATCAGCGTGGTCGTCCGCCAAACCGTCATGCAGATGATCACACCCGATGCCATGCGGGGGCGCGTTTCCTCGATCACCTTTCTCTTCATCAGTTGCTCCAACGAACTGGGCGAATTGGAGTCGGGCCTGACGGCGCGTTGGTTTGGCGCGGTCAATTCCGTGGTCTTGGGCGGGCTCGGAACAATTCTGGTTGTTCTTGGATCAACTTTCGCTTTTCCGGAGATAGGAAAACTTGGGCGTCTGCACGAACTAAAGCCCGTCGAGTTGGCCCGGACGATCGAAGAGGAATTGGAAGAAAAGACGAATGCTTAAGCAGGCAATAATTCTTGCTGATCGAAGCTTGCGAGGTTCCCGGCATCGAGCAGACAGAGCCAACTAAAGGATGCTGTCCGTGGGGCGAGGAGGGGGGCTTTCCGGCTCCGTGACGCCTGCTCCCGCCTCAATGCGCTGTCGCGTTCGGCCCGCCGGGCGAACCTCACTGTAGGATATCGGAGCCAGGATTCTTTCCTTCACAAAAATGCCGGGCTTCGAGTCTTTCGTGAGGTCGGCGAGCACCGTAAAAACCTCTCCTGTAGCCAGAAGCATGATCTTGTCGTTCTCTTGATAAGGTTTGTTGCCCACCTGTGCAAAATAGCTTTTCACGTCCACGTTCGGCAATAATCGATTTCCCGTCGGCCTGTTCGGAGAACGCCGAGGCGAGCGACTAACGGTTTCCGCGCGCGATAATCACTACGCCGACCAGAATCAGCAACCCGCCCAGAAGCGTGGCGCCATTCAACGTGTTTTGGCGGAACAAGAGCCACGCGAAAAAAGCGGTAAAGAACGGATAGGTCACCTCAATGAGCGAAGCCACGGTTGCATTCTTCGCCTGGATGGACGTGAAGATGAACAAGGCGGCGACCATGGCGGTGAAGACCGCAATAATCAACCAAAGCATTTCCGTCCGCACGGCCTGCAGTTCTGAAAAAGTGGCCTGCCATTTACCGCAGAAGCTGATCAGAGCCGCCATCGCCACGGTGCCAAAAATCATATCGAGCAGGAAGAGAGTCTGCGGAGACATGCCCCGTTCCAACAAGCGTCCCGCGACGGCATAATTGAGGCCCCAGATGATCGCCGCCGCCGCAGCGTAAAAGAACCAGGTCATGGCGTGAGAGCGTGATTCGACTGGCTCACCCTGTAAAGATGAAATCCTGCGTCCTTTGGAGATCTTCGCGAAACTCTCACATTTAGCATTAGTCATCCTGAGCTTGTCGAAGGATCGGTTCGGGCTGCCTTTTGGGCTTCGGCGTACAGAACCGATCTTTCGACAAACTCAAGATCACGGATTGTTCGGAGCACTCACTGGAGCTTGAGATATTGAGGACCACCATCGAGCGTCAGGTTGATCACGCCGCCTGTCGACGTGACTTGGACCTGCTTTTTGCCGTCGTAACTGGTCGCGATATAATTACCATCCGGCGCCGGAATTTTTATCTCATGCGGATTGGGCGCTGCCGTCCACGCCACCAGACATTCCACGGCGTCCTTGGTGAAGGAGAGAACAAAATCATTCTCCGAAACCGTCGTCATCCGTTCCTTGAACCGGTAGCCGGTCAACGCGCGGGAATAGGTCAGCGCGGCATCGTAGGCTGGTTTCGGATCGTACACATTGGCGGCTCCGGCGTGATAATCGTAGTGCACGATTCCATAATGATGCTCCGGATTCGCGGGATTGGTGCCGTCGTCGTGCCAATCGTACCAAATTGTCACGGGTACGCCGGACATCACATCAAACAAATAGAGCCGGGCTAAATACTGGGCTTCGAGCGTCTCATTAAGGCCGGGCCACGTGCTGGCATAACCCGATTCGCCACAGATGACCTCGATCCGTTGTCCCGGTGTCGCATATTTTTTGATGAGATCGCGGGTTTGATCATAAGCCGATCCGTAGCTTTCCGGTCCACCGTGAAGATAGGGATGGATGGTAATCGCCGACCAGTTGGCAAAGACACCGGCCCGGCCCAGCACATCGAGAAAATAGAGATGGGTTCCGCTCAGTGCGGGGCCGACGATCTGCTCGTCCGGTGCCGCTTTTTTGATGGCTTGGCTGACGGTGAGGGCGAGTTTCGCATAATCCTCGGGATTGACGTGAGGACTCCAAAACCAATCGCCATTGGGTTCATTCCAGATTTCCCAAAGCACGCCCTGATTCTTGAAATGCAAGACCGCCGCCGTGGCCCACTTGGCAAAAGCCGCCCGGCTTTCATCAGTATGGGGAGGCTGACCTTTATCATAGAGAGGATTTCCATAATCGAGAATCATAAGACCTCGAACATGATATTTATCCAGTTCGGCGAAAAGACGGTCATAGGCGGAGAAATCGTAAACTCCGGGCGTCTTTTCCGTCTTCGCCCAGGTCAGGTCCATGCGCACCCAGCGAAATCCTCCCCGCATCAGCATCTCCCATTCACCGGGTTGCGCATCGGTGAAATGAATATTCACGCCCATGCCAGCAACCGGGTCGCTTGCATCGAATGAAGTCGGTGTTTGGGCGTAAAGGATGGAGCCGTTCAATAAGAAAGTGACGAATGCAAAAGCGAGAATTCTTGGTTGAGCCGGAATTTTCATGGCTGGCAGCAATCTTGACGACAATTCCAAACGAAGGCGATAAAGATGCCAATCCCGCTTTCTGCCGATGAATTTGATCGCACACTCGAAAAGGTCCCGGAAATTTGTTTTCTCTTCACACCGGTGCGGACGCGGTTACGATGCCCTTCTTATGAAAATTGTTCCCACCATCAGTTCCGATACCACCGGGCCGCTCGGCGTCGCCCATCTGCCGCGGTTTTGGCAGAAAGTCATTCTTTCCGAAAAAGGTCTTTTGTTCTCAGGCTACGATTTCTGCGGCCAGGGCTTTGACCAGATGCTTCTCGACGGCCTGGGTCTTGATCGCGATGAGACGCTCACTTTTCTCAAGACAGTCCCGACCTATTTCGCGTTTGAGAAATGGATCCTGGATAAAAAAGGCGGCAAGCTCGATGCACAGGCCGTGGAAAAACTCAATGCCGCAATTCGCGGTTACAACCATTCCGACATCACGCGGAAAAGTGTTCTGCTGCTCGCGGGCATCGAAGACAAAGGTGATATCAAGGACGCCGTTAATCTCAATAATTTTGACGACTGGATGGAGTTCCACGCCAGCTTGAAGTAGCCCCAAGCCGACCCGGGTGGGATGACGGCGTGTATGCGGCGCTCATCCCCACGCCTGGCGATTCACTTGGAGGTGTCGCTCGTTCTGGATTTGCCGCGTTTTCAGAACGCGGGCGCGGACATCAGCAGACGACTCAGCAACATAGGGACGCAGCAGTGTCTCGTGCTTCACCACTGGCACTTCGACGTGAATATCGATGCGATCAAGGGGCGGGCCGGAAATCTTATTGAGATATTTGCGGATCGCCGCAGCCGAGGCGCGGCCCCGTTCCACATCACCAAAGCCACCGCTGCCAGGACTTGGGTTCATCGCCGCGACTAGCATGAACTGCACGGGGAAAGTCATCGATCCGGAGGCGCGGGAAATGGTCAAAGTACCATCTTCCAAACATATTCCGATATTACTATTTTTAAACTCTATATTTCATGTGAGTTGACCAGAATGGTGAACTGACACAAACCTCCGCGAATGGCCTTATTCGAATTTATGTAGGAGGCATGAGTCAGCATCGGAACGAGGTTAAAATATACGATGAAGGGCTCTTTCAAGAAACCCTTGCAAAACTTTTGACTTTTGAGAGTGGTCCAACAAGATAGCGCACCGAAATGAACAAGAACGCCATCGTTACACTTGTTATCGGTCGTCGATATGCGGAAATGTTCAAGGAATGGTGTCTGCCAGGCTGGCAGGGATACTGTTCGAGACACGGCTTAGATTTGATTATCATTGAACAAGCAATCGATGATTCCTTACGAGCTAAAAACCGTTCCATTGCTTGGCAAAAGTGCTTGATTCACAAGTTGCCTGAGGTGGCGAAGTACAAGCAGATAGCTTGGGTTGATTCAGACGTCCGAATTAGACCGAATTCTCCAAATATCTTTGCCGAAGTACCTATAGAAAAAATTGGAGCGGTGGATGGATATGCAACGCCAACCAAAGAAGATCACGATATGGCACTGAAACGCATGTATCGACTTTGGGATAAAGAAGGCGTTCCGTATGTAAACAACCTAACTCCCAAGGAATATCATGCACAATTTGGCCTAGATGCTCCTTATGATGGAGTCGTTCAAACTGGAGTCATCGTTTTCTCCCCCCAGCAACATGGCGTGATTTTTCAGAATACCTATGACTGTTACGAAGACAAAGGAGAGTCATTTTGGAATTTTGAAATGAGGCCGCTTAGCTATGAAATTCTGAAATCGGGTGCTTTTCATTGGTTATCCCCAAAGTTCAATATGATCTGGCCGCTATACGAAAGAATATTCTATCCGTTTAATAAAATTGCCCCTTCCCGATGGCAAAGGGTAACGGCCCGTATTTGTGGAGACCCTAAGGTTATGATGAAGGGGGAATACCTAGAATGTGCTTTCCTAAATAATTACTTTCTTCATTTCGCAGGAGAGGATCGCAGCTATATGCTTATTCCTCCTGATATGCTCTTGGATTTTCCTGAAACAGAGGAAGCTGGGTAACATGTGTAGCTTGGCTTAGCTTCTCGAGAGAAACATGGGGCAAAATGAAGTTATTAGCCCCAAATCTGGCGGTCGAGGGTGCGGTATTGAATGGCTTCGCTGAGATGGGTGGAGTCGACTTTCTCGGCGCCGGCGAGATCGGCGATGGTACGAGAGACTTTGAGGATACGGTCGTAGGCGCGGGCACTGAGGTTGAGTTCGCTTAGCGCCATGCGGAGGAGGCTTTCGCTATCGGTGTCGAGCGGGACGTAGGTCTTCAAATCCTTGGAACTCATATGCGCGTTGCAACGGACTTTGCGCTTGGTCGCGAAGCGCTCGTTCTGAATCTGCCGCGCTTTCAGAACGCGGGCGCGAATCTCGGCGGAAGTTTCGGCGACGTGCGGACGCAACAGAGTCTCGTGTTTCACGGCGGGCACTTCAACGTGGATATCGATGCGATCAAGGAGCGGTCCGGAAATCTTGTTGAGATATTTGCGGATCGCGGCGGCAGAGGCGCGACCTCTTTCTGCATCGCCGAAGCCGCCGCTGCCGGGACTTGGGTTCATCGCTGCGACGAGCATGAATTGCGCGGGAAAAGTCATCGATCCGGACGCACGTGATATTGTTACTGTTCCGTCTTCTAAAGGTTGACGTAAAACTTCCAACGCGCTGCGACGAAACTCGGGCAGTTCGTCGAGAAAGAGAATGCCGTTATGCGCGAGGCTCACTTCGCCGGGGCTCGGATTGGCCGTGCCGCCGACAAGGCCCGCATCGGAAATCGTATGATGCGGCGAGCGAAAAGGACGCCGCGTCACCATCGCCTGCTCGGGCGTCAGCAGTCCCGCCACACTGTGCACCTTCGTGGTTTCCAACGCCTCATCGAGCGTCAACGGCGGACATATCCCCGGAATCCGTTTGGCCAGCATCGATTTGCCGCTGCCTGGAGGCCCGATCATCAGTACATTATGTCCACCGGCCACCGCGACCTCGATGGCGCGCTTCACATGCTCCTGTCCCTTCACGTCGGAGAAGTCATGCTCGATGGCGTCGAACTCGCCGAGAATTTCATTCGGATCGACCTTCAGCGGAAGGATGCCGATGGTGCCCGCGAGAAATTCCGCCGCTTCGCGCAAATGACGCACGGGATAGACATTGAGGCCTGCGACAACAGCAGCCTCGGCGGCGTTTGCGGCGGAAATGAGAAGACCCTTTTTGCGGTGCTTGCGCGCAGAAAGCGCAATGGCCAGCGCTCCCTTGACCGGACGCACCTCGCCGGTGAGCGCGAGTTCGCCCACCACCCAATAATCGTCAAGGTGTTGCGGATTCAACTGCTCCGATGCGGCCAGAATTCCGAGCGCCATGGGAAGATCGAAACTCGGTCCCTCCTTCTTCACATCGGCGGGCGCAAGATTGATCGTCACACGACCGTAAGGGTATTTATACGCGCTGTTGTTGACCGCCGTGCAGACGCGGTCGCGGCTTTCCTTCACTGCGGTATCGGGCAATCCGACAACGACTGTGACCGGCTTCCCGTAGGTGGCGTTGACTTCAACTTCGACGGCATAGGCGTCCACGCCCCAAACAGCAGCGGAAAAAACCTTGGCCAGCATCCGGTTAGAACAACAAGTTCGACGTCCCGTGACGAGGACAAAGCATCAAGGCACGTAACACACTTTAGCGCTGGGGCGCCGGAGCCGCTCCGGAATTAGCAGCGGGGACGGGCGGCGGTGGCAAATTATCCACATCCGCATTGGCGGCCGCTTTCGCGAAGCGATTGCGAAACTTTTCGATATTCTGGCGAAAGATCTCCTGTTGATCGGGGCGCAGCACCGCATTGATTTGCTGAAAAGTCTGCACGTTGAGCGCGCGAACCTGAGGTTGGATTTGCAGATTCAAATCCTTGCGCTGTTGAAGATTGTCCAAAAGATAGTCGTGAATTTGTTGCTTTTGTTTTGGGTCAAGATTCAGATTTCGCACCAGCCGCTTTTCCATGGCTGCCTCGGCGGTGGCACCGGGATGTTGCATAAAGGCAGCCAGTTTGCGTTGGACGAAAATGGAAGAGCAAACCACCCCGGAGGTGAATCCGAGAATGAAGATCAAGATGACGCCGAGAATAGCTTTCCAATGGGTGGTCATAAATCGAGATTGCTTTCTGTATCGAGGGAAGTGGGATTTTCCACATAAGCGGACTGCGCCGCATCGTCGGTTTCCGTGACGACCTGCTCGTGCCAGACTGCCAGCGCCAGCACGCACGTGGCGAAGAACGGCATCATCCGCCAGGAAACCATCGCCCAGATCGAGCCGGTTTCCTTTTGTTCGCGCAACCGCGCCATCAGGCGTGTTTCAAAAGCGTATTCCACCGCAGAAGTGTTGCGACGCTGCGCTCGCGCCAAGGCGAAGAGAGCGTCGAGATCGGCATCCGGGTTGGGTTTATTCATTGGGATTCTCCATAATTTTACGCAAGGCGGCACGGGCGCGGAAAGCGCGGACTTTTACGTTGCTCACGCTCCACCCCGTGAGTTCGGCAATTTCCTGGATGGTGCGCTCTTCGAGTTCGAGCAAAGTGATGATGAGCCGCTCTTTGGGCGATAATTCAGCGAGGGCGGCGTGGAGTCGCTCCAAACCCGGATGAGGCTCGGCCGGTTCGGCGGCTTGGGGCTCGTAGCCGGCCTCGAGCATGGCGTCGACGGAAATGGCCGGGCCGCTTCGCCGCCGTTTGCGCAGGTAATCGTAGCATCGGTAAGTGGTGATGCGCAGGACCCAGTGCTCGAAAGGCGAGTCGCCTCGGAACTGGCGCAGCTTGAAGTAGGCCTGGACAAAAACATCCTGGCAGATGTCTTCGATTTCAGAGGCATCGCGGGCGAAGCGAGCTGCGACGCCGAAGACCCGACTTTTGTGACGGCGGGTGAGCTCGGCAAAGGCGTCATCGTCGCCGGCAAGCGTGGCGGCCACGAGTTGCTTGTCCGGGGTGGAGCTATCCGCAGAGACCATACCGTTAGTGTATCCCAGCAAAGTAAGGTTGGGGCGATCATCTTATCAGCGGGGTAATGCCTTCTCTCTGCCGGGGTCGAAAGATCAGGGAGGGGGTCGATGACAAGGATGTGCTCACTCCTAACCAGACGCTGCTTAACGCGAAAGGTTACAGTCGAATGTGCGCACCCAAACCAGCTGTAAGACTTAAGGCTTCAGATTTTTGCGAATAAGTGTCCCGGTATCGCCCAAAAGCATCACATCGCCGAGCTTGCGGTCATCATCACCTTCTTTGCTCCAAAGCGTCACTTTCCACATCGGCACGGAATTCTTTTCCTGCGTCAGCACGAGCTCCGATCCGGTCACATTGACGCCGGGAATCAAGCTTTCGGCGATCTGCAACGCCTGAGTCGAATCGATGAGAATCTTGTCCTCAGGGAGAATATTTTCCTCGTTGTACGGGGCGGCAAAATGTTCGAGATCTCCGCCGTTCTTGATGATTTTGCCATTACTCACGGTGATGATGCGGGCATGGCCCGGTGCGGTCTTGTCGAAAAAGTAAAAGGTCCAGACGGTGGGGGTAATCTCCCCTTCGTCGCGTTTGCCGACGATCTTCAGCAGATCCGCCTGGCCAGTTGGCTGGATGCTGCCCACATTCGGACTGCTCTCCGCAATGCCACGGGCGACAAAAGCGCTGTCGGGCGTGGCAGGCGCAGCGGGAACGGGGCCAGGGGGCGCCACTTCCGCTGGTTGGGCGGGCGGTATCGACTCTGCTTTGGGCACGTCCGTCGTCGTCGGTTGCAGACTTTCGGAATGGGGCGTGGGTTCCGGCGGCTGGGGTTGAGGCGGTTGTGCATGCCGTGCCGGTTGCGCGCTCGAAGGGAATGGAGGATTGTCCGCAGGCGGATTTTCAATCGAACTGAATTGCAGGCTGTGCTCCGTGGTGGAGGCAGGTGTTGCGGGCGGAGTCTCGGATGGCTGGATTTGTTCTACGGTGAGGGGAGGAATCACTTGGCCTGAAATCGAAGAGACTTCGTTCTTCACGAAGGAAGCAGAATGTTGAGGTCCAATCCAAACGAGCGTCAGGGTCACCAACGTGACCAGGCCTAAAAGCAGGGTAGCAACGGCAAACACATTCCGATCGGAACGACGTGGGGTGCTCGCGACAGGAACCGACTTGATTCCATGCTCGGACTCGTGGGAGAATTCCGATTCGGCGTAAACGCCATCGGCTGAGGTTTCAATTCCGAAAGTCCGCGCCTGTTGATGCGCCAACACCGATTCGTGATCGAAACTCGCGGCATCCAAGCGATCCAGCGCCGAGTCTCCAAACGTCTGGCAAATTTGCAGATCGTCCAGCAGCGCGCGGGCATTGGCGTAACGCAGGGAGCGGGTCTTGGCCATCATCTTGCGGCAGATCAGGTCCGCCGCATGGGAAATTTCCGGACGCATAGCGCGTGGCTTGGGCGACGGCTTGGTCAGCAACTCGCTCATGATGTTGTAGGGCGTTTCTCCCTGGAAGGGCGCCTCGCCGGTGAGACATTCGTAGAAACTTGCGCCCAGGCTGTAGATATCGTCCCGCGTATCGGCGACTTTCGCATCAGTCGCCTGCTCGGGACTCATGTAGGCAGGCGTTCCCATGAACGAACCGCCCAAGGTGAGGCTGGTGTGCGAATCGATGGCATTTTTCGCGAGGCCGAGATCGGCCAGCTTCGCGGTGCCGCGCAGATCGAGGATGATGTTGTCCGGCTTGATGTCACGGTGGACAATGGAATTTTCCTCGGCGATCAAAAGCGCATGAGCGATCCCGGTGACAATCGACAAGGCTTTCGCTTCAGGTAATGGCCCATGCCGCAGATGCCAGGAGAGCGATCCTCCGCCGACATACTCCATCACGATGTAGTAAAGGCCGGTCGTCTCGTCATGGGCTGCATCCATCACCGCAATGACGTTCGGATGCCGGATGCGCGCCGCCAGTTGTGCTTCGCGAACGAAACGCTCTGCCAGCGCCGGGTTGTCCATCGACAGAGTTGGAGAAAGAACTTTGAGCGCCACCTCGATCTGCAGCGTCTGGTGCGTGGCGAGATAAACGGTGCCCACGCCGCCGCGGCCGAGTTCACGAATGGTCCGGCAACGTCCAATGACATCGCCAGGCTCAGTTTTTCGGATCAACTCGGGCATGGTTTTCAGTTTAGCGGAAGATGGAGACATGAACAACCTGCGATGAGCGCAAGCGGTCCCTTTAGCTTAATCGCAGTTTATCAAGCACTTCTGACATTTGTCTGAGACGCGCATCCTTTCTTGGACGCCGCCCGACAAGGAGTGTTCAATTTTAAGCTGGAGGATCTTCCGCACCGGGCGGGCGGGGACGGGAGAGGACGGCACCACGAATCTTCTGCTGGCGGTTCTTTTTCCTTTTCCAGCTCATGGCTCCCATGATGCCGAAGAAGATAATCAAAAAACACACCGATGAAATCATCGTGCCCAGAAAATCCGGGCGCGGATTATGCAAGCCCAGCATCCAGATGCTGGTCAGTCCAAGGGCGGGCGCAATGACAAGGAACGCTTTCGGTGGTCCCGGGTTGTGCTGGAGAGGTGCCACCATGGCCGGATTTTAAAGCTACTCACGCGCGAAAGCAACCGCCAAAGCCGCGTTAAGCGCACCAATGTCCTTTTTGAGATGCACTGCGCTCAGCGTCGCGCGGAGCCGGGCGGTATTGCGTGGTACGGTTGGGTAACGGATGGCCGGGATGAGGAAGCCTTTTTCGCGCAGGGTAGTCGCGAGTTGCAGTGCCGCTTCTGCCTCGCCGCAAATCAGGGGCTGAATCGCGCTGGTGGACAAGGTCTTGTTTTTCCAGATGGAGGGAAGGCCTGCGTGAAAATGAGAAATGTTTTCGCGTAATTGTGTCCGCAGTGCCGCGCCTTGGGGACCGCGCGCGAGTTCAATGGCGGCGTGGCTCGCGGCGATTACGCCGGGCGGCAGCGCGGTGGAGTAAATGAAGCTTCGGGCGCGATTCGTCAGCCAGTCGATCAATACGCGCGACCCGGCGATATAGCCGCCCACGCTGCCCAGCGCCTTGCTCAACGTGCCCATGATGATTTCCACGCGGGAACTCAGGCCAAGTTCCGCGAGCAGGCCCGCGCCGGTCGCGCCATAAAGGCCGGTCGCGTGGGCTTCATCGACCAGGAGCCACGCGCCGTAACGATCTTTCAACTCGACCAACTCTCGCAACTGCGCGGCATCGCCATCCATCGAGAAGATCGACTCGGTTACGACCAGAATGCGGCCTCTTTTCGGCGCGGCGGAAAGTTTCTGCAAAAGTGCTTCGAGTTTCTTCACCTGGTTATGCGGAAAGACCCGCACGGTTGCGCCGCTTAACCGCGATGCATCAATCAGGCTGGCGTGGGCGAGTTTATCGAAAATTACCGTGTCGTCTTTTCCGACCAGCGCCGGAATTGTCCCCAGCGCGGCGGCATAACCGCTGCTGAAAACAAGAGCCGCTTCCTTTTCCTTCCACGCGGCCAGCTCTTCTTCCAAGGCAAGCACGGTGGAATTGGTGCCCGTCACCAATCGCGATGCACCCGCGCCTGTCCCGTGTAGCGCCGTGGCCTGACGCGCCGCTTCGATCAACGCGGGATGATGGCTCAGGCCGAGATAATCATTCGCTGCGAAGTTGAGCATTCCTTCTGGTAGCTCATCCGTCGCCCGCAATGTCCGACGCAAGCTCGCTCGTTCAAGCGAGAGAAGTTCCGTAAGAAGAATATCGTCGAGGTTCATTTTTAATGGAGCTTGGGAATGAGGGATTTCTGTTTTCTTGATTTTTTCATGTATTTCATGTCTTCATGTTTTCCTGTTAAAAAATGGCCGAACTTCCAGAGCCATTCGAGTTGAGGTGAAGAAACAGGCTTGGCGCAAGTAACGGCGGGTGCGTTCCCATCGATCCATAAGGTTGAGGCGAAAGTCCGCTTTTTACTAAGGAAAGATTTAACAGGAAAACATGAAGACATGAAATACATGAAGGAGGCAGGGAGAGGCTGGAGAGTTCCCTCGTTTCCAAACGACGGCGCCTTTTTCTTTCCATGGGCCAACCATCGCAAGGGCCTGCGACGGATGCCGAAGGCGAGAAACTCAAGCCTCCCCCTACTGGATACAGTTGCTACAGGGTGAGGGCTTCATGTCCATCGATCAATCCTTGAATCGAGCGTGAAAACCTGACCGGATACGTGGTCGAGTCGGGCGAGGACGGCGATGAAATGCGCTGCATTTTCAGCCGTGTTGAATCGCCCCAGCGCATGTTCTCCGCGCACGGCTTCGCGCCGTTCGGCGGAAAGGGATGCCGTCATCGGCGTTTCCAGAAAACCGGGCAGCACCACATTGCAGCGGATATTGCGCGGGCCGTATTCGCGCGCGAGACTTTGCGCCAGTCCGACGAGCCCCGCCTTTGCCGCCGCATACGCGCTTTGGCCCCGCGTGCCATACTTCGCTGCCCGGGACCCGATAAAAAGGATATGTCCGCTGCGCTGTTTGATCATCAATTTCAGCGCTGCGCGCGCGCAAAGAAAAGTCCCGCGCAGATTGGTGTCCACGACGGTATCAAAATCTTCCACGGACAGTCCCGTCACCGCGCCATCTCGCGTCAGCCCCGCATTGGCGATCAGCACATCGAGCCGCTCCAGTTGCGAAAAGTAAGCCTCGATTTGCGCCTCATCGCGGACATCCATCGCCTTGCGTCCCGGCGCGAGCACCGCGTCGCCCGGAAATTCCTTCTGCAATGCGCGCGCCAAGCCGCCTTCTCCGCCGGAAATTAAAACATGGAGCGGGACGGGGTGCTCGGACATCTCATGACCTTAACCGTAGCGACCTGATGAGACAACCTCTGGGTGGCCGCTCAATGCTGGGAGACATGGCCATCCAAATAGACAACGTTGGATTTTCCATGATGGAGCCGGTTGAAATCCATTGCCAGGCGCACATGGCTTGGGGTGACCATGCGTTTAATGGTCGGGGTGATGTAGACAGTAGGCGCATTAACGACTTCGTTGTCGAAGACCGGGTCCCATTCGTAACTGGAACCTGGATTAGGATAAGAGGCATTATTACAAGCGGCGGCGCTTCCCTGCGCTACGTCGGTCGGGCACAAGATGACATTGGAGGTAATGCCATAGGGGCCGAGCGCACCGACCAGGCCCTGCGCCGTTGGCGTATAAATCGGGAGGGCCGCCTGGTCAATTTGCGGCAACGTATTATTATTGTCCGTTGCGTAAGTGGTCACGGCCATCCCGATTGAACGAAGATTCGCCGCGCACTTGATACTTCGCGCCGTGTTGATGGCCCCCTGGAAGGCGGGTTGAGATATCCCGACCAGGAGCGCAATGATGGCCATCACCACCAGGAGTTCAACCAACGTGAAGGAAGAAAGACTGCGTTTCCGCAAAGACGGTTTTTTCATTATTTACCTCTGGCTGCCTCACGCGCTGCCACTGCACGTGCTTCACGCGCCGCCCGCTTTTCAGGGGATTGCCGTCCCGGGCCGTTGTTGACCATCTTCGTCATGATGTGGTCGCGAATCATCTGCGGTTGTTGATCCGCGGGAGCCGCTTTGACGGTCTGATAAAATTGAACTTCCTGGTTGAGTTGGTCGAGAGCCTCGGAACGGGAGTCTTCCGGCAGGCCGTTGATGGCGTTGCGTATCCGGTCCTGCATCGCCTCCATGTCGCCCCCAAATCCACCACCGCGATTACCATCTCCGCCGCCTCGGGCGCCGCGTCCCACCCGCAAGACAATCGCCTGCGTCACGGAACCGTGCGTACCACTGATAAAGTTCTTCACCGCGCGGATAATGGAAGGATTGGCCGGTGGCGGGGTCGAGACATCCGAAGACCACGTCGCCGGCGTCATAATCCAGATGTTCGATGATTCGGCAAAGGCTTGAAGATACGTCTGTATCGTCGGATTGGTGGCGACTGGTGGCGGCGCTGCCTGTCCATCGGGTGTTGCCGCTGCTGCGGAAGGATCCGGCGCTTTGTAGCCCGGCCATGCCTGCAAGCGGGGATCAGCCGCGGGCAAGTCCGTATCGCCGACGACAAACTGCAAGGGCGTTTGATATGTGTAAACTCGCGTGTCCTCATCGGTGGTTCCCGACTGGAAAGCTTGAATCTCCGCCTTCACCTGCGCGGATGTGGGTGCGACGAAAAACGCCAGGTTCCATTGCGCGCCTCCTCCGAAGCCGCCACCGCCAAAACCGCCTCCGCCTCTACCCGGTCTTCCGCCGCCCGGTCCACCACCACCACCGGGGCCGCCTCCGGCAAAGCCTTGTCCGCCGGGAGGATTGCCGCCGGGTGCATTTGTGTTCGATCCACCATCAGAAGGCGCGCCGCCTGGGGCAGCGGCAGGAGCATTACCATTGGGCCCGCCGCCGTCTCTCGGCCGGTCGGAACCGTTGGGGCGACCGCCCGCATTTGCGGCAAGCGTCTCCATCGCCTCGGCCAACGGAACGTGATCCACATACATGGTGACTTTGGCATCCGCAGGCAAATTGGTGTAGATTTTCACCCAGCCCTGCCACTCGATGCTGCTGATGACCTTATTCAACGGCGCATCTTGGACCTTCACCGTGATCAGGCCCCAATTCCAGTAAATATGGCAGACGACATTGGCAAAGATCAAAACGACGATGGCAATTCCTCCCCACTTAATGGTGCGATTGTCTGGCATACGTCTATAGACCCCTCAGAACCACTAAAGGCTTCTTTCTAATTGATTTATTGCAGGATTGTAATGCTCGACCGCATTCAAGGCAAACAGGACCGCGTTGGTACATGCTTCATTCACAATGCCAGCAACTTCTGGTGAATGCCGCCGAAACCGCCGTTACTGAATACCACCACCACATCGCCCGGCTTTAGCAACGGGTTGAGCTTGGCCACGATGGCATCTGCATCCGGTTCATAATAAGCCGGAACGCCCGCAGCATTGATATCGGCTACGACCTGCTCTGGATGAAGGCGCTCATTCACCGGAATTTGTTCAAGGGCCGCGACTTGCGCCACGAAAACTCCGTCGGCCAAGGTCAGTGCCGAAGGCAGATCGTGCTGGAAAACTGCGCGGCGGGTCGTGTTGCTCCGTGGCTCGAAAAGCGCCCAGAGTCGCCGATGCGGAAAGCGATGGCGAAGGCCCTGCAAGGTCTCGCGCATGGCCGTGGGATGATGGCCGAAGTCGTCGATGATCGTCACGCCCCGCACCTCGCCGCGAATTTCCTGGCGGCGGCGCACGCCCTCGAAAGCCGCCACGGCCTTGACGATTTCCGGGAGCGGAATCTGGTAAAAATGAGCGGCCGCGATCGCCATGGCGGCGTTGCGAACGTTGAACGTTCCCGACATCGCCAACGTGAACTCGGTGTTCATGAGCGTGAAAAGCTGATGCTCACCTTCGACGCGCACATTTTGAATACGAACGGCGGCGTTCTCGGAAAATCCAACCTCAAGAATTGGCGCGGGGCTGTCTTTCACCACCGTGAGCGCATTGGCGTCGTCGGCATTGACCAGCACCATGCCGTTGCGCGGCACGATCCGCACCAGATGCGAAAACGATTTCTGGATTGCGGCCAGGTTGTCGAAGATATCGGCGTGGTCGAACTCGAGGTTGTTGATGATGACCAACTCCGGCAGGTAATGGATGAATTTGCTCCGCTTATCGAAAAACGCAGTGTCGTATTCATCGCCCTCGATGATCCAGTAGGGGCCGGATTGTTTCACACAGCCCTGGGGCAGATTCTTCGGGAGGCCGCCAATGAGATAGGAGGGCTTCTTTCCCGCATGCTCGAAAATCCAGGCCAGGAGCGAGGTCGTGGTCGTCTTGCCATGCGTGCCGGTGACGACCAGATTATGGGTCTTGCGCAGGAAATAGGTCTTCATCGTCTCGGGCAGGGAGAGATAAAAACGCTTGGCTTCCATGGCCGCTTCCAATTCCGGATTGCCTCGCTTGATCGTATTGCCCACGACCAGAATCGCGTCGTCGGAGGGCAGGTTCTCCGGCTTGTAACCGGCTTGGATGGAAATGCCTTTGTCCGCAAGGAAGGTCGACATTGGTGGGTAGACGCTTTCGTCGGAGCCGGTCACGGTGTAGCCCTCGTCTCGCAACATGGCCGCGACCGCCCCCATCGCCGTCCCGCAAATGCCCAGAAAGTGAAACGCGCGCGGCGGCGCCTGAATCGAGGAAGAAGATGAAGCCATGAATTAGCCGATAACCTTGTGGCGAGGCCTCGCCAGCCGCAACTTTTTTCGTGTTTGAAAAAAGAGGTGCGCTGAAAATCACGAACCAAAGTGGTACTCAGGGTATAGGACAATTCGGATGACCCAAACCGGCAAGGAGGAAGCCAAGTTTGGAAAGCGGTCCTACCGCATCAAGATAAGAGACGTACTTAAATTTCTCGGGATAATCCCTGGAAATTACTCCACAAAACACATTTTTCATCGCTAGGCAAATCGACGCTGTGCATTTGAGAATAAGATCCAACTTTTCTAAACTCCTGGCACCAGGAAAACAAATTTGCGACTTTGGCGTCGTTGAGTTCTAAGGGTTCGGTAACGGTGGCCCGATGGTAATGAATGTGCATTCTGAGGAGGCCGCCGGGCTTAAGCACTCGCTGAATCTCTTTCGCGGTTTGCTGGATGTCATCCACATGGTCTATGGAATTCACGGCAATCACCACGTCAAAAAAACCATCGAACAATGGCATGCACTCGGAAGTTCCATGAACAAAATGCACGTTGTCATAATAGTGCAAAGGAAATCCGGCTTTGACATAATCTGAAATTAACGGATCCAAACAGTAGAGTTGAATACCTTCGAAACACGTGGCGCTCGGTATCGGGCCAGAGCCGATGTCCAAAACACGTTTCCCCTTGAAGGCATCGGTCCCGAGCTCCAAGTCTTGAAGATACTTCACTTCCTGATGCAGCTTATGCCAGGTTAAGATGCTGGAGTCTTTAAGGGTGGGAGCGGCGACTTTCTGGTCTTCCTGCGGGCAACGGGTTTTATAGTGGAATTTAGATTCCCCAAGAAACCACTTTTGATAATTGGCAATTTCATTCCGCCAGAAATCGAGCTCACTGGTAGTTTTTCTGCCGGGGATCAACAAATCAAGCAGACGTTTCTTGACCCTGCGCGCCAGTCCTCTTAAGTGAAGCATCATCGGATTGTATGGATCGGTTGCAAATTTTCGATTATTGCCATCGCAAGCGGTTTATTCTTAACTACTTTTACTGCTGGCGTTACCGGACTTTCTAAATGATCCCGTTCGATGAGCAAGGAA
Organism: Verrucomicrobiota bacterium; assembly: GCA_013285645.1. Taxonomy (GTDB): domain Bacteria; phylum Verrucomicrobiota; class Verrucomicrobiia; order Methylacidiphilales; family UBA1321; genus JABDGH01. Next base: position 48,054 of record JABDHJ010000010.1, on the reverse strand, counting down.
AATCCAGATACCTTCCATTGCCTGCATGACTCGATGCCAATGGAGAGTCCATTTTCTGTACCAGCATTTAATTAAAGAAGTTTAAAATCATCCATTTCATCAGCGAACAATGTGATCAAAATAAATCGATTCTTTTATCGCCGATAATGCTTGAGTCGCTATTTTAGCGAAGGCTTATGTTGTATCTTGCCGATGTTGTCCTGCCGGTGTCTTCTCCCCCGCTCCTGCGTGGCGCGGTTCGGGTGGAAGGACCGGAAATTATTGCGGTCGGGCCCGCTTCCAAACTAACCGCGCAACCGGGCGAAACCGTCACCGATCTCGGCGCCTGTACGCTCCTGCCGGGCCTGATCAATGCCCATTGCCATCTCGATTACACCCGCTTCAAGGGCACCATCGCGCCGAAGCAGAGCTTCACGGAATGGATCAAGAACATCAACGCGCTACGGCGCTCATTCACCACCGAGGATTACATTGATTCGATAGCCGAGGGTTTTGAATTGTTGAAGCAAAGCGGTGCTACGACGGTGGCGAATATCGAGGCTTTCCCGGAATTGCTGCCTCATCTCCCCGTCCCGCCGCTGCGCACCTGGTGGTTTCTGGAATTGATCGATGTCCGCGTCCGACAGGACCAGGAGGAAACGCTCCACGGTGCCATGAGTTTTTTCGAGCACCACAAGGACTGGCTCGGCGGCTTCGGCCTCTCGCCGCATGCTCCCTATACGGCTTCCGTCGATCTCTACCGGCTCGCGCGCACCTGTAGTGAAAAGTACGGGATGCTTTCCACCACGCACATTGCCGAATCGGTCGAGGAGCACGAGATGTTTTCCCACGCCCGAGGGGCGCTCCACGATTTCCTTGGCGGTCTGGGGCGGGACAACTCGGATTGCGGGCAGGGCTCCTCCTTGTCGCATTTGGTCGAGCACGGCGTGATCGCTGAGACCTGCATCATCGCCCATCTCAATTATCTTCAGGATTACGATTACGAGCTCGTTGCGCGGACGGGTGCTTCGGTCGTCCATTGCCCCAAGTGCCACACCTACTTTGGTCATGCCCCGTTCCCGTTGAAAGCGCTGCGCGAGCACGGCGTGAATATCTGTCTCGGCACCGACAGCCTCGCCAGCAACAACTCGCTCGATATGCGTTCAGAAATGCGCGAGGTGCAGGAGTTCCACGGCCTGAGCGATCGCGAAGTCCTCGAGATGTGCCTGCTCAACGGCGCCCGCGCCCTCGGCCAGGCCGGAAAGCTCGGCCAGATTTCACCCGGAGCCAGCGCCGATCTCGTCGCCTTCGCCCATGAAGCCAAGCCGGATGCGCCCGATGTTGATCCCTACCACCGCGTCGTCCACTCCCGCAAGGAGCCGACCCTCTTACTCGTCAACGGACGCAAGGTGGAGCAAAGCTAGAGGCTTTTATGACACTGAAGGTGGGCTCAAGCGATAAATGTACCCCTTCGCTTCTTCGTTCGATTGGATCGTGACTCTGTTTAAGCCCTGAACCAGCTTTTGCTCTTCCGCCGCGTCCCCACATATTTTTATTACACATTGCGTGGCCCATTCCGGGCTACAAATCAGCACTCTATTATGGCAGATCGTGAAAATGATCCCATGGCTATTGCCATCCGGCGCGTATCTGTGGACACAATGCTCTCCGAGCAACAATTCATCAGTTCCCGGATAAACTCCCACAGCCCGTAATTCCCAATGCCAAGAGAATATCATCCGTGCTGTTGTTTCAGCTTGAGCTAAGTTTGCCAGCACATAGACCGCTTCCGGGAAATGTCTCATTTGGGGGCGACTTCTCTCTCTACCCATTTTTGCGGTCAGGGGCGTTCGCAGAAATTGCGCAGCGATAAACCAAGCGAGCCAGTATTCCGGTTCACCGCGATCAGCCGGGCTAACTCCGCTAGGCTTGAACCATGACGGAACTCGATTTTCGATATTCTGAAAAAATCGTTCTAGGGTTAGCTTGTCGGTTCCATCGACTTGGGTGACTGTGTAAAAAGCGTTGCGGGACTTTATTGCGTCAGTATCCATGGCTTCCCATGGCGCCGTGCTTCCCGCTGCCTTTCCAAATATTCTCGTGTTGGGCGCGTAAAACCGTTTCGCGAATGTTCTCGGAAGTATGTGATTATTGTTTACCCCGTGTTTTCCATTATTGATACCGGACACGATATTGCTCTGCGCAGATCGAACCCGGAGGCCCATTTTGTGCGAGCATTCCAGAGCATCGAAAAGTCTTCCCCATCTCTGCATCGGCTCTTTGCCATACAATGCTAGTGTTGTTCTGCGCTGCACCCTACAAGCAAACCATTTTCCACACATACCGCAAGACCGCCCCTTGTGCTTAAGATGTCTAGGAGTGGTGTTCCCATCTTCGGATGGTAAATAGGCGCTCTTGCCGTGCAATCCCCGCGTGGTAATACCCTGAAAAGTGACCATTATATCCGTAGGGCGGAACGGACAAGAAATTGGCGACTACTACTTGGAAGGCATTCAAGAGGGGCTTGCCAGTGGTTATTTTCTGCCAAGTGATTTCGGATGGTACGACGGATTGACCGAATGGCTCCCGTTGAATGATCTAGTGGCAACGCTAAATGCTCCGCCGCTTCTGCCACCGCCATTGCCGCCTCTCCCGCTTAGACAGCCAGCATCTCCAATACCAACGCCACTTCCACCCTTGCCGATTGCTACACCACGAAAGCAAAAGCAGAATCTCAAACCTAAAAAAGACGAGGTAACATACGTCCTCAAAGAATCCAAACCGAAGCGAGGAAAGGCCAAGCCCTCTGTCATACACGCATGGAGAAATGACCCCGCCACCGAAAAGCAAATCACTTTCTTACACGGCTTAGGTGCTCGGGGATTGCCGAATACGCTCACAAAGGGTGCGGCGCACGATAAAATTGACGCATTGCTTGCGAGCGGCAACGCATACAACTTTCTCACGCCGAAGCAACTGGCTTGCCTTCACTACTATGGGTTCGATGTGTCAAAAATTGATTATGAAGAAGCCAAGACGCTTCTAGATCGGGTTCACGAAAGCCCCGAATCTTTCGATGTGCCAGAGCCGTGGGAAACAGCGAAATATCGGCTCTATCCAAAACTCTATCCTGCCGCATCGCGAGGAAGGCCACGCGGGTGCCTCATCTTCGTTTTGGTAGCCGTTATCTGTGTGGGAGCCATCATCTACATATCGCTGCATTAGAGGTGCGAAGGAAAAAAGGGGCAAGTATATTTTCGACCTTGATTTCCTTCAGGCACCGTTTCCTTATTGGTTGCAATGATCATTTGCCGCACCCCGGGCGGCGGTATCCACATAGCGAACAATCTCGAAATCCTTGAGTCCTCGGCCAAGAGTGGTATTTTGAAAGGCATGAGCACGGTCGAACAAATCGAAGCGGCCATCCAGAAACTGCCTCGCGAGGACTTTTTCCGTCTGCACGAGTGGATTCGCGACCGCTTCGACGACGAGTGGGACAAACAGATTGAAGAGGACGCCCTTTCCGGTCGACTCGATCATCTGGGCCGGGAAGCATTAGCCGAACATCGCGCGGGAAAAAGCATGCCTTTCCCGCCCGATGAAAAGTAGGGTCGTCGCCAGTTTTTGGGACGGCTACAATCGTTTGCCCGAAGAAATCCAAAAGTTAGCGCTCAAGCAATACAAACTTTGGCAAACCAATCCGCACCACCCCTCGGTTAGGTTCAAGAAAGTAGGCTTATACTGGTCAGCCCGGGTAACAGATGACTATCGGGCCGTCGGCATCATGGATGGAGACACCGTGTTGTGGTTCTTCATCGGCACGCATGCTGAATACAACCAAGTCTTGAAACGAAAATGAAAACCGTCCTGATCCCGGTTTCGGGTTCCGTTCGTGCACAAGGTGACGGCGTTTTGAGCCGTTGAAGGTGAAGGCTGGCCGTGGGGTGATCACCCCATGGCGAAGCGGCCAATCGCGGGGCATTGTTGGTGGAGAACCAGAAAATCCACTACTCAATCCTTGAAAAAACTATTATGAAAACAAAATCAGTCTATCGGCTGCCGCTCTCGGCGGCGACCTGCTTTCCCTTGCTGGGAGCCATGATCATCATCTCCGGCCCGACTTCCGCCATGGCGCAAGACACGTCGAGCACAACGACCACGACAACGACGCAGCCCGTTCCCGCGCCGCCTCCAATCACGACCGTTCAAACGACTACCGTAACGACGATTGCACCAACCGCACTCTATGTCAGCAAGGCCCATGGCGATTCCTTGAATGATGGACAAGCGATCTACGCCCGCCCCGACGGCAAGGTTTACAACAATGATGGTGATTGCATCGGTCACTTGACCAACCTCGAAGGCGCGGACATTTCCGCCGTCCCGGCTCGTGACGAGTTCAAAATCCGCAACTCGCATGGGAGCATGATCGCCTCAACCCGGCCTTCTTCTGCTTATGACAGCGATAAGAAAGTGATGCTGAGCCGCAAAGATGATCCCGCGCCGGTAGCGACGTCGACCACCACGACCACGCATCAAACCATAGTTACCCAATAAAGAAAAATTGGGAACATGGGCCGCATCCCCATCGAATGATCTATTGTGGTGACAGTCTGTTCGCCACATAATGACAGTCCACCAAAAAACCTGGACGAAGCCATATCTTCGCCCGAATCGCAGAAATTTCACCATCGCCATCGCCATGAAAACTCCCCTCCTCACCCTCCTCGCCTTGTCGGCTGTGTTCCTCACCATTTCAATTGGTCGCTCCGAAGCTGGTAATAGTTATTCCAACGACCGCGGCGGCAGTGCTTATGTTGGAGCCAACGGTGTCGCCGCCAAAGGCGCCAATGGAAACACATATGCGCATAACCGCAATACGGGTAATAGTGCCACTGGCACGCAAAACGCCAATGGAAGCACCAGCTACCATACGTCCAACGGCGGAAACGCCTACGTCGGCCAGAATGGTGCTGCTTACCATGGAGCCAACGGCAACTACGGTGCCACCAATTATCACGGCTCCAGCGTGAGCGGTAATTCCTACTACCACTCGTCGATTCCGTCCGGTTACGTCAACGTGTATCACGGCGGATATCAGTGCCACTACGTTGGTGGAATCTACTACCGCCCGACCTACTACAATGGAGCGATCGTCTACATCGTGGTCCAGTAGTTCTCTTTGAATCGGGCCTCGATATAAGGAGGCCAAGAGGAAATGTGAAAGGCATCTTTGACAATCCGAAGATGCCGAGTCGCTGAGCGAACCCTCCGCAGAATACGCGCCGAAAAGGATTGGCTCCCTGAAACAATCTTTTATGCTGGGGGCATGTCGTTGCAACGTGCTCGGGAAACTCTGGAATTGATGTTGGGTCATCTTGGACTCGTTTTTGAAGTCGAGGAGATGGAACCGGCCGGGCGGCATGTCTTGAATGTGCATACCCGCGACGCAGGTCGATTGGTGGGACGAGATGGCCACACCCTTGAGGATTTGCAGTATCTCCTCAATCGCATTCTCAATCGCAATGAGGAAGGCGCCGCGAATGTCATTGTTGATGTGGAAGGTTATCGCCAGAAGGAGAAGCAGGATTTCCTCGGTCGCGTCCGGGAACTGGCCGATCAGGTGCGTCGCACGGGCGAGCCGTATGCGTTGGCTCCGATGAACTCTTTCGACCGGCGTCTCGTCCATCAGGCTTTTGCCGAGGACCCGGAAATTGCCACTCAAAGCGAAGACGGCGCCGCCCGCCTCAAACAAATCACCCTGGTGCCGCGCCGATCCGTCGCCAGCCAGTCGGAAGTTGGAAAACCATGAGCAAAAAAGCGCTGATCTCCGGAATCACCGGCCAGGATGGTTCCTATCTCGCGGAATTGCTGCTCTCCAAAGGCTACGAGGTCCACGGCATCATCCGCCGATCCAGCTCGTTCAATACCGAGCGGATCGATCATCTCTACCTCGATCCTCACGTTCGCGGCGTGAAGCTTTTTTTACATTACGGCGATCTCAGCGATTCGGCCTCACTTACACGGTTGCTGCACGAGCTTCAGCCGGACGAGGTCTATCATCTCGGTGCTCAAAGCCATGTTCGCGTCAGCTTCGATATCCCGGAGTATACGGGCGACGTCACCGCCATGGGAACGACTCGGTTGCTGGAGGCGATTCGCGAAACCGCTCCCAAGGCCCGTTTTTATCAGGCTTCCAGCAGCGAAATGTACGGACTGGTGCAGGCCGTTCCCCAGCGCGAGGACACGCCGTTTTATCCCCGTAGTCCCTACGGCGCGGCCAAGGTGTACGCCTACTGGATGACGGTCAATTACCGGGAAAGCTACAAGATGCACGCCAGCAATGGCATTCTTTTCAACCACGAATCGCCCCGTCGCGGAGAGACTTTCGTCACGCGTAAAATCACCCGTGCGCTGGCGCGGATCAAGGCCGGATTGCAAAAGGAACTATATCTAGGGAATCTCGACGCCAAGCGCGATTGGGGCTACGCGCCCGAATTTGTCGAGGCCATGTGGCTCATGCTTCAGCAGGAGCGGGGCGATGATTATGTCGTCGCTACTGGGGAGACTCATTCGGTTAGCGAATTTCTTGAGACCGCCTTCGGCTGTGCGAACCTCGATTGGAAACAATACGTGAAGATCGATCCCCGCTACTATCGTCCGGCCGAGGTCGATTTGCTGATCGGTGATGCCTCGAAAGCCAAAAAAATCCTCAATTGGCAGCCGAAAACCACCTTTGCCGAATTGGTGCAAATCATGGTGAAGGCCGACGACGATTTACTGGCCGAGCAACTCAGCGGCAAGCATATCCGGGTTAGTGAATGAAGCCAACCGATGCCATTTATGTCGCCGGGCATCGCGGGATGGTTGGTTCCGCCCTGGTAAGGCTTTTGCGCGCGCAGGGATTTAACAATCTCTTGCTGCAGACCCGTGCGGAACTCGACTTATGCGATCCTCGTGCGGTTCGCGCCTTTTATGAAAACCACCGTCCTACCTACGTGCTTATCGCCGCGGCCAAGGTCGGTGGAATCTGGGCCAACAACACGCAACCGGTTGAATTTCTCAGTGAGAATTTACAGATCGAACTCAATCTTATCAACGGTGCTTACGCCGTCGGGGTGAAGAAGCTTCTTTTCCTGGGCAGCTCCTGTGTTTATCCGAAAATGGCGCCCCAGCCGATGACCGAGGACGCTTTATTGAGCGGCAGTCTCGAGCCAACCAATGAGGCCTATGCCCTCGCAAAAATCTGCGGGATCAGGCTCTGCCAGGCCTATGCTCGTCAACATGGCGCGAATTTCATTTCCGCGCAGCCGACCAATCTTTACGGTCCCGAGGATAATTTTGACTTGGAGACGTCCCATGTCCTGCCCGCGTTGATCCACAAGTTTCACCTGGCGCGGGAGAAGTCGCAAAAAAGCATCACCCTTTGGGGCACGGGCAGGGCTTACCGCGAGTTTCTTCATGTGGATGACCTGGCTCAAGCCTGCCTGTTTTTAATGGAAACCTACGACTCTCCCGAGTTGATCAACGTCGGTTGTGGACGCGATATCACTATCCGCGAACTGGCAGAACTGATCCGCGACGTGACCGGCTTTTCCGGCGAGATTGAATGGGACGCTGCCAAGCCGGATGGAACGCCGCGCAAATTACTCGATGTCTCGAAGCTGACCAAACTTGGCTGGCAGGCAAAGGTCCCTCTCGAAGAAGGTATTCGCTCCACATATCAATGGTGGGTGGAACACAAACGTCCGTAAGAAACGATCGCTCAGATGTTGTCCCGCCAGCATAGTTTTTATAAGGAATTTCTCCAACTGGTAGATGCCATCGTGATTGCTGGCTCCATCTGGGTTGCCCATGCCTTGCGCTCATATCTGGGCATGCAGTTCAGTTCGCTGGACAATTTTCCAGCTGAACCCCAATTCGAGAATTGTTATTGGATGATCGCCTTGGCCCTGCCCGTCGGACCACTGATTCTTGAGTACATGGGATTCTACCAGACGCATCCGCCGGTCAGTTGGGTGAGATCAATTGGACGCATCATGTGGTCTCTCTTTTTATTGCTCCTGGCCATTTTTGCATGCGTCATTATTTTTCACATTCCCCAGACGAAGGTTAGTCGTGTTGCACTCGGTTTATTTTTCGTCATCGGGACTGGGATCCTCTCCGTTCGATCGGCCGTCTTTCTTATCTGGTTGCGGCAGCGCGGCTCACGGGTGCATCTGCGACAATACATTCTGCTCTGCGGGTTGCCGCTGGATCGGCAGCGCTGGAAGGAACGTTTTTTATCGCAGCCGGGCCGGGGTTTTGAGATCAAGGCGGAATTTGATCTCCGCCAGGAAGGCCTGCCCCGTTTCGTCGAGATTGTCCATGAACACACCGTCGATATCGTGGTTTTCAGCCTCAACGAAAGTATCATTCCGCAGGTGCGTGAGGCCCTCCTGGCCTGCGAAGTAGAAGGCGTTGAGGCCTGGGTCTCGGCCGATTTCATGCAGACAGTTTCCACCCACGTTCAGTTCGACCAGTTTGCCGGTCATCCCGTGTTGGTGTACCGCACCACACCTACCATCTCCTATGGACTGGTCGCCAAACGATTGATCGATATCGTCGGCGCCGTTTTTCTCCTGTTCTTGACCGCGCCGTTTATGTTGCTCATCGCGCTTCTCATTCGTGCGACCTCACCCGGTCCGGCCATTTTTTCTCAAAATCGCAGCGGCCTGCACGGTCGCCCCTTTCGCATGTACAAATTCCGCAGCATGGTGACCAACGCGGAACAGGCCCGGGCTGAACTTGAAGCCCGCAATGAAATGTCGGGACCGGTTTTCAAGGTCCAGAACGATCCACGCGTAACACCGCTCGGCCACTGGCTGCGCAAGACCAGCGTCGATGAATTACCCCAGCTTTGGAATGTTGTCCGGGGTGAGATGAGCTTGGTGGGGCCGCGTCCCCTGCCGCTTTACGAAACGGCCAATTTTGGCGATGTCAGCCAACGGCGTCGCATGAGCATGCGCCCGGGCCTGACCTGCTTGTGGCAGGTGCGGGGTCGCAGTAAAATCAGTGATTTCAACGATTGGGTGCGTCTCGACCTGGAATACATTGATCGTTGGACTCTCTGGCTTGATGTCGAGATTCTTCTCCGTACAGTCCCAGTCGTTCTTGTCGGTTGGGGCGCAAAATAGCCTTAAGAAAAAGAGACGCCGTCAGTCTGGAAGAATATCCTTCGTCTCCCGCACCAACTCCAGCGCGCGCAGGACGCCGCGCACCTTGGCGACTTCGTGGGTCCGCAAAAGATTCGCCTGTCCCAGCAGGGCCAGCACCGCAAAAAAAGGTTCCGCCGTTCGGACCTCCTCCTCAAAACATTCGAAGGCATGCGGCAGCGCCTGGCACACCGGCCAGCCCAACTTGCGCAACCGAAAGCTGTTGAGAAAAATCTGCATCTGGTGACGGATGCGTGTGCTGCTGTCCTGCAGGTTTCGATAGTAAAAGCCAAGTCCTGGATCGATCCAAATGCGCGAAACACCGGCGTTGGTTGCCGCATCGATTTGTCGAGCGAAGAATTCATAGAGGGTGGCCATGGGATCACGCCCCAAATCGAGATCGTCCACCTCGCGAACATTGTCGCCCTGGACGAAGCAGATGATCACGCCCGCCTCGAAATCGGCCGCTTCCCGAAAAATTTCATCGGATTGCGTCGTGCCGGTGAGATTCAACACCTTCGCGCCCGCCTTCAAGCAGGCCGTCGTTACACTGGGATGATAGGTTTCCACCGATACGCAAATTCCCGCCGCTGCCAGTTCGCGCACGACGGGAACCAATGCGCTCACCTGGTTGGGCCCATCGACACGTGCGGCATGGGCCAGCGAGGATTCCGCACCCACATCGATGATGGCCGCACCCTGGGCCTGCAGGACTCGCCCGCGTCCGATCGCCGCCTCGGCGCTCAGCGCTACACTTTCGCGATACCACGAGTCCGCCGATAAATTCACCACGCCCATCAGGTACGATTGCTTCTGAAAATCGAAGCGATGGTTCCCCAGTGCAAAGTCGGCGACCGGTGATGACGCCGCCTCGCGATGAGCTTCATGCAGAGCTGCAAGTGTAGCGAGATCAAGCATGGCAGGAGTGTAAGTGCGCCTGACGCATTGTGCAACGGTCGGACGGAATTCTAAATCGGAAACATTTCCCGGCAATAATTGGAATATCCGGCGTTTGCATGCATCTTATCCACATGCGCTCACGATATTCAATTTTCGCTTTGTTCCCGGTTTTGCTCGTTGGACTCGGTTTTTTCTTTTTCTCCAATAACGCCCGGTCGGAAACCGCCCCTGATTGGTCGCTGAAGGATCTCGATGGTAAGGCGATCAAACTTTCCGATTTTAAGGGACAAATCGTAATCGTAAATTTCTGGGCCACTTGGTGCCCGCCTTGTCGCGCTGAAATCCCGGATTTTATTGCGATAGAAAAAGAATATCGCGACAAAGGAGTGGTGATCGTCGGCTTTTCGGTGGATTCGGTTCAGCCATCGGAGGTCGCGGCTTTTGTAAAGAAGGCGGGCATTAACTATCCAATCGTAATGAGCACGGACGAAATTGCGCAAAGTTATGGAGTCACAGAGGGTATTCCGGTCACCTGCGTCATCGCTCCGGACGGAAGCATCGCAGACAGGCAACTCGGGATGGTGAGCAAGGACTACCTCGAGGGCCACATCAAAAAACTTCTCCCGGCTGTCACCGCGCACTGAGCAAAGAATCCGATTGCCTGCCTCCCGTATTGTACTGTGGCCGGTGAGTTGGAGCTAAAGACGGTATGCGGGATCAATGATCCATGATCATTTCTAAATGAAATCCGTCATCCTGAGCTTGTCGAAGGATCAGTTCCGCCTGCCTTTTCTCAGTGGCTAAACCGATCCTTCGACAAGCTCAGGATGACGGGCTGTTAGCTCAAGTACGAATCGAGCGCGCCATTCCAAATCTGGTGGAGCGAAGAAACGTCCCATGAAAATTCATGTGGCGTCGGGCCACTCACTTGCACCTTCAACTCATTTCCACCGACTGTGCCGAGGCGACGCGCTGGGACTCCTCGAAGTTCCAATAGAGCAACGAGTGCCGAGGCGTTCTCGGGACGCGTTGTGATGGTCGCACGGCTTTGGCTTTCGCCGAAAAGAAACGCATCGAGACGTGAATACGAGAGATCAAGCGTGATGGTTGCGCCGAGGTGCTTCGTGCCGCCAATGGCACATTCGGCCAGTGCGACGAGAAGGCCGCCCTCCGCGAGGTCGTGCGCGCTGCGGATTTCTCCGAGCCGGATGAGCGAGCGGACGGCATCGTGCATTTTCTTTTCACGATCCAAGTTAAGTTCCGGGGGGCGACCGCGTTTCAGGCCGTGGATTTCGCGCAGGTAAAGGCTGGCGCCCAGTTCCTCGCCGATGTCGCCAATGAGAATAATCGCGTCTCCCGAATTTTGGAAATGCGAAGGCGTGATGTGCTTCACGTCACGGATAATACCCACGATGCCGACTGTGGGCGTCGGGTCAATGGGGCCCGCAGGCGACTGATTGTAGAGGCTGACGTTGCCGCCAGTGACCGGGATGTCAAAGGCTCGGCAACCTTCAGCAAGACCGTCAACCGACTGTTGCAGCATGTAGAAGTTTTCCGGGTTGTGCGGATTTCCAAAATTAAGATTGTCGGTCAGTGCGAGCGGCTCCGCGCCAGTCATGGCGAGATTACGCGCGCATTCTGCCACGGCGATCAGCGCGCCGAGCTTGGGTTCAAGCGCAACATAGTGGGCATTGCAATCGACCGAGGCGGCGAGATATTTCCACGCGTTCTCGCCTGTGGGAATACGCACGACGGCGGCGTCGCTGCCCGGCGCAGTCACCGTACCGACACGCACCATGTGATCGTATTGGCGATAGACCCAGCGCTTCGAAGCGAGATCGGGCGTGGCGAGGAGCTTGCCCAAAACGTCGTGAATGTCGGCTTCAGGGATCGACGTGAGATCGAGTTTCTGTCGCTCATCGAGATCAGCGGGACGAGTCGCTTCGCGTTTGTAGAGGGGCGCTTCATCGGCGAGTTGCTTCGCTGGAATTTCCGCCACGGTGGCGCCGTGATTTTTCACGCGCATGAAGCCGTCATCGGTGACGCGACCGATCAATGCGCAGGGGAGATCCCACTTCTCGAAAATCTTGGTGATCGTCGCCTCATGCCCGGCGCGAACGATGACCAGCATCCGCTCCTGCGACTCGGAAAGCATCGTTTCATAAGGAGTCATGCCCGGTTCGCGTTGAGGAACGAGCGCGAGGTCGATCTCGATGCCGCTGTTGCCGCGGCTGGCTGTTTCACAGGTCGAACAAGTCAGGCCTGCCGCGCCCATGTCCTGGACGCCGACAATGGCTTCCGGATGTTGAAAAAGTTCGAGGCACGCTTCAAGGAGCAGCTTCTCGATGAAGGGATCTCCCACCTGTACGGCGGGACGGTCGGCCTTCGAGTCCTCGGTCAAATCCCGCGAAGCGAAAGCTGCGCCTGCCAAACCGTCGCGACCCGTGCGGGCGCCAACATAAAAGACCGGATTACCCACGCCTGTCGCTGCGCCGCGCTGGATTTCGTTTGTCTTCAATGTACCGAGGCAAAAGACATTCACGAGTGGATTGCCATCGTAGGAGGCATCGAAATAGATTTCGCCACCGACGGTCGGCACGCCAATGCAGTTGCCGTAATGGGCGATGCCGGAGACGACGCCAGAAAGCAGACGGCGATTCGTCGCGGCATTTGGTTTGTCCGGGCGGATATCGCCGAAGCGGAGCGAATTCATCAGGAACACGGGACGTGCACCCATGGTAAAGATGTCGCGCAGGATGCCGCCGACGCCCGTGGCCGCGCCTTGGAACGGCTCGACTGCGCTGGGATGATTATGCGATTCCATCTTGAACGCAACGCCCCAACCGTCGCCGATGTCGATGACGCCGGCATTCTCCTCGCCCGCCTTGACCAGCACGCGCGGTCCCGTCGTCGGAAATTTACGCAGTTCCAGCCGTGAATTTTTGTAGGAGCAGTGCTCACTCCACATCACGGAGAAGATACCCATCTCGGTGAAATTAGGTTCGCGCTTCAGGATATCCTTGATGCGCTGAAATTCCTCGGTCGTGAGACCGTGCTTGGCAATGAGTTCGGGGGTGATGACGGGATCGAGCATGGAAGGGAAATTTTGACGGAATTAACGGAATTACGGAATTTTAAAACAGATTTATTTGAGAACGATGCTGTGAATGGATTTCTCGGCCTGAGTCAACTCAAGGCCGGACAAAACATTATACCAAACATGAAGGCTCGGTTTGTCGGATAGGCTGAATAAATATTCACGAGAAGTCTTGGTGTGATTTTGATAGTAGCGCGTTTCAACCTTAACACTGAGGCCATTTATCGTTTCGGATGAGCTGATGGGCTCGACGGCTTGTTTGCTCGGAAAATCTGGAGCACTGCCTACATACGTGCTGAGCCATGCGCTTCCTTCTCGTTTAAAATCATAAATCGTAAAATCAATCGCGGGTGAAACTTCGCATTTTACTTTTGGGGGAAGGGTAATCGAGAAGGCATTTGTTTTGTAGGCTTTCCAATCATCGCCAGTTAATGCACCGAATGTTAGCGAGCAGACCGCAGATAATAGAGTGAGCGTAAGAAACAAGGTTTTCATGTCATCCTTGGGGAAGGCCTAGAGAGGATGGACGCCCATTTTTTCAATATCGCAAATTGCGATGTTGAGTGGATAAGTGGCTTCATACGAATCAGTTATGTGTTCAAGATCGCAAATTGTGACCTTGAACGGGAACGGTTTTCATGCGGCCTGTGCTTGCGGCACGCCATGGCTGGCGAGAATGGAAGTGAAAAGCCCAAGCCCATCGGCGCTGCCGAGGATTTTTTCCGAGGCGCGCTCCGGGTGGGGCATGAGACCGAGGACATTGCCTGCACGATTGCAGATGCCAGCAATATGCCGTTGGGAACCGTTCGGGTTCGCGCCGGGTGTGTTGCGACCTTGGGCATCGCTGTAAGTGAAGAGCACCTGTTTATGCTGGAAAAGAGAATCGAGCGTGGCTTCATCGGCAACGTAATGACCTTCGCCATGAGCAATGGGCAGATGCAGTACCTGACCGGTGAGATAATCGCTCGTAAACCGGCTGGCCGGGTTTTCGACCCGGACGGGAATTGTTTCGCAACGAAAATGCAGGCTCGTATTGCGCACCAGCACGCCGGGTAGCAGACCCGTTTCGCAGAGAATCTGGAAACCGTTGCAGATGCCGAGAACCGTTTTACCCGCCGCCGCCGCTTCCTTCACCGCCGACATGATCGGAGAAAAACGGGCGATGGCGCCGCAACGAAGGTAGTCGCCGTAGGAAAAACCGCCGGGCACCACGATGGCATCGGCGCCGCTTAGCGAGGAGTCCTTGTGCCAGACATATTCCACGTCCTGCGCGAGGACGTTTTTCAGGACATGGAAGGCATCCTGGTCGCAATTCGAAGCCGGAAATTGAAGCACCGCCCAGCGCATGATCAGGCCTTTTCCTTTTTGGCTTTGGGAGAGCGCTTGGCCAGCTTGGCCGCAGACGCCGCGAGACCGGTCAGGTCTTCCTTGCCATTAATGGTCAGGACGTAATCCTCGATCACTGGGTTCGAGAGCAGATCCTTGCAGATGGTCTCAAGTTGGCCGCGAACGGCCTCGACATCGTCGCCTTCCAGTTCCAGTTCGATGAACTTGCCCACATGGGCCTGTTTCAACTTGGAAACGCCGAGGTGCTGGATGGCGCGGCCAACCGCGTCTCCCTGGGGATCGAAAATGCTGGCGCGGGGCCGGACAATGACTTGGGCTCGTATCATGATCTTTAAGTTTTACCGGCTTTAGCCAAGTCTTGTCGAGTTTTGTGGCGAAGTGCAGAGGCAAAATAAACTCTCCCTATTGAAGTTGGCGCAATTCTGGTAGAAGGTCAGGCATGTTGCCGGAAAATAGGGCTTTTTTGATTCGTGGGGAGGATGGCCGGGAATACGGTCCCGTCGAGTTGGACGAACTGCGCGAATGGGTGCAGGAAAATCGCGCGGGACTGGGCACGGACGTGTGCCTCGATCAGCCCGGCGCGACTTGGCAGTCATGGCAGACTTATCCGGAATTAGTCGCTCTGTTGGCAGAAATTCAGGGCACCGGTGCCTTGACGGGGCCGACAGGAAGAGTCATTGCGCCTGCCATACGTCGCATACTTGCCTGCGCGCTCGACCTAATCCTCTGCAGTTTCCTCTCCTCCCCGATTCTGAGTGTGGTCATGACCCTGTCATTGCCGGACTGGCAGGCGCAATTTTGGCAGATAGTCCTTCAGCCCCAAACGCCGATGAGCCCGCAATTCGTGCATTACATCATGCTCAGCAATATAATCTTCTACGTCATTCTGGTGCTTTACATGACTGGTTTTCAAGCGGCGCACGGGCAGACCCCCGCCAAGGCGATCATGCGGCTCCGTGTGGTTGATCAAGACGGACAGAAGCCTGGCTTTACGAGAGCCTTTCTTCGTGCATTGGTATTCAGCGCCTCCTTTTATTTTTACGGAATCCCTCTCTTTTACGCCTTTTTCAATCCGCAACGGCGCGCCCTGCACGATTTCGCCGCCGGCACTTACGTGGTCGAAAAGTGAAGAAAAGTACGACCGCCTCTCCTCGTTCCCGGCGATTGCGCCTCGGCATTTACGGCGGCACGTTTGATCCGGTGCATCACGGGCACCTGATTCTCGCTCACGACGCACTGGAGCAACTCAAGCTCGACG
The DNA here is from genome assembly GCA_013285645.1 of Verrucomicrobiota bacterium. Classification (GTDB taxonomy): domain Bacteria; phylum Verrucomicrobiota; class Verrucomicrobiia; order Methylacidiphilales; family UBA1321; genus JABDGH01. Next base: position 32,279 of record JABDHJ010000010.1, on the reverse strand, counting down.
CCGTGCTTTTCGTGCCGTGCGGGCAATCGCCCCTGAAAGCCCGCAAGCCGCTGGCGCTCGATGCGCGCCGACTGGCCATGCTGAAGCTGGCGTTGAAGAGCGAGCCCCGCTTCTGGCTCACGCGGTGCGAACTGGATCGTCCTGCTCCCTCCTACTCCTACGATACGGCGCTGGAAATCCGCGAATCCTTCCCGCACGCAAAACTTTTTTGGCTGATCGGCGCGGATCAATTGAAGGATTTGGACAAGTGGCATCGCCCGGACGATCTGCGCCAAATCGTCCAATTTGTGCTCTTGCCGCGTGGTGAGCCCGCCGGGAAAGAAAAGTTGGGTAAAGTTCTAAGCTTGCCGCAGCCGCGTCGAATCGATATATCTGCTACTGAAATTCGTCACCGCGTGAAATCCCGTCAGCCGATCGATCATCTCGTTTCCGCTCCGATCGCGGCCTATATTAAACGCCACGCCCTTTATCTTTCCTAGAACTCATGCCTGAAACCACTTCGTTAACCGGCCTCGAACTCGCGCATCGCTGCGTGGCGGCCGCCCAGGATAAAAAAGCGTTCGATCCGATCATTCTCGATTTGCAGGCCATCTCGACCATCTGCGATTTCATGGTGATCTGCTCCGCCCAGTCGGAACCGCAGATCAAGGCGATCGTCAGCGGGATCGAAAGAACGCTCAAGGACGATGCGGATCGCCACGCTCTCGCGGTGGATGGTTTTCCGACCAGCCAGTGGATCGTGATCGATTACGGTGACGTGATGGTCCACGTTTTCCATGAGCAAAAGCGCGGGGTCTACGCCCTCGAAGATCTCTGGAGCGACGCGCCGCAGGTACCGGTCCTTCAGCAGAGTTAGCGGCCAAGCGGCGCAGGTCCCGAGTTTTTTCTTTTTGAACGCCTCCAGTTCTGGCAAAGTGGATATTCTGTGATGCGTCTTTTCCTTGCTCTCGTTGTCGCCGCGATTTTAGGCACGTTGAGCGCTTCCGCTCAAACCAACGAGCCTACCAGTGAGGCGATTGTTTTGACCGGTGGCCCGGCCCTACGATTCATGGAGCACGGTAAAGGCGACGTTTCGCATGACGTCTACTGGTTCAACTTCGTCGATGCCAGCGTCATCCGCTTGAATCAATTGAAGAGCGAAGCCAAGCCGGGCGAGTTGATCACTTGGCTGATTTATCGCCCCGCCTACGCGGCTCGCAGCAAGGAAATGGGCCTCGATTTGCTCGCGCAATTACAGGCCAAGGCCAAACAGGTCGGCGCCAATCTCCACTGGTTCGACAGCAAGGAGGACCTGATCGCTTATCTCAACAAAGGGTTCGATCGGGACAAGGTCAAGATCGTGAACTTCGACTATTTTGGCCACTCCAACAAAGCCTGTTTCCTTTTCGATTACAGCAACACCATCGATACGATGTCGATTGCCTGGCTGCACGTGAAGGATTTGCGGTTGATTGACGACGATATTTTTGCGCATGACGCGACTTGTAAAAGCTGGGGTTGCCATTCCGGCGAGATGTACAGCCAGTGGTGGAAAAGCCATTTTGACGTCCCCATGACCGGAGCGGTCGGCAAGACCGATTTTGCCCACGGCGGATTGCCCCAACTTTCCAACTCGGATGGAAAGTGGACCGAATGATAACTTTTACCCGCATGCCTCGCATTGCCATTTTATCCGGACTGCTTTTGACTGTTGGGTTGATTTCCAACGGATGCCTTTTTGCAGAAGATGCGCCCGTCAATGACGGCCAATATGTGGCCCCGGGCGGAGGTCCGCCTCCGGTCGCTCCTCCGTTGAAAAAGGGATCGCCGCTGGATCATCTGGCTAACGACCCCAAGCTGGCGACACCGCAGGTTGGCTATAAGGAAGGCAATACCACAGGCGCGACCTATTGGGTGGCACACCGCATGATCGACACCGACGGCGGCGAGGGTTGGGGTTGGGTGCGAAAGCTCGATGACTCATGGAATTCCGGCAAGTGGATTGCACTGCAGGAAACGCTCGGACTGGCCGTTGCGCCTCATCGCAAGCTGGCCAAGGCGGACGCCGACCTGGATTGGGAATATAAATTTTGGGGCCATTTCGTGAAATATAAGGCTTACGATCCGCATCTCGACGAGCAGTTGCCGGTCTTCGTTCTCGAGGGCTACGAGGTGATTGGCGCGGCCCAGCCGCTGACTATCAAGTTCGGGCCTCAGGGCCGCATTCAGCATCGCCCGAGCGGCGCATCATCGCGTTCGGGCAGCCCCATCCTTAGCGATCCCGGCACCGGCGTTGATTAATGCGCGGCGCGCTCGAGGCGCTCGTTGATCGCCAGGCCCAGGTCGTGCGCCGGAAGAGGTATCGCATAGATCGCGCTAACGCGGAGATGATCATCCAGAGTGCGCAACGCGCGGAAAAGATTGGCAGCGGCTTCGCGTAGATTATTCGTGGGCGAAAGATTTTCCATTACACCCGCGAACGATGAACTTTGGACTTTCGATCCAAAGGCGAGCCAGCCGATATCCGGTTGTGAGGGGATTTTGTCGGCGTGATTCACGAGTCGAAGCGGCTTGCGCGGTGCGTAGTGATGCTTGAGTTGACCCGGAGCCAGCGGATGGTCATCGACCGGCGTGGCGCGTTGCAGTGGTCCGGTGATCGCTTCGATTTCTTCGAGAGGAATGCCGCCCGCCCGCAAGAGAAGCGGGTGCTCGCCGGAAAGATCGATCACGGTCGATTCCAAGCCGACCGCACACGGGCCCCCATCGAGAATGAGCGGTACGGCGTCGCCCAATTCGAGATGTACAGCGTGTGCATCAGTCGGGCTGATGCGGCCGAAACGGTTCGCACTCGGCGCGGCGAGTGGACCTCCAAAAGCGCGAAGCAGCGCCTGCGCCACGGGATGAGCGGGGACGCGGAGGGCCACATTCGGCAGCCCGCTCGTGGCCAGATCGGGAACGATTTCCTTTTTCGGCAGGACGAGGGTGAGTGGGCCTGGCCAGAATCGTGCAGCCAATCGCCGAGCCATTTCCGGCACGTGTTCCGCCAGGAGAAAAGCCGCTTCCGCATCGGCAAAATGCAGGATCAGTGGATCGAAAAGCGGGCGCTGCTTGACCTCGAAGATCCGCGCCAGGGCCAGGGGATTGAGTCCATCGGCGGCGAGGCCGTAAACCGTTTCGGTCGGTAATCCGACAACGCGCCCCTCGCGCAAGAGCCCGACGGCGCGCAAAATTGCTTCTTCCGAGGCCGGAACGACGTTATTGGCTTGCGCCGCAAGGGTGGAGTCGGGTTTCATCAGTCAGGCGAGTATGGAACAGTTTGAATCGTTTAAGGCTTCCCGACTTTATTGCCGCAAGTGCGCGAAGTCGATGCCGGTGCGGGAACGTTTGCTACTTATCCTGCCCGACAAGGATCTTTATGAGTATGTTTGTACGGGGTGCGCGGAGTCGCTGGGGCAGAGGGAAGTCTCTCTGGCCGAAAAGCGCCTGGCAGCCCTGCGCACGCCGCGTCGAGGTCGACATGGCTAGATCGTTGGGACTTTTTTTGGATTAATCTATGCGTATCATTTTTATTGGGACCGGCGAGATCGGTCTGCCGGCCCTTGAGGCCCTGACCAAGTCGAATGACCACCACGTGCTCGCGGTGGTCACGCAGCCGGACCGTCCCGTGGGGCGGCAGCTCAAGCTCGCGGCCAGCCCGATTAAGGAAGCGGCCTTCAAGTTGCATCTCAAGATTTATCAGCCGGAAAAAATCGGCGCGGCGGCTTCCATCGCCCAGCTTCGTTATCTCAAGCCCGACTTGATCGTCGTTGCTGCCTACGGTCAGATTTTGACGAAAGAAGTTCTCGATCTGCCGAAGTACGGCTGCCTGAACATTCACACCTCGCTGCTGCCGAAATATCGTGGCGCGTCTCCGATTCATTCGGCCGTTGCCGCGGGCGAAAAACAATCGGGCGTGACGATCATGTGGATGGACGAGGGCCTCGATACCGGTGACATTTTGCTGCAGGAGTCGGTGACATTGCGCCGTCGCGAGACCTCGGAAACGCTGCATGATCGCCTGGCCAAGCTTGCGGTCGATAGTCTTCTGAAAGCCATCACGATGGTTGAAGCTGGCACCGCACCGCACATCAAGCAGGACCCGGCGCTCGCGACCAAGACCAAAAAGTTGAAGAAGGAAGACGGTCACATCAACTGGGATCGCCCGCAGATGGAAATCGATGCGCACATCCGCGCGATGACTCCGTGGCCCTCCGCTTACGCGTGGATTCCGCAAGAGAGCGACCACAAGATGCTCAAGATTTTCACGACCATTATTTCGCATCGCGCCAAGGGCAAGCCGGGAGAAATCGTCCGCGTAGACAAACACGGCGTCCTCGTCGCGGCGAAAGTCGGTGGCCTGCTCCTGCGCGAAGTGCAACTCGAAGGCAAGAAGCGGATGCACGCCGCCGAATTCGCACGTGGATTCAATCTGCCGGTTGGACTGGTACTGGAATAATCTTCTGGAGGGTCAGTCTCCGGCCTGACCCATTTCCTCGTTCCCAAGTTGCACTTGGGAACGCACTTGTCGGCGACAACTTTGTTGTCCTTCCGCCGCTAGGGACAGCGACGGCTACCTCATTAACTCTTCCCGACGAGATACTCCAAAATCTGCACCGCATTCCACGCCGCGCCCTTGAGCAGTTGATCGCCACTGACGAAGAGCGCAAGACCGCGCGGATGCGAAAGATCCTTGCGGATACGCCCCACCAGCACGTCGTACTGGCCGCTGGCTTCGAGCGGCATCGGGAAATGATTCTTCTCGCGATTATCGACGACTTTCACGCCGGGAGCCTTCGATAAAATCTCCCGCGCCTCTTCAGGCGAGAGATTCTTCTTCGTCTCTATCACAATCGATTCGCTATGCGCGCGCAACACCGGCACGCGAATGCAGGTCGCCACGATGGGCAATTCCGGCTCGTGGAAAATTTTTCGCGTCTCTTCGATGACCTTGTTTTCTTCTTCGTTGTAGCCGTTCTCCGCGATGGCCGTGTTGTGGGAGAAAACATTGAAAGCGATCTGGTGCGGAAAAATCTCCTTCTTGATCGGCTCGCCCTTGACGTGGGCACGCGCCTGCGATTCCAGTTCCGCCATGGCCTGCGCGCCCGCGCCGCTGGCGCTCTGGTAGGTGGAGACGATGATCCGCTCGATATGCGCGGCCTGATGCAGCGGCCAGAGCGGTACGCCCATGATGATCGCCGAGCAATTCGGCACCGCGATGATTCCCTTGTGGTTCTTGAGATCGCCCGCATTGATTTCCGGAACGACCAACGGCACATCGGCCTTCATTCGAAACGCCGACGAATTATCGATCATCACCGCGCCCGCCTTTTTGCAGGCCTCGGCGAACTCGCGCGAGCGGGTCGCCCCGGCGCTGAAGAGCGCATAATCGACGCCTTCAAAAGCGGCGGCATTTAACTCTTCGACGGCCACTTTCGCGCCTTTGAATTCAACCGTCTTCCCCACCGAACGCGACGAGGCAAGCGGCTTCAGTTGGCTGACCGGAAACTTCCGGCGCTCCAGCGTGCGGAGAATTTCCTGCCCCACTGCGCCAGTGGCGCCAACGACAGCAATGCGATACGAATTCATGAGCCCTCAACTATGCGTCAAGATCGACAAGGAAGCAATCCGGTCTTAAAAGCATGACTAACCGCATGAATCCAAAAATCCCGGGATTACTTATAGGAGTAGGCTTTGCATTTGAGGAAATGACGATCATCGTAAAAAGAGTTCCCTGGCTCTATTTCTTGGGCCGTTCCGACTGGTTCCAATGGGGACTTGCGACACTTGGTGCAGTAACGCTTTCGTATGGAATTTTCTTATCACTTTATGGCCTCTCTCGTTGCTCAACGACTCAGAGGCGAGTATTTGCATCCATTCATATTCTGGGCTTGGTGGTTTTTAGCTGGGCAGCAGGATCGCTTATCGGTGAATATGTCGTTTTTTCTGAAGTAAATTCACTTGAGATTCCCAATATGCTACCAAAGTTGGTTGAGAATTCTCAAAAAGCAGATTCAGAAGCGAAGCGCGCGAAAATGGCTCAAAATGCCTACAAAGTATATGGCGTGACGCTGGCCTATCCGGCAGACGGTGGACAATGGATTAAATACGTGCCGACGGCAGAAGATGCAGCTTTTCATGAAAAATTTGTGCGCGATGACGCCACCAATCAAAGACTCAAGAAAAGCATTATTGGTGGACAACTTCAGCAGGTGCCTTTTCTCATCGCGATGAATTTAGGAATATTCATGATGACCTTTTTTGTGGGAACTCTTTGGCTGGCATGTCGAAAGGTGCCGGTCTAAAGTTTAAACTCATTTGCCACAGGCATTTTTCTTATGCAGTTTTTAGTGCAATATCTCATCATCGGCGTGGGCGGCGCCTTGGGCAGCATGGCCCGCTTTGGCGTCGCCAGCCTCATTGATGCCATGGTGCGGAAAGGCGGCCCGCCTTATTTTTTGGGAACGATGCTGGTTAATATCACCGGCTGCTTTTTGATCGGTTTTATCTTCTCCATCTCGGCCACGGAAGGCCGGTATTACCTCAGCCCGCTCCAGCGCCAGTTTATCATGATCGGTATTCTCGGGGGCTACACCACGTTCTCCTCGTTCACTCTGCAATCGCTTCTTCTCGCGCAGGACGGCCAATGGTTTCAAGCTGCGGTCAACGTGCTGGGTTCGGTTGTGCTATGTTTAATTGGCGTATGGCTGGGGGCCATGCTCGCCGGGATGTTGAATCAAATGAGATAATCGTATGGAAATTCCACAAGACGCCATTTTACTCCGCATTTTCATCGGTGAAAGCGACCGCTGGGAAAGCGGGCCGCTTTATGAGGCAATTGTCATCAAAGCGCGCGGAAGCGGTCTCGGTGGCGCGACGGTTCTACGCGGGCCGATGGGCTTTGGCAAAACGAGCGTGCTCCACACCGCTAAGAGCTTGCAGCTCTCGATGGACCTTCCGCTGATTATCGAGATCGTCGATAGCGAAGAAAAAATAAACGCCTTTCTTCCTCTACTTGACGGCATGATCACCGGCGGCTTGGTCACGCTCGAAAAAGTAAAAGTGATCCACTATCGCGGGCAGGAAGATACAGCCTGAATCGGGCGACCCGGACAACTCGAGACTTTTACGAAAGCCCTTCTTCAAGCAATCCGTCATCAGTTCTGTACGTCGAAGAAAAGGCAGGCCGAACTGATCCTTCGACAAGCTCAGGATGACTAATGCTAAATGTGAGAGTTTCGCAGAGGTCTCAAGTAGCCCGGGCCACCAACTAAAAGGACTTACCGCGCCAGTTCGGCTTGGGTCAGCGCGCCGATGAACTCGTCCACGTTGGTCGCGGCGATGAGTTGTTCGCGAGTGGAAGCATCCTTGAGCAGGCGGGCGAGACCGCCCACCACGCTGAGATAATCGGTCACCATTCGCTTGGGCGTACCGATAACAAAAATCAATTTCACCGTCTGTCCGCAATTCTCAAACCAAACTCCCTGCGGACTACGTCCGACGGCGAGGACCATGCCCTTCAAAAAATCGGTGCGCGCGTGAGGGAAGGCGATTTCATTTCCCAAGCAGGTCGACTCGATCCGTTCGCGCGCGAGAAGCTCCTCGTAAAAACCGGCGAAGTTGGTGACGTTGGGATTCGTCTGCAAAAGCTGCGCCACCTCGTTAATGGCGTTACAGCGTTTCTGCTGCACCAGTTCGAGCTTGATCTGTTCCGGTTTTAACAAGCTGCTGATCTGCATAAAAAGGTCCTCGTGAGAGTTTGCCTCGCGACTCTAAAAAGCAAGCCCAAAGCTGCCTCTTGAAGTTGCGGGGACACCACACTACGCCATCTTTGGGGTTTTCGCCCAAGGAATTTTTCGTGGAGAGGCGAAGATTTTACACGTCCGTTGTGTCGCCTCGAAGGCTTACGGTTGCGATGGCGTCGATGACGACGGCTGCAGCAACTTTTCCAGGCGGTCATCCTTGGCGATGCCGAGTTCCTGCGCCTTTTTATATTCCCGGGCGGCCATCTCAATCAGCGGCGGCTTTTCGGTGGCGTAAACGAGAGCGAGATTAAAGTGGGCGTCGCCAAAACTCGGGTCGAGTTCGATCGCCTTGAGGAATTCTTTTTCCGCCGCTTCCTGCCAACCCTTTTGCGAGCAGGCGCAACCGAGATAATTGCGTACCTTCGCGTCGTTGGGGTCGAGCGCCTTCGCCGAGTTCAGGGCATCGATGGCATTCTCATACTGCTTCATCTCGTAATAAACGATGCCCAGGTTCGCGTAGGAAAAGCTGTCGGTGGGTGAAAGCTTGACGGCTTGTTGCAGGGCTTTCAACGCGTCGTCCAGATCTCCTTGTTGATAACGCACCACGCCGAGGTTGCTCCACGCGTAAAGCGATTCCGGATACTTGTCGATGATGGTCTGATATTTGGCCGCCGCCTCATCGTAACGCTTCATCTTGAAAAGGTCCGCTGCTTCCTGGGCGGTATCGCGCATCTCGTCGGGCAGGCGCGCCTTGGTGGAATACTGGGTCGGATCGGCTTGCGCCGGGGCGGTGCTACCCTGCGTGACTGTCGTCGTCGTGACGGTGGTTGTGGGCGGTGGGACTTCGGTGACCGTCGTCGTCGTGTTCATTGGCGGTACGGACGGCGTGGACGGAGGTGTCGAGGTATCAGTTGTCGTGGCGGGAGGAGTGGCAGCAGGTGCGCTAGGCGCAGGCGCGGTGGTATCCGGAGTCGCAGGCGTCGATGGTGTCACCGGCGCGGGGGCGACATTCGTATCCGGCGCCGGGGTAGTGGGAGGCGTGCTCGGTGTCGTGGAATTGTTGGGATCAACCGCAGGAGTACTTGGGGTTGAAGGATCGGCGGGAGTGGAGGGCGGAGTAGCCGGAGTATTGCTGACAACCGTCGTCGGGGCATTGGTGGTCGGCGCTGTGGCATCAGGCACCATCGGGGCGGCGGGCGTATTGGGTGCTGTTGGCGTACCCGCGACGGGCGTTGCCAGGACGTTGCCAGAATCAGGCGGCGGCGTGATTGTCGGCCCCGGCGCCTTCAGCCCAGCCAGTAGCGCGCGTTCCTCGTCGGTCGTGGCAGGCGTCATCGGCGAGGCCAGAATGTCCAGTTGCTCCTGCAAAACCTTCGACTTGATCTTGAGGTTATCGAATTCCTCCTGGTAAAGACGCTTCGCCATGTCGCGATGGGCCTGTTCCTGAATTTCACGCGTGAGGATGCCGCGCATCACTTCGTTTTCGCGCTTGATCGTCGCGTATTCCGGATTGCTCGGTCCCGCGTCAGCCAGTCGCTGGTTGGCATTCACCAGATCGGCTTGTGCCTGGTCCAGATGCTGCTGCAAGGTGGTGATCGTCGTTTGCAGCGCCTTGTTGGCCGCCTGGGATTCGTCAAATTGATCCTGAAGATTTTTCAGCTGAGTCTGCATCAGGCTGACCTTCGACTTCGGATTGACCGACTTGAGATCGTCGATCTGCTTTTCCGCCTGGGTCAACTTCTCGGTCAACGCTTTGTTTTCGGTCAGCAACCTGCCCACCTTGTCATCGACTGATTGTTTATTCTTGATCGCCTGCAATTGCGAGTTCACCGATTCAAGTTGACCCCGGTAGGTATCAACTTCGATCTGCGCATTTTTCCAACTTTCCTTCGTCACCTGCAGTTCCTGCTCCACATCCTGCAACCGTTTTTGCAGGCCGGCCACATCGGTGGGCATGGTCGATGTGTCGATTGCCGTCGGGGTCGGCACCACGGGCGGCGGCGTGGGAGTGATGGGACGAGGCGGCGGTGCCGGAGTGGACTGGACCTCATTTTCCAATCGCTGAATCGTGACCTGGCAGTCGGCCATGCGATGAAGGACCAGCGCCGATTCCCAAGTTGGGTCTTCTTTATTAATCTTCGACAACCGGGCGTAGCAATCCTTAAAGCCATCCAGTGCGCCGGCGAAATCCTGCTGCTTTTCGAGATTTTCCGCGTCATGCATCTTGACGTAGATCTGGAGATACTGATCTTGAAAAGGCGTTTCCGCGCGCGCGGAAGGAGCCTGGATTGCCAAAATCCAGACATAGAGACCAATCAAATAAACACGCCTACACATGCAGAAATTTAATTTATTTAGCGGTAATAAGTCAATGATCTCCTAGATTACAAGTAATCTATCTGGATTGAGCGCGATCAAAATCGGCGGCGTTTATTTCGTTAACGCTTTCACGGCGTCGGTGACGCGCCATGCCGTGGCTTCCAACGAGGCCTGTGCTTCTGCAGCGTTGTGCTTGGTCAGGGCTTGAACCAACCGGACGGCGCGCGCTCGGAGTTTGTCATTGGTCGCCTGAACATTGACCATGAGATTATCCTGCACGCGACCCAGTCGGACCATCGCGATGGTGCTGAGCATATTCAGGACGAGCTTCGTCGCCGTGCCTGCTTTCAGCCGGGTCGAGCCGGTCACGATTTCGGGGCCTGTCGGAAGATCGATCGCGACATCGACTGGCACGCGGATGGCGCGCTTCGGATTGCAGGAGAGCAGGATCGTCGCCGCGCCGAGCTCACGCGCATAATCCAGCGCCGCAAGCACGAACGGCGTTTGTCCGCTCGCCGCGATACCGCAGACCGCGTCGCGCTTCGTCAAGCCGCGCGCGCGCAACTCGGCGACACCGGTGTCCCGCGCATCCTCGGCCCCCTCCTGACTGCGAAAGACCGCTGCCGGGCCGCCCGCGATGATGGCCTGAATTTGTTCCGGCGAGGCGTTGAAGGTGGGCGGCATTTCGCTGGCATCGACCACAGCCAATCGTCCACTCGTGCCCGCACCGAGATAAAAAAGACGGCCACCGGTGCAGAGGCTTTTCGACACGAGGGTCGCCGCTTTTGAAATTTCGCGGCGTTGCGCAAAGAGGGCTTTTTCGACATGACGCTCCTCCTTGATGAAGAGATCGACCAGTTGCGGAATGGAACGCTGCTCCAATTTTCGCGAACGGGGATTGCGTTGCTCCGTCGAAGCCTGGGCAAACGCCGCGAGCCGAGCCGGATCGGCGATGGCTTTCCCGGCTTTCTCAGGTTGCTCTTCTTTGGGAATGCTTTTCAAGCCCGCCGCGATAGCTGCGCCCAGGGCGCCGTTAATTTTTACTTTCAATACGCTGGCGGAAGGAAGCGTCTTGGCGAGCAAGGCGTCATAAAAGAGAGCGGCGTAATCAGGCTGATTGTCAAAAAGACCTCCCACTAAAACCACTTCCGGCCTTTTCAAACGGAGTCGCCGGGCCACAAAAGCAACTTTCTGGGCCAGGACCAACGCGGCCTCCTTCAGAAGGAGGCGCGCATCACGATCCCCCTTTTGCGCGGCGGAAAAAACGCATTTCGCCCATTGTGCCACCGTGGTCTTGCTTGTGTCCCGCAGCAGAAAGGGGACGAGTTCTTCCATGGACGTTTTCCCTGCCGCGGTCAGATATTCGTGCGCGATCGGCGAAATTTTCTTGTTCGCATCGTAGTGCGCATAGGCCAACTCTAGGCCGCGCCGTGCCACATCATAAGCGCTGCCGCGATCGGCGAAGAGATGTCCCCAGCCGCCCGCTTTCTCGATGGGCGAGTCCGCCGATTTTTGTCCGGCAACATTCGAGCCGGTGCCCGCGATGACGACGATACCCGGACCGTTTCCAAACGCCCCGGTCAGCACGGAACGCGTGTCTTCCATCACTCGAATCGTTTTCGCGTGGGGCCAGACCTTGCGCAAAATCTTTTCCACCCGCGCCTGCTCCTCTGCGAGTTGGCATCCGGCAAATGCGCCGCCAATGGCCTGCACATTTTTTCCAGAGCCGTTGAGAATCGCCTTGAATAGCTTCTCCAGTGCCGCATCACTTAAAAGCAGTGTGTTGCCCGGCCCTGCCGCTCCTTGTCCCAGCGTTTTTCCCTCCGGCGTCACCACCGCCCACGTCGTCTTGGTTCCACCGCCCTCAATGCCGAGGATATTCTGCGTTTCTTGATGTCCAGCCATGGGATCACTATCGCCGTTACCTCGACGGAAATGCCATCGAAAAAGGTTTCACGGACCAACTCTTTCTTTGGACTGATCTTCTCTTCAAAGAAAAAGTCGTATGGATGCCCACCAGGCACACGCGAGACGTTTAGATTGAAATCTCCCACCCTCAAGGGTAATTTGCCTTTCTCCTCTGGACGAGTGGCTGAGTGGTTTAAGGCAACCGACTTGAAATCGGTCGAACTCTAAAAGGTTCCGTGGGTTCAAATCCTACCTCGTCCGCCAACCCTTGCATAAGTGGTTGGTATTGCGCTAAGTCTCTGGGAATCAATGCATCGGAATCCCTCTATGTCACACAAAATTGTCACACATAGCCAACCCGTTCCGATGCCCAAGCAATCGCACTTGCTCCTACGTAAAGGTCGCTTTTATCTCAACATGCGCGTACCGAAAGAACTTCGCCCCCTCTACGAAACAGAAAATCTCCGTAGATCACTGAAGACCTCTGAGCGGAGCGAAGCGATTAGCCGCCTGCGTTATGAATTATGCAAAGTGGAAGCTGAATTTGCGGAAAAGCGGAGACAACTGTTCGCGACACGCCGTTAGACGGCGTTTTGGCTTGCTCTCAAAAAGAGAAAGGGGTACGCAATGAGAGCAATGAAAGTAATCGTCTCCATGATCACGATTTTGTTAGGACAGGTGTAATAACGAGTGATGAACATTTACCTCTACCTCAACGATCAACAGACTGGTCCGTACACCGAAGAGCAATTACGGACGATGCTGGTATCAGGAACTATCAACACCGAACAGTTATCGTGGCATGAAGGCCTCGCCGAATGGCAACCACTCAAGACCATTCTATCTATTGCCCCAATTCCCTCGCCGCCGCAGCTCATTGCGCCAACAACAGTAACAACTCAACTGACCTCGAAATCAATCAAAGCCTGCCTTGCGCTTTTTGCTCTGTTGTTCGTTATATGCGGGGCAGAGGCCATGGTGCGTCTAGTTGCTCTTGAGGAAGTTAATATCTTCTGGCTAACGGGATGGGGTATCTCAGGTATCGCATTTGTCGCTACCAAAATTGTTAGGTGGTGGAGACACGGGTGAGTAGTTATTTGAAAATGTTGCAAAAACGAGCGTCGAGTTGACATAAAGGGGAGACGAGCAGACAATGCAAAGTTTCGACTCAAAAGGCTGTGATTTCCAATCGCTCCGTGTGAGCTCCCTAGCAACAAACATTTATGGCAATCGAAGAGCCCGAGGATGTTTGTGAATTTAGTTCGGTTGACGATGAATCGGCTTTTCGGTCAGTTATCTCGAACCAGTCATCAGGCATAGTGATGGTGCCTGAGATATCTGGCCATAAGAAGCAGCTCTCTTTGAAAGCAGATGCAGGCGATTTTGCGAAATGGATTCGAGTCAATCAACCCGAATGTAAGGTTGAGCTTCCAAAAGTCGAAAGTTTACTCGTCCTGCGCAACTCGGACTGCTGGTTGCCGCTAGTGTATCTGGCGACGGACGTTGCGTTGCCAGTTTATCTAAATATTGTTTCGACCTACATCTACGACAAAATGAAAGGCGCTCTCGTTGGTGAAACCGTTCGAATTCACCTTAGCGCAATGTACGAGGATAAAAAAGCGGGTATTGTGAAGAAATTCGTTTTTACTGGCGACCGTGAAGCGCTCGAAAGCGCAATAAGGAAATTTGACGTCAACGAATTCATGAACGATGGCAGGTCTTAACACAACGGATGCTAATTCCGTTCTTGAGCAGCTGAATGAGAGTCTTCGATCCGCCCTTGAGCTGATTGAGGCCCTTAAGTTTGGTGAGGCCCGCGAGTTGTTGGATTTTTCTCGTGCACAACTGAAGGCTGAGATAGGGGGCTACAGCTCTCCAGACGAGTTGTTTTTAAACGACTGCTATGTGTTAGACGCGTATGTGGATTTTTTCTTCTCTTACATCCTTCTCTGGGAACAAGTCGTTAATGGCAAATTCTCCAGTTCTTGGGATTCGTTGCAGAATTCCCTAGACTTGCTCCGCATCCTCAAAAAGTTTTCCCGCATCAATATCACCTTTTTTGAAAGGCAACTGATCGAGTTGGAAAAACTGTATCCTTACAGAATTTTTTTCAGCGTGGGAATGACGGTCGGCCACTTCGAATGCAGTATTTGTGGCGGTGATATTTACTCACCGGACTGTCCTCACACGCGAGGGATGTTGTACGGCGGAAAAATGGCCTGCGCAATAGCACGTGACATTATCGAAATGGATCACGTGTCTATGGTTGCGAACCCCGAGGACAAAAGGTGTGTGCCGCAGTACGCAGATAATTCAGGAGGCTTTAACATCCTTCGGTATTTGGCGCTCAGTATCTCTTCGAGCAAAGCTACCGTTCTCTCGTTTCACCATTCAGAGCGCTCGAAGAGAAAAATCCCGCGAAGCGAGTTTCCCTCCCTAGGCAGAAACCAACTCTGCTTCTGCGGCAGCAAAAGGAAGTTTAAAAAGTGCTGCCTTCCTTTGGAGGAAACAGAGGTGGACCATACTCAACTCGTTGCGCAAGAATCACGGGTAATGGACGCCATCCCGGGCGACGAATACCCCACGCTTTCAATTGAAAATTGATAATAAGAGTGGGACAGTAGGCATGGCTATTCCGCCCGTTGCCCACAACCATCACTATGTTCCGCAGTTTCTAATCCGAAATTTCACGGATCAGGACGGCAAGGTTTGGGTATACGACACCGTGACGAAGAGAATCACCTCGCGAAGTCCTAAAAGTGCAGCATCGAAGACTGACTTTTACGCTTGGACTAAGGGCGACGGCTCAACCGACTACGAAACAATTGAGAACTACTTCAGTCGGATAATCGAGAATGATGCCGCCGTTGCCATTCGGCGTTTGCTAAATCACGAGATACTAGAGCCGGAGGAGATCGTTTCTTTCTTTCGCTTCGTCGCCGCTCAGCTCTGCCGCACTCCGGCTTCGTTTGCACGCGTACACGACGCAATAGCGCCGATCATACAGGAAATGATTGACCGTATTGCCAAGTTTGACGCCGATTTTCGTGATCGCGTTTATGCCCGGCTCTTCAAAATTGGGATCAGCCCCGATGAAATCGAGAAGTTCCTCACGATGTTAGCAAGCGGCGGCGCTACGGCGAAGCCAGCCAGAGAATTTGTCATGCATCAGTCCCTCGCGCTAATCGAGGCGGTGACAGAGGATTTTTGCCATATGAGTTGGTGTTTTCACGATGTCCGTTCGGGCGATCCCGATTTAGTTATCGGGGATCATCCCGTCTCGCTGTTTGATGCTGATCCGGTCAGCAATGGACAGAAGCCCTTCGGTATACGTTCTCCGTTTGTGGAGATTACTTTGCCCCTTAGCTCTCGTATGCTCGCTTGCGCCCGATGGAACGGCCCTATCAGCTACGGTGAGCTTGAGCCGGGAGCCGGTGAGGTGGCCAATAACCGTACTCTGCGTTCCGCCCATCGTTACGTTATGGCTCCATTCCGCTCGAATGATCTAATGAACCGCGCTGCGGAGGCAAAGATTCATGCACCTAAGCAGCACGTCCATCGGATAAAGGTAGGCGAGAGGCTGACCATTGCAACGGCTTTCTATTGACGAACTAAAGGCGTCAGCCTGCCGAGGTAAATTTCGCTAAGGACACAAACGAAGCTCCCGGCGTGCCCTTGTGGAAATGGCCAACAATTGCGTCAGAATCCCTTATAGGCTCTTAGGAGGTGCGGGTGAGGGGATCGTAGGGTTTGGGGTGGTTACAGCTTTGAGAGAATCGAATTTGAGAATTTCCAAAGTAACATCTTTCTCAAGATAGACGCTTACTTTGCGGATTAAACACTTGGAGAAATCGATAAAACCAAGTTCGCGTAGATTTTTCCCAAGTTTCCCACATCCACGATTGTTCTACCAACATCAACACGGACACAGCATAGAAAACCGTTGAAATCTCGTAACCTTCGGGATCATCGTCGTCCTCATCCGAAAATTGACGCACCTGAAAAATATCGAAACGAAGCAGAAGCTTATAAGTGTTAATGGCGGACTCATAATTTTTTAAAATTTTAGGACTAAGGGATAAGGGATATTCTTCCAAATTGCTCTTTTGTATCGCTGCCTCCAAAGTGTCGATAGCCAGCTTGAGATCGGGCTCAATGTCATCAAAGGCTTTCCAGTAAGGTTTAAGAGCCCGTGTGGTATCACGGTAAAGCTGTGCCCGCGCAGCCGTAGGTACCATTTCTACTACCTCTTTAATCTCCATCGTTTCAGGCTCATCCATCTCAATCTCCCAGAGAGATATTGGAAAATTACGATCACGGTAATTTGGATTTCGCATTACTTGATCTGCAAAATCGTCTGTGCGTAAGTGACAAAATCGGCCCGCCACGTGACGTAAGCAACCTTCCGAACGACACGGAAATCTATCCAAAAGGTGCAATAAGTCGGGGTAGATGTCAGAGGCGCATTCCCGCAACGCACGAAACTTTGATGCAAGAGATTGCCTCGTACCCGTTAAAAGATCGACGTACTTTTGATGATTTGAAGCAAGGCCGGTCTTTCGCGATTCTCGGACCGAGTCGCGGGTATACTGGGCGGTCCAAAGAGATACAAGCAACGCCAGCGCTGAGAAAACCAAGCTGGCCTTACTGATGTTATCGGCATTCCAGAACTCCATGAGTAAGGCTATCCCTTTGAAACCAGCTTAACAATCACGGAGGTTATCGCCTTTGGGCATCCGCTTCGGTATAAGTGGCTTCATGCCGCCTATTCATCATCAGGACGTAAGGCGTATCTCTCAACTGAAGAGACTAAAGCTGGCGTGCCAATCCATGTTCCTCGTCAAACGAGCCTGCGAGGCGGCTTTAAAGCGTACCGATTTGTCCGAAGACGAAGTGTGCGTTACCGGAGCGGGTATAGCAGCCCTCTACGCCAGCCCCTTTACCGAGGGGACGGGTCTCGGAAAGTTAGAGGATAAATTTTCCTCATTTGCCGACGATCAAATGCGGGAAACGCATGATGGACTAATTGCTTACCGAAACGCTTTTGTAGCCCATCGAGACCTATCGAACACCGATATTTATGTGAACAGCGAGACCGGCGAAAAGCTGCCATTCTACTCGACGCTCGTTACGATAACAAAAGAAGGTGTTGTCTACACACACGCGCATTTTATGACGTTCTCCCTCGCTCAATTCGAGCGAGTACAAGTTCTTGCGGCATTTCAACTTGAACGTCTGGAAAAGAAGTCCGATAAACTTTTTGAGCAGGTACGAAAGCGAAGCCGGACTACAAGCCCCGGAACATATGTGCTCGGGCACGACTATCCTTAAATAGCTGATCCGACCCGCTGGGTGCGGAAGGGTGAGTTTTGCGAAGACCCGCCAATCAGGCTAAAATGTCGCACAGCGCGCCTCTTACCATGTCGGGTATCGCGAGGAGTGGTATCGTCGGCTAAAGACTCTCCTTTTCTCGGGACGACTTTACCTGTGACGTGCTTTTCAGCCGGGATGGATTCAGGCTCCGGCCTCGTGTTTTTACGGAGAGCACCCGTAATCTTCCTGACAATGAGAAGGTGCCCAGTGTGTCGGCGGGGGAACATCTCCCTTACTTCACAGACATTCCCTTCGTGGTTGAATTGATCGAATATCAGAAGCTTGCCAAGATGCGTTCTACCTACGTTGGTAAGGCGTCCGGGACGGAATGGAAGGAAGTCAGGCTACTCAAGAATGGTGGCCTGCCAAGGCGCATTGAGGAGAAGATGGCGGCGGCGGGTTTCACATGGCAACCATCCGGCGTCGTGAAGACGGCTAACGGCGGAGTGGTACGTGTACGGGCGCGGAAGATGATGCTGACGGAGGATGGCCAGCCGGAGGATGTCATGCTCCACTTCGACCTTGGGGAAGGGGAACAACTGGTAAAACGTCGCGACGGCAAAGTAATGTACGGAAGACCGACGCCCCCTACTGG
The DNA here is from genome assembly GCA_013285645.1 of Verrucomicrobiota bacterium. GTDB lineage: Bacteria > Verrucomicrobiota > Verrucomicrobiia > Methylacidiphilales > UBA1321 > JABDGH01. The sequence continues at coordinate 14,324 of JABDHJ010000010.1, read as the reverse complement.
ATTCTGGCAATACTTGCTTAACGGAAGTGACACCATTCACCCATCCTTCCTTCTGCATAACACGGTTACTGGCCGCAGCAGTTCTCGTTGAGAGCCAAAAATCCAAAGAATCAAGTAATCTTTGAAATCGGCTAGGCATGCACGTTCGCTATTGAGGTGATAAAAGAGTGCCGCAATCAATATTAGAATGAGTCAAAACTTGATTGAATTTTGTGGTGTCGGTAAATCAAATATATAAATATATATTTGATTTTTGTAATATAGCATAGCTACTCTTTACTATATGTCCGTTTGTAAGAAGCATTTATCCGATTCACATTTACGAGAAGAAATAGTGACCCTCTATCGAGAGTCATTGCTAACTATGGAGCAAGTTGCTGCGAGATTTCGCATAACCCATCATACGGTCTGTGCGATTCTCAAACAGGAACTGAGCCCCAATGAGCTTAAAAGGCTGAAGGCGGTCAAATATTCTGAATCAAAGACAGGCGATAAAAATCCTCAACACTGCAAGCGTCCGCCTAACTTTAAAGGTCAGTGTCACGACGGGCATGGTTATTTAACAGAGATTTTTCACGGGAAACGGTATTTTGTTCATCAGATTGTTTTTGCGGATGTGTTGGGAATTTCCGTGGAGAATTTCCCGGAGTCGGTAGTCGTGCACCATATCGACGGCGACAAAACTAATAATCATCTTGATAATTTAGCCCTAACGACGAATCGTGGCCACATTGCCATCCATCAGCGGTACATCAAGAGTGAAATTGATTATAAAATGAGAAAAATGACGATGGCGGAAGCGATCAAATATTTAACGTCTAAGCTAAACTGACGGAAGTGACATACCAGCTTGGGTTTTTCTTTAGTCTAACTTTTAGGGGCTATAATTCCTCCCCCAGTGGACTTAAGATTTCGATAGCTTTGAATCAAGGTAGCGGAGAGCTGATCATTTTCCTGCCACCTTTCCTCCTTAGTCACCGTAAAAAGTAGAATTGATCTCAAACAAAAATAGGAGGAATCTTGGCGAATGCCCGACAGCCCAGCAAAGTATCTGCTTCGCGAAGACCCAGATCGCCGATTCCAAAATCTTTTCCTCATTGGCCCCTATAACTACGGAGCCGATCAGTTGTATGTGAATGGCTATACCTTCACCGGCAAACCTCCTGACTACCTATCATCTTCGGTATCCGCTTTGTACGACATGATAGCGGCTGCCGCTTCCGTCTTGGGCCTAAAAGAGCCGACGATATATTTTGTCTCACATCAAAGGTTTCCTAGACGAGTGGCTGCTTTCATCGGCGAATCCAGCTCAAATCCAATGATCGTGTTGTTTCCCAACAGGCTCATCAAGGAACCTTTTCCAGATACGGAGCACCCGATTTCTTTTCTACTCAAGATATTGGTACATGAGCTAATGCACGCTCACGTAGAACTTATTTTGGGAGATGGCTTCGATTTTGATGAGCAATTAATATTGCAGTGGGAGGACAAGTTTGGAAAAGCCCAAGGTCAGGAAAAAGGCAAGGTATTGCATGACTTTGTTGCGGAGGTAGCGAAACACGGTTAAGGCTCTCATGGAAAACGTATCCTTCACCACATTGGCTAATCAGGCCAAGCGTAACAGATTAGGAACCGTGACTATGAAACTTCTTCCGCTTCTCGCAGTTGGAATTCTGTTGCCAGTCTACGGCTCAGTACCGCTTAAAAAGACAAGCGGAACATCGTCGCAAGCGAATCCCTCGCAGCCCTCTACTAACGCAGCTCCGATCAGCGTCATCGTAAATCCCTTTCCAATTACTATCGCAAATCCAGCGACAAATCTCACCGCGACAGTTATACCTCCATCTAAAAACCAACCAATTTACGTCCATCTTGACTACAAACCTGATAGTCCTTCCCCTTGGATTTTGGCTTTGTTACCAGCCTTAATCGCGTTAACTGCTGGCATTTTAGCTGCCATTATCTCGTCAACTATTCTAAATCGCAGCCAAGAATGGGATTTTAGAAGAAAGAAATTGGAAGAGCTATTTGTCTGTCATACGAAAGTCGCAAAGCAAATTGCCCGAAAAATCCAATATATTTTGGATGCTTTGAGAGACCCTAACGAGCACGGAAAAACCGCCATCGCTGAACTGGAAAAAATGATGAATGTTGATTTTGGCTCCGATGCCGAAATGGAAATGCTCACCAACATTTACCATCCTAACCTTGCTGAGGAATCCGAGAAAATTGTGGAGCTACACAATGCCAGCACGGATACCATATCTCTTGCACTAAAGGCATACGTGGAGGGAAAAGATACTGACGAATTATGTGAAAAACTGCGTCAAGACATCGAAAAAGTGGAAGCGTTAGAAAAAGCATTTAACGAACAACTCTTTTTAGAATCAAAAAGATTAAACTCCATTGCTGCTTGGAAAATCTGGCAGCCGTTTACACGTTCTTAAAATGACCCTCGAAATTGAATTTGAAACTGTTTCAAAAGATATTTTTATTCCTCTTGGCGAAAAATCGGTTCGACAGTCGGTCTGAATCCTGTCACACATTTAAGTACACAACTCACACATCGCGGGATTTGCGATGCTTGATTTTCAGGGACTTACGAAGAACGGGATGTAATCCTACCTCGTCCGCCAACCCTTGCGTAAGGGTTGGAATTACGGTAAGTCTCTGAAAATCAAAGTATCGAGATTTCGCCCCGCTGACTTATTCGTTGAATCGCCTAAAATCCGGAATTCGGGACGATGATGGGAAAAACATTGGCGGTGGCGCCGGGGGCCGTCCGGTTATAGATATTGACCTGCACCAATTGAGCGTCCGCCGCTGCATTGGGCGCGTTGGGGTTCGTTGTCAAAACGGTTGTGCCCGACATAGTCACATTGCCCACCGTATACGTGACCTTGTAAATCTGCTCCGGATCGTTGTTCGTGGTTGGAAGACCCTGATTATCGAAATAAGCCGTAACGCTGCTCCAGTTCGCAAGATTCGTAAACGGTGTCAACTCCAGTTGGTTGCGAGAGTACTGTACAATTTGCGCCTGCGTCATCGCATCGGCCGCCAGGTGCGACGTCTTGAGTCCCATCGGCAACAACGCGACCATCCCCAGCAGTGCAAAGCTCATGACTCCCATTGCCAACACCACTTCAACCAAGCTGAAGGCCCGATTTTCATCGGCGCGGTGTTGGAGAGAGGAAGCTGGATAATTCATTGAAAAGAGGGAAGTTGGTCGGAGTCGGGTTCTACCATCGGAAAGCTCAATCAAAACAGGTCGATGTGATTAAGTTTGGAGATGATCTCTTCTCTTAAAATAGGCATTACCACTATCTCCACAATAGACATTTCCACGATATATTTGCACTATAATCGGATAATATAAGGATAAACGGTTAACCTAAATCACCGTTGGCGCTCTCAATTGAAAGGGAGTTAAATCACCGTCACGTCGCCTTCCCGCCTGAGGTCCCAACAGACAAACCCTTACAAAAGTCCTTATGTTCAATTCCTACCGCATGACCCTGGCCTTCGCCCTGATTTTGCCTGCGTCCAACCTCTTTGCCGCAGATGCCGGCAAACCAACCAGCGATCCCGCCAGCTACGGAGAGCCTGCAACCCAATATCAGGCGGGGCCCGGTCCCATTCCACAAACCATCACTTCACCGCTGGGCAAGCCTATGACCCTCAAATGGAATGATGAGTTTGACGCGGTCAAGGACACGGATGGACAGCCCTACATCGATCGCTCCAAATGGCAGACCACTTTCTGGCAGGGAAGCAGCCAGCGCACGCTCATCGGCAACGGCGAGACCGAGTACTACATGGACAAGGACTACGGCGGCAAAGGCAACATCCCCGTCGATCAACGCCCCAATCCATTTTCCTTCGAGACCCCGGGCATCCTCACCATCACCGCGTCAAAGACCCCACAAAATCTTTGGGCCAATTATTGGATGGGTGAGGGACGCTGCATCACTTCGGGCCTGCTGATTTCCGACCGCCGTTTCACTATGAAGTACGGCTATGTCGAAGGCCGTTTCAAGCTGCCGATGGAACGCGGTTCCTGGCCGGGCTTCTGGTTGCTCGCCGATGATATTCCTGTGAGCGATCAAAAGGAGGGAGATCCCAAAACGACAGGAACAGGCGCCTGGTACTCTAAAGATGACATCAAAGCCCGCCCATGGCCGCCCGAGATCGACATTTTGGAATCACTCGGTATCTGGAAGTCTAAATTCGACACTGGCTACATCGCCCCCAAGACCGAAAAAATAAAAGTCAGCGATTGGATGCACGATTACGGAGCCAATCTCGGTGACGATTTCCACACTTGGGGAATGGAGTGGGATGAAAATAATATCGTGTGGACCTTCGATGGAAAAATCATTGCTCACGGCAAGATCACCCCGTCGTTCCAGCGCCCGTTTTATCTCCTGATCAATCTGGCCGTGGGCGGCAATTGGTATTCGCAGGAGATGAAAGCAAAGGGCACGCCCTATACTTACTGGCAGGTCGATTGGGACACCATGCCCTGGAAGATGCAATGCGATTACGTCCGTGTTTATCAAGCCGCCGCCGGAACTCCGCCCTCAGTTCCCTTCACGGATGACGGCACCGCAGGAGCCGGTCATCACAACCAAAACGGCACCGCTCCCCAATAATGGCTAGAGGCGACCCAGGGCTTTCACATTCTCATTAGTCATCCTGAGCTTGTAGAAGGGTCAGTTCGGCCTGCCTTTTTTTCCCTCGTTCCCAAACTCCATTTCGCGCCAATTAAATCTGCACAAGTAGTGCCCCCTACTTCACCAATTTCGCCACGCCCCACTTGCTCCTGTCCCCCGAGTTGCGCGAAATCCCATTCCACATCAACTGCCGCGCCCGGCCATGACCTGTGTCGTCATCGATGCCGATATCGAAAAGAAATTCCCTGCCTTCCTCCGGCTTCATATGAAGAACGCTCCACGGAATCGCGGCCTCAACGGCATAACCGTCACCTGTAACATTCTTCACCACTTCCATATTAATTTTGTCCGTGGTTGGCGAGCCTCCGATATAATATTGGACGCTCCCTGTCTCCTTTGAGCAACTCAACAAAATCTGTCGGTCCGTGAAGGCCAGTTCGCCACCTTCATCGATATTGTCCGGACCAATGAAAAGCTCGAGCGCGTCACCCGCCCAAATCTTGTCGCCGGTATTCGGATTGATCATCGGTGTGGAATCCGCCACCTGCGCAAATAGGTAGAGATTCTCGGTGTCCCAGCAGAGTTTGAAATCCGCCTCAAGCGTTCCCGCATCGGGACCGAGAACCAGATTGCCCGCGGAAACATGTTCGCCCGGCCGTCCCGGCCAATCGGACGCCTGTCCATCAATCTTCATTCCCGGAAGCGCCATCGGCGCATCGACTTCCTTGCGCCCGCCGCCCGGCCCGATGTTGAACTTCGGATCGTCATAATGGAAAGGCGGACGCGTTCCCAGAAGAACCGAATAAATGTCATAGTTGGTTTTCATCATCTCAACCAACGCATTCTTATACGGGCGATCGACGCCATTAATTACTCCGACATTTCCCGACTCTCCATTATACCCCTCGAAAAAGCGGCCCGTCACCGGTTCATCCAGATAGGAAAACCACTCGGAACCGACCACATAACCGAGCGTAGCAACCGTCTCGATATAGTTGCGATAAGCCATGCCCCGCTCCGTCTGCGACTTCACGCTCTTCGCCGCGCCGCTGGTGGCGGAATCGGAAGCCGAACCATAATGCCATTCGCTCATGAGAAGCGGCTTGCCGCCGGTCAGGTCATGAATCTTTTGTAGAAAATCCTTCTCGATACCATACGTGTAATAATTGACGCTGATTACGTCCATATACTTGCCTGCATTTTTCAACAGGATCTTGCTATTGGCCGTACCCGGTTGCCAGCGGCTCCCGATCAGAAGATGATTCGGGTCATGTTTGTGGAAAACCTGGGCAACCATCCCATAAAAAGTATCGGTGAAGAGATCCTGGAAATCCTTCATGTCGTCCGAGGCCGCTTGCGTCGTGATCGCCAACGGCGTGTCGTTCAACTCATCGAAAGTCTGCGCCGGCACCTTCGGCTGCCACGCATCGTTGAGCTTGGCGATGTCCTTGTATTTTTCCTGCAGCATCTGCACGAGACGTTTTTTCGCGCCCACTTTGCTGCCCTTGAGCGACGGGACCAAATGCGGCAAATCTTCAAAGTGCTCCTCATTTCCGAGATAAAAACCGATGATCAGTGGATCGGCCACGTGCGGATCGAGACCCTTGGTCATCGCGTCATCCATCTTTTTTTCCGCATCATCCGTGAAAGGATCGTGGACCTTGCACTCGCTTGAAACCACGGGCAACCCGATGGGCACGAATGTTGTGTAGGGAAGATTCATCGAAGCCATCACTTTGCTCTCGCCGCCAAAAGCTCCCTCCGCATTGAAACCCCACTTACGCGCGCGCATCGCGGCAATTCCCGATTGTTCCTCATCGTCGAACGGCTTGCCGTATTTGCGAATCATGTTCGCCCGGAAAAACGAAAAGATCGGCTTATACCCGCCTTGAAACGACGACTTATATTGTGCCTTTTCTTCCGGGGTCGAAGGCAGCCACTCAAACGCGTCCCGCCGTCCGCCTGTCAGTGTGTAATCGCCCAACGGAGCGATCGGGCAAAGACCCAGTTCAAAGAAAAGATTTCCTGCGGGATCAACCAGGACAAAGCGCTGTGCCTTCTCTGCCATCTCTCGGGTCATCTTCTCAGCATCATCTGCGGGAAGGGTCGAGATTTTCTCGACGTGAAAAAAGCCGGTCTTTTTTAGATTATATTTCGCGCCGCTATCGGGAAGTCCGCCATAGATATCGGTGGCAGGCGGAGTCAGTGAATCATAATAAGTCTTGTCCGCCGCAATATCGGCCTTGAGTTCATTTTCAGTCGCAATCTTCCCGGGATAATCCTTGCCCAGAGGTTGCCCAAACTGATCGACCAACTTTTTCACCACCGGCTTGGGCGGCGGCGGAATCGAGGGAGTCGGAGCCGGTATGGCCGCGAGGACTTTCGGATCCATATCGCCCACTGTAACGGAGAAAAAAGTCTGCCCGTTGTACGTCGCAAAAAGGTAGAGATACTGCTCCTCAAATTTGGAGCCGCCAAACTGCCGGTCATCCTGCAGCTTGTTCCAGCCCGAGGGCATTTTAATTCCAAAGCCGCCGCCGCCCGGTGATTGCAATCGGAACATTCCGTAATCGCCTTTGTCGACCACCTCATCCTTTCCCTTCTGCGCGGGAAAACTTTTCATCTCGTTCGTGCCGAGCCCATACTTCCCTCCGTTCGCATAATCGATCGGGATATCCATGTTCATCCCGAACCCCCGTACATCGACAGTCGGCGCGGTGTACTCATATGTGATCGTCCTGCCGTCCGATTCCATATTCACGGTGAGCTGCATGTCGTTGGAGAATTTATCAACGAAACTCTTTCCGTCCTTCGCCACGGTGATCGTACCCGTCATTGTCCCGCCCGAATTTTTGACCAGCGAAGGCGTCGGCAATGTAAATTGCTCGGATCCCGTATTAATAACGACGCCTGTCTCCGTAAGGCTCAATTGTGGGGCAACCGGAGCAGGGACCGCCGTATCGCCACGAAGGGCGAATCCGCCAATTCCAAGCGCACAAAATCCCCCAAGGACAAATCGAATCAATGATTTCATAAAACAGACGGACCAATCAGAAAGGAAATAAATCAACCTAACTCTAGAAAATCCCCCACATCTGACAATGGCTCGATCCCCGATTCTTTTGCACTATTCACGGATGATATGAGCCGCCTTCGGGGGAGGTCTTTTCAGGTGGCCCGGACAACTGGTTGTCCGGGTTCGCGAAGCGAACAGGAGGTCGTCGGGGATTTCCTATCTTCTCATCTCCTCGTTCCCAAACTCCATTTCGCGCCATTCACTTCTTTCCTCCTACCCAACCCTCGCAATCAAAACCACTCCCGCCGCTTTCATCTCCACCGTCAAAAGCCGTGTCTTCCGATTATAGTTAAAAGGCACAGCCCCACCCCGCTCGTCGGTCGCGCTTGCCGCCTGCTTGCACCAAAACAAATACCGTCCGCTCTCTCGCATCGCGATTCGGCAATCACCGTCAGCCAAAATCGAAACCGCAGCAAGTGACGTCACTCCCGTGTACCGGTCAAGCCGTCCCAGCGGCGCGATCCAACTTCCCAGCACCGGCGAAATCGTAACGATCTCAAATCCCATCCGCGGCAAAATCACAGGGGCCTGTTCGCTCAAATCCATTTCTTCGACGTGCCCGCTGGAATAACTCCGCGCGATAAAATGGCTCCCGCTTAACCCCGGAATATCCGCTGGCGAATACGAACCCCGCAGCGGCTTCCTCACTTCACTGCAATGGAAAAATCCAATCAAGCCCATCGTTCCGCTGCGATTATGGATCTTCAGCAAAATCGGCTCCGTCCGGCAATTGACGAAAATCGATTCCGTAGCAGGCAACGCAGGGCGATCGCAGCGCCAGACGCGCCCGTCATTTGAAGCTAGTCGGCGTAGGATGCGGAAGTTTTGCTTGCCCGGTTTGTCGCAAACATAAATGGGCCCGCCCGAAAGGGCCCGCGCCGCAGCATGAAATTCCGCCCAGCGATTGTGACTTTGGAACATGTCCCAGTCAGGCAACGCAAAAGTGCTGGTCCAAAGATTATTCAGCGCGTTGGTGTGGACGTGAATTTGCTGCGCCGATGAATTCCTCCGCGGAAAAAAATCGTCCGAGTTGCGCCAGACCAACGTCTGTTCCAGTTGATACGCCACATCCAGTCCGTTGCTCATGCAGTGGATCATGCCGCCGTCGAAATGCCGCATCGCCGAGGACTGCAACGCCCGCTGGTAAGAGCGCATCGCCGAAACCCGCCCGAAATATGGCCGCGTAAATTCCGCCAGCGCGGACTGTCCGTCCACCTTGACCATGTCGACTCCGCCTGCCTTCAGCGTATCATGAAATTCCGTAAAAAACCGCGCCGCCTGTTCCGGATTTACCAGGTAAAGCCGATCCTGTTTGTCGCCCTCCCATGGTCGGATCAACCCTGCGCTCTTGAGCACATCATACTTAGTTCCCAGCGGACTTTGCGGGTCCACGCCGCCCCAGTATCCGTTCAACGCGTGCCAGATTCCGAAAATTTTGACGCCGAATTCTCCTTTCGACTGCCGCACCAGCGCGGCCAGTCCGCCAGGAAACTTTTTCTCATTCATCGAGAAGCCGCAAAGAAGGTCGCCTTTGTTGTCCAGCCAGCCGTCATCAAGAATCACGAATCCCGGCTGGATTCTTCCCTCGCGAAAAGAACGCAACGCGGAAAGAAATTTTCGTTCATCGACCTTGGAATAAAATGCGTCCCACGAGCACCAGCCCAGATAATCGACAAACGCGGGCACTTTCTTTTCCACGCGTAGTCGAAACGATTTGGTGTGCGCCGCAACCGCCTGTAAGGATTCCTCCACCAGCGCATGAATGTCCCGCCCCGTTGCAGCGTAGGCAATCACCGGATCGGATTCCGGCTGGCTTTTACGGCCGGTGGTCGCCATCACGCGAAGTCCATTTTTTTCGCCCTGCAACGTGACGACATAATCCCCGCAAAGAAGGGGAAGCAAAATGCCGAAATCCCCGCCGGTCTGCTCCCAAATCAGAAACTGGGTCTGGGCAGGAACATCTTTCCAGTCCGTTCCCTGCCTCACTTGATTCCAGTAAGGGCTCTGGTAAGTCCCAATCGCCGTCCAGCGCCTGACGTTCTCCGGTCGTAACAGGCCAAGTTTTTCCACCGGCTTTTGCAGCGACCGGTTCGAATAAATAAAACCGCTCGAGCCCGACCAGCGACACGACGAATCAAGGTTCAACCAGTTTCGCTGCGGCGAATGTCCATTCAAGTGGATCGCCCGCTGAAAGACTCGCTCAGGCTTGGATAAAGTAAGTGGCATAAACGTTGAGGGCTTCGGTTCATCTTTTGCCCTCCACCACGACTCGCACACGGTGCGGATTTCGGGTGGTCAGCCTGTCCCTCATCCTCCGATATCGCCGCCTGCGCGGCAATGGACTAAACCTTGGATTCTTTTACACTTATTTACTCTACGATCTCTTTCCGTTCTGCAATCCGGAGAGTTCAATTCCCCCGCCCCGCCCCTATTTCGGACTCTTGCTCAACTCCTCCAATTGCGCCGCGCGATATTGCGTTGGAGTCTGTCCCGTCTTGAATTTGAACTGCCGCGAAAAGAAATAGACGTCCCGGTAACCGGCCGCCTCGGCGATCTGCCCGATGGAAAGATCCGATCGCCGCAACAACTGCCGTGCCTTGTCGATGCGCGCCTGGACGATCACCGCCTCTACCGTTTGCCCCGTCACTTTCTTGAACAGCGAACTGAAATGCGCCGGGCTGTAGCTTGCCTTTTTCGCCAGCTCCTTGACGCTCAAGGGGGCCTCCACTGACTCATAAATATGTCGCACCGTTTGCTGAATCAATTCCGTGTGATGCCGCGCCACGGGATTCGTCGGAGCCTTGTCTTCATAGCGAAATTTGGTCACCAGATCGAGCAGCAACCCGGAGAGCAGCAGGCCCGCTGTCGACTTGAGGTCCGGCGGGGCATCGTGCTGACGCATGATTTCCACGACGCGCCGAGTCACCGTATCGACGTAATTCAAATCGCCAACATTATAGAATTCCGGAAAATCATGCGCGCGATTGAGCGTCTGGTTCTGAAAACTAAAATGAATAAACGTCAGGCCGATACGATCATTCTCGTCCTGCGATGCATCATAGATCCGGCCCGGACGCATCCACACACAAAAGCCTGGGCGTAATTCATATTCCTGGTCCTGCGTCCGCATTTGGCCGTGCCCGGCCCAGACCAGCCACAACTCCTGGTCGGTGAGATTCGCCGAATCGCTACGCGAGCGATGCCAGCCCTGAAAGCAGCGAAACCGTTCGCAATTACTCGTCGGCGTTACTAATTCAACAGAAGACATGGAGCGTGACGCCTGACTTGTGGTTAGGCGTTCCACCAATTGAACTCAAAGAACTCCTCGCCCGATTTCCAGCGGGTCGGGCAGGAGTTTTCAATCCAGTCGATCGGTTGCACCAGCGGTTGCGGCCGGGACGCCCGGTCATACGCCCGGCTCAACGCCGTCTTCTGTTTTTCCTTCACATAATTGGACTGCGTCGAAACGAACATGCTCGTCCCGCTCGCCGCCAGCAACTCCATCCATTGGTCGTTCAACCGCCAGGGAATCTGACTGGTCAGACCCACGCAATCCGCATCGGTCGCAAAAAGGTGACCGTGCTGCATCCCGCGAAAGGCGAGCGAATTGATGCCCATCTTGCGCGTCCTCAACCATTCGTGGCCGCTCGTATTGTCGCCGATCCTCTGAATGTGAACATGTCCTGCGCAAAGATGCCCCACAGTGTTGCAGCCCATCAGCAACGTCTCGCCCGCGCTTTGCCGGATGGCACTGTAAATCGACATCAGGATTTCCGCATTAGTCCGCGATTGATCGGAAAATTGCCAGCCATCGCCCGTGATTCGACTGCCCATGATTTCACCCCAGTAGCCCAGCGTGTCATGCGTTGTGTCGTCGTATTTGATCAATTCGTAACCCCAGTCGACCATCCGGGCGACATCCTGCTTGATCCGCTCAAGCACTTCCGGAATCGTCGGGTCCATGATGCTTTTTCCCTGCCCGACGAGAGATTGACGGCCCGCCAGTATCCACGACTTCGGCACATCCTGATTGGCCAGCAGTGGTCGATACCAGATGCCGGGACGCGCGCCTATTTTCTTGATCTGCCCGGCGAGACCCGCCATGTCCGGGAACCGTTCATTCCCGCTGCGCCATGGGGAGGCGGCAAGACTGGACGCATTTTCCCAACCGTCGTCTATCATTGAAAAGGGGCGGTTCGCACTATTGCCTGCGAGGTCGGCGAGCAGCTTGGTGTCCTGTAAAATCCGTTCCCGCGATCGATGGTCGTAGGAGGGATCGTAATAACAATTGTTTGCGCCGTAGACCGGCTGCTTCGGCAGCAACGGTTGATCGCAGAGCATCGCGGTAAAATGCGTGGCCGCTTCGTAAGTCGTCTCGTTTTCCTGCGAAAGCCGCTCCACTACCGTGGCCATCTCGATCTTCCGCGATCCCAGCCTCACCCCGACTCCGCCTGAGCGCACATCCATCCAGAGCGTGATGCCGTGTGGATCGACATTCCACCAGCAAAAGGCCTGGGCGCCGGTCTTCACCCCGCAGCCAAAAATCTCAGCTCCATCAAAGACAAAGAAATACCACGGCATCGGCTTGTCCGGCGTCATGCCCGTCCAGGACAGGTCTCCATAACCGCGCTCCCAATGATCGCCCAAATACTTCATCCGCTCGGGAACACGCTGCTGCCAGCGAAGCTCGACATAGCGCACCGCCGATTTGGGGCTGCTCAGTTCAACATGCAGGCCATCGTCCTTCAGACGCGTCGCCACTCCGATGTCTTCATGTTGCCAGACACTCTTGCTGTTACGCGCTCGAATCGTATGCCGCGCCAATTCTGTGTGCACCCGCACATTGGACGGCTGCCGAAAAACGGTCAGTGGAATCACAATTACCTCTAACATGCCTCGTTAAGCCAATTTTTACAACTCATAACACCTCTTGAAGGGCATCGCTTTCCTGCCATGGCGTCCACTGTATCCGACCTATCCGACCTATCCGCCCCATTAGACCGATGCCCCTCACAGGCCAGCCACCCTACGGCTGAAACGTCCGAACCCGTCCGTCCGTCGAATCCACATTAATCGTGATATAATTCTTGATCGCTGCATTACTCGCCGACGCATACTTCTTTTCAAAGAGCGTGATATACCACGACGCCGGTGGCCATCCCGAGGGCGATCCGCTCGTCGGTATGATGTAGTCGATGCTGCCGCCCGGCTTGAACCGCAAAACCTTGTACGTGTAATTCAACCCCACCGTCCCGGGAATCGATTGCGCCCCCGTCACGGCATTCGGCGTCGTCATGGGATTCACCGTCGTATTGCTCTCCCCAAAAGGGTACGAAAGCGCGGTGGAGGATGTCCCGGTCGCGAAGCTGATCATAATGCTGGGCGGAAGATAACTGATCCGGTCCATCTGCGTAAAATTGGTTCCGTCCGTGCTGCCAAAAGTCTGGAGCGACTGGTACTGCGATGTGCCCGTCATCAAGTCCGTATAGTAATAAAATCGAACTTCCACCGTTTCACTATACGTCAACGCCGTCTGTCGCGCCGTCGTGATTTCGCTCGTGATCAATTGCCCCGCCGTCGACAGTCCGAGCGCGGAACTCACGCTGCGGAAAGTCGAGACCGACGCCGCCGTCAGGATCGCGAGAATCGCCATGACCACCAGCAACTCCACCAGCGTGAAGCCAGCGGCCTTGCTCTTTCCAGGACTGCGAGATGTGAATCGGTTAATCACGGTGCAAATTGTTTCGTGCTCACCACCCGGAATTTATAGTACCTGTCGAGCGCGGTGCCGGGGCCCGTGCTGCTGATCGCTGCAGCCCCGGTGGCGAAATCCGGAATGGTTGAATCGTTCGGATCGACATAACGCTCGATCGTGCTCGATCCGCGATATTGGCCGGTCACAACGTCCTTGGTCTCATCCCACGTGTTGTCCGCCTCTCCCACCACCGTCTTCAGCGTCTCCACGCAATAATGCACCGTGAACGTATTCGATTTCGTCGTCAGCCGGGGATAGATATTCGCGTAAGGACGTTCCAGGTTATTGTCTCCCGTCAGAAGGTGCGCTTGCCAAAAAGCCGTGATGTTCACGTTTTGGGAATCATAGCTCGGCCCGCTGCTCGAATTCGAATCGTATAAGGGATAGAGATACAGATCGCAGATTTGCGTGGCGGAACGGAAAATGTCCTTCGTCCCGGTCGTTGTTCCATTAAACCAATCCTCAAAGCCCAATAGGGTTTGATCCACATTGATCGGGACATGATAATTATTGGTGGTGTCGTTGTTTGCGATTCCGCTGCCGGAATTAATGCCCTTGTAAACATTGGATGCGCTGTTGGGAATAACCGTCATGCGCTCGGCTTTAAGCACGGCACGCACACCGGTGCTCCGTTGGATATAGGTGAACGGAACGATCTGATAATTCATATTCACCCGACCTGCGGTCGAAAGCGGTTCCGAAATCGGATATGGTTCCACCACCGGCATGTTGAACAGATCCATGAACAGGTGATCCGGAGGCCCTTTCCCCGTGATTGCGCTATACGGTGGTCCAATGCCCGTTGAACTGGTGGAATCAC
>JABDHJ010000009.1 GCA_013285645.1 Verrucomicrobiota bacterium | reverse complement strand
GCCACCAGTGGTGAGCAAAAGCAAAAAAGACATCTTCCATCATCGCTTCTTGTTCTCCGAACGTACCTCGTCTCCTCCCGGGCTTTTGCCGCTGGAATTAAAACACCGATTCTAGAGGCAAATCGGTCTTTAAACCGTTGTTCGCGATCCACTCGGGATTGTAGAGCTTGGAGATGTATTTGTGCCCGGAATCGCAGAGGATGGTGACGATGGTCTGGCCCGGTCCGCGCTGGCGGGCGTAACGGACCGCGCCCGCGATGTTGACGCCGGAGGAAAGGCCGAGAAAAATTCCCTCTTCGCGTTGGAGCTGGTGAATGATCGTGAAGGAGGCCTGGTCTTCGATGCGGTAGGCCTCGTCGATTTCGAGCCCCTCGAGATTTTTCGTCACGCGTCCCTGGCCGATGCCCTCGGCGAAGGAGTCGCCGTCCTTGGTGTCGAGATTGTGATTCTTGAACCAGGACCACATCGCGGCGCCGTAGGGATCGGCGCAAACGGCGGCGACCTGCGGATTTTTCTCTTTCAGGTAGATGCTCGTTCCCGCCAGCGTGCCGCCCGTTCCGACCGAGGCGACAAATGCGGTCACGCCACCTTTTGTCTGCTCCCAAATCTCCGGCCCTGTCGTTCGATAATGAATCTGCCGGTTCGCCGTGTTGTCGAATTGATTGGCCCAGAAATAACCGTGCTCTTCCGCGAGACGTTGCGCGACTTTGTTGTAATTACCGGGATCCTTGTAAGGCTTTTCGGGCACGACCCTGACTTCCGCGCCGAGCGCGCGGAGAAGTTCCATCTTGGCCGGTGACTGATTATCGGGAATCACGATGACCGTGCGATATCCCCTCGCCTGCCCGACGACGGTGAGGCCGATGCCCGTGTTGCCAGCGGTGCCCTCGACGATGGTCGCGCCGGGTTTAAGTTCGCCGCTCGCCTCGGCCGCCTCGATGATGCCGAGCGCCGCGCGATCCTTCACCGAACCGCCCGGATTCATGAATTCGGCCTTGCCCAGAATCTCGCAACCCGTCAATTCCGACAACCGCCGCAACCGAACCAGCGGCGTATTACCGATAAAATGGGAAACACCGTGGTAAGGCGAGTGCTGCATAATCAAAAAATAACCAGAGGCAGCCAGCTTGACGAGATCAGACTCGCGCGGGCCAAAGCTTCTAGCTGACAATCGAGCTCGAGTTCGGCATGAGCTAAAGGCTCTCGATTGGCATGGGTTTAGTCACGACTAGTAATCCTCTCAGAGTGGCCTGCGTCAGGGAGCCATACGCGGACAACAGCCCTTATGAAACGACTTATAGTCGTTAACCCCTGCTCGCATCTTGCGACCATTATGTAATGCTCTAGAGGTGACAAACGGCATTACATGGGAAGAGTTTGAGACAATTATTGCTCGGCTGCAAACCACATTCAACAAAGGCGCTACTGTCGCACGCGACGAAAAACTTCCCGGAAAGTTGTCAGGACGTTCACGGCAAATAGACGTTTGCATTCGGACGAAAGTCGGAACTGAGAACGTTTTGATAATTGTCGAATGCAAGAAGCACAAAAGAAAAGCCGATGTTAAAGCAGTAGAGTCGTTCATAGGTGTCATGAAGGACGTTGGTGCTCAGATGGGTATCATGGTTTCAAATGAGGGTTTCTCCAGATCTGCTTACAAAAGAGCTAAGGACGAAAACATCAGCCTCTACCGGTACCAGGACACAAAAAATGACGACTGGCCCAACGGTCTCGAGACATCGGCTCTACTGGAAGTCTGGGAATTAACGCCCTTGATGGCCTGTTACGTTCTAGCTGATGGAACCGAGGAAGCGATTACGACAGACGAAGGCATGGACTGCTTCGATGTTCGAGGCGGCCCAAAGACGGGATTAGGCGACGTTCTTCGTCAAATGTGGAACTCTCTCGAGCCAGCAGAACGCTACGAGCGGGATTGGTTCGTGGAATGTCCTTCATCTTCGCCCGAGCGACCGGAAATCGCAAAGCTTCGTCTGGGAGCTCGAGCCAAGTTTGTCAGAGGACTCAAGAAGGGACGACTGCATTTTGAAGGGCTAGTTAATGAATCGGAAGGCCAAGCCAAAGTTGCCGGATGGAAAATGACGTTTGAGGGAGCGATAACACCTTGGCCTGCTGGAAACCCTCTTCCCCCTTCAAAAAGTCTCTCGTTGCTGGTGAAGAGTGTCTTTTTACAAAGTCAGAATCCCAATGCTCAAAAGCTCCATGACCTGATTTATAATGGCGCGTTTGTCATAAGCGTGGCGGGCAAAGAGGTCATGCATCTACCCATTAGCGATGCCCCTCGCGAAAACACGATTAGAAAGCAGAAAGAGAAATCAGACATAACTCATCCAGAATTTTCTGCGGATATAACAGCTTCTACCGGAGAGGCGCAACGGCATTGGGGTTCAAATCATCCGAAGGTGACGATAGACGCAAAATTTGTATCAACCTTTGAGAGCGAACAAATCAAAGCCTTCTTTGAGAAGGCCACCCCCTTCAAATTTGAGGCCAATGACCTTCACGCTGACACAACTTCTATCTTTCAACAGCTTCAGTCAGAGTTCGAAGCTTCGACGAACGAGACCGTAAGTGAGCCGATAATTGATGGCTGTGTGCAAATAAGTACCGGCTCGGGGAACAAGGCTACGTTTTTTCAGATCGACGGGCGATGGACGAGAACCTCCAAACAGCTTCGGTTCGACGGACAACTGCGACAATCACCGCTCCAAGTTCGTCTCCATCGGGACATTCTGCCTAATGGAGACCTGGACCCCGAATCTCCGATCCATTTCTCAATCGACTGGGGCGTTTGGGAAGGACAACCGATTCTCTCTCTGCCGTATTTTGAAGATATTCGGCAGTTTTTGCACTCAACTACGTTTGCCGTGAAATGTTTGGCAAATGGAAACGAAATCGGTCGAGTTGAAATGGCACCGTCGAAAATTGAGACTGTGAAGGAAGCTCAGAAGGCCGTTGATGCAATAGCTCAATATCGGGTGGCAGCAAAATATCTTGGAGTGAATCCCAATTTTCCTTTCAGCAATAGACTGCAGAGTTTGCCAAACGATGATGCGGAGGTCTTGGCAAAGCTAATTGAGGCGGGAGTACATGAACAATCCCTTGTCGGGCAGACATTCTGCATTGAGGCAGACTCACAGCCTGGCGTAGAAGCAATCATCAAAAAGAAGAAGTTGAGGATGGAGCAGCCAGGTCAGATTTGCGCTTTTGATTTCTTTGGCACCAAGATACTCCTTTGTCCCGTAAGTTACGTTTTCACGGATGTCGAGCTGATAGCCGTTAAGTCTTTAGACAATAATCGAGTGGAGCTCACCTTCGAAGGTGGCATTGGAAGCCTCTGGCGTATTGGCTATCATCGCTCGGACCGTGGCGTTCCCTAGGTGACAACCCTTGGAATTTGAATTGCGTGCTCAAGCCCGTGGTCAGACACTCCAAACTAGGTCGAAAACCATTCAAATTTAGTGCACTCGTAGTACACTAACCAAAATTACCTCTGAAAAATCAAAGAGTAATAGTCCCAACGGGATTCGAACCCGTGCGACCTCCGTGAGAGGGAGGCGAGCTAACCGCTACTCCATGGGACCTTTTACCGGCGCGTTGGACTCACGCGCGGGATGATCAGAAAAGCATGATTCCCTGCCCTTGTCGAGCCTGCACCGACGTCTTGTGTTTGACATTGTCGGATCAAACCGGAAAATAGGCCCCCATCCTTACCCGATGGTGTAACGGTAACACAGCGCCCTTTGGAGGCGTTATTCATGGTTCGAATCCATGTCGGGTAGCCCTGCTCTGATAACGGTCAAAATCAGGGCTTGGCATAACAAGTACCTCGTTGTTCATGTTCATTCTTTCCCGTTCACGCTAACTCTATGATTCGAAATGATGATGGGATTCGGCTTGGATCAAGAGGGTTGCTACCATTATAAATCACCCTCTCGGACACATAAAGGCTGTACCTTTCCCCGCTTGATTTCCGTGGCATGATTTGCTGCCCATGTCAGAGCCGCCCCAATATCACCAAACTTCTTAAGCTGGTATCGCCCACCATCATTATGGCAATCGAGTACAGGGTACGGTTTCTCCGATCAACTAGAACTTCTATCGTTTGGTCGAGAGAGCATTAAACCCAGCAATCACATCGAAGAGTTCCTCGTCGATTGAACTTTGCCGCAGGCGATAAAAGGTGCGGTTTAGATCGGCCATAAGCGAATCGATATTTTTCTCGGCGCGCTGCATGGCGACGAGGCGGCTGGCATTTTCACTGGTTAGCGACTCGGCACAGGCTTTGAAGAGCGTGATGAAAAGATATTCGCGAATGAATGCTCGCAGGGTCGTTTCATGGCTTCCGAAAAGTTCCGGGAGATTCTTCGTTGGCCATTGGATTTTGATGAGATTTTTTTGCCACTGCGCATCCAAAGGCAGCAGGCGCTGGGTGATCGGTTCGTACTGCGCACCAGATGTGAGCTTGGTGTAGAAGACCTCAATCTTCATGCATGCGCTTCCTTGTGTCTCCATGGCCATTTGTAATTGCCCGACTAAACCAGTAATGGCGTGGACCGAACTGGGTACGGCGAACTGACCCGTCAGGGGCAATCCAGCATCGGCCAGGTGCCCGTAAATACGTTCTCCGACTGCCCAAATCTTCTTTTCACCTGGTGTCGTTGCCAGTGTCTTCTCCACGAATTCGGCCATCGCTTCGTTGAATTGTCCCACCAAACCTTGGTCGGAACCAAAGACAATGGCTCCGGTAACTTCCGCGCCCTTTCGCCTCTTGAAAGGCAAAAAACCGGCTCCGCCTTGGCGGAAACAGACACTCAGGCCAAACTCCACTGAACGTTCGTAGTCGGCTAGGGAGCGCACGGCGGCCTCGTATTGACCAATGCTGGAAGCGGCCACGGCTTTCATGGTTCGAACGACGGATTCAAGCTTCACCGCTCCATCGATCTTGCGCCGCAAATTGGCCAGGGTATCGCTCATGATTCCTTTTGAAGAGGAGCCAGCGCCTCTCGGGCAACTTTCAGGATCGTTTCCCGGTCTGCGGCATTGAGCTCGTGATTGGAAACAAGACGTTCGCGCACATCGGCCCCTATCTGCTGAGAAGCGGTGTAAAGAATTCGTTCGGCTTCGCGCATTTTGTCCAGCGGAATGAGATCGAAGAGCCCTTCGGTGAGCGCCAGCAACTCGCAGATTTGATTAACCACCGGGACCGGTGAAAATTCCGTTTGCTTGAGACAGGCACGAATACGTTGCCCGTGATTGATGATCTTGCGGGTGTTTTCATCGAGACGGGAACCGAATCGGGAGAAAGTTTCAAGTTCCTCGAACTGGGAATAGGCCAGCTTCAGGTTTCCGGCGATGGCGTGATAGGCCGCCAGTTGGGCCTTTCCGCCGACGCGGGAAACAGACTTCGCCACATCGACAGCGGGGAGCGTCCCTAATTCAAAGAGAGTGGGCGAAAGGTAGAGCTGGCCGTCGGTGATGGAGATGAGATTGGTGGGTATATACGCGGCGATGTCCTGTGCTTCGGTTTCGATGATGGGCAGCGCTGTGAGCGAGCCGCCGCCAAGTTCCTTGCACAAATGCGTGGCGCGTTCGAGAAGCCTGGAGTGAATGTAGAAAATATCGCCGGGAAAGGCTTCGCGGCCGGGAGGTCGGCGCAACAGAAGAGAAAGCTCACGATAGGCGCGGGCGTGTTGGGTCAAGTCGTCGTAAACGATGAGAACGTCGCGTCCCGCTTCCATGAAGTGTTCCGCGATGCTGGTGGCGGCATAAGGCGCGATATAAGTCAGGCCGGGAGCATCGTTGCCCTCGCTGACCATGACGACGGTATATTCCATCGCGCCGCCATCACGAAGTTCCGCAATGACCTTGGCCACGGCAGAAGCGCGCTGGCCGATTGCACAGTAGATGCAGAGAACATTTTGGCCGCGTTGGTTGAGAATGGTGTCGACGGCGATGGTGGTTTTCCCCGTTTGTCGATCGCCCAAAATCAACTCACGTTGACCGCGGCCCACGGGCACAAGAGCATCGATGACCTTGATGCCAGTCTGCATCGGGACCGTGACTGGAGCGCGATCCATGATCGCTTTGGCGTCGCGTTCAATGGGCAAGCGCTTCCTAGTGGCAATCGAATCCTTGTTATCGAGCGGCCTGCCCAGCGGGTCGATCACCTGGCCTAGTAACTCGTCACCGACACCGACATCCATCACGCGACCGGTGCGCTCGACTTCATCGCCTGTATGGAGATGAGAATAATCGCCCAGCAGAACGACGCCGATCTCATCTTCATCGATGTTGAAGGCGATGCCATAGAGATCACCGGGAAATTTAATCAACTCCTCGAACCCGACACCGGGCAATCCGATGACCGTGGCAATGCCGGTGGAGACCGTGGTGATCGTCCCTGTCTCGCGCGGTGAGAATGAGGGAACAAACGCCTGTCTTGCCCGGGTCATTCCGGCAAAGGCGAGATCGACGGCAGCAAGCAAGGAATCAAGCGGCATGAGCAATAACCTTGGGAGAGATCAGATCGGAAACGGATTTAGGTTCCAGCAATGCATTTACGGATCCGGTCAGCGATGTCAGATAATCTGCAATGCTCCAGGCGATCTTTTGCCCATTCACTGCCAATTCGATCCCGCCGATTAGATCAAGTTTAGTTTCGAAATTGATTTCTGTTCCATCACGAAGAAGCGGTTTGACTGCATCCGCAACTCCCGTTCTTTGTGAAGGTGTAAGATCGAATGCACTTCGTACGAGCGCGATTTTAGACGCGATCTGAAAATCTGCCTTGAGGTCCCCTCGTTGCTTATCGTTCATATCGTGGAGCCGTTGGATAAAAATGTCCGTGATGCGCTCTTCAAGACTCATCCCCGCCAGGTCGGACAGAGTTTTACGAGCAATGGCGAAGACTTCCTGTTGGGCAAGGGTCCCGATCTTTTTGTTCAGGCCCTCGATTTCATCGTGAATGCTTTTCTGTAATTTGGAACGCAACTCTTCGGAGTCCTTGCGAGCTGTTTCCAGCAATTTGTCTCGCTCGGTTTTCGCGGCTTTGGTGGCATCGGCGAGAAGGCTGACACGCTGTTGCTCGAATTCCTGATTTTTATGTTCAAAATCAGCTTGTTCCTTCTGGGCATCGGCTTTCTTTTTTTCCGCTTCCTGAAGTTGCGTCGCGATCCTCTTTTCCCGTTCGTCGATGGCGGTCAGTACCGGCTTATAAAGAAACCTCTTCAATAGCCAAACCAAGACCAGAAAGTTGACCACCTGGGCGGCAACCGTGAACCAATCAATAAGCATGGCTTACTTTCCCGCCACTTGGGTGATGACATGGTTCCAGAAAGGGTTGGCGAAGATGAGGATCATCGAGATCACGAAACAATAGATCGCCATCGATTCGATCATGGCCAGCCCCACAAACAAGGTGCGCGTGATGGTTGACGCGGCGTCGGGCTGCTGAGCCAATGCACTTAACGCTCCCGCTACGGCTCGGCCCTGCCCCAAGCCTGGCCCCATCGCCCCGATGCCCATGGTTAACCCGGCGGAGATGATTGATGCTGCTGCGATGATAGTCGTGTCGTCCATATTTGTCCTTATGCTGCTGCTTTGTTATCCGTCTCTGAATTTCCGGTGCCGGTTGCCGCTGCGATATAAACCAGCGCCAAGATGCTAAAAATATAGGCTTGGACCATGCCGGTCAGGAGGCCAAGCGCACTCATCACCGTTGGGAAGATGAAAGGGGTGACGATGAATAAAATGCTCAGGATCATCGTTCCGCTCATCATGTTGCCGAAGAGACGAACGGCCAGTGCCAGTGTTCGTGAAAATTCGCCCATGATATTAAAAGGCAGCATGATGACGGTCGGTTCCACATAGGACTTGAGGTAACCGCCCCAGCCCCGTTCCTCGATGCCATAGAGCGGAACGGCCACAAATACGCAAATAGCCAGGGCGGCTGTGGTGGAGAGTGAACCGGTTGGCGGCTCGTATCCGGGGAAAATCGTGAAGATATTGGCGATGGCAATGAAGAGGAACAGGGTCCCGACAAAGCCGAGATATTTGTCCGGTCTTCTCAGGCCGACTTCCTCAATCTGCTTTTTCATGCTCGTGACGATGATTTCCAAAGCGCATTGCCAGCGTGAGATGGTTATTTCGGTGGCGAGCCCTCGCGTGATCAGCTTCGCCCCAACTGCTAGCACGAGCATGAGGCCCCATGTGTAAACGATAGTGGCATTGAGCTTGATGAAGCCGTCCTGCCAGAAGATGAGTTGGTCGGAGCTAAGACGCATGAATGCCTTCCTTGGACGCCCGCGCAAGCTGAGTCACGCCAACGCGAGCGACGAAAAAACCGAGTAAACAGACCAGCAACTTTCGCCAATCGCCACCGGAGATGAAATAGAATCCGACGAGGGCAAAACTCATCCGCAGCAGAGAGCTGCCGAAGAACCACAAGGCCGGGTTGTCTGAGGTCACACCCTTCTGCACGGTCCACCAAAGACCGCCGAAGAAAAACGAGCCAATCAAAACGCCGACGGTCAGGGCGCCGAATAAAGCGGCAACCTCATTCATCTTTTTCTTCTTCCTCTTGAATTGCTTTTTCTTCCTTGGCCACCCAATGCCAGGCATTCATGCACCCGATGAACAGGCCGACGATGAGTAACGATAAAGTCCAGGAATGAACGCCCGGATAATGGTTA
This sequence comes from Verrucomicrobiota bacterium, assembly GCA_013285645.1. Taxonomy (GTDB): domain Bacteria; phylum Verrucomicrobiota; class Verrucomicrobiia; order Methylacidiphilales; family UBA1321; genus JABDGH01. The sequence continues at coordinate 97,608 of JABDHJ010000009.1, read as the reverse complement.
TCAATATAAGCGCCGAGGAGAACGCCCAGCAGGGTCGGAATTGTCACGGACCAGCCGATCAAGCCAAACATCCCGAGTCCCAGCCAGATTCCCTGCACACCGCGACGCTTCGTCCTCAGCTTGCGGGCTTCGACGTCGCCAATTTTCTGGCTGAAAGCAGCTTCACGGCTTTCGGGTGTTTTATCGGAATTTTCACGCATGATGGAACTCCGCAAAGCGGCGGATCAATCCGCTTTCCAATTTCGCCACAGCCGATCGCACGCTCTTTTCCCGATCATCCAAGGAAAGAAATTCCCGTTCGACGGCCTGTCGTAGTTGGCCAAGATCGGCGCCTCCCACTGCGTGGCGCACCGACACGAGTACCGATGTCCCCATCTTCACGAGCACGCCTTCGTCAACCGCGACGCAGACGTCGCCTGCGTCCGTGGCATAGGTTAAAATGCCCGGTGCCAATGCGGTCACGCAATCCAGTCGGTGTGGCAGGATGCCAAACGAACCGTCCCGTGCTTCCGCCACAATACGGGTTACCTCGTTTATCTCGGCGAAAACGCGAGAAGGCAGGAGTACTTTAAGCTGCATCAGCGACGACGGCATCAGGCACCTCCTTTTTAGGTTTAGTGGATTTCTTCTCTTCAGACTTCTTCGCTTCATCAATCGCGCCGATCATGTAAAGACTGCTTTCCGGGTAGTCCTGAAACTCGTCTTTCAAAATGCGTTCACAACCATCGAGTGAATCTTTCAGGCTCACCGTTTTGCCTTTGATTCCGCTGAATTGCTCGGTGGTGAAGAAGGGTTGGGTAAGGAATCGTTCCAGTCGCCGCGCCCGAGCGACGACCTTGCGGTCCTCCGAGGAAAGTTGCTCAAGCCCGAGCATGGCGATAATGTCCTTGAGTTCAGCGTACTGAGCCAGCGTGTGGCGGATCTCCTGCGCCAGATTGTAATGGCGCTCACCCACAATGCTTGGTGTCGCCATTTTTGAACTCGATTGCAGCGCATCAACGGCCGGGAAGAGTCCCTCACTGGCCCGATCGCGGGAGAGCACAATGGAAGCGGAAAGATGCGAAAAGGTATGCACGGCGGCAGGATCGGTGAAATCGTCCGCCGGGACGTAGACTGCCTGGATCGAGGTGATGGCCCCGGAAGCGGTGTTGGCAATGCGTTCCTCCAAGCCGGACAGCTCCGTTCCCATGGTGGGCTGGTAGCCCAGACGCGACGGCATCTGTCCCATGAGGCCGGAAACCTCCGAACCGGCTTGAATGAACCGGAAAATATTGTCGATCAGCAAAAGGACGTCGCGATGTTCGTCGTCCCGGAAATATTCGGCCATCGTAAGTGCGGCATTTCCGACGCGAAACCGGCTTCCTGGCGGTTCGTTCATTTGTCCGAAGATCATCACCATGTTGGGCAGCACGCCCGCTTCCTTCATGTCGTGGTAAAGTTCCTGGCCTTCGCGGCAGCGTTCGCCGATACCGCAAAAAATACTCACGCCATCATGATGCCCCACCATGTTGTGGATCATTTCGGTCAACAGAACGGTCTTGCCCACGCCAGCCCCACCAAAGAGTCCGGCTTTGCCACCGCGTTCCAGTGGAAGCAGCACATCGATGGCCTTGATGCCGGTTTCAAACATCTCCGATTTTGTTGAACGCTCCGCCAGGGAGGGAGGGTTCCGATGGACCGAGCGCCACTCGATGTCCGATAGCTTGTCTCCCCGGTCAATGACGTTGCCGAAGATGTCAAACATCCGGGAAAGAATGGCTTTCCCTACGGGGGCCTTCAGCGGGCCACCTGTATCCGTTACCGCCATGCCACGGGCAAGACCCTGCGTGGGAGTTAACGCAATTCCTCGGATAGCGGACGCACTCAATTGCGCCCAGACTTCGATTACAATTTTCCCGTCCTTTCCGGTACGGAGCAAAGAATTGATCGGAGGCAGATAGCCCTTGAACCGGACGTCAACGACACTGCCGCGTACCGAGGTGATCGTGCCGTTGCGGGATGAAGCTTGATTACTCATGAGCGTCGGAGGTTCATCGGGCTTCATCCAATATCGAGTGCAGGATCTTCAGCAACGCTCCAGCGGTGTACGGTTTTGTCAGGAAGTGTTTGAGACCAAGTCCGGATGCCTTCGCCACTTCGGCATTCGCATTGAGTCCGCTTGCCGCAATGATTTTGACCTCAGGATCGATTTTCGTGAGGGCGCGGATGGTGGCCGCGCCGTCCATGATGGGCATCATCATATCCGTGAGAACGGCGGCGATTTCATGTCGCTGCTGGGCATAAATGGCCACGGCCTCCGCTCCATCCGTGGCGGTCAAGACCCGGTAACCGAAGGCCTGCAAGGTCTGGCTGGTGATGATGAGAATGGATGCTTCGTCATCGACCAGCAAAATCGTCTCGCCGTTTCCCCGCGGCAAAGTGGCCTCTTCCGACTGTTCCTTGCGCGCGGCGGTGGAAATTTCCATCGCGGGGAGGTACACGTTGAAAACCGTGCCTTTGCCGGGCTCACTGTAAACATTAACCACCCCCTCGTGACTTTTCACAATCGCCATGACGGTTGAAAGGCCCAGGCCGGTGCCCTTGTTCAGTTCTTTGGTGGTAAAGAAAGGCTCGAAAATTTTGTCGATAACTCCCGGCGACATGCCCGTTCCCGAATCGGTCACCGTGATGTTAACGTAACGTCCGGCTTTGGCCTGGAGATTCATCGCGACGTACTGGTCATCGAGCACAGAGTTTTCGACACTAATCTTTAAGCTGCCGCCATTCGGCATCGCATCCCGGGCATTGACGCAAAGGTTCAGGAGGATCTGATGTACTTGTGTGGGGTCGCCCAAAATCGTCCACGTATCGTTGGGAATGGAAAACTGCAAACGGATGTCCTTAGGGAAGGTATCCTTGATAATGTTTTCCAGGTCCTTCAGGAGGTGTTTGGGCTGGACTTCGGTTCTTTCCCCTTCCACGCCGCGGGCGAAGGAGAGGACTTGACGGACGATGTCCGCACCGCGTTTGGCGCTGACCTCGATCGTTTCCAAAATGGTCTTCGTCTGTGAATCTTGAGCTGAGAGCTTGAGAATATCGATAGACATCATAATGGGAGACAGGATGTTATTCAGGTCATGGGCGATCCCGCCCGCCAGTGTGCCGATGCTTTCCATGCGCTGCGCCCGCATGAACTGAACTTCGATTTTCTTTTTACCCGTAATGTCGGTATTGATCGCGAGCACTGATTTGGGTTTTCCTTGATTATCACGAATGAGCGTCCATCGCGCCTCAATGGAGAGTTCCCGCTTATCTTTGGTTAGATGCTGGAGTTCTCCGTGCCAGTCCCCCTGGCTGATCGTCAGGCCGTTGACTTCTAAAAATTTCTTTGGATTGGCGTAAAGCAATTCGTTGATATTCCGGCCCACGACTTCCTGCTGCGTCCAGCCATACATACGCTCGGCTCCCTTGTTCCAAAAGAGAGTCTTCCCATCGAGGTCTCGGACCAGGATGGCGTCCTGCGCCTTGTCCAGCAACGCCGCCTGTTCCGCGATTAGCTCCTGCGCCCGCTTGCCCTCGGTCATCTCCTTGTGCAAGGCCTCGTTTGCCTTGACCAACTCCGCCGTCCGCTGCTGCACCCGCGTTTCCATCTCCCCATGCAAAATATGCAGTGCCTGGGTAACCTGAGATTGCGAGGCGACTTCCGCCCGGCTTTCTTTCCAGCGCCGATAAGAGAAGACGAGCAGGGCGAGACAGACAAAAACCAGCGTCAAGATTGCCTCATCCCAATAGGTGCCAGTCCCGTTATCATGCGACTCAATATACTGGAATGTCCTATCGGATAGTCCTGAGAAGTTTCCAATGAAGAACACTAAAGCCGAAAGGACGACAATCACCCCCAAGTCCCTGAAGGTTTTCTTTATCTGACGGCCTTTTTCAGTCATGGACGCGCCGCGCAAAATCTCCTCGGCCTTCTTGCGTTCGGTAATATCAGTGAAAGTGACAACGGCACCGGTAACCGCCGTGCCTTCAAAAATGGGGCGCGAAGTGTATTCGACTGGGAACGAGGCACCATCCGCCTTCCAAAAAATTTCGTCATCGACGTAAGACGACTCCTTGTTCCGAAGCGCCCGAAAAGTCGGGCACTCCTCAAATGGATAAACCGAGCCATCTTTACGATGATGGTGCTTCCGTTCATGCATGCTTCGTCCGACGGCTTCTTCAACCTTGCAACCCAGCATCTCGGTCGCGGCGCGGTTGATAAAGGTGCAACGCCCTTCCAGATCGACGCCATAAATCCCTTCCACCGCGGATTCCAAGAGTAGTTGCATCTGTCGGCCCACCCGCTGCCGTTCCTTCTCACCTTGCTTGCGCTCGGTGATGTCACGAACGACCGCGATCAGATAGCCCCGGTCCAAATGGATATATTGAATGTTAACCTCTACGGGGAATGTCGAACCGTCTTTTCGCCGATGCCGCGTCTCAACGATGCGCAAACCCGTCTCCCGCATTTTTGCCATGCCAGATCGAACGGCTGAAGCATCCTCAGTGTCGATAATATCCAGGACGCTCCGGGAAAGCATTTCTTCACGGGTAAAGCCCAGTCGCTGACAGGCCGTTTCATTGACATCGATAAATTTGCCCGTTCCCGGGTCAATCACTTCAATCGCATCGGGGGATCGATCAATTAATGTCCGGAATAATTTTAAGGATTCCTCAGACTTTTTCATCTCCGTAATATCCCGCTCAATCGCTGCAAAATGGGTGCATTTGCCTGCGGCGTTGAAAATGGGCACAATATCGACGTCCATCCAATATTCCGTGCCGTCCTTTTTATAATTGATGATTTGCCTGCGAATCGGCTGCTGCTTCGTCAAGGCCTCTCGAATCTCATTCAGGATGCGTCGCTCGGTTTTTACGCCCTGGAGGAACCGGGGACTCCGCCCGAGTGCTTCGGAAGGGGTGTACCCTGAAATTCGCTCAAAGGCTTTGTTGACGAAGACAATTTTAGGTCCCGGTTCATCTATCGAGCAGGCTTCTGTGACAAGAATCACATCGCGAAGATTCGCCACGCAGGTATTGAGCAGGCCCGTTTGCTGCTCGGTTTTTTTCCGCTCCGTAATGTCGCGGATGTTGCATTGGATCACCTTTTTGTCGGCGACTTGATAGACGTTGCAGACAAACTCCACCTCGATACGGCGGCCATCCCTCGTTTCCAATGGCAGGTCTTCATAGCGGATATACCCGTCATGTTGAAGTCGCTCCAACATGACTTGGTTGGACTCGATATCCTTGAAGGGACTAAGTTCGCCGATGGTCTGGCCGATCATTTCATCACGGGCAAATCCCAAGAGGCTGAACAGGAAAGGATTCACGTCGGTGATCCGGCCCGTTTCCACGTTCAAAATCAAAATGCCATCCTTCGCCGCTTCAAATAGTCGGCGATAACCAAGCTCGGAGACGCGTAATTGCTCTTCACTTCTAGTTTTTGCCTTGAGCAACCGGCGCAACTCGAGCTGAGCGACTACTTGCCGGCTTAATAACTGCAACGCTGTTTTTTGTTCTGCGGTCAATTTGCGGGGCACTTGGTCGATCACGCAGATGGTTCCCATGGCTTGGCCATCGGACATGATGAGAGGAGAGCCGGCATAGAAACGGATTTTAGGATCGCCTGTGACCAGCGGATTTGAGGCAAATCGCTCATCTGTTTTCGCATCCTCGACCACCAGCATGTCCTTCTGCAAAATGGTATGAGCGCAAAAGGCGATCTCGCGGGGCGTTTCATTCGCGGTAAGGCCGACTTTGGATTTAAACCACTGGCGGTCCGTATCGATCAACGTTATCGATGCAATGGGAGTCTGGCAGATTTGCGAAGCCAGCAGGGTGATGTCGTCAAAGGATGGCTCCGGTTCCGAGTCGAGAATTTCATACTCATGCAGGGACTTCAGCCGCTCTTTTTCATTTATGGGAAGTAATGCTTTCAAGAAGGTGTCTTTCTGGTCGCGAGGCACGAGTTCCGGCGACAAGCAACTCACGCTTTTAAAAATCCGCTTTTGCAGAATAACCCCGGATTCTGTGAATGGTATGGGGTGTTCACCCCATTGAGGGGGCGCAATTGCACTTTAAGGTCGGAGAGTGAAGACCGATGCTCCCCTGAAATCCTTGCTACCCTACGTCCTGACGATCAATGGCGGTTCCTCAAGCATCCGATTTGCGGTCTATGAGGTGCGCCAAACGCCACGACTTCTATTCGACGGAAAGATCGATCGCATTGGTCTCAGCGGAACGAATATAATCGTCAACGATGCTGCTGGAAAATCGCGCACCCGTCATCCTCTTGCCGCCTCCGATCACCACAGGGCGGTGAAATTTTTATTAGAATGGCTTGAAGCGCAGCCGATCTTCACATCGATCAAAGCCGTAGGCCACCGTGTGGTGCATGGCATGAAGCATTCCGAGCCGGAAAAAATCACGACCAAGTTGCTCGCGGAACTGCGCCGGATCACACCGTATGATCCCGATCACCTCCCGCGGGAAATTGCCTTGATCGAGGCGTTTCGCAAGCGGCATCCCAAACTGCCTCAGGTGGCGTGCTTCGATACCGCGTTTCACCGTACCATGCCGCGAGTCGCCAAGTTGATGCCAATCCCGCGGCGCTATGCGGCAAAGGGTGTCGAACGTTACGGCTTTCACGGTCTGTCGTACGCCTATTTGATGGAGGAACTGGGACGCTTGGATCCTAAGTCCGCGAAGGGCCGCGTAATTCTCGCGCATCTCGGAAATGGCGCCAGTCTCGCCGCCGTATGCCGGGGCAAAAGCATCGACACCAGCATGGGGTTCACACCCACATCCGGGTTGGTGATGGGTACGCGCACCGGAGACATCGATCCCGGTCTGGCTTACTATCTCGCGCGAGCCGAGCGCATGAGCGCGGCGCAATTTCAGCACATGGTTAATCACGAATCCGGGCTGCTCGGAGTTTCCGGGACCAGTTCTGACCTACGCGACTTATGTGCAATTGAAGCCTCCGATACGCGGGCGAAAGATGCTGTGGAACTGTTTTGTTACCAAACGAAAAAATGGATCGGTTCTTTTGCCGCTGCGCTCGGTGGATTGGACACGCTCGTTTTTGCGGGAGGGATCGGTGAAAACGCGCCGCTCATTCGAAAGCGCATCTGCCACGACCTCGGCTTTCTCGGCATCAAGCTTGATCAGAAGCGCAATGCGAAAAACGCACCGCTGATCTCCTCTAACACTGGTCGCATCAAGGTACGGGTCATCCACGCCGACGAGGAACTCATGATTGCGAGATCTGTCACCAGCCTCTTAAAGCTCAGACCCCATCGGAAAAATCACTTATGAAAACCAATACGCTCACGCCAGAACTTCTCCACAAGATCGACGCCTACTGGCGTGCCGCCAACTATCTTTCCGTCGGCCAGATTTACCTCTACGACAATCCGCTCCTGAAGCGCCCGCTCACGCTCGCGGATGTGAAGCACATGCTGCTGGGTCATTGGGGAACGACACCTGGGCAGAACTTCATTTACGCGCATTTGAACCGGGTCATCAAAAAGTACGACCTCGACATGATTTACGTTTCCGGTCCCGGTCACGGCGGCCCGGCTGTCGTGGGCAATACCTACCTCGAAGGCACCTACAGCGAAATCTATCCCAACATCAGCCAGGATGAGGCCGGACTTCGTAAGCTCTTTCTTCAGTTTTCGTTTCCCGGAGGAATTCCCAGCCACGCATCTCCGGAGACTCCGGGCTCAATTCATGAGGGCGGAGAACTCGGCTATTCGCTGAGCCATTCCTTCGGCGCTGTGTTCGATAATCCCGATCTCGTTGTCGCCTGTGTCGTCGGCGACGGGGAAGCGGAAACCGGACCGCTTGCGACGGCGTGGCATTCCAACAAGTTTCTCGATCCGGTCACCGACGGCGTGGTCCTGCCAATTCTTCATCTCAATGGTTACAAGATTTCCAATCCGACGCTGCTCGCTCGCATCACTCGCGAGGAGTTGGAACAGTTGCTCCGTGGCTACGGATGGACACCCTACTTTGTTGAAGGCCACGAGCCTGAGTTGATGCATGAGGCCATGGCCATGACGCTCGATCTCGCCGTGGAACAGATCAAAAAAATCCAGGAGGAAGCCCGTATTCACGGCAACTTGACGCGACCGCGCTGGCCGATGATCGTGCTCAAGTCACCCAAGGGTTGGACCGGCCCCCAAGTGGTCGATGGTCTCCAAATAGAGGGTACTTTTCGGGCGCATCAGGTGCCGCTCTCAGACCCGGCCACGCATCCCGAGCATCTCAAGCAGTTGGAAGATTGGCTGAAAAGCTATCGACCGGAGGAACTCTTTGATGATCATGGCCGTCTCAAATCGGAATTGGCAGAGCTTGCGCCTAAAGGCAAACGACGCATGGGTGCGAATCCTCACGCTAACGGAGGGAGTCTATTGCGTGACTTAAGAATGCCTGATTTCCGCGAATACGAAGAGAACGTTCCAACACCTGGAGCGCATGGCGTCGGCGACACGCGTGTTCTCGGTCCTTTCTTGCGTGACGTGGCAAAACTGAATGGTGATCAACGCAATTTTCGAGTTTTCGGTCCGGACGAAACGCTTTCCAACGGCTTGGAAGCGTTGTTCGAAGTAACCAAACGTCAATGGGACGCCGCAACTGTACCGGGCGATGAATTTCTCGCGCCTGCCGGTCTCGTGATGGAAATGCTCAGCGAACATCAATGCGAAGGCTGGCTTGAGGGTTATCTGCTGACCGGACGACATGGAGTTTTCAACTGCTACGAGGCATTTATTCATATCGTCGATTCGATGTTCAATCAGCATGCCAAGTGGCTCAAGATCACGTCCCATCTCCCCTGGCGGCGCAAAATCGCCTCCCTGAACTACCTGTTGGCCTCGCATGTCTGGCGTCAGGACCACAACGGCTTCACCCATCAGGACCCCGGCTTTATCGATCACGTCGTGAATAAGAAGGCCGAAGTCGTGCGTGTGTATCTTCCTCCGGATGCCAACTGCCTGCTCTCGGTCATGGACCATTGTCTGCGCAGTCGCCATTACGTTAATGTCGTGATTGCGGGCAAGCATCCATCACCGCAATGGCTGACGATGGACGCCGCCGTCAAACATTGCACCGAGGGAATTGGGATCTGGCAGTGGGCCAGCAACGATCAATCTGCCACCCCCGATGTCATCATGGCCTGCTGCGGTGACGTGCCGACGCTGGAGACGCTCGCCGCCGTCTCCATCCTGAGGAAACATTTGCCCGAATTGAAAATCCGAGTGGTCAACGTCGTCGATCTCATGCGATTACAACCACAAAGCGAGCACCCACATGGATTGAGTGACGGTGATTTCGATGGGCTCTTCACCAAGGACAAGCCGATCATCTTCGCTTTCCATGCCTATCCGTGGTTGATTCACCGGTTGACCTATCGCCGCACCAATCACGCAAATATTCACGTCCGCGGCTACAAAGAGGAGGGTACCATCACGACTCCTTTTGACATGACGGTCTTGAACGATCTAGACCGTTTTCACCTGGTGATGGACGCCATCCACCGACTACCGCAGACCGGTAGCAAGGGGGCTTATCTCAAGCAGCAACTTCAGGACAAGCTCATCGAGCACAAGCAATACATCGATAAACACGGCGAGGATATGCCCGAGATTCGGAATTGGAAGTGGGAGATCGACAAATGAATTCTCTGATGGGGTACACACCCCATAGGACAAAGAGGTACCTGGGGTATCCTCATGTCTATCAAATGAAAAACACGTCCCTTCGAACCTTGGCGTTAATCGTCATAACCTTCATACTTGGCTTCGCAAGCAGCAGGACTGCCTCGGCTTACGGCCCCTACCAACCCTATACCTATGGGCAGCACGGTTACTGGAATAACCAGCATGTCTACCATCAGTGGGACCGGTATAATGGTCATCAGGGTTATTGGTATCACCGTAACGACGGTGTGCGCATTTTCATCACCATTTAGGTTTCTGAAAGTGCTCGCTTATTCCTAACCGTTTCTCCCCGGACCAGGTAGTGGCTCGAATCGAGTTGCTACCCGGTCTTTTTCGATCGTCGCGCCTAGGCTAAAATAGCCAAAGTAAGCCAATTTTTAATTTTATGGTTTTATGCAAAGTCGATGAGTCGGGGAAAGTACTGACCATGAGTTACAGTGGCGATGTCGGAGTTGATGAGATGAGGCAGTGCCTCGCGACGGTCAAAGATCTCATGGATCGCCTTAAGCCCGGTTTTTTTCTTCTAACGGACTTGAGCAACCTGGAGTCGATGGATCCGTCCTGCGCTCCAGAGCTTGGTACGATCATGGACCTGTGCAGCGAGGGAGGAATGTCGACCGTGGTGCGAGTGATTCCCGATCCCAGAAAGGATATTGGTTTCGATCTCATTTCTCGTTTTCATCATCATCCACAGATCAAGACCCAGACGCATGGAAGCCTGGCGGATGCGATAAAAAGCCTGATTCCTGAACCATCGTCGATTGCCTCGGTGGGCCTGACTGTGACTTGGGGCCGGGATAACATTCCACGGAAATGATTGTGGGGTGAAGACCCCATAGTGGTGCTTACCCTTATCCTTTACGGTGGAAGAGTGAAAAACACCACCACTCCACTATCGGTTCCTCCGGCTATGCCTTTGCCCGATTTGGGCGGTCACCCCAAGCGCGTTACCTTCAATTCGATTGTTACTGTGAAAGGCCACGGCGAACTGAAAATTCGACCCATCCAGCGTGATGATGAAGAAGAAATGATTGAGTTTCATGGACGCATTTCCGAAGAAAGCATCTATATGCGCTACTTCGAATATTTGAAACTGGACCAGCGCACCGCCCATGAGCGTCTGGTCCGAATCTGCATCAATACCTCAGAATCATACGCCATCGTCGTGGAGCAGCCCGCGGCTTTGCCTCGGCCGGCAGCTATTCTGGCCGTGGGTAGACTCACCAAAACTTCGAAACCTTATGTAGTCACTTTCGATACCTTGATGACCGATCAAGAAAGCACGCCTCAGTTAGGAAAAGTGCTCCTTAAGCGTCTCATTAAACTGGCACACGCCTTTGGCTTTCAGGTATTGACCGGAGAGTTGCTCGTCGCCGATCACGACACTTTGAAATTGTGCCGTGCCCTCGGGTTCTCCCTGCAAACCCTTCTGGAAGACGGTCTCGTCCGCGTCACCCTCGATTTATGAACACAACTACCTCACTCACCGGTTCGCATCTGCGCACTTACGAAAGAATCTTTCAGCATCCGATCTCCCACAATCTGGAATGGCGTGACGTTCGCGCGCTCTTCGGAAAGCTCGGCACAATCGAAGAGGAGGCGAATGGGAATCTCAAGGTTTCTCGTAACGGCCACACTTTGGTCCTGCATTCGACCAGTGCAAAAGATGTCACCGAAATGGACGAGGTCATGGCACTGCGTCACTTTCTGGAGCGTTCTGAAGCTCCTCAAATAAATCCCACTTAACATGAACAAACTCACCGTCTCCCAAAAAGCACTCAACGTATTGAAGCGAAAGGCCGCGGAAACCACGCCCAGTCCAAAACCCAAAAAGCGGGACAACGTATTTTCCAAGTCACGCGACATCCGTGAAGACCGGGACACTCGTCAAACGAAGACGGACAAGCCTCGGACCTTTCCCCACGCAATTTAGATACAACTTATGAAAATCGATCCACCAAAAGAAGCAGCCTTAATCGTCAATGCCACCGGCGTCGGCACGGTAACCCACAAAATGGTACGGGAGAGAGCCGTGGAACTGGCAATTATCGACGGACGTACTGCGCAAGAGGTCTCGAAATCCGATTGGGAACAGGCCAAGCGGGAATTGACGGGCGGGTCGGACATGGACCCCAACGAAGCTCTCCTTGAAACCGCTCCCGAATCCGAACGCTGGGACCCGGCGCCGGGTTCAGCCGGACATATCGTGACCGTTCCATCCGTCGATGGTGAGGATGACGAAGGACGAAGCGCCAACGAAAGACTGGTCGAAGAGGGAATGCTGGAAGCTGAGCACGATCAGATGCTCCAAGCGGCCCAAAAGCAAAAACAAGATGATACATGATAGCCCCGGGCTGAGGAGCGAAAAGACGATCATGGCTGACGATACCCGACCATCAATAGTGGGAGGGTGCGTGGCTTTGGATAAAGACCCTATGACGTTACCTCTAACGAGGGACTAGGCTTAATGGTCTTCCCTTATGAAAACATTACGCAAAGTCAAAAGGTTGCCCTTGGGAAACCTGACCGCAGCCGCCTTCAACGCCACCCAAGTCCCTTTACCCATGACGGTCAGGGTCGGGTGCCGTCTCGTTTATGAAACGAATCAATCCACTCCCATCTTTCTGGTTGTTCGGCCCCGGCTTGAGAGTCCACAAGTGATGCTTCAAGAAAAGTTGACCTTTCGGGGAGATGAGCGAGCCGAGGAATTTGAGGACGGCCAGGGAAACATCATCCACCGTTGGACACTAGAACCGGGAACAACAATTATCGTTCACGATGCGTTGGTCCAAGTCTCTCACCTGCCCGACGATTCCAATCCCAAGACTTTTTCTGTTCCTGTTGCGCAGATTTCACCGGCAGTGCTTCGCTATACGCTCCCCAGTCGGTACTGTGACTCAGACAAGCTCCTCAGCTTCTCCGCCAACCAGTTTGGAAACATCATCAACGGAGTGGACCGGGTCATCGCCATTTGCAACTGGGTTCAACGCAATATCAACTATGTGACCTGTTCCGGGCGGCCCGATCTTTCAGCCTCGGAAGTCATGGCGCGGGGCTATGGGGTCTGTCGTGATTTTGCCCACGTTGCCATCTCCCTTTGCCGCGCCTTGAATCTACCAACACGTTATGTGACGGGACATTTGCCGGACATCGGTTGTTTTGATCCGGGTACCCCGATGGATTTTCACGCCTACTTCGAAGTCTACCTGGAACATCAATGGCGTACCTTCGATGCCCGTTTTAACACACCGCGAATTGGACGCGTGAAGGTCGCTCACGGCCTCGATGCGGTCGATGGTTCGTTTTCCACCGTTTATGGGCAGGCAGCTCTCACTTCCTTTGAAGTGTGGAGTTACCAGGTCAATCCGACAATGGTTTCGATTGGGGATCCTATCGACCTGTCGAAGCGTCTCGACGGAACTCCTCAAATTCGGTTCGTCTGATCTTCTGGCCCGTGAAAATACACATCCATCATCGGACGAGTTATCATTACGCAGCCAAGGTTTCACTTGGGCCGCATCGACTCATGATGCGGCCTCGTCAAAATCACGGCATCCAGCTCGAAAGTTGTTTATTTGAAATTTCCACCTCCCATCAACTCCGTTGGATTCGTGATCTTCATGAAAATGACATCGGCATTATCGATTTTTTGGCCCCCACGCTCGAACTGGTCATCCACGCTGACTTTGTTCTCAAAATTTCAGAAGATAATCCCTTCAATTTCGTCGTTTCACCCGAAGCATCCGAATATCCCTTCTCTTACGAACAAGAGCTTTTCATTGAGCTTCGTCCCCTGATTCGCACCAGCTACGCCAGGGACACAGATCGGATACGCGAGTGGCTTCACCCCTTTTGGCATCCAGGCAAACGAGTAGCCACACTGGAACTCTTCCAACAGCTTAATAGTCACATCTACCGCACGTTCCGCTATCAACGAAGACTGGAGAAAGGAGTTCAGTCGCCAGCGGAAACCTTGGAAAAGAACAGCGGATCGTGCCGGGATTTCGCCACGCTCTTCATGGAAGCTTGTCGTTCACTTGGCTTGGCGGCCCGCTTTGTCAGTGGCTATATGTACTCCTTGGAAATCACCGGGCGAATGTCGATGCATGGTTGGGCGGAGATCTATCTTCCCGGTGCCGGCTGGATCGGCTTCGATCCCAGTTGGGGAATCCTGGCCGACTCCCATTATTTCGCCGTTGCCGTCACTCGTCATTCCGAGCATGCGCCCCCCATTTCAGGAACCTATGTGGGAATTCCCCGCGTGTTCTTAAAAACCCAGGTGGACCTATACGTAAAAAGACTCGATTCTGAAAAGGCAATACCTTCTCCCCTTGAGGCAATAGTTGACTGAACCACTTGGCCGAGAGGTCTTGGGAACATCGACTAATCCAAGCCGAACGACATCCGCCGGGTTTCACGCTGGTGGCAGGGCGGTTTATTACCTCTGCTTGATAACGGACACTAATCTAAAATGTTCGCCTCGATAGGGTGAACACCCCATGACATCCATCTCACTACTGAGGCAAAATTCAAATCATGAAACCAATTTTAGGAAAAGACTATCGGTCAACGAGGATCATGTCCTTTTTCAAATGATGATTCCGGAACGTTGCAAATCAAAACCATGAATAAACGGGGGGACACAACTTTCGCTCGGAATGGTTTTTTGCACCTGAGTGGGGCGATCCTTCTCCTCGGTTTTTTCTCCAGTTGCGGTCATCCTGAACGAATTCAGGTTCAGGGATACGTCGAAGGCGAATTTGTTTATGTTTCCTCTCAATTGGCGGGGCCGTTGCAGAGCCTGGACGTGCAAAGGGGAATGCAGATGAAAACGGGCGAGCCTCTTTTCGAACTCGACCGGACCGTTGAGAAGGCCGCGCTTGATCAGGCCCAAGCTTCACTCGCCTTCTCGGAACAGGATTGGAAACGGCAGGAAGACCTCAGTCTCACGCCTGGCTCAGCGTCGACACGGGATCTCCAGCTCTCCCGCTCGGCTCGGGACCAGGACGTCCAGCGCCTTGCCCAAGCTCAATGGAACTTCACGCAAAAGGTCCAGGCAGTTCCGCAGGCCGGCCTTGTTTTTGACACGCTCTATCGGCAAGGAGAATGGGTTGAGGCCGGACATCCGGTGGTCGTGTTGTTGCCTCCAGAAAACATCGAAGTGCGTGCATTCGTTCCGGAAACTCAGATCGGCACGATTCATCCCGGCGAGCCAGTCCAAGTCTTTGTCGATGGCGTGGCTGAGCCCTTCAAAGGGACATTGCGTTACATTTTTCCACAAGCCGAATACACTCCACCCGTTATCTATAGCCAGGAGAGCCGCAGCAAACTGGTCTTCATGGTCGAAGTCGATTTCGATCCGGAGACAGCCGCCAAACTACACCCCGGACAACCGGTGGATGTCCAATTTGGCCCTTGATCCCATGGCCAACGATTTCGCCATCGACGTCAAGGGTATGACGAAGCGTTACGACAAGCGCACTGTCGTCAACAACATCGATCTTCAGGTTCGTCCTGGTGAAATCTATGGTTTTCTCGGTCCCAACGGCAGTGGCAAGACAACATTCATCCGGATGCTCTGCGGTTTGCTGCATCCCGATGCCGGAAGCGGCACGTGCCTCGGCCACGACGTGATCAAAGATAGTGAATCGATCAAGTTGCAGGTAGGCTACATGACCCAGCGGTTTAGTTTTTACGAAGATTTGAGCATTGCTGAAAACCTCGATTTTGTCGCCCGTATGTACAGCATGAAAAACCGGAAGGAGGCCGTGCAAAAGAGCATCGAACTGCTAGGGCTTTCCGGCCGCGAAAAACAACTGGCGGGTCAGCTTTCGGGCGGTTGGAAACAACGAATGGCACTGGCTGCCTGCCTGATTCATAGTCCCAAGCTGCTTCTGCTCGACGAGCCCACGGCGGGTGTGGATCCCAAGGCCCGGCGAGATTTTTGGGAACAAATTCAACTTTTGGCTGCCCAAGGCCTGACGTTTCTCATCACCACCCATTACATGGACGAAGCGGAGCGCTGCAACCGGGTGGCTTACATTTCTTATGGAAACCTGCTGACCCACGGAACGGTCGATGAGGTGATTGCCCACGTTGGCCTGACCACTTGGTCGGTTCATGGCACAAAGCTCATCCATCTTGCCGAAAAACTCCGCCAGAAGCCCGGAGTGGAACAGGCGGTCATCTTCGGCACCACACTTCATGTCAGTGGGGTGGACGCGACCGCGCTGGAAAAGGCCATTGCCCCGTTTCGAACCGGATCTTTTCAGTGGGAGAAGATTCCCTCGGTATTGGAGGATGTCTTTATTCATCTCATGGATAAATCGAAGGACAATTTTTCCTCATGAACTGGCTGCCTCAATTCTCGCTTGAGCGCTTCAAGGGCATTGTCCTGAAAGAATTCATTCAGATGCGGCGTGACCGCCTGACCTTCGCGATGATGCTCGGCATACCGTTGATGCAACTGATTCTCTTCGGGTACGCCATCAACGTGAACCCGAGGCATCTTCCCATCGATATACGGCTTGGGGACAATGGCCCGCAAGGCCGCACTCTGCTCTATGCATTCAAGAATACAGACTATTTCGATTTCATTCGGTTGCTGAAAAGCGATGAAGATGGGCGGGAATCGCTCGCCCGGGGCGACGTGCAATTTGTCATCAGTATTCCTCCCAATTTCTCCCGCGACCTGCTTCGCGGTGACCGGCCCGTGGTCCTGATCGAAGCCGACGCGACCGATCCCAGTGCTACGGGATATGCCCTTAGTTCCGTGAATGCCCTTCTCACGACTGCGTTGCAAAATGATCTTAAGGGCTCTCTCTCCTATCTCAAGGGCATCGAAGATCCCTTCAATGTGCAAGTCCACTCGCTCTATAACCCAGAAATCAACACTCAGTATAACATCGTGCCGGGCCTCATGGGAGTCATTTTAACCATGACCATGATCATGATCACCGGACTAGCGATAACCCGCGAACGGGAACGAGGCACGATGGAAAACCTTCTCTCCATGCCGACGCGGCCTCTGGAAGTTCTAGTGGGCAAGATCACGCCTTATATTCTCGTCGGATACGTGCAACTGGGCCTGATTCTGTTCATGGCCCATTTCCTCTTTGGTGTTCCAATTCTCGGCAGCATATCGCTTTTGCTGGTGGCCGCCTTTGTCTTCATCGCGGCCAATCTCGCTATGGGAATCATGTTTTCAACCATTGCGCAGAACCAACTTCAAGCCATGCAAATGGCTTTCTTCGTCTTCTTGCCTTCGATTCTCCTTTCCGGCTACCTCTTCCCCTTTCGGGGTATGCCTGTATGGGCACAGGCCGTCGGAGAGATTATGCCTTTGACTCATTTCATGAGGATCGCCCGAGGCATCCTGCTCAAAGGAAACGGTCTCTGGGAAATTGCGCCCGAAATCTGGCCCATTGCGCTTTTCGCAGCCATCGCCTTGACGATTGGCGTGAAGCGTTATCGTCAGACTCTCGATTAGTCAGTCAACTCGCGTTTATCTAAGAGTGCCAGCGCAAGACCGATCATGCAGAAGTCAATATTCCTGCAGGGCTTTGGTAAACTTCGAAAGCTCGTCCGGGGACACCGTTTTGATCGAGTAGGAGTTTGCGCCGAGACTATAGGCATGCCCAACTAAGCTTCGATGATCTTTGCACATGCCTGAAGATCAATCGATTCAGTGACAGCCAAGCAACCCTTCAACTGTGTTTCCGCCTCGATCCAGTTATTCAAGTCGCGACCTTCTTTGCAGCCCCGCATCACGTAAATATAGTGCGCCAGTTGTGTAACAGCTTGGTGAAAAAGTGATTCCTCTGTGACATCGTTGGGCATTGGGTTCATAGCTCGATATTTCTTCCTGAAAGGCGGTTCGACAATCCATTGGAAAAGTTTGGAACGCCTACTTCCCGGCTGGCACGGTAGGTAGCGTCAAACAAGTCTTCCCAATTCAGATTTTTGGCCTTCATTCGATAGGAATATTTTTTCCTCTTCTTCGGTGCTTTCATAACGATTGAGCCAGTAACTTAGCTCTCTAGCCGTATGCCGTGCTATGGGGTCTTGACCCCATACAAAAGGTTACCACTTTGGGCTGAAACAGCGTCGCCATACCGCGAGCTAAGAGTGACTTGAAATGTATTGAGAAAGCATTCCGAGCCCTAAGGACATGATGGCCATCACAAGTAACATCTGACCCACGACCCTCCACTTCCTTTTCTTTTCATAAACGAAACAGCATGTTCGCGAATAAGGTGACGCCTCCCTTATGAGAATGGCGGAAGCACCAAATAGTGCCATGGATCCGAGATAAAACATAAGCGCGAAGTTTACGGCGAGATCAAAGACCTTCGCTCAAGCAGCCAGCGGTGGTCTGGAGTAGGCTCGTCATTGGAGCGTCATTGAATCGAATTTAAAGCCGGGAAAATAATGAAGCATAACATAGAGCACGATGACGGCACCGAAGATGGACAGGAGAAATCCTGCCGGATGAAAATAAGCACCGTTTGCTGGTCTTGAAAAAATCCGTGCGATTAGCCCGCCAACCACAGATCCTCCAATGCCGACGAGGGTGGTTTCAATAAAACCCATGTGGTGCACCGCAGGCATCAAATGACGGGCGATAAGACCAACGACAAAACCGACAAGGATCGACCAGATAATATGAAGCATACTGTTAGGAATTAGATTTACCTGATCTTCGTAGCGAGGTTCAGGGGTTGACTAAAGATGCGCTAGGAACCTGTCGGTCGCTATGGGGTATTCACCCTATAGCGAAGATTTCCAGTTACGGCTTAGAGTTACGTGCCCCCTTTATGAGGGCGGATGCCACTCGTGCGCTTGCTCAACCGTATATTTAGCCAGCTCTTTGGGTAACTCAAACGAATCGATCAGATATTGGACTACCACGTTACGCCGATCTTTTATGACAACGTGACCGTCATCGAAGTAGTACGAGACTAATCAAAAGCCCGATTATTTATTGTGCTCTGCCGGCGCAACCTCGACGACGATGTCGGGCCCTGATCAGAACCCGACTTTCACACCGGCGGAGGCAGACTGCCCAAAGAAGGTCGAGCCGCCAGCTTCCGCCTGATAATCGACAAATAAGGTGACGGTCTTGTTCAATTCGGCATCGATTCCAAACCCAAGCAACGCCGTGTCGCTATCGCCTCGAGGCGTTTGCACGGAGAAAGTCCCTCCGGGCAACCCTTGGAACGCGCTGGTGATGAGTGCGGGGTTGTTGAGGAATTCATGCTGCCAGAAGGCACTCGCATGGGGAGTCAGGACGATCGAACCAATGTTCGCTGCGTAACGGACCGTGCCACCGATTCGGCTGCGAAGGGAATCATTTGACTGGTTGTTGACGCTCAAGTTGGCCGCGCCTGCGCCGGTTTCATTGAAGTTATCGATGCCCAGATTGACATAGGTCAAACCGAGGCTGGGCCCGAAGGTCCAGTTTTTCCGGTGGAACTCGTAGCCACCATCGATGTCGGCCCCGAACTGATTGCCGGCGGTCGAACCGGACGCGGTTCGGTTAACCCCAGGAATGATGATATTGCGATTCGTGGAGTATTCGTTCCGCGTGTAAGTAACCAACCCATTGGCATAGAACCCTTTCTTGTCGGCATAAGCCACATAGAGGCCCGGCGTATAGCTATCGACCTTCGCGGTGCTTCCCTCGTTATCAAGGTTCGCATCGGTATGGCTGTAGCCGAAGAGCGCGCCAACCCGGACAGTCGTTGAGACTCGGTAATCAATACCAGCGCGAACACGACCCGTGGTATAGGAGGAATGGTTTACATCATTATTACCATCCAGATCACCCAGATCCACACCGCCATCGACAAATCCGTTCCATCGATTCAAAGGCATTTCAAGTCTCATGTCTTTCATGTCCTTGGGATCATTCATCTGCACGCCGCCGAGAACAAGCTGTCCAGAATCGCTCAAGAGACCGGGGTCAGACACAGGTGACCAAGCCAGCAACCGGCTCTTGATCTGTGAAAGCTGGGGGCCGAGGCGACTATCATTAAACGCGAACCCGGACGTGTCGATACCGCCTTTCCCGTTGCGCTCTCGGGCGAGTTCATCATCGAGGTTCTGCATGTCGAGCGCGTAGTTGTCGAACGCCACGTTGTGGAGGATTTCAAAACGCTGCGGAGAGAGCTGATTCAAGGCCGCTCCAAGTGAACCGCCGTTGCTCGCGGCGTTTAACCCGGTAACGATATTGTCGAAGAAGTCCTTCACAGTGCCCGAGGGCATCGCGAGTGAGCCATTGTTGTTGAGGACGGTGAGGTTGTTGTCGATATTCGCGGCCACACTGCCCTGGTTTGGCGTCAAACCGGAGAACGAATCGAAAGGCTTCAGCAAAGTGACAATCGCGCTGTCGGTTGGTTGCGAGCCTCCAAAGGTATCGTTGTAGGTCGTGACGGTGTAGAACGTCGGATCAAACGAGGCTAGGTTCGTCTGGGTCGGGAAGAGAAACTGAGTTGTCAGCGGTGTTGTCGCGGAGACGGCGACATAGTGCTGCCCCTGACTAGGCACGCTGGTAGACTCAAAATTCAGGCTCAACGTCCCTCCGAGAAAGGCGGCCCCGGACACCGCGAGCGTGTCGTAGTTCGTTCCGGCAATACCAGAATTTGTCGAGGGCGTGGGAACGGGCGACGAGACCACCTGGAGCAACAAAGTGCCTCCAGCGGTTTGCGTGTAGGAGCCATTGACATTGATCGCCTCGGTCGTGCTGCCGGTATTACCGGTTTGGGTTGCCGTGGTTTCCAACGTGCCCGAGTTGACGACGGCGCCGTTACCCAATGCGCTACTGAAATGGGAGCCCGATGTCGCGCTGCCTGCAACCAGTGTACCCGCGTTGATGGTCGTGCCGCCGTTGTAATTGTTGGCACCTGTCAGGGTCATGGTGCCGGATCCATTTTTCACCAAGGCGAGGTTATTGGGCGCTCCCACATCTGTGATAGTTCCGTCGAATTCATAGACCGGGCGCGCACCAGGAATACTCGAATTAGCGTCATTGACCGTCAGGGTCGCAGGGCCATGACCACTGTTGGTTACCGTCGTACCCGCCGTACCCGATAGAGAGGCGATGGTTTCGCTGTTACCATTGGTGTCGAGTGTACTGCCGCCGCTAAGAGCAAAGTCCGAATTGGGGCTAAAGGCCTTTCCTGTGCCAGAAAGTGTGTCGGCCTGAAGGATTCCTCCCATCAGCTGCGTCGATCCGGAATAGGTGTTACCGGTGGCATCACCCGTCAAAATCAACTTGCCCGTGGTGACGGCGCCAGCATTGACCCAGAGTCCATCGCTGCCGGTGATGTTTCCGCTTAGCGTCAATGAGGTCGCGGTAGGGACATTCACAACCAGCGGAGGGGCAAGGATGAAGTTATTGGCCAGCGAATAGCTGTTGCCAGTGATAGCACCATCTGTGGTCAGCGTCGTGAGTGCGTTGACCGTGACCGTTGTTGATCCGAAAGGAGTGATCGTCGTTGGCGTGGTCGTCGTGCTGCCATCGGTGGCGCCATTACCGATTTCCACCGTGCCTGCGGTCAGGTCTCCGACAAGCCCAAACATGGTGCCACCGGTGTAGATGTTGGCGTTCGTCAGGTAAAGCGTGCCAGTTCCTTCCTTGGTCAACCCGTGTGTTCCATCGACAACACCATTGATCACCATCCCTGCGACGTTGTTGACCGTGATGCCAGCAATATTCGAAGTGTTGGCGCCAAGCAAAAGATTGGTATTGATCGTCGTCAAGCCCGCTCCCGAATTGATCGTGATCGTGCTTCTCGTGTCGGTGGGACCGGAAAGGGTAAGGGTAAAGGAGGGGCCGACGTCTGGCTGATTGATCGTCACGTCAATCGGATCGTTGACCGTAAGGCTTGCGATGGAGATGGCCGCATCGAGAGTGGTCGTTTGATTCATCGGCGGGTAGAAAGCACCGGGACCGGTCACCGAAAAAACAACATTGGCCCCGGGAGTGAGAGCCCCGGTGGTCGTGCCAGTGGCATCGGGAGACCAGTTCGTTCCCGACCACGTATTGTCCGCATTGCCGTTCCAGTAAGTCCCAGCCATCGGGACCGGGGGAAATGGCGGCGCAATGGCATTGAGATTGATCGTATTTCCTCCCGCCATGGTGACTGCTCCATTAATCGCCAGGGCGCGCCCAACTGATAGACTGGCCGCGGGATCGAAGGAGATGCTGGCATCGGCCAAGATATTTCCGTCAAACATCGTGCCGGTACCCAAGGTGGCTGATGTACCTATCTGCCAAAAGACGTTCGGATCCGCACCTCCCAGCAAGATCACTGCGGAACTGGAGGCTGTGGTCAAAGTGCTGGCGATCTGGAAAACATAAGCGCCGGTGGGATCCAGTGTGTTGTCCAGTTTGAGCGTTCCGGTCAATTGGGCCGAGCTGGTGAACTTATAGACCCCGGGCGCGAGCGTCATACCTCCTAGATCCAAACCGGTTAAACTGGCCGTGACTGGCTCGCCAGCCAGCAGATTGAAGGCCGTAATGGTATCGGCATGAGCCGTCGCCGCGGGGCCATTATTGATGTTAATGCTCCCATTGATCACGATGCCGGGCGGAAATCCCGTAACGGCAGTTCCGGGACTCACACCCAAGTTTCCATTAATGATGGTTGCCCCCGTACTGGTGACCGCAGAGCCGCCCAAAATGGTAAAATTCCCCGCCGTGCCCAAATCAGAAACGGTCTGGGCCTTCACCGACCAAGAGGTCGCTAGTAGGCCCGAAATGATGATTGTTGCTGCTCGTGCCGCCCTGGAATTTCGTTTCATGGGGTAGTGTTTACCGCAGAAATGCGCCAGACCGCTATGGGGTGTTCACCCCACTGCCAATCTATGGCTTCCTTAACTCCGTGAGCTAAGAAATGCTTAATATCTCGGCGGGCTAATCAAGAATCGCTCAATGTTTCGCAGGTGTCGAAGCAGTCGCTGGAGTTGTTTTGAGGAGGGCTTGCTGCGTAATTCTCTTATCGTTCTCGGCCACGGCATCTTTTCCGGCAAAGACTCCACCCATGTAGGCGAGCCCAAGTCCGCCTGCGATGAGAAATGTGCATATAACGCCCAAGAGGATAAGGGCAGTAGCGGGTGAATCCTTTTCGATAATGGTTTCCATAGTTTTACTCCAGTAGTTGTTACTTGAAGTCAAACTATTCAGCAGTTCTACCGAAGGCTATGTGGTGCACACCCCATAGGAACAAATAGAATTCACGCGTACTCTCACGATTATAAATATGAAAAACATATCCATTCGAACCTTGGCATTAACCGCCGCAACTATCGCCCTTCTGGGGTTGGCGGGAAGCGGCCCTGTCTCCGCCGATCCCTCCCTTATCATCCAGGTTGGCTCGCAAGGCCCGCCTCCGCCGCAACAGGATTATCAACAATGGCAGAGGCCCTATCAATCCGCCGTGTGGATACCCGGCCATAATGAATGGCGAGATGGACAGTACGTCTGGATCGGCGGCTACTACGGCTACCCTCCTCATCAGCACAGTCATTGGGTGCAGCCCACCTAGGAGACCCTACGTCGAATGAATTAGTGCTCGGGGCGACAGAGTTTGGTCGGTATCAAACGTCTGACGGAGGCGTAGTTCAATGGGACGGTGCCTCTGGAATAAGCACAATACTTTTGGAGTCCTTGGTACAGGGCCGCTCTCAAGATTGTATCGTGGCCTTTTTCGATATTCGTGGCTTCACGTCTTGGTCGGAGACACATAAAGCGGATGCTCAAGAAGCCAACTATGAACCGCAGAGCCACCGCTTTGAGTGATGAGGTAATCCATGGAGTACCTGGGATGATCTGGCGCTGTCGATTTGTATATCGGACTGCATGATCCCCGGTGGAATACTTTTTATGGGGTGTTGTCGAGGGGGAATGAAATCCATCGCTCTTCAAATTTTCAAGGTCTGCAACCGCATCGATTATATCGTGGGTACTCCACAAAATACAAAGTCCGGCGATTTGGTTCCTGCCTTTAATGCATTTGCAAGGGAACTTAAAAGCGGAAATCCTGTAAGCGCGGCAATACGCGCGACGGGTGCAGTGAACTGCCACTTCATTTGCCATGATCGACAGGAATTGCAAGTCGAGTTGAATTTGACCCAGCAACTCGACCGAATTGAGGAGCGCGTGCTTGACTCATGGTTACACCTCATTGCTCTTCGGAATACGAATGACAGAAAGGTACGATTGCCCGGTCAATATCGTCCCCGCAAGTAGATGCTATTACTCAGGGATTGCGACGCCAGTGCGCCACTCGTACCATTTTGCGAAGGGGCGACGGTGGCAGAATTGCCCCTCGGTCACCTTCTGCGGTAATGGACTCGTAGGCGCCTGTAGATTCAACATCCTTCATCCTGTTGGATGATTATCAGGATAGCTCACCTCCGCCTCTACTTCTCGTCCTTAGCTTGGATACTCGATCCTTTAGCCCCTATTGGTATGTTCCATTCTCCGTAGGCAGTGCTGACAGAGGCTCTCAGTAACCGTAAGGTGGTCGAACAATGTCTTTATCGCTATGGAGGTAATAAGGCGATGGGAGGGCCTGCCTCTACGAAACCAACTGCAATCCATGGGGTTGACTCTGTCGATACACGTCAACATCCTTGAGCCAACCCAAAAGCTGGTTCCAATTCCCACGCATTAGGGTAGCCCTCTCCCGCCGTCTCTCCTTTTTGACGGCTTCAATTCGACATTTGGCCCAAGGGGGACCCGTATCCCATCTTTCCTGGATCGGCTTCAAAATGCATTCGTTTTCCCGTCACCGGATGGACGAATGAAAGCTTCCAGGCGTGGAGCCCCATCGGTGGATCATCCACCCGAAGGGTTTGGGTGGCATCGGCGTTCCGGCCCTCCCGATAAACGGGATCTCCCGAAACCGGAAAGCCCAGATGCCAGAGGTGAAGCCGAATCTGATTCGTGCGTCCTGTGAGGAGACGCGCCCGAAGCAACGCGGTTCCATCGTCGTGACGCGCCAGTACTTCGAACTCGGTCCGTGCCGATAAACCCGCTTCCGGATCAATTTCGCGCATTCCGATCTCGCCGGCTTCTTCGCTGATCGCGGCATCACATATTTGGTGATCCCATGCCGGATGACCGACCACCTTTGCCAGATAGATTTTTTGAACGTCGCCCCGCTCAAATTGCGGCTGAAGAATTCCGGCAAAATGACGGGTTCGCGTATAGACGATCAGGCCGCTGGTATTTGCATCGAGGCGATGGGCAGCGCGTGGTTTTTGTGGGTGATAGACCTGATGCAAAATAAATTGGAGCGTATTGCGATTGAATCGCCCGCTCGGGTGAACGGGGAGTGGCGCGGGTTTGTTCAGGACAAGGATGGCCTCGTCTTCATAAACGATACGGATCCCGGAATCCACGTCCGGCTCAACGATGCCAGACTGCAAAACGAAATAGCGCGCTCCCGCTTCAACGCGGTGCCCCACTTCGACCGGCTCGCCCTTTGCATTCAAAAGCTGGCCTTCCTGACAACGCATCTCCCATTCACTGCGGAGCACGTGCTTCAAAATACCGCTGAGAAAATCAAGCAGCGTCGCGCCATTCCACTCGATCGGCACAATCACGGGCTTGCGATTATCGTAGGGAATGGATCCAGGCAGCGGAGTGGTCACGCGGCGAATCTGCTCCTGACGCAGCTGGATCGTTTCCGCCATCTTCTGCGCGGAAGTCGTAAAGCAATAAGGACACGTTTTGCCCGCAACATAACGCTCATCCTCCTGATCGGTTTCCGTTAACGGCGCGAGACAGCCGTAACATTGGGCACTCTGCGTCTCGCGTAAGGCGGGATCGACCCCCACGCGTTGATCGAAGACAAAACATTCACCGTCATAGTGCGTGCCGCCGCATTCCTCGAAATATTTCAGGATGCCGCCATCAAGTTGGAAGACATCGAGGAAGCCTTCCCGCTCCATGTAAGGGCCCGCCTTCTCGCAACGAATGCCGCCGGTGCAAAACATCACGATCGACTCCTTTTTCATTTCGGAGGGAAGCTGTCGCACGGCTTCTGGAAACTCCCGGAAATGGTCGAGGCCCAGGACTTTTGCCCCGCGAAAAGTTCCGAGCTTTACCTCGTAGTCGTTTCGCGTATCCAGCAGCGTGACGGGGCGCCCCTCGTCGAGCCATTGTTTCAGTGTACGGGCCGTGATCTTGCGCGATGTATTTTTCTCCGGCCGGATGCCTTCAACTCCAAACGCGATGATTTCCTTTTTGATTCGGACCAACATGCGGTTGAAAGGCTGATGCGCACTTGTGCTGACCTTTGGATTCAAGTCCTCCAGTCCCGGAATCGCCCGCAATTCACCCAAGAGATATCCAATTTCGTCCGCGCCTCCCGCGACGAAAAGGTTGATCCCCTCCGTGCTGAGCAAAATAGTTCCCTTGAGCCCCCATACCCGGCATTTCTCCACCAAAAGAGCCCGGCGCGCCTTCAGTTCATCCATGGCCACAAACCGATAAGCGGCAATGTTGGTGATCAGGGACATTGAGAGGAATGTTAGCTCAAGCACCCGCCGATGGAAAGAATCGACCGCCGGCTACGGGTTGGATGTCTTCACCTTTGCCTCGTGAACATATCTTATTCATTGACTATCACTCCTTCATTTGTAGCCTATTATACAGAAAGTCGTAACAGCATTGACAGAGTATCGACATCACCGTTTGCTCGACCTTTACCGATGGACACCTTTCGTCCCTCTCTTCCCTCGTCGGCATTCGCGCACTCAAACCGACTCATCCCCCAACATTTCATTTAAACTATGAACACCACCTATTATCTGGCTTGTGACGTCGGAGCTGAAAACGGACGCATCGTGTTGGGGACGCTGGCCAAGGGGCAGTTGACCCTCGATGAAATTCACTCGTTTGAAAATAAGACCCAGGAGATCAATGGTTATCTTTGCTGGGATCTGGCTTCACTGGAAAAGGAGATTTTTGCCGGAATCGCAAAAGCAGCGGATCTCAACCTGCCGATTTCGGGACTCAGCGCCGACTCGTGGGGAGTCGATTACGTGCTGCTCGATGGTGACGACAGGCCCCTGCAATCGCCGTCCTGCGGCGCTAACGGAGGAGGCGAAGCGGCGTCTGTCCGTCTCCTGAAAAAGCTTTCGCCCGCCGCAATCTATGCGGAGACCGGCATTGCGCTGATGCCGCTGCACAGCCTGTTCCAGATCGAAGCGGAACAGTCGGCTGACCCGGCGCTTTTCCGGCGCGCGACACGCCTTCTCCCCATCGCCGATTACCTCAATACTCGCTTTTCCGGCGTGGCGGCCTGCGAGGAATCGCTGGCCAGCATGACGCAACTTTACAACCCGCAAACACATTCGTGGTCGCCTCAATTGATGGAGGCGCTTGATTTGCCGGAATCGCTCCTTCCCCCACTTGTCCCGGGCGGCACGGCGTTCGGGCCGGTGATCGACGACTTGCGAAAATATCCCGCGCTATTCAATACGCGAGTGATTGCCACTTGTTCTCACGACCGGGCCGCCGCGATTGCCGCCGTGCCCGCGAGAGCTGAACAACGGTGGGCCTTTTTTCATTCCGATACGCGTTCACAATTCGGGGTGGAACGTCAGGAACCGATTATCAGCTGTCATGCGCGCGAAAGCGGATTCACCAACGAGGTTGGTCTCGGCGGCTCAATCCGTTTTCTCAAGAACAACCTTGGACTCGGGCTCGTGCAGGGATGTCGTCGCGGCTGGGCCGCTACGGGCGAGAACTATTCGGATGAGGAATTGACCCGGTTGGCCGAGCAAAACGGTCCCGCCCGGGCACACTTCTCGCCCGAGGATCCCCGCTTCCACGAGCCGGGCGACATGCTCGAAAAGATCGCCTCATTCTGCCGTGAAACCGATCAACCCGTTCCCGCCACGCCCGGAGAAGTGGTCCGCGTCATTTTGGAAAGCCTCGCGCTGGGCCATGGCGAAACCTTGCGCCAACTCGAGGCGCTCACCGGCCAGGAGATCGAAGTGCTCCACGTCGTTGGAAGGGGATCGGTCAACGATCTCCTTAACCAGCTTACGGCGGATACGACCGGCCTTCCCGTCATCGCAGGACCGGAGGATGCCGCCGCGATCGGCAACATCCTTATCCAGGCGCTGACGCTCTGGCATCTCAAGTCACCGGAACATCTGCGCAGCATCGTCTCTTCCTCATTTTCACCGCGAATCTTCAAGCCGGGATATGGTTTTGCGAAAGCGATCCGGGACAAGTTCCGCGCTTTTGGTGAACGACTCGGCGCAGTGGAAGCGGCGGCCTAGCGTCAATATCCCACTCCCTATTTAAAATCCGTCATCCTGAGTCGTAACGATATAGTTGAAAATATCGGAAACACTTAGGCATTCATTATCCAGAATCATATAGCCAAGGGTAGGACTCGCCCGGGAGTCCTACCCTGGGTTAGATCAACATGCCTTGTACCCTGAAAAGGGTTCTATCTTTTCGGTGATCGATACGAGGTCGCGTACTCCAACCCTTTCGGGGTAGCTTTTTCTTCCCTCTACCCAGGGTAGCTCGTTCCTCGCAACCCTGGGCTATATGATTTAATCCCTTCAGGATAATCGGGCTGATTTGGTTAGGCGCACCGGAATAATTACGGCGTCGTCTTCGGGCTGGTGGGTTGATCCGCTGTGGTCGCTGCTGGTTGGGCTACCGGGATCTTGTCCGTTTTGTCTTCGACCGCTGGGGTGTTATCCGCCGTGGTCGAGTCGTCCGCTTTTTTCGTTGAGGATGCTGAGTCCTGGTCATCCTTGTTTTTCTTCGCGCCGGGGACCGGATAGACGCGCGCCATGAAATCTTTCACGATGGCGCCCGCCTCGACGCCGCCAAGGAGACCGGCATCTTCATCGTTCTTGCCTTCACCCTGTTTGTTGTCCGAGGCCTGGCCTTCGATCACGACCGAAAACGCGTATTGAGGATTGTCCGCAGGATAATAGCCGGAGAGCCAGGCGATCTGCCGCGGTTTTTCCTTCGACCCGACCTGCGCCGTACCGGTCTTGGCGGCGATCTTGATGTCGTCACGATGGGCCACCGTCGCGGTGCCGTCGTCGACGACATGAATCATCGCATCCTTCAGCGTGGGCATCCATTTCTCGTCGAAGGTCACCGTGCGCAACGTCTCGATCGG
Source organism: Verrucomicrobiota bacterium (assembly GCA_013285645.1). Classification (GTDB taxonomy): domain Bacteria; phylum Verrucomicrobiota; class Verrucomicrobiia; order Methylacidiphilales; family UBA1321; genus JABDGH01. The sequence goes on along the minus strand of JABDHJ010000009.1, from coordinate 68,687 downwards.
AGTTTGCTTGATCACTTTTCCATCGCGGTCCTCAACATCCTTCACGAGGCGTGGCCGATAATAGGTTCCATCATTGGCTATCGTAGACATCAGGCTGACCATCTGGAGCGGCGTCACCAGGACGTCGCCCTGCCCGATGGAGGTGTTAGCCAAGTCACCATTACCGAATTCGCGATTGTGTACTCGCTTGACGAACTCATTGTCCGGCAGCAAACCGGGCAGCTCACCCGGAAGAATGATGTTCGTCAGGCTGCCAAAATTCAGGCTGCGCGCCGTATCGAGCAAGACATCGCGGCCCACCTTGAGGCCCAGCGACATGAAGTAAGTGTTGTACGAGTGGGCGAAACCCTCCTGGTAGGTGATGTCGCCGTGCTCCTTCGGGAAGTTGAAGTGAACGCTACCGACATCCAGGTAGCCGGGGCAATGGACGACCCAATTGGGATCGAAAACCCCGGCGTTCATCGCAGCAATTGACGTAACGGTCTTGAAGCCCGATCCCGGCGGGTATTGCGCATGGATAGTGCGATCCACGAGCGGATTGTATTCGTTGCTGTTGAGGAGATTCCATTCGTCTGCGGCAATGCCGGGCACAAAAATATTCGGATCGAAAGTCGGCTGCGAAGCCATGGCCACGATGTCACCCGAGTGAACGTCCATGACCAGTCCGGCCTTGAGTATCTTGGGGCTATCGGACAGGGCCTGCTCCATGGCTGCCTGCATTTTGGAATCGATTGTGAGCCTCACATTGTTGCCGTAGGTGGCAGGCGTATCCACCACGGAGGACCGTGCATAACCATCTTCTGTGGTGGAGACCATAAATTTTCCATCTTTACCGATGAGATCTGCGTTGCTGACGGCCTCAATTCCCGTCGCCCCCTTGTAGCGGTCATAGATGACATCGCCGCCGAGGTATTTGCCTTTGTTGCGTTGCTGGTCGCGTGAAAGATAGCCAATCGTGTGCGCCAGTTCGGTCCCCCGCGGATAGCTGCGAAGCGGAACGGTCTGGAGCCCGAAGCCCTTGCTCTCCAATCCCGCCGCCTCGAATTTGGCAACCTGGGCGGGCGTGAGATCTTCCAGAACGAGAAAGGGTTGATAGCGCTGGACGTGATACTGGCTGGTCAGGTCCTTGTCATCGATGGTGATCTGGGTGTCCAGTGCCTGCTGGACTTCGTCGAGCCGGTTGCGCATCCACTTCACGATATCGTCATCCGCAGTGGCTTGATCCGCGCCGGGCCAGCCGAGCACCAGGTTTTTTTCCGTGCGCATGGTCGCGTAGGCCGCTCCATCAGAGGAAAGGATATCGCCGCGCAAACCGGGCATTTTGTACTCGGCCAGGGCCGGAATCAGAGCATCGCGCTTGTTTCCGGAGTCCATCATCTGATCCGGGGCGAGGCCCGTTTCATCCGCTTCGTTGAACATCGTGGTCAGCCAGTCAGACCATTCTTTTGGTGCCTGACGTCCCTGCGCGCCCACTGGCGCCTGACTACCCAACGCATCGACCTCACTCTTTTTCAGGTAAACGAAAATATCACCCGGCGCTGGGGCCAGACCGGCCAACCCGCGAAGCGCTCCGGTGGAGCGATCGATTTCGACTTTGGTCAATTGTGGTGGAACGAGAAAAGGGCCCCCGGCGGCGACTCGCGTCGTGACCTGTTGCATGATGTCACCCCACAACGGCACGGCGGATTTCACGGCCAAATCCTTGCCGCCGATGGCACGGGAGTCATCGTAACCCACCCAGACACCGGCGATGAGCTTCGGCGTATAGCCGACAAACCACGCATCCCGATATCCCTCCGAATAGCCCGACATGCCAGCCAGTCCCGATTTGAAACCGTAGTCCCGCGTAAGTGTCCGGGCGGGGCCGGTGCGTAGTGCGTTCTCGAGCGTCAACGTCAATTGCTGATCGTCTAGATTATTGAGCACAGTATCCTGGCGGCTCTCCTTTTCCGGCTTGGTGTCGTCGTAAAGAACTTCCCCGGTGCGCGACTGGATCGACTGGATGATCTTGAGTTTGCGCCGGACTCCCCCATTGCCGAGAATCTGGTAGAGCGCCGTGACATCACCCAGAGTCATGGGATCGGGATTGAAGACGTTCGGTTTGTCGTTCGGCACATGGGTATCAACCCCCGCCTGTTGCAGCCAGTCGGCGAAGCCTTTTGCGCCCAGTTGCAATCCGACCCGCGTGGCGACTTCCTTTTTGCCGATGGCCAGGGAGTCCTGGATGGAAAGGAACCACTTGCTCAAGTCGACCATTGGATTGCCCAAGGCGAGGTCCGCCGCACTTGCCGTCGCGGTCGGGTCGATATAGGAGGCGTTGACCATCGTCGCCGGGTCGAGATTGAGACGGTCGAAGGCGAGCGCGTACATCGGAGCCTGAAGCAACGCGCCATTCTCGCGATGCGCCATCGTGATATGATCGAACTGGCTCTTGGAGAAATCACGGCCACCGATCCAGGCCAGTACGCGCCCGGAGTTCACATCGGCGACAATTGCCGAGCCCTGCAGCGGAGGCCGGACTGGGATTGGAGGCGATCCAGGGGCAGGCGCAGGAGGTGCGTTAGCCGCTTCCAAAGCCGTTAACTTGAGATTGATCTGGTCTTCGATGGCCTGCTGCAAATGCAGGTTGATATTGGTGTGCACGACCAGTCCCTGCGGCATTTCTTCCGTGCCCTCGATGGAAAGAATCTGCTCCATCTCCTTCACGGCGGCGACCATGACGAAGCTTTGTTGACCGAAAGGCTTGGCCGGCTGGATGCTGATCGGCGTGTTGACGTACCGGCTGTAATCGAGCGGACTGATGTACTTCGCCTCCTCCATCTGCTTGAGGGTAATGTCGCGACGCATCTTCGCCTTGCCCAAATCGACGCGCGGCGAGGAACTGGTCGGCGCACGGATGATCCCGGCCAAGAGCGCGCACTCGGGCACTGTCAACTGCATGGCGTCCTTGCCAAAATAGCCCTTGGCCGCCGCCTCCACGCCAAAGTACCCCTTACCGAAATAAATCCGGTTCAGGTAATAGTTCATGATCTGGTCCTTGGTCAGGCTGTGCTCGAGCCGGATCGCGACAAAGGCCTCGAGAAATTTCCGGTCCATGGTCCGCGAGAAATCGCCGATCAAGTGCTTGGCCAGTTGCTGTTCAATTGTGCTTCCTCCCTGCACGCCATGCGATTTCTTGGTCAGGTTCTCCCGCAAGGCCCGTAGGATGCCCCAATAATCGATCGCGCCATGGTCCTTGAAGCGGCGATCTTCCGCCGACATGACCGCCTCGCGCATGATGTCGGGAATCTCCTCGGGTTTGAGGACAATGCGGTCCTCGACGAAGATCCGGCCCAGTTCGTCGCCATTCACGTCGTAGAACGTCGAGGTGACGTTGAGGTCGTCGAGTTTCTTCAGGTCGTAGGTTGCCGCCTTAGCGTAATACTCCAGCGCCTTTTCATAGATGAAATAACCCAGGACCGCCCCAAGGACGATAAAGATGATGGAAACGATTTGGATGCCAGTCCAGAGCAGTCGCCAGATGGAGGTTTTCTTTTTGGCCGGGGTGGGTTGTCGGCTGCGTCGTGAACCTGGAACCCGGCGCGGGGGCGGCAACGTGGCCGTTGATTCCTTTGGCATCGCTGCCGGATCGACGATCTGGGCGCGAGATGAGAGCGGTTCGGTGCGTTTGGCCACAGATGTTTATAGCACAACTTGGCGTGAAATGTGTCTAAAATATGTGCCAACAGGACTTATCAGCCCCAAAGGGCAATAGAGGGGCGTCAACCGTGTGGCCATGGGATGGAATCGCATTCCTGCGGAAAGATATTACCTATGCGCCACTAATTGAAAAATCCCCGGTTCGCCGCGCTCGATTTTAAAAACGCCGCAAAACAGCCTAAGTCCCAAAACTGATCCCGACCGCCTTGGCCGTCTTGACCATCTGGCCGTCCGGCGGAACGTGTTTGATCTGGCCCACCGCTTCCTTGATGGTCACCGCGCCAATCTGGTAGTTGAGGTAACTGACCATCTGGCCGAATTTCTTTTCCTGGATCAACTGCACGGCACCCACGCCGAAACGGGTTCCCAGATTACGGTCCTGGGTCGTCGGTGCTCCGCCGCGCTGCAAGTGCCCCAGCACTACGGTGCGGGTCTCTCGCTTGGTACGCTCCATGATTTCGGCAGCGACCTGCGCGCCGATACCGCCCAGGCGAACTTCGCCCTTCGTTGCGCCATCCACCGTCAAAACGTCGCCTGCGGGATCCTTCGCTCCTTCCGCCACGACAATCAGGGTCGAGGCAGCACCGCTCGCCATCCGCTTTTCCACATGCGCGGCGAGCCTTTCATAAGAGAAAGGAATTTCCGGGATCAAAATCACGTCCGCGTTTCCGGCCAGTCCGCCATAAAGAGCGATCCAACCCGCGTGACGCCCCATGACTTCGAGCACCATGACGCGCTTGTGACTGGCCGCCGTTGTATGCAGGCGATCGAGCGCGTCGGCCACGCATTGCACGGCGGAATCGAAACCGAAGGTCGTCGCCGTCGCGGAAAGATCGTTATCGATCGTCTTCGGTACACCGACCACGGGAACGTCGTTTTCAAAAAGCTGGTCAGCCGTTGTCAGCGAGCCGTCGCCACCAATACAAACCAGCGCGCGAACGCCGAGATCGTTCAGCGTTTTTTTCGCCTCATCGATGATCGGTTGCGGAATCATCGCCTTCTCGCCCAAACCGGACTTGGCCACGAAGCGTCCCTTATTCGTCGTCCCGATGATGGTGCCCCCGGTGGCGGCGATGCCCTGCGTGTTGTCCAGAGTGAGAATCTTATAATTGACCGGCGAGAGAAGGCCCTCGTAGCCGTCGATAAAGCCGAGAACTTCCCAGCCCAAGGTGTGGGCCGAAGCCACGGTGGCGCGAATTACTGCGTTAAGGCCGGGACAATCCCCGCCGCTGGTTAAGACTCCGATACGAAAGCGATGCACGGATAATGGCTAACCCGGTTTATAAAAAGTGCAAACCAAATGACGCCTTTTTCGATTTTTTTTGTAAAAAAACGGTGACGCACGCTCAAGTATCGGCATTCTCGCACGAATGCAGCGTGAGTTTTCCGAATCTGAACCCGAGTTAATGGATCTGCCCGACGTGGATGAGTCGACCCTCCGCGTCGATCTCCAGCATCTCGCCAGCCTGAACCGTACCTTTGGCGGCAGGAAAGCGGTAGAGACTGTCTTTCACAAGCTGGCCGACAAGGCCCGCAAGCTCCTTCTCTTCGATCTGTGCTGCGGATACGGTGACCATGGCCGCAACCTGATCGAGCAGGCCAAAGCAAGCAACTGCGAGTTGACCATCGTTGCCCTCGACTTCCAGTTCCAGACGCTCAAGATCGCCCGGGAAGCCACGCCCAGCTCCAAAAAAATGTTCTTCGTCCAAGCCGATGCCCGCAAGCTGCCTTTCCGCAACAAGGCAGCCGATCTCGCCTTTTGCAGCCTCGCGCTTCATCACTTTGCCGAACCCGACGCCCTGATTCTCCTTAAGGAGATGGCCCGCACCGGACGCCGCGGCACCGCCGTCATCGATCTCGTCCGCAGCCGGATTGCCGCTTTCTGCATCTGGATGCTCACCGCCTTCATCATCCGCGATCCCATGGTCCGGCATGACGCGCGCCTATCCATCCGCCGCGCCTTTACGGGCCGTGAGATGAAAGACCTCACCCAAAAAGCCGGATGGCCCAACCTACACCAATCCAAATTTCTGTTGTTCCAACAGGCCGTTACTGCACGACTCGAAGCATGAGAACCTCCAACGTCATCACCATCAAGGCCTCGACCGAAACTATTTTCGGCGTCGCGTCCGATCTCACCCGCTGGCCCGATTTCCTTCCCCACTACCGCTATAACCGGTTTCTTTCGCCCATGCCTTGGGGTGGAATCGTCAAGATGTCGGCTGTCCGCACCTTCATTCCCACGACGTGGGTTTCCGTCTACCGGGTCGATACCGTGAAGCGCCAACTCCACTTCGAACACCTCCGTTCCTTTCTCAATGCCACCAAAGGCATGATCGTTGTCTGGACCTTTACCGAGACCCCCGAAGGCGTCCGGGTCGAGATTACCCACGATTCGGAATTGCATTGGCCCTTGATCGGTGGCTTTGTTAACAAGTACATTGTGGGCCTCTTTTTTATCCATCACATCGCAACCCTGACCTTGGCGGGTCTAAAGCGTAAAGTCGAAAGTATGCATTCATGAGTTCACGCGTCGTTATTACAGGAATTGGAGCACTAACCTGCGTCGGCCACGGCCGCCAGGGCCTCTGGCAGGGCATTCTCCGCGAAAAATCAGGGATTAGTTTCATTACGCGTTTTGACGCGTCCCATTACGACGCCAAGTGCGCCGGTGAGATCAATGACTTCAACCCCGCCGATCATTTCCCTCCCCATAAACTGAAACGGATCGACCGTTTCGCCCAGTTCGCCCTCGCCCTCTCCCAGCAGGCCATCGACGACGCTGGCCTCAAGCTGACTCCGGAGAATCCCCGCACCGACGTCGGCGTCAGCTTCGGCACCGCCCTGGGTGGAATTACGACGGCGGAGACAACCCACGAGAAGTTTGTCCGCGAAGGTGGGAAGGCTATCCCGGCCGCACTCGCCCTCCAGGTCTTTGGCGGCTCGGCCCATAGCAATATCAGCATCGCCTACGGTGCGCGCGGTTATAGCACGACCAACTCCAACAGTTGCGCGTCCGGCACTGTCGCCGTCGGAGAAGCATTCCGAATTATCCGCGAAGGACGCGCGAACGTGATGATCACCGGCGCCGCTGAAGCTCCCCTCGCCGCCCTGACCTTCGGTGCGTTCGACACGATCAAATCGATGTCCAAGGAGACCAAGGACCCGAGCCGCGCCGTTCGTCCTTTCGACATGACCCGCTCCGGCTTCGTCATGGCTGAAGGCGGCGGCAGCCTCATCATGGAATCACTCGAACATGCCCAAGCTCGCAGCGCGCATATCTACGCCGAAGTGCTCGGTTACACACTCAACAATGACGCCTTCCATATGTCCTCTTCGCTGCCTGAAGGTGAATCGGCCATTGAGGCGATGCGCTTCGCCCTCGACGAGGCCAAACTGCGTCCCGACCAGATCGATTACATCAACGCACACGCCAGCAGCACCCCGATGAACGACGGCACCGAAGCCAAGGCCGTCAGCAAATTCTTCGGCAAGAACACCCCCGCCATCAGCGGCACCAAGGCCTATTACGGTCACCCGCTCGGTGCGTCCGGCGCCATTGAAGCCGCCATTTGTTGCTTGGCCATTGAGAATAGCCACATTCCTCCCACGCTCAACTGCCATGAGCCGTGCGAGGAAATCACGCCCGGTTTCGATCTCGTCCGGCTCAAGGGCCGCTCTCAGCCCCTCAAGTACGTGCTGAGCAATTCCTTTGGCTTCGGCGGCATCAATGCCTCCGTCGTCTTCGGCAAAGTGGCGTAGTCCTTAAAGAGATCTCTGCAAAAGGGGTGTGCTTTTGAAATTCCGTCATCCTGAGCTTGGAGGAGGACTTTACCAATATCTCCTCTGGGACATAACAATCTATAAATAATTGCAAAAAGTTTGAAGGTTGTGATGAGGTCTTACGTCAAACGTCCCTAATGAAAATTACTCTACCGATCACGGCCCTCGCGGCCATCCTGGGTCTTGCTCTGGCCGGCGTTCCCGTTTCCGTTCAGGCCCAAACCCCCGCCGCTGCCACCACGACGGCTGCGTCGACAGCGGCCCCGGCTGCTGCCAAGAAGACCAAATACTCTGGTATCTTGACGGCTGTCGATGCGACCGCCAACACGGTCACCATCGGGAACAAGACAGAAGCCCCCAAGACCTTGTCCATCACCTCCGCGACCAAGATCAAGAAGGACGGTAAGATCGCCACCCTGGCTGATTTCAAGGTCGGCGACAAAGTCGGTGGTTCCTTCATCGTGGATGCTTCCGGCAAGATGGCAGCCGTCACGCTCAATACAGGCGCAAAGCCCACCACGAAGACCGCGACGACTCCTGCGGCCACGCCTGCAACCCACTAATTCTTTCACCTTCAACAAAAAAGCCGCCGATCAGATGATCGGCGGCTTTTTTATGTCTAAGTGGCCTGGTCGAGCCTGATATTCGGTCTTATTTCGGAGGAGGTGCTGGAGCGACCGGAACCGCATTGGTGCTCGCCGGAGGAGACGGCGGAGTTGGCACAACTGGTGCAGCGTTCGTCCCTCCAGGACCTGCGACAGGCATGGGATAACCAACGGGAATACCAACCCTTGGCCAGTACGGATTCATATAAACCGGCGTCGGGGGATTAAGAATGTTTTTCATCCCTGCCTCAAACTCGGCAGGATGATCCTTCTTGATGGCGGCCAGCTTATCCCCAATTAATTTAGCCGGCAGATAATCATCCGGATTAGCTAATGCGCTTTGGTAGGAAGTAACGGCCTGGGTATATTGTCCGGCCATTTCCTGATTCAATCCCGCGAGAAAACTACGGATTCCAGCAGAATAAGCATTGGCACCTGTGATCTTGGTTTGAGCCTCAATAAGCCGTTGGAGGGAAACCCAGTCTTGCTTGGTTTCAAATGCATCTATAGACCGTGTCAGATAATCGTTCACGGTCTCATTGGGGTTGGTCGGGAAAGCGCCGCTTCCGATATAACGTGGAAGAAGATACATGATCACCATCGCCCGGATGCGCGCAAATTCCGGAAGGGAATTCGCATTCGAGCCGTTGACGGGCGCCAGGTCGAACGTAACGGGGAGCCCGTTTTTTGCGTTGGCATAAAGACCACCGAGCTGAGCCAGTCCACCGGCATCGTAATTGATGTTGGGAAGTGTCCTGATTTTTTTCAGTGCTTCATCGATGTCATCCAAGGTTTTTATTCCATCCAGGAGCGAGACTAACTGGTCCTGGTTTGAAACAGCGACAGGAGGAGTCCCAGCCGGCCCCGGTTTTGTCGGACTGACGAGCGCTGCCGTCCGGGCCAGAATTTCCGAGCGGGGAACCAGAATGACATCACCGGGCTGGCGAGAATTCAAAAGATTGCGCAGCGAATTTTGGGCCTCTTGAATATTGCCATTATTGCGGGCAGACAAATAATCCTGCCATTGGGCCACAAATTGATAGGCTGAGTTTATCCGGTTCATCTGCACCTGCGAATCTTGATCGCCGCCATACATCCCACCTCGAGGTGCTTGTGTTTTTTGCAAGTCGCCAAGGACTCCATCGACGTCTTGAGGCTTCTGTGCCTTGATCAGGACTTCAGGAATCGGTGTCAGTACCGCATTCACCTTGGCCGTCAACTCATCCACCCGGGCCTTCTGCCTCGCGTCCAACTCAGCGATCAAAGCTTTTCCAGTTTCCTGCACGGCGGGGGCGGGATTTGTCGCCATGATCTGCTTGATCATCGCCTCCATATTCGCCTCGCCTCCCTGCGCTCCCAGGGAAGAATCCAATTGCGCCATCATGGCCGGTATCCTCTCCGCCATCATGGGATTCGCATCCGGTTTGGCGGCAGCCGAAGCGTTGAGCGCATCGGCAAAATTTTTCATCTTATCGTCCAAGGGAGTCGCGTGCGCAGTGAAGCCAAGGGCAACGGCAAGACAGAGTATCCAGAGATTTTTCATGGGAATCGGTTCACTTTATTTGGGGACAGGTTGGGGGCTTGGATTAACGGGATTCGCATCTGTTTTCGAATCGGGCGATGCCGTCGCCCGGGCCGGAATGGAAATCGCCATCGGAATCGGTAAAACGGTGACAGGATTGGGCCCCTGATACCCGGGCATGCCCGGAATGCCGGGCCGATTCCATGGAGGGATGCCGTAGCCAGGCCACAGATTGATCGGTGGCGGTGGCGCGGTGAAACTCGCCATCCCCTTTTCAAATTCGTCCGGGTGCTCCTTCTGGATCGCTGCCAACCGCTCTCCCACGATATGAACAGGCAGGGAATTCTCCACGTTTTTCAGGGCATTCTCGTAAGAGACGACCGCTGGGGCGAATTGCCCTGCGGCCTCCTGGCTCAATCCCGCCAAAAATTGCGGAGTTCCTCCTGACATAACATTTCTTCCCGGATTAACCAGCGCCACCTTGACGGCAATGACCCTCTGCAATAAGGCCAGGTTACCAGCAGTCTCAGCATCCCCGCTTAGTCGCTCGAGATAGTCGCTTACGGTTTCATTTGGCTTGGGTGGATCCGATACATCGGTCCCGAAATAATAAGGTAACGAAGCAAGGAGCTCCATGGCGACAATCCTGCTGATGTTGTCTCCCCAATAGGGGCCATTCAGGTAGCTCTGAAAGTTTAAGCTCACGGGTAGGCCAGCGACGGCATCCAATCGCGTTTTATCCATGGAGGCCAGCCATGACCAATCCCATGGTGTCTGGGGATTGGGCCCGGGAACGCGGGCTAATTCGGGCAGCATCTTTTGGAAGTCATCCGGCTGCTTGATCTTGGCCAAAATGATGTCCGGATCTGTTACGGTCGCCGTGGGACTCGAGGCCACATTCGGCGGATTGGGATTCCCCCCGCTCGCCTCCACCAGTCGTGCTAATATTTCAGATCGTGGAAAAAAAATCGGTGCATCAATCTGCCGGTTTTCCAAAATCATGCGCAGATTATTTTGCGCCTGCTGCATGTTTCCGCTGCTCATTGCTGACAGGTAGTCCTGCCATTGCGTCACGAATTGAAACGTCGCGTTGATTTTTCCCGCCAATGCAGGAGATGCCTCATAACCGGGCGCTCCGGGCGTCGGCTGCAGGGTTTGTAAATCCTTTAACGCCTGGTCGAGATCGGTCGTTTTTTTTGCCTGGGTGAGCGCATCCTGCACTTTGGCCAGAACAGCATCGGCCTTGGCCTCGAACGCGTCTGCCTGTGTTTTCCTTTGCGCTTCCAGTTCCTGCACGAGATCATCGCCCGTTTGCTGAACCTTGTCGGATGAATGAGTTGCCATCAACCGGGTCACGATTCCTTCAATAGTCTCTGTGTTGCCACCGTGCTGAACCGCTAGGTCCAAATCTTCGATAGTCATATCTCGACCCAAGATGGTTATATGGCCGTAGGATAAATTGCTGCTCACCCGTGGCGAAACCTTCACTGCGGCCTCGAAGGTCTTGATCTTGTCATCCAACGGAGTTGCGCCCAACGCCACTGCGCCGAGAATGTAGACCACGCCTGCAATGAGGTGAGAATTCATTCGCCAATTCATTCAGTAGATCGGCGTGACCACAAAACAAGGTAAATTGACGACATCATCAGGGGCCCGGAGCCAGACGCGTCTATCATCCGGGCCGTGAATGCGCGTAAGAGTATTCGACTTGGAACGTTCCCGGTTACATCATCCCCCTGCTCGTGAAATCTCTATTATCCCCTCTCCTGCTCTGTCTTGTTCTAGCCGTCGTTCCCGCTCTTGCCGCGGAGCCACAACGCATCGCCGTCCTCTCCGCGTTCAAACCCGAGTTGAAGGCGATCGAGGCGCAAATGGTCCCAGAGGGATCGGCGCTCAAGACCTCGACGATCAATGGGACTCATTTCGATGAGGTCGATATCCATGGCCACCACTTTATCTTCGGTCTCACCGGGCAGAGCATGGTCAACGCCGCGATGAACACGCAACTCATCATCGACCGCTTCCATGCCGACGCCGTTGTCTTCTGCGGCATCGCGGGGGGAATCAATCCGAACCTGCATCCCGGCGACGTCATCATTCCCGCCGAGTGGATCCACCAAATGGAATCGATCTGGGCGAACCCGGATCCCGAGCATCCCGACAAGCATATCCTTCCGACTTGGTGGACGCCGAAGTATGGGCACTATTACGAGATTTATCCCAACGACGTCTCCGTCGTCCGGGAGGGAATGTCGGAACCCGAGGATTTGCACGCGTTCCCGGCTGATCCCGGCTTGCTCGACGCCGCCTCTCGCGCGGCAACGATAGTCAAGATTGAGGGCGGCAACGGCGGAGCCGCGCAAGTCATCGTTGGCGGCGGCGGCATGAGCGGTCCTGTCTTCCTCGATAACGCCAAGTTCCGCTCCTTCGCCTATGAGACCTGGCACGTCAACGGCCACGACATGGAATCGACCGCCATCGCCCAAGTCTGCTGGGTCAATCACGTTCCTGTCTTGATCGTCCGAGGCCTCTGTGATCTCGCGGGTGGCCAGGCTGGCCCTGTCGAGACGAGAAAATACCTGGAACTCGCGGCGAAGAATGCGGCCATCGTCACCGCCAAGACATTGCTGGAACTTCCCAAAGCAACATCTCCGTAGAGATTATTCGCCCTACATTTTGCACGCTACCTCATGGAGGTCGCGCAGTCTGCCCGCTGAAAGAGACATCAAGTCTTTCCCGCTTAACCGCCACGGAAGCGATTCTCAATGAAGCCGTAAAAAGAGGCATCGAGGAATCCCCAGTGGAAGTTGAATTAAGAACCACCGCCCTCGGCGCCATGGCAAGCTACTAGGGAAAAGAGGGCGGAAACAAAGGTCCAAGGGATAGCACGCCCACGATTCCTCTTCCTGGCAGGTTGTAAATCAGATAGGCGTTTGCCACTGGACATGACTATTCTTGATCTTGACATCGTATGGCAACCCGATCCTTTGCTCCCAGTCTGCTTTCAACCCAGATAACCGAGGCCTCCTACTACTGCCCGGAGCGGCGAAGGAAGTCGTCAGCGCTGGAGGTCATGTGCGTGGGACGCGAAAACTGCCGACCCGATTATGCGGTCACCCGGAGCACCTTTCCATGGCTGGCCGTTGAATTGGTCGTCCAGGGAGAAGGCTGGTTGATACTCAAAGGACAGCGGTTTCGGCTGAACGTAGGCACGTTGTTTAGCTATGGGCCGGATGTGTCCCATGAAATCACCACCGATTCCGAACGCCCCCTGGTGAAGTATTTCGTCGATTTCGCCGGTCGGGAGGCGCACCACCTTTTATCATCCGTCCCTTTGCGTTCCGGCCAGGTCCGTCATGCGCTTTATCCCTTGGAACTGCAGGAAATTCTCGATCACATGATCACGGAAGGAAATCGGCATTCAAAATTCTCCGAGGCCATCGCCCTGAATTATCTTCGGCTCCTTTTCCAAAAGCTTCCCGAATGCGTCGAGTATACTTCTCATCACGGAACCTCCATGGCGCTGGAGTTCTATTTAAAAGCCAGGGCGTTTTTCGACAAGAATTACGAAACTCTCCCCACCTCGGAAGCTGCGGCCAAAAATCTGGGAATCACTCCCGAAACATTGTGTCGCGTCTTTCAGCGTTTTGCCAACACGACTCCTTATCAGCATCTCCTCCGGCTTAAGATCAATCGCGCCGTCGATCTCCTCTTGGGAACGGAACTGCTGACCAAGGAAGTCGGCTACCGCCTGGGCTTCAGCGACCCCTTTCATTTTTCCCGCGTTTTCAAGCGGTTGCAGGGAACCTCTCCCAGTAATTTCAGACGTCTGCGCGGACGGGTTTCAAAATAGCTCAAGTCAAGAATCGTCATGTAAAGCGCAAGAATGACTATTCTAGAGACATGATCTGACGGGTACTCTTTCCCAACCCCGAGCCGGAGAAGCGTCGAATAAATTAACCCGACCTTCTTGATTCTGGAACTTCCGGAAAAGGCTCCATCAATCAAATGACCACCTCTCCTTCCTTTACTCCAGCCTCAGACGGCATCGATCCCCGGCAAGTTCCGTTCAAGACATTGGCTTCAGGGGCGAAAATACCCGTTATTGGCCTGGGCACCTTCGGTTCCGATCATGTCACCGGCCAGCAAATCGCCGATGCCGTCCTGGATGCGGCAAGGCTGGGCTATCGCCATTTCGACTGCGCTTCCGTCTACGGCAACGAGCACCTGATCGGGCATTCGTTCCGCAAGATGATCGATGGAGGCGTTCCCCGGGAAGACCTCTGGATCACTTCCAAACTCTGGAATGACAAACATGCGGAAAAGGACGTGATCGCTTCCTGCAAGAAGTCGCTGGAAGATTTACAATTGGACTATCTGGATCTCTATTTGATCCATTGGCCCTTTCCCAATTATCATCCTCCCGGGTGCGCTCCCGACTATCACAATCCGGATGCTACCTCCTACGTCCATGAGAGCTACATGAAAACGTGGCGCCAGATGGAAAAGCTCCATGCAATGGGCTTGGTGCGGCACATCGGTACTTCCAACATGACGATACCCAAGCTCGATCTGCTCCTGCGCGACGCGAAGATCAAACCTGCTTGCAATGAAATGGAACTTCATCCCCATTTCCAACAGCCTGAGTTATTTCAATACGTGGCTGATCATGACATCGTCCCCATCGGTTACAGCCCGATTGGTTCGCCGGGACGCCCGGAACGTGATCGCACGACGGAGGATACGGTCGATGTCGAGGATCCCGTAATCGTCAAAATCGCACAGCGGCTCAACGTTCATCCTGCATCGGTCTGCTTGAAATGGGCGATCCAGCGCGGACAATTACCGATTCCTTTTTCAGTGAATTGCAAGAATTACCTGAGTAACTTGAAGGCCGTGATCAGCGAGCCTTTGACTCCCCAGGACATGCAGGCGATTGCCAAAATCGACCGCAATTGCCGTCTCATCAAAGGCCAGGTCTTTCTCTGGAAAGAGGACCAGACCTGGGAAGCCTTGTGGGACTTGGACGGAAAAATCACCCCTGCTTAAGACTATATTTTATGACTACTCTACCCACCACCATGACCGGAGTTGTACTTCCCGGTAACAGCACCGTGGAATTCCGCGATTTCCCCGTTCCCAAGCCCGGCCACGGCCAGGTGTTGATCCAAATGAAAGCCAGTTCGATTTGCGGCAGTGATATACGGGCCATCTACCGGGCCCATCTCGGAAAGGGACCGGAAGGTTATCAACCTGGAACGATCGCAGGCCATGAGCCGTGCGGACAAATTGTGGAAGTCGGAGCTGGTTGCAAGGAATTCAAAGTTGGCGACCGGGTGATTCTTTATCACATCAGCGGCTGCGGTTGCTGCGAGGATTGCAAATCGGGCTACATGATTTCCTGTCACAATGAGGTCCGTGCCGCTTACGGCTGGCAACGCAACGGTGGCCATGCACCTTATCTCCTGGCGGAAGAAAATACCTGCGTTCATTTGCCGGATAATTTGACCTACCTCGACGGAGCTCTCGTGGCTTGTGGTTTTGGCACTGCATGGGAGGCATTGACCCGCATGCGAGTCAATGGTCAGGATCGACTGCTTGTCGTCGGGCTGGGTCCGGTGGGACTGGCTGCTGCGATGCTGGGCCGTGCCTTGGGCGCGCGCGAAATTTTGGCCGTGGATACCAGCGCGGACCGACTGGCTCTCGGGAAAAAGCTCAACTTGATTGACCACGCCGTACTTAGCAACGACGAAGCGCTCGATAAAATTCTCACCGTGACCAACGGCAAAGGCTGCGAGGTCAGCATCGATTGTTCAGGCGCTGCCCCGGCCCGACTGCTCGCCTTGAAAGGCACGCGGCAATGGGGTCGCTGCGGTTTCGTCGGCGAAGGTAATGACGTCAAATTCGACGTCTCACCTCATCTCATTCATCCTCAAATTACGCTCTATGGTTCCTGGGTCACCAGCCTTGGCCACATGGCCGAATTGACGGAACGTCTTTCTCGCTTGGACTTGCATCCAGACGTGACAGTAACGCATCGTTTTCCGCTCGAAAAAGCGGCCGAGGCCTATCGGATCGCCGACGAGGGCCAGTCAGGCAAAGTGGCCATCGTCTTCGCGTAATCGTCCGGCTACACCCATCTCTATGAATTTACCCCAACGTCAGGTCCATCTCGATTTTCATACCTCACCGTGGATTCCCGATGTCGGTTCAGAATTTAATGCGAAAGAATTCGCACGCACCTTTCGTGAGGCCCAGGTCAATAGCGTAACGATTTTTGCCAAGTGTCATCACGGCATGAATTACTATCCCACAAAAGTGGGCACGATGCACCCGGCCCTCAAGGGCCGTGACCTGATGGGCGAGATGATCGAGGCCCTCCATCAGGAAGGAATTCGTTGTCCCATTTACACTACGGTCGGATGGGAGGAAGACGCGGCACATAGGTTTCCCGCTTGGCGCCAGATCCGAAAAGATGGAACGTTTCTGACGCGAAATGCCGGAGCAAAGGCTCCCGGGGCCTGGAAATTCCTTAATTTTCTCCATCCCGATTATCAGGATTATATCGAAGCCCATGTTCGCGAAATTCTTTCCGGTTACGAAGTTGATGGCCTGTTTTTTGATATCGTCTTCTTCGACGATGACGCCTGCTGGAGCGATTCGTCCGTGGCATTCCGCGAAAAACACGGCTTCCTGAATTCGGATCCGGAGACCCAGGCGAAATTCGAGAGCACCGCGCAGGTCGCTTTCACGAATCGCTTTTCGACGCTCATTCGCGGGATCAATCCCCGGGCCAGCATCTTCTATAATTCGACCAACCGGTCCTTTGTGGACAGCGCATATGGCGTGCGCCAGCGGCTTCCCGCCTATTCTCATTTCGAAGTTGAATCGTTGCCCTCCGGTTTTTGGGGTTATCAACACTTTCCACGGCTCGCCCGTCTCGTCTCAACCTGGGGTCTCCCTTGGACCGGACAAACCGGCCGTTTTCAAAAAATGTGGGGCGATTTTGGCGGGATCAAACCCCAGGCAGCACTTGAATATGAATGCTTCCGCTCGCAGACGCTCGGCGGTAGCAACTGCGTTGGAGATCAACTTCCTCCACGCGGACAACTCGATCAGGCCGCCTATCGACTCATCGGCGCCGTCTATGCCCAATGCGCGGCGGCGGAACCTTTTTATCAGGAATCGAAAGCTCTGCCTCAGGTCGGAATTATCTGCCCTCACTATCCCGGACGGGATGAACTCGTAAGCGGCAAGAGTGAAGAAGGCGTCGTGCAGATGTGCGAGGAAACGCACTACGAAAGCGTAATTCTGGACGACGCTGGCAGCGTCGAAAATCTTGATTTGGTTATTCTTCCCGACACTGTCGTCGTTACCCCAAAGCTCAAAGCGACACTCGCAAATTATTATCAAAAAGGCGGACGGCTGATTCTCTCTCATCGATCGGGTTTCGATGCGGAAGGAAAATGGGCGCTCGATTTCCTGCCTCTGAGTTTTGCAGGCGCAGGGGAAAAATTTCCGACCTACTGGCGCACGCGCGAGGCTTTTAATTCCGCGCTATCCATCAGTGATCGCGTTTTTTATGAGCAGGGTCTCAACGTCGTTCCGGGCAAAGGAACCGAAGTCCTCGTCGACCGAGTCCTTCCCTACTTCAATCGCACCGATCTCCATTTCTCGTCCCATTACCAAACTCCCCCGGTGACCGATCCCGATCACCACCCCGCCGTTGTGGCTGGCGATCGTTTCATCTATTTTGCCGATCCCATCTTCCGGGAATATCGCCAAACGGGAAATATCGCCGCCCGCGATGGCTGGAAAAGCGCCATGGAACGACTGATCGACCTTCCTCCCTATGGCGCAGAATTGCCAACCACAGTACTGTGCACGCCCCGCCGTCGCGGAACGGATCTCATTCTGACACTCCTGCATTACATTCCCCTGCGCAAGGCACTGGACATCGATGTCATCGAAGAACGGATGAATTTCGCCGGTCAGGTTCTCCATTTACCGTCCGCTGCCAAACAAGTGCGTGTCTTTGGCCAGAACGAACCTCTGCCCGTCGCGTCGTCCGGCGGTTATCAACTTCCTATCTCGCCCGGACGCCTTCTTCTCGAAGTCCCTGGTTTCTTTAAATCCTAGCTTATGAAGAAACGAGTCCTGGCAAATTCATGGCGGCAACGGTTACAACAACAGTTGCCTTTACTAGGCCATCGCAATTGGATTGCCATCGTCGATTCGGCTTATCCCTGGCAAACTGCTCCCGGCATTGAAACCATTGCCACCGGAGCCCCGCAACTTGAAGTGGTGGATTTCGTCCTCAAGGCTGTAAAGAAAGCCCAACACGTCCGCCCCCTTGTTTACCTCGACGCCGAGTTGTCCGCTTTGCCCGAAAAGGACGCGCCGGGCGTGATGACGTACCAAAAAAAACTCAACAAACTTTTACCCCACGGTGCCGTTCAGGCCGTGCTGCACGAAGAGATCATCTCGATGTTGAACGAAGCCGGAAAAACCTTCCGTGTCCTCATCTTAAAGTCGACCCTGACGCTTCCTTATACCTCCGTCTTCGTGCAACTCGATTGCGGATACTGGAGTAGCGAGGCCGAAGCACGTCTTCGCGGCACCTAGCTCCCAGGCGGTAACATTTCAAGTAAGTCCAAGGCGTCTCATGAAAACTCTTGCCTCAACTCTTAGTGTCGTCATCGCCACTTTTTTCTTAATTGGTGCCGCTCGGGCTGTGGAGACAACGGCTGCTCCCATCGATGTGGATATTTCCACGTCCGTCTATCCCGCAGGAAAGCCAGCCACTATCCATGGCGCGGGCCAGTTGGTCCTGATGTTGAACATACCCACCGTGCAGCGCGTCGTCCTCGCTCCAGAAGACATCTTGGATGCTTCACTCAAGATCACGCTCTTCAATCCTCCTCCAGCCGGATCGCTCGTCGTCTATCGGGCCATCCATCCCGATGCAGCATCGCCCGTGGCGGGTACCGATTACGATTCCCAGCCCCTGGCCACCTTGTCGATGAGCCAGTTCATCACCAATTCTGCTCTTCCACCGGGCGCAAAAACGGCGGAGATGACGGGCCTTGGCGATCTGGTCCGCAAGGCCCTGACGGACTCTCCTGCAGGGCAGCCACTGCTTCTCGTCACCGACGGCGCTCAGCCGAATGGCTCTTTTAACTTTGCCATCGGAGGCACGACGCTGAATGTGAAAATTGTTTCCCACCCAAAGGTTCAACTTTTTACTCCTCCCATTCAACCCCGCGATGGCGCTTATGCCGAAGACCGTAACGGTCATCTTTATTACGGTGATCAGCGCCTGCGAATCTGGGGATGCGTGCGTCCGCAGGTGGCAAATGTCGAGACGGCTGATCGCATCGCCGACATGGGTTTCAACGCCATCCGGATGTGGGGCCCGCGTCCAAATGATCTGCCAAATGGCCCCAGCACCCTCTTCGACGACAATACCGGCGAGTTCCTGCCCACCACCAAGGGCGACGGTTCCCCTTTGGATGAGTACGATCATTTCTTTGCAGAGGCGAAATCCAAAGGCCTCTTCATCATGGCAACAGGGTTGATGGAGACGCCCCACCTCTCCGCCAAAAGCGAGTGGCTCAAGGGTGATGGACAAAATTGGGATGATTGGGGCAAGGCCATGTCGGCCAAACCGGATGGATGGATCGTAAACTTTATGGCTGCGGCCGATGACCGGATTTATCAGGCGCGCCAGCAGCAAATGAAGAATTACCTGACTCACGTCAATCCCTACACTGGAAAAAATTACGCGCAGGACGAGGCCATCGCGATCTATGAGTTGGCCAATGAAAATGCCCACGTCAAACGGACCCTGGAAAAAGGCTTCGATAAATGGCCGCCTTTTTTTGTTTCCGAACTTCAGCAGCATTGGAACAAATGGCTCACCGACCGTTATCACGACGACGCGGGTCTGGCACAAGCCTGGACGAAACTCGATCCGAACGAGTCGCTGGGCTCAGGGACGGTTAAACTCGAACCGGTGGTGATTCATCACACCGCTTATTCGGACAAGCGGGCGTCCGATTTCATTCGCTTCCTGATTGAAATCGACAGTGACTTGAACAAACGGCTTGAGGCTTATGCGCGCACCTTTGCCCCGAAAGGAACCGGCGTCGCGGTCATTCCTTTTTCCTACGACACTCAGTATATGCCCAGCAGTTCCTGGCTTTTTGATAACACGCAAAATGGCGAAGTCGCAAATTTCGGCATGTATTTCTGGTCGCTTCAGGATCCCCTCACCAAGCCACCCGGCATGTATGTCATGGATTCCAACACCGTGGAGGGAAAGATCACCGCCATCTACGAAACGATGGATGGTCGGCCCGATCCATATCGCTCGGGCTATCCCTATCGGCTGGCCGCTCTCGCCGGGTGGGAAGATTGGGACGCCATTTTCTTCCATTATTGGGACGGATTTCACGAAAAAGGACGGGTGTTTCCCGATGAAGCTTATCTTGCCGGGGCTCTCTCCTACATCTCCCCGACCCATTACTGGACAGCAGTCTATTATGAAAAAGATCCGGCCCTTCTCTCGCCCATGGCGATTGCCGGACACATGTTTATGACCGGTGCCATTGCCCCCGCGCCTCATCCACTGGTTTATCATATCGGAGCGCAATCGATTTTCAGCATGGGTGGACTGGGAGGCCCCAGCCTCACCCGTGCCACTTACTCGGAAGGCGCTCGTATCCGTTTCGAGCCGGATTCCAATACTGGCTCGACGCTAGAAGGCGGACCTGAAGGATTACTCGACACGCCGCCCACAGGAGCCATCGCCATGGGTGACCAAGTCTTGTGGGATTGGCCGAATGGACGTCTCATCATCGACACGCCGACGGCCAAGGCCTACGTCGGCACTCCTCACGGAAAATACCGCTTCAAGGACGGCATCGTTGTCGACGGTTTCGACGGAAAATTTGTTAGCTTCGGAATGATCAGCGCCGACGGCAAGCCGCTGACCGGCGCGGATGCGACAAAAAAAATCTACATCACGGCAGTTAATGACGCGAAAAATACCGGCTTTCACATCAAGTACGACGAGGCCACTGATCCTCCACCGACGGGCGGTCCGCTGGGAATTGGAAAATTGATCGATAACAATGGAACGACGCCTACGGTGGTCGATCATATCCCCTATCAGATTTGGTTCCCAACCGATCTGAGCGGACATTTTACCGGCTATGATCTGGCACGGCGTCAGCGCCTCGATAAGCCTGTCTCGGGTGGTCAAGTGGAGCATGATGGCAGCGAGTTTTATCTCGCCTCCCTGTCCATCGACAATCCCGGCACCAAAACCGTTGAGACGCCGCAGTCCGACACCGCTGGAGCGAATACGACCGCATCAACTGCGATCACAGCGTCCCCTGCTGCTCCGGCAATTCCGGGATTGGATGAAGTTTGGAATCCCCTCCCCGGCGTCAAGTGGTCTGACTCCATGCAGGATATCGATCCTCATCTCCGCGCTGCCGCCGTGCATTTCGATGGCGCAACCGTTACGGGAAACCGCATTCATCTGTCCAACACCGACGGCGTCTTCCACAGCGCCTCCGATGCCGATGTCGTCTTTCAGGATGACCGGATGGAGTCCATCAACGTGACCTTCACCCAACCGCCGGTGCTTACCGACTTCGTGGCCGCTTACGATAAACAACTGGGACCAGCAGTCGCCAAAACGATTGCCCGCAGCGAAGACAAAGTCTCGACCGTGAAGTGGGTGGTCAAGAAGGAGGCGATTACCATAACGGTCACCGCGACGGAAACACAAGGAACGCTAAGCGTCGTTTACGCGATCGGCCAGTAATCAACAGCCTATGGAGAATTTCCAGATCGTTCCTTTTGAGGCGCTTCCAACGCGATGGAAAAGGTAAAGGCCGTTTCGTCACCCGGATGCAGCTTCGTCAAGGGACCGGAAAGTTCCGCCTCGCAAAACCAGGTCTTTTGGTCGCGAAAAAGCATCACCGGACTGCCACCGTGAGGATAATTCAATTGTGAACTGGGCACCGGATTCAGAGCGGTGAGGCGGTAGGTGCAATCGGGCTTGATCACCGAAATTTCCCTGCCGAAAAAACCGATTTTATAAACAGACTCTTGAAGAGGACGGTCCAAATCAAGCACGACAAAGTCCTTTCCAATCTGACAGGCCGGGTCGGAAGCAGGGCCGCCATAGGACCAAAAGTGAAAATCAAAGGTCGGATCATCGGGAAGCTTGATTGGCTCCGCTTCCATGCGTCCACCCGGCTCGAAAGAGACCGGCCACCAGCAACTCGTTTCCTTATCAACCGATCCGGCATTTCGCAAAGCACTGGTGATCGTTATCAGGGGTTGAACCGGGTCCAGATGAAAGTGAATCCGGCCCTGTAAACCGGAAACGGGATCAGGGTCCAACTGCGCATCCACGTCTCTTCCTTTGTGCGTCACTTTTCCGGAGAGGAGCCCGAATAGATGGGAGCCGGGAACCTCGGGAGCGTACCATAATTTCGCTCCCAAAAGAAAAAAGGGACGCATGGGTTTTCCGTTTTGAAGAGGATTGGGCGACTCAGCGTGGATGAGATGATTTTTACCTCCAACCCATCGAAAGCTGATCAAGTGAACAAACGGTTTGACGGAGATGATGGCCTCGCAAGCGGGATTACTTAGAGTGATGGTTTCTAATTTCATATTCGATTCAGATGTTTCCGCCGCGCATGCAAGAGGCAAAAAGCAACACGTCATTAGTCCGAAGGCTCCAATCACCCTATTCCCGAGCCATGGCGTCATACGTCTCTTGCGCATGGCATTCGATTAAAGTGAGATTGAAATTTTGTGAAGGGCCAACAAAAAGGGAGGCTGAAAAAGCCTCCCTTTTTAAGCTGTGCGGATTTTTTGGCGGTTAGTTATTCTTGCGGCGGGAGCGCTGGAAAAACACCAGCAACGCCACCCCCCCGAGCATCAGTGCCCAAGTGCCGGGTTCCGGTACTACTTCCACATCGATGCTAAAGCCATCTCCTGGTCCGTTGTTCACGAGTTGGAGGTAGGACGCTGCATAATAACCCGGTGTCGGTGCGTTGAGGAAGTTGAGGCTCACGTTCGATATCTTGCCCGTTCCGTCAATCGTGAGATCGCCGAACGCGCTTCCGCTGAAGCCGCTGCTGCTGCCGCCGATCGTGCTCGTGAAGAGCGTGTAGGCGGTGGTATTCGGGATGATGGAGCTACCCACGATGTTCAACGTCAACGATGCGCCGCTCAACAAGACGCTGGGGGTCGCCCCTAGGGCCAGTGTGTTGCTCTGGTTATTGGCGCTGTTCAGGTTGAACGTCAGGCTCGCCCCGCTAAAGGTCGTCGAACTGGAGGCCGTCATGGTCAGCACATCGGTCGTGTTGCTCCCTCCGCTGCCGACCTGCACTTTGGCCCCACTGCTAATCGTGTTAGTCGTGCTGTTGATGATGCCCTTGCCTCCCAACGTCGCGCCGCTATTCACGGTCAACGCGCCGGTACCGGTGGCCGAGCCGCTGGTGTTGTTCGCCAGCAAGGTACCTGTCGATACGGTCGTTCCGCCGCTGTAGGTGTTGGCTCCGGTGAGGGCCAAGGTGCCCGATCCCGTTTTGGTGATGGCGAAGCCACTACCGCTGACGGGGCCGGAAACCGTCAACGTGTTGCTTGCGTCTGCAACCGACCAGGTTTGGGAGGCACCCAAGACCACGGGTGCGCTGATGGTGTCGTTGCCCGCGCCGGTTTGGACCGTGATGCCTACGCCGCTGGCCGCGTTGATGGTAACGGCGTTGGTGCCGCTGAGGACGACGCTGCCGGTGGCAGGAGTGCCCGTGCCGGTGAAGGTCAGGCTGTTGATGTCCAAGGCTCCGGAGTTGGTATTAGGAGTCAAGACGCTGGTCCCGGTCACGCTGGTGTTTGCGGTGAAGAAGACGTCCGTGTTCGCGGCCGGTGCGCCACTGATCGTGCCTCCGGTCGGGCTGGAGACGTAGTTGGCGGCGGAGGTGGCATCGGAACTCGTGCCACCGGTGAAGTAGGCGGAGGCGGGACCGCTGCCAGCGGGAGAGAAGGTGACGTCGAGGTTGCCGCCGACGACGCTAAAGGTGGCGGTGTCACCACCCAGGCCGGTTGCGCTGAAGTTGGCGGCGGTGAAGCCGACGATCGAACTGGCGCCATCGATGAGGGTGTAGGCAGTGCCGGTGACGAGCGTGCTCAGGGCGTTGAAGTTAAAGGTGGTACTGGTACCGCTAAAGGTCAGCACACCGCCGGTCATCGCGATCAAGTCATTGCTGATCCCACCTGCGAGGGTGCTGTTGGTGAGGTCGTAATCGAAGTCGGTGCCGTTGCCGACGGTGAAACTCGTGCCTGCGATGGTGAGCGTCCCGATCGTTCCCGCAGCGGCCCCGGGCGCGAGATGTGCCACGTTGCTGCCGGTTGACGCCGTGGCCGTGGTGACCGAACCGGTGATTGTGCCGTTACCCCCCAAAGTAGCGACAGCCGTGTTGTTGCCGACAGTAAATGCACTGGTAGAGGAGGTGGTGCCATTAACGAAAAGCGAACCGCCATTGACGGCAACGTTACCCGTACCCAGGGCACCATACGCGCCGAAGCTAAGAGTCGGGGTTCCCGCCGCCGTGGTGGGCGCGTTGATCGTAATAGTGGTACCATTCGTAATGGAGGTAATGTAAGATCCGGCCGCAACACCGGTACCCGAGACGCTCTCGCCAACCACTAGAGTGCCAGTAGAAGTAAGCCCCGTGATCGTGGTGGTGGTGGTGCCGGTTACCGAGCCCTGACTGGATGCGACGCCAGCGCCACCGGTCACTGTGAGCGTACCTGAAGTAATGGTTGTACCGCCGGTGTAACTATTGGCGCCTGTCAGGGTCTGATTGGCAGAGCCGTTTTCGACCAGGCTTAAGGCGTTGGTGCCATTGGTAATGACGCCATTATACGTTTGCGCAGTCGAGTTTTTGATCGTTAAGGCGGCAATGGTGCCGCCGTTCGTGACAATGCCGTTGAAGGTTCCACTGGCACCATTCAGGCCCGCAACAGCCGTATTGAAGCCATGGATGTCAAGCGAACCACCTACGGTGTTCGAACCACTGATGGTAACGATATTGGGGGTCGTGCTGTTCAAGGCTGTGGTGCTTCCCAAAACAAGTTCGCCACTGGCGATATTCACGCCACCCGTAAACGTATTAGTGCCTGTAAGGTTGACAAAATTGAGGTTGCTTTCAGTCCCGACAATAGTGATTCCAAAATTGTTCCCCCCATCGCCGATCGGCCCCGAGAACTTCAAGGGCGCCTGGGTGCCGCCAACACCATTGGCCAAGGAAGAATCCGAGAACGTGACGTTACCACCCAGCGTAATGGTGCCGGAAAAGGTGGGCCCTTTCGATGAGCCGGTGGTTACGTTAACGACCGAATTTGCACCGAGGGTGAGGCTACCTGTATAACCGTCGCCGCCTGAACTGGAATTCTGGGTGTTAAGGGTGCTATTGGCATTGACGGTGATATTGTTGGTCACGGTCGCGGTGCCGCCGCCATTGTCCGGTTGCAACGTACCGACACCGTTGATAATGATCATGCTAGTCGAAGGCAGGGGCGCTGGGGTCCCAATATGAAGCGTGGCTCCGCCTTCGACGGTCGTTGAACCAGCGTAATTGTAGGTAGCGGTCGTAGCACCCGTATAGACGGTTCCAGGACCATTGATCACAATGCTGTGATTGCCACTGACTGAGCCCTCAGTGATCCCGTTCAGGGCTATCGTTTTGCCGCTCGCGGGCGCGAATGTGATTGTGCCGGTAGAGTTATCGAGTGTTGCTGCTCCGCTGAAAGTTAAACCGACGTTGGAACTCAAGGTTGATCCTGTGCCCAGCGCGGGCGTAATAAGTGTAATCGATCCCGTGTTCGTGGTATCGCCAAAGGCAACGCTGGCTCCATTCGACACGGTAACACCAATCACACTAAAGGCTGTGGAGCCGATCGCACTAAATTCCCCGCCATTCAAAGTGATTGTACCGCCATTGTTATTGAGGCCGTTGGTGCCCGTTTCCAAGACACCGGAATTCAAGGTGGTGCCACCTTGGTAACTATTGTTGCTGTTGGAAATCAGCACCGTGCCGCCATTGATGGCAATGCCGTGGTTCGTCGTACCAGCGTCAATTGCGCCCGTGAAAGCCAATGTACCGGAGCCGGTATTCGTAATCGAGGTAATGGTATTGGCCGTGCCCCCCAAGGTGATATTACCGGCGTAGGCCAAGGTTCCCGCCGAGACGTTTGACTGGACTACCGTCGTCGGCAAAGTCACGTTTTCCCCCAACGCCAACGTACCCGTACCCGACTTGGTGATATCGAGAGAGGCATTATAGAGATTACTGGGATTGGTGGAGTCTGTGATGTTACCGCCCACACTCAGAGTGGCAGTACCGTTCACCGTAATGGTGAGCGGGCCGCTCATGGAGACATTCCCAGAACCTAGATTCAAGGAGCTCGTAGGACTCGTGGACGCGATATTGGAAGTGAAGCTGCCATTCCAGACTTGCGCACTGTTAGCCAGGGTGACGCCTCCGGCAAGGGAAGTACTGATAGTCGCTCCACTGCCAATAGTCAGCAGGCCGGTACCCGTCGCGGTTCCGTTGTTCAGAATCACCGTGCCGGAATTGAGGCTAAAGCCGCCGCTGTAGCTATCGGTATTGGTACCAGCAAGAGTCAGGGTGCCGGTGCCGGCATAAACCAGAGCGACCTTGCCCGAACCTGCGTTATTATTATCAATGATTGAGCCAACATAGCTGGTAGAGTTAGTACCGCTCATGGTCAGCGTTGAGATACCGGATCCATTATTGAGAATGAAGCCGGACGTTCCAGTAGCTGTGCTGGAGAGAGAGGCGACGTTTTGGCTGGTTCCGTTGAGATTAAGTACACCGCCATTAACCGCCAGTAATCCACCTGAAGCGCCCAAAGTGGCCCCACTGCTTAGCACCAGCGTACCGGAGGTGAGAGTCGTCCCCCCCGTATTCAAGTTGGCGCCCCCGAGCGTCACGGTGCCAGCCGTATTAACGACGATGGCAGCGGTCGTGCCAGTCATTGCACTATTGATAATGATATTGCCTGAGGAATTGGACCCGTTGAATGTCAAAGTCTTACCGGCAGTGATGGCGAATGTGCCCCCCTGAAGCGTCAAGGTACCCGCGTTATTGACGGTAAAGGTGCTAGTATTGGTGAGGGCTAGTGGGGCGTTGATGGTTAGATTATCATTTCCAGAGTCATCGAGTAAAATCCCCTCGAGGGCATTTCCGTTTACAGTCAAGTTACCCGCAAGTGTAAGAGTTCCTGTTCCACCAATCACAACGTTCTGGCCAATTCCACTCGTCACCCAGATCGCTCCTCCCCCAGCAGTAGCCCCATTTGTTGTGGGAGCGTTGGTGTATGGTGTATTGAATTCCAGGATAACGGTGCCTGCAGGAATAATCGGTGTTGGAGAGCCCGACCAATTTCCAGGTGTTTGCCAAGTACCATTAACGGCGCCAGTCCATGTCTGGGTGGTGGTCGCCGCCTGTGCGGACTGCCCCGCGAAGAGCGCGAGGGAAGCGGCAAGGAGAAGAGCCCGTCGCTTGAAACCAAAAAATTTTGCCAGGTTGGACGCACCGACCGTTGAGCGGGGAGGATTCATGGTTTTTAATTCCAATTTTTCAGCTTAGATTTAAAGAAGGTAGATCACTATTTCCGGCAAGATGGCGATAGATGGAATCGCCATTTATATCTTTTATATCTTATGCCCCTAAGATTGCAATAAAATAATGTATGGGGCCGTGAAGCTACTTGCCGTCAACGAATCGATTGAAAATATTTCTTTTTCTTTTCTCCGTTTGCCTCTGATTCGCATGGGTATTTCTTCAAATCACACTTATTTGACCGCAGGGCGATAAAAGCATTTGACGGCATTGATATATATGTTTTATCGTAACGACAAGGTTTTTGTATGCGCTCGCCCGAATTCTACCATCCGACGAACTGCCCGACTGATCAGTCCCTAAGAAGAAACCGGCAGGGGTTCACCCTGATCGAGCTGCTGACTGTCATCACCATTATAGGAATCCTCACCAGTGTGGCGATTTCGGGGTTTTCTGTGACAGGAGCGCGTAACTTCAGTACGCAAAGCTCAACGATCGCAGACATGCTCGAGAGGGCGCGGCAGTACGCCGTGGCCAACAACACCTACACGTGGGCCACGTTTTATACCAGTGCGGCGACGCCAACCCAGCCGTCAACGGTCTATGTTGCGCTCGTGGCTTCGGTGGACGGCACGGCGCAAATCCTGACCGGTGGCGGCTCTCTGGGATCGACGACGACGTGGTCCACCAACGCGACTGATCCGACCAAATATCAGCTTCTGGATAAAGTGGCCTCCTTCCCCCAGATAGGCCTCTACAATAGCGGCACCTATTCTCTTTCCAATGTGCCTGCGGTCAGCCAAGTTTCGAGCATGGCATTGTCGACGCCTTCCTTTATGATCAATGTCCCCGGGATTGGCAGTCAGACCTTCACCCAAAGCATCGAATTTACTCCATCTGGAGAGGCCAAAGTGCAGGCGGCGACGACCCAGGCCGTTGAACTCGATCTCTGCCAGTTTCACGGCACCGCGCAGTCCAGCACGATGTATGCAGTCATCCGGGTCAATGGTTTTACGGGCGAGGCCCAAGTCTACCAACCGTGATGAGGAGGCGCGCGGTGGCTCCCCTCGCCGTTGTCATGAAGCGCAGGGCCTTCTCACTGGTGGAAGTGGTCATCGCGATTGCCGTCGTTTCCTTCTGCTTATTTGCGCTTTTAGGCCTCCTGTCTGTGGGGGCGCAAGCCGGCTACGATTCGTCGGAAACAGTCCAGGCCGCAACCATGGCTTCTCTCCTTATTTCAGAACGCCGCGCGGCGCCAACCAACACGATCAGCTCGACCTTTCCGATCCTTCCTTTAACGAATACGATGAATCCAAGCAGCGTTTATGTCGCAGCAGACTGCACCATGCTTTCCTCATCGCAAACGAACCTCCCTGTGTATCGCCTGGCTTATAAGGTCACCTCAAATGCCAACAAAACCGCCTCGCTCTATTTTTGCCTGTCGTGGCCTCCCTCCATTGACCCCACGATCAATCCCAGTGAAGTGAAAGGTCGCTATGAAGTCTTTACCTGCATTCCGTTGCCGTAGAGTTTCACGAGGTCGACCGGTCGCCAGTTTTAGCCTGGTCGAACTTCTGGTCTCGATGGCGGTTTTAACTCTTCTTTTGGCCATACTTTCGAGTTTTTTCATCACGATCAATTCCACGTGGCTCATGGGTAAAAGCACGATCAATAATTTCACCAAAGCCCGGAGTTCGCTCGACATCATGACGCTCGATTATCAATTGGGGATCTTCCGGCCCGATGTCCCCGCGTTTGTGAACGGCTCCAATACCTTCTATACGCTTCGTCAAAGCAGCAGCACGGTGGGAGATTCTCCGCGCTCACTCATTTGCTATCAAATCGAATCGAGCACGACCAATTCCGTTCTGCAAAGGGCGGCCAATACCGTGGCCACGATTCCGTTTACCCAGACGACCATTCCCGCCGCGACCAATTTCCTGAACATGGTCAATGGCGTGTTGAAGATGCAACTCACTTTTGTGACTCCGACTGGCACTACCTCCACCAATTACGCAACAGGCGACCTGGCGGTGGGAATCGACCTGGCCATCGTCGATGACGCGACCCTCTCCGTCCTGGTGTCGAGCGGCAAGCTCGCCACTCTCAGCGCCGATCCCGCTTTTACCGTTGCTTCCGGCCAGAGCCCTTATCAAATCTGGCAGGCCAACTTCAGTCATACGACGGGCGCGGCCAATCCCATTAATTACGCCAATTATCCCGGCAATATCAAACACGGCGTCCAATTTTTCGAACGATATGTCCCCCTTCCCTAGACACGGCAAAAAGTCCACCGAGTATTGCCGCGATAGACGCAGCATGGCTTTGGTGACGGTCCTGCTGATGATTGCCGTCCTCAGCGTGACGGTGATCGCGTTTGTCGTGACGATGCAATTGCATCGCGCGGCGAGCCTCAGTTACGGGCAGTCCTTCAAGGCCGATCAAATGGCCCAGGGAGGCGCATGGTGGGTGGTGAAGGAACTCCAGGAGGAGATGGATTCAGGAACGCCTCCCGATATCACCGGGGGCTATCCCATTTACGTCAACCTTGCCTCCACCAACATCATGCCGGAACCGGTGGGCACCAATGCGAATATGGTCAGCCTGCTCAAAATCAGCATGAGCGGCACCAGTGCCTATATACCGGGAGGGGCCTTTCCCAATGGCGGGGTACTGCCATCGAGTATTCGCACTTCGGTTCCGTCGCTTAACGGGCGCTACGTGGATGCCGCCCGGTGGAGCGAACCCTGCATCGGCACATTTCCTACCGATGACAGTGGAGATCCCTACTGGATCATGGTCACCCGGTCCGGTCCCACTTCGATGACGAATGCCACGACGCAACTTCCGTACTTTGCCAATGTGTCCGATCAGAATAACTACGCGATCGGTCGCTTTGCCTATGCGGTTTATGATGAAGGCGGTCTCATCAATATCAACCTGGCGGGATATCCCGCAACATTTGGAGATGGTTCCTCCATCTCGGCCACCGATCTGGCCCGCAAGGGAACTCCCGGCATGATGGATTTAACGGCAATCCCCGGACTGACCACACCCCAGATTCAGGCACTGATCGCCTGGCGTAATGCTGGCTCCGAAGCGACTGCGAATAGCTACACAAACTATTTATATTCCACGAACCTAACCACGACCAATGGCCCCATTGGCACGGTATTGCAAGGGACCAACAGCTTCGGCAGAACGAACAACTACGTTTACGTCGCGCCGGGCGACAACGCATTCTTAAGCCGTCAGGATTTGATCGCTTACGCCCAGGACAACGGGCTGACAAATATTCTGCCTTACGTCACGACTTATAGCCGGGATGTGAATGCCCCCAGTTTTTTCCCGTATGGCGCGCAGTTGGGCACCAATATGCCCGCAATGAAAGCACTCAAGACCATCCTGGCAGCTCCCGCAGCTGGTGGTAATTCTGGCATCTTGCCTCCGTTAAATGGCTATACGAGCGCAACCAACACCTTCAATCCCAATATCCCTCTGGTGCGCCAAGCCAATGGCTTGCCTCTCGTCTCCCAACGTTTTCCGCTCAGCCGCCTGGCACTTTTCGCCGATCCCGTCAACAACGCGGCGGCGATCAGCAATTATTTTGGATTGGTGCATGCTCCTGATGGTTATAGCTGGAACTATACGCCATCAACGACCGCGATCGCGCAGCTCTATCAAGTCGCAACCCTCTCGCCACCGCGCAGCCCCAATTTTTTTGAATTGCTCCAGGCCGGAATCTTGCAGGGAAGTCTGCCGCCTCTCGTCACCCCTTGGACCGCCAGCGCCACCGGCACCTATGTGTCCGAGGTCACCATGCAGATGGGGGCCAATATCATCGATCAATACACCAGCGACAACTGGCCCACGGTGATCAATTTCAACCATGAGACGTATGCCGGCAACAAGAGCCTCCCCTATCTCAACGAATTCCTTCAATGGACCTATCGTCCGCTGACCGATTCCGCAGGCGATACCAATCGCAGCGATATCATGATGGTTTGCCCGGTTGAATTTTGGAATCCCTATCAAAATTCATCCACTCTTCCGTCATCCGGCTCCGGCCCGTCGAATTTACGGGTATTGATGGAGGCAGTCGGCTCGACCAATAACGGTGTAACCAATTATTGGAGCATGCAAGGAGTTAGCAGCACCGGAAGTCACACCAACAACGTTTCGCCCTACGTCAGTCTCGGAACCGCTCCAACAAATACCTATGCCTTCCCGGCTACTTTCAATTTCCCCAATAGTACGGCCGATGCCAACAAGCCCGGAGCAACCTTTACCAACTCTACCGCTTTCAGCGAGCCCTCCATCCTGACCAACGGCATGGGAAACACCAGTTCAAGTGGAGCGGTCAATTATTGGACGAATTTTACGGAGAGTGGCAATTCGATCTCAGGCTTCCTGGCCGGCTATGCCACCAACCTTCCCGATTCCCGGATTGTCACCAGCATGCATACAAACACGGCCACCGATTATGAATATCTAAACTCAGGTTTGGTTTCCTCGGGTACCGGAGACATAGGCTTTCAGGTCCAATTTCAAGATTCGAGCGGCAATTGGCATCCCTATCAGGGCTATGCGGGGAATACCACCGTAAGCTCGCAAATTACACCGATAAGTTTCAGCACCGCCCAGGGAGCAATGGGTTATAGCGACCATTCGGGTGCGACACCCTACGGTCCCACGGTCTCAGGAGCTGTAACGTGCTTCCAAAATTTTAATTACTATGTTCAGTCGGCTGGCTTCGGGGATCCACGAGCTTATCTATGGGGAATGAGTTTTGAGCAGGCCTCTCCCAATATGAGTGTGCGCCCCGACACCAAGACTGCCGGGGTCGTTCGTGGTCGCAATGGCAACTATCCTGAAGGCTATTCATACCCCTATTCCACCGGCGGAGGAAACACCTGGACCCCTTACCATGCCTACGAGGGCATGTTTAATGAGAATGCCAGCAACAATGTTTTCGCCAGCGCCGCAGGCTGGACAACGAATACCTATCAATCCGACGCTGATGGAATTTTTCGTCCCGGAGACGGTTATTTGGGAGCGAACGCGAATCCCTATCTGGCCACCAACGCGACCAGCTTTGCTGCGCGCCCTATCATTTTGAATCGCCCTTTCCGCAGCGTCGGAGAAATGGGATTCGCTTTCCGGGGTCAAGCCCCTTGGAAATCGATTAACTTTTTCAGCACCAATAGTGCCGACATGGGATTACTTGATATATTTGGCAATGATCCGGCTCCGCTGGTGGCGGGAAAGATCAATCTCAATACCCGCCAACCGGTCACGATCCAGGCGGCAATTCAAGGCGCCTATAAAACGGAGCAAATAGGGTCGACTCCCCTCTCGACGCTTTCCAGCTCGGAAAGCAGCAATATCGCCAGCGCCATCACAACGTTCACATCGACCAATTCGTATATCAACCGCGCGGACCTTGTCCGGCAAACTACACCTTATATCAACTATTTCTCGCCCACCACGGATGCGACCATCAAACCTCGCAGAGAAGCCGTGGTCCGTGCCTTGGGCGAACTAGGAACAACGCGCACCTGGAATCTGTTGATCGATGTCGTTGCCCAGGTGGGCCACTATCCCCCGAATGCGGCCACCGCGAATCCCGGCGACCTGAGCAAGTTTATTGTCGAAGGAGAACGCCGCTACTGGTTGCATGTGACCATCGACCGCGTCACAGGACAGGTTGTCGACGAACAGTTGGAACTTTATAACGAATAGTTCCGGCGTCTTAGACCTGCAGCCTGTAGCGGCGGTCTATGACTGTCAATGATGCACGGAGCGTGATGGAAGATCGGTGGTCGTAGACCGCCGCTACAGGCTGATGTATCTCCTCAAGGCCTGCTATTTGCAGCAGGGTTCTTTAGCTGCCGAGGAAAATGAGCTCATCAACGTTGCAGTCGGAAGCGGCACAGAAGCGCACGCGATCTCCAAACCGTCCCACGTCAGTAACAGTTGCCCGTCTTTGCGCATGACGTCCGGAGCAGGCGGCTTCGCGTAACCAGTCGAGCAGCGGACAGCGAAAGCGCACGACGCATCAGCCATCTCCGCGAGGGAGAATTGCCGTTCCGATCCCGCGTAGAGAACGAGATCGAGCCAGGCCTTTCCTTCACCGTCGCCCCGTTCCCAACGCCCTTCAAACTCGTCCCATGCGGCATGAGGGACGGTAACAGCGACGTGGAAATCGCCATCGTGGAATGTCCAGGGAGCGTGCAATTCCGCAGGTGCCGGAGGGAGCCCGACGGCGGCAGGTCCCTCGACCTCGAAACGAAGTCGCATATCGCGCGCCCGGATCGTGCCATCCTTGATCTTGTCAAAGAAAGGATGCGAGTCGTATCCGTCGACCGCGAAACCGATTCCGGCGAGAATATCTCCCTCGCGCTGAATACTCAAAAGGTGGGCGGCGGCGAAATCGTAGCCATCGTGGAGAAATAGGGTTCGAAGAGAGGAAGGCTTCTCCTCGGTTCCCCAATAAGCGAGGAGCGTGCGTGTCTGGTTCCACATGCTGCCAACGTTGACGCTGCCCAAAGTGAATGCAGGGGCAAGATAGGTGGTGCCAATAATATCCGGACGGTCATTTGCCGCACGAATG
Source organism: Verrucomicrobiota bacterium (assembly GCA_013285645.1). Classification (GTDB taxonomy): domain Bacteria; phylum Verrucomicrobiota; class Verrucomicrobiia; order Methylacidiphilales; family UBA1321; genus JABDGH01. The sequence goes on along the minus strand of JABDHJ010000009.1, from coordinate 34,790 downwards.
AAGGTCTGGCGAACTTCGCGAGGGGATTCCAGGGAGAAGAAAAGCGGCTCCAGATCGGGCGGGCAGATGTGAACGAGGCGATGCTCGTTTAGTTCCGGCTCAACATCGTCGGCAGGAAAGCGTCCGTCGGTGGCGCGATGAAGAAATCCATAGACCCTCGGCGGCAGCAGATTTTTGTAAGCACGACTCTGGGGACCGGCCCATTGCATGGTTGGGGCGTGGAAGTGGGTGGCGAATTCCTTCCATGCCGTATGATAGAGTTCTTCAACCATTACACGCGCTTCCGGATCGCGAGCAAAGCGGAGGAGGCGGACCAATTCATCGAGCGCGACCAGGGTATACGTCGGGCTATTGTATTCGGTGAAGCCTCCCTGCTCGCGGGTGTAGGCGTGAAAACGGCGCAGCTTGGCCATGGCGAAGGTGTGGAGATCCGGGACATCGTAGGTCTCGGCAGCAGTGAGAGAAACGAAACTCCCCATGATTGCGATATTGGTATAACCGGGATCGACATTGCGCCGTTCAATCGAACGTGCCGCATGGAGGATAGCGCTCTTGATTCGCTCCTGCATTTCCAAGGGAAGATAAGGCCCGTGAGTCAGTGCGATCTCAAGCAATTGCGCACCGCAGAAATCGGCCCAGTTCCAGTCGGGCGGCGCCATTTGCTCGAGCGGTTCATCCATAAACCACGACCAGATTCCGTAAGTCGAACTCGAGGAGTTGATATCCTGAAGGGCGAGAAGGCGGTCCAGGATACCGAGCGCTTTTTCTTTCTCACCCTTCTCCCCGGAATCGAGCAACGCAACGGCATAGACAAACGATTCACGAGTTGGATGGACCCAACCGCCTTTCAACGTGGTGTGATAACCGGGAGAACTGAAGGGGACGCGCAACATCCGTTCGGCAGGATTGTAGGAATGATCCTCGCGCTCCAATGCGCGGCGAAGACGCAGGCGCTGAGAATCGGTGAGGGTGTAAGTGGAGGGCAACGCGGTCATGGAAATTGCATGCTCCAGGACGGCTTGTCATTGATTTGAAAAAGGGGCACCAGAGAGCGAGCGGCAGTCTGGAAGTACGTCTTAACGGTTTTCATTTCGCGAAAACGAGAATGCATATAAAAAATATAAATTCAATCTCTTTCCTGCGACCACGACACTAAAGTGGACTTGTTCACGATTGCCCGTAGCGGGGAGGAGAATCTTCGATAAATCTGATTGCAGTGATTATCTGCCATCCCATAGTGGTGCCATGTCAGAGTCTGCAGACATCCCTCCTTTCAAAGTTCAGAAAGGCGAAGCTCTTCATCGACAAATCACCAATCATTTCCGGTCATTGATTTCCAGCGGCAAACTCCCGGCCGGATCCAAATTGTCGCGCATGCATGATCTTGCCGCGCAATGGAACACGAATTATTTCACCGTCCATACCGCTCTTACCCGACTGGTTCGCGAAGGGCTATTAGAACGAAAACCCCGCTTGGGAACTTTCGTCCGCAAACAAAACAAGCAGTTGGGCAGCGTCGGCATCTACTATGGCGATGAAATCCTGATCAAGCATGAGCGGGCCTTTTATCGCTCCCTGCACGGACAACTTTTGAATTCTTTACAAAAGGAAAACATCTCCGCCAAGGTCTTTATCGACAGCCGACCACCGGCACTGCAGGAGGAGCCGCTCGTGGAGCTTTTGGAGTCGGTCAATTCTCACGCGATACACGGGCTGATTGTACCCTTGATTGGCTATCCCAAGGAGGAATGGCTAAGCAAAATGCCCCTTCCGACTTCCTTTTTCAGTTCAGCGCGCTCGGATTATAGCAGGATATGCATTGATTTTAACCAGATCATGACCATGGCGTGCCAGACGCTTAGCAATCAGGGATGCCGGACCGTGGGATTAATCCATCCCACTCCATTGTCCAAACCGGACTGGGGAAAAAACGAAAACGATACCATCCCCAATGCCTTCAATGCCCAATTGAAAGCATTTAACATGAAGACCCAGAAGTCCTGGATCAGGATTCCCAAATCCCATCAAGACTCCCAGGAGAAATTTGGTTACCAGGAATTCCACAAATTGTGGGACCTGAAGGAAAAGCCCGATGGGTTGATCGTTTATCCGGAAAATGTTTCGCACGGCGTGGTAATCGCCGTATTGGAAAGAGGAGTGAAAGTCCCATCTGAATTAAAGCTCGTTTTGCACAAAAACCAGCACGTTGAATTTCTCTGCCCCCTTCCTGCGGATTGGATTATTACCCGGGAAAAGGACATCGCCGACGCGCTTATCCAGCAAATCAAAGATCGCTTTGCCGGACTCGAACCGCATTACTATGAAATTCACCACGAGTTCATCAAGGGAAGCAGCCGTGATTTGATTTCCAAGTTTGCGCTGGCCAATAACCTGGAAGGTTAGGCCAAAAGGGAATATCTCTTCCCGATTCGATTATTTCTCCCGTCGTGCCAAACCGATCGAGAAAAAGCTAGAATTTATATTTTTTATATGTAGACCTTAGCTTATCGCGAAAAACCAATCTTCGCCAACAACTGGCATTATGGGAACAGTAGATGAGCGATGCTTCGAAAGCCTACCTGAGACCAGTCCATGCACCTGATTGACTGGCTGTTCGTTGTCCTCCCGGTTGTTATCGTCGCGGCTGTGACGATTTACGCCAATCGTTACCTCAAGAGCGTCGCCGATTTCATGTCCGGGGGCCGTCTGGCTGGACGGTATCTTCTTTCCACCGCTCGCAGCGAAATGGGCGCCGGGGCCATTGGCTATGTCGCGATGTTCGAGTGGTTCAGCCACGGTGGTTTTCCGGTGACTTGGTGGGGACAAATCGCGAGCCCTGTCGGCTTGATCATGGCCATTACAGGTTTCGTGATTTACCGATATCGACAGACTCGCGCGCTAACACTGGCGCAGTTTTTCGAGATGCGTTACACACGAAGTTTTCGACTTGCCACCGGTATTCTCGGGTTTATCGCGGGCGTTCTCAATTTCGGTGTCATCCCGGTCATCGGCGGCAAATTCATGGTCCATTTTTTGGACCTTCCGCAAACGATCGATCTCTTTTCGTTCACGGTCCCCACCTACCTCGTACTGATGGGCGGTTTCCTGACGATCACCACGCTTATTACCATCACCGGCGGCCAGATCACGGTGATGATGGCCGACTGTATCCAAGGCATGATTTCACAGATCTTCTACGTGATCATCGGTTTGTTTTTGATCTTCATCTTCAGCTGGCCGCAGACCCGCGCCATGCTTCTTTCCAATCCTCCGGGCCATTCGGCCGTCAATCCGTTCGAGAGTTTCAGCACCAAGGATTTTAATCTCGGGTACGTGTTGATCGGAATCTTTGGAAGTGTTTACGGAACGATGGCCTGGCAAAACAACCAAGGCTTCAACTCGGCGGCGGCTTCTCCTCATGAATCGCGCATGGGTTATATTTTGGGTAAATGGCGTGGCTTTGCACTCGGCACGACCATGCTCCTCCTCGCGGTTTCCGCGATGACTTACCTCCATCAGCCCGAAGGCCAGGCCGTGGTTCAACAACGACTCGCCCAGATCGCAGATCCGCAAACGAGCGAACAGATGCGGCTGCCCATCGGACTTTCCGAGATTCTTCCGATTGGGATCAAGGGACTTTTGGTGTCGGTGGTTCTCATGGGAATTTTAGGTGGGGACGGCCAGCATCTTCATTCGTGGGGAAGCATTTTCGCCCAGGACGTGGTCCTTCCCCTTTGCAAACGTCCGCTCAGCGTGCGTGCGCATATCATCCTTTTGCGCGCCTCCATTATCGGCGTGGCTTTATTCGCCTTTTTCTTTGGCGCGCTCTTTACCCAAACCGAATATCTTCCGATGTGGTTCAACGTCACCATGGCAATTTTCGTCGGCGGCGCGGGAGCGGCAATCATTGGCGGTCTTTACTGGAGCCACGGCACTACCGCCGGCGCATGGACCGGGTTGATCTTGGGATCGACGCTCTCAACCGGCGGTATTCTTCTCCGGCAACCGGGATGCGTCAGCTTTTTCCAAGGCGTAACCGACCGACTGGGAATGTCCTCCGTTCCCTGGGTCCAATCCATGTTGAATCATCTTGGCCCCAACCTGCCTCTCAACGGAACGGTGATCGGCTTTTTCGCCACGCTAACGGCTCTGGCTGGTTACATTCTCGCTTCTCTTTTGACCTGTCGCACACCTCACAACATGGATCGCCTGCTCCACCGGGGCAAATACGCGGTCGAGCCAGAGGCCTCGAATGAACCCATCGTAACAAAGCCCGCCAGGAGTCGGTTCCATGTCTACAACCTCGTCGGGATCGATGAACATTTTACGCGCGGCGACCGGTGGGTCACCCTCGGCATTTTCTATTGGAGCCTCTTTTGGTTCGGCGTCTGCGCGATAGGCAGCACGTGGTATCTCATTCACCCGTGGTCGGACAGCGCCTGGGCCGATTACTGGCTCGTCACGGCCATCTACCTTCCGCTCGCAATTTCGATAGGCACCACGATTTGGTTTACCATCGGTTGCTGGAAGGACCTCTTCTTGTTTTTCCGCCGCCTGAAAGTGGAGCGAGTCGACAGCCACGATGACGGGACCGTAGACAAAAATCGGGATTCTGTGCAGACGACTCCTTCGCATTAAGGCGCTTTTTGCGAGGCGGGAGGCTGATAGATAATCTTCATGATACCCTGACTCTCGGTCACGAAGACGTCTGGCAATTCTCCCTTGCTCATCCAGTGAAGTTCCGTGGTTCCGTATTGCGCTTCCAGCTTCTTTTCGACCGGTTGTCCGAGGATGGCGGTGAATTTTGTTTCCACGTCGCTCACGGGCGGAGGCTGTTTGAACGTGACTTCAACCTTCGTCATCTTATTGCTCGAAAAAGTCAGCACGATGTCAGCCAGACTATTCCATAGTGACGGCAATTGCGCACCGGTCACGGTTATGGTTTTATCCGTGGTCGCCGAAGTATCCAGCCTGGAGACGCTGGTAAAAAGAAGCGGTGAATTCTCCAGATAGTGCTGAGACACGGGATATGGCATGCTCCAATCCATTCCTGCAATGGGGTAGATCGCTCCCGGTGGGACAGAGGCATCGTTTGAAACCATAGTATCCAAAGGTTGACTGCTGCGGGTATAATCCTGTTTGGCAATAACGGTTGGGGAAGCCACCGGCAACGCCCCCTTGTCACCCCATCGATTAATCTCCAGCACATCCATGTAGGGAGTCGCTCCCTGTTGACTCACCTCGTTGTCTTTGTTGACGGACGTGGAGTTTGTTTCACGAAGGGCAAAATCATAACTTTTCAAGGTCCCCTCGAATTGATTGGGAAACCACACCTTGTACTCCACTTTGTCGACCAGGGTAGGCGCATGTCCGGGATTACGAATACTTTTCCCCTGATCGAGTGGACCTCCCAGAATATTATAATCGAATTCGAAGCCGGAATTTTTGGCGTCAAACACACCGCCCATTAGAATGTGTTTGGTCGCGTCAGGCCCGGTAAGAGGCTTGTCATCTGCGCTCGACATGGAAAAAACAATCCAGGGCGTGCTGATATTTCCGATGGTGATACCATCGGAAAATTGAAACGACCCGTCAACTTTTCCCACGTAGGCCTTCACTGTAGGCGCATCAATGATCAGTCGTCCGTTCGGCCAGTCCCAGGTGATGTAATCCCCGGAGGCAATGGCTTTCTCAATTCGACCCGCGGAAGGAACGGTTTTGCCGTTCAAGGTCACGGCACTGTCGTCTTTGGGCTCGTATAAAAGTCTGCTTCCCTTGGTGAAAGTCGAATCCGCCATATTGATGCCGCGAAATGCTGAGTAGGAGAACAACGCCTGTTTTCCAATCTTAAAGATTTCGGGATCCTTCGCCGGCGGAATTCGGTTGCCGAGAAAAATACGGCCACCCAAGGCCATCGCGGTGCACATCACCGGATCAACTTCATGCATGACGGCGGTCCAATAATAGACTGGCCCCGGAAGCGCCATGGCATTTGCCAGATAAGCGACGTCGTGCTCATTTTCCATCGGTGCCCAGTAATGCCAGAAAACGCCGTCCCAATCCTGATAGGAAGCGAGTGCCGCCAGTTTAAGAGGATATTCCGCCCGGAATGGGTTAGGACGTGCCGTATTGGTTTCGTAAAGGACGGTGGGCTGATCCGAAGGCGTATAGCTATCGATCACATAAGCCGACGGCGGTTTGTCCAGCGTCGATTTCAAATCCCAAAAGTACATCCCTTGCAAATGGACATCTCCCAAGTGCTGTCCATAGGCCCACTGCAGACTGGGTCGATAGAAGGTATCGAAAGAAAAAGGTACGACGTTGATACCGACTCCCGCAGGGGCGAAGGAACGGCAATAGGTGCGAAAGTCCTGATTCCATTGATTATCCAGGTCGATCATGAAATCGACAAAATCGTTGCCCCTTTGTTCCGGATAATTCGTGCGATCATCGAAATCTGGAGCAGGCGCGACAGTGCTCCCAGCCAATGACTCTCCGTCCTTGAGCGAGCCCCACGCTTTCTTCAAATCGACATCATCTTTATAATGATCGGAAAGCCACTGGTTCCACTTTTTCTGCAGTTTGTTTTTGAAGTAAGGTGGCCACTTAGGCAATTCACCGCTCAGGACTTTTGTGACAAATCCGTTTTCATTGGATATCTCATAGATCGCGATATTTTCTTCTTCGGCGTAGGTCTTCCCCGTGTATTGGTTCACATGGGTCAGAAGGGCCTTGGCGTGTGCTTTTCTGATTTTTTGTAGTCGCTCATCGACAAACAAATAATGGAAGGGATCCCCGGCACCTTTCATCTGCATCGCTTCTTTCCATTGCGCCCAGTCATCTCCTCCCGCCACAAAGGAATCGTCCGCGAGTAAAGGCGCATAGGGGATCGTTCCCGCCAGCGCACCCCACATCACAAAAAAGTTATGCGCCTTGAGGTCAGCGAAATATTTGTCGTCAATATCGAAGCGGGAGCCGTCTCCTTTTTGGTAAGGCACGAACTCGCCCTTTTTAGCGCTTTCCGTCGTATAGGTTCCTTTACCCGGCACATCCTCAACCCTGGCTGATGGTTCCCATACCCGTTGCGCATTGAAACCCATTTTGATCAACCGATCCACATGGGGAAATCCGACTACTCCCCATAATCGCAGACGTTTTCCCGCGTAGGTAAGATGTCCATCGACCACCTTGGTGAAGACCCCGGGTTGAGGACGGACCGGCACATCGCCATATAGATAGGCGGCGGGATAATCATGCACCACCAAATTGATCGCGGGGGCCTGCTTGCGATCCTGCGCGCCGAAAATCTGGATTTCCGGTTGCGTCCCCTCACCGCCCTCCACTGTCAGGAGAAATCCCTGCTTCGTATCGTGCGCTCCAGCCAGATTTTTTTTCAATGCCGGAGCCAGATCCAAAAGATCGACTATACCGGTCAAAGGCAAACTTTTGACGGGAATACTTCCCACCAATTCCCCCGGAGCCGAAACTCCTTCTTCAACCTGATAAATTTTGATTTCAGCCGCAGAGCTTTGAATGGCCTTGGGCATTTTCGCGATGGAGACCGTCAAGTGGGCACCTAACAGATCGTCCGGCTTGAGTAGGACCCGATCAAATAGTGGCAGGTTGGGAGTCAGCAACATCTTTCCATTCTTTGCGCCTCCCAGGGTGATCGTCCGGGTCACATCCATCGCCTCGCGGGCGGGAAGGTTCACTTGCACGGCTTTGCCACTAAAGGTGAGTAAAAATCCATTATTCTGAGCAGCCCCGCTCAGCCATTTCTGGAGCACCGTTTCGAAATCTGAAATCTCGATGATCTGTCCGCCTTTTTGCTTATCGTCCAGGATTGGAACAGACAGCGTCGCGAACGGAGTCGGATCGAAATTCTTGCCCAACGCCAGCCCATTCCAATTCTCTCCGTCGGCTTGCGATTTCACCCAGGTTGCGTCCTCCGCCCAAGGCGTCTTGACGAGGAAACAGCTGAAAGTACCAGACTCCCCCTTGCGCTCCACTCCCCCGACTTTGAATTGCAGCGAAGCTTTCTCGATCTGTGCGTCTTTGGGAATATCACTCAAATCGAGTTTGATCAGCGCTTCGGAAAAACGGTCGTCGCGCAGAAGGAGCCCCTTCCCCTCTCCCATGGGCGTGGCCGAATCCTTCCACAGGTAAGTATCCGCCTCCACCGGGATTGAAGCCGTGGCTTCCGTACCGTTCGATTTGTAAGTAACGCTCACCGCAGTCTGACCAACCGGGAAAACCTGATCCACCCCCGTCACCTTCAACCATCCTATCGTTAAGCTCGCGGTTCCGGGCGCATCCGGCGGCGGAGGGGGCACCACCACAGCAGTAGAATTTGTTTGAGACAAAGCGGACGTCAGAGCGCATCCGCATAATGTACCGGCCAGGATTAGGATATTAAACTCCTTCCCAAACAATGCATTGCAGGTGCGTTTGAAGAAAAAGAAGGTAATCATTGAAAGTTGCTCCAAATACATATAAAACATATGAACACGTGAGGCGATTCAAAGTTGCGCGAAGTATTGCTACTGAGAACCGGACACGGCGCAACGTCGGGGCAGTGCGGCTTCAAGACCTTCGTCCCTGAACGATCTTACGGCAACTGACACATAAAACTTCTCTATTCCCATGAACAAAGCCTCAAGCGTCGATCTAAATCCCGCTGATGAAAGTTCCATCATGGACGAGATCGTCAAGATCAACTGGTACCGGACCAAAGTCGATAAAGCGGTCATGAGTTCGCTTATGCGCAAGAGCGACGCCCGGGCGTTCGCCCAGGTTATTCCACAGTTACTGCTTTTTGCCGCCACCGGAACGCTCGCCTATCTGGCCTTCTTGAACGTTCATGCATCCAATTGGCCATGGGCCGTTCCGTTGCTGCTGCTGGCGTTATTTGTCCACGGGACTTTCTCCAATTTTTTTGGCGGTATCGCAGGCCATGAGCTTTGCCATAAGACGCCGTTTAAAACTCAATTCTGGACTGATTTTTTTCTGGCGATATATGCTTTCCTCGCTTGGTTCGACCCGGTGAGCTATCGGGTCAGCCATGTGAAACACCACCAAGTCACCGTGCACACCGAGCACGATGGAGAGGTGGTCTTGCCCCAGGGGCTGGACTGGCACGGAATCAAATTCGTCCTGATGGCACTCACCGTCGATCCGCTAATGCCCTTCAAAGTCCTTCGTACCTGGGTGTACGCCGCTTTCGGAGACAGCAGCAAGTCACTGTTCTTTACCTCCGATTGGATGGAAAGAATCCTGCCTAAGACCAAAACAGAGCTTCGTCGCAACCACCGCAACTGGGCCATCATTGTTCTGCTTGGCCATCTGGCCCTGGCCACCCTTTTCATCGTCACGGGCCATTGGTTTCTGATCGTTATTGTCACCTTCGGCTGTCAGTACTGCTCATGGCTGCAGCTTCTATGCGCTGCGCCGCAGCATGTCGGACTCACGCCGAATGTCTCCGATTTTCGTCTTTGCTGCCGTACCTACACCTGTGGTTGGCTCCCCGCATTCCTTTACTGGAACATGCAATATCATGTGGAGCATCACATGTTTCCCGCCGTCCCCTTTTACAATCTTCCTCAATTGCGTAAGGCGATCGAGCATGACCTTCCTCCCGCTCCCCACGGTCTCCGCGCCACTTGGAAAGAACTGCTGCCCATCATGCGACGACAGCGGCAGGACCCGACTTATGTTTTCGTCCCAGTGCTTCCAGCCAAAATCTGATCTTCCTGTCATGCACGAGATAGACTTTGTGATGAGGAAGCAAGCGCGCACCTTCTCAACTCGTGACCGCATACGTTAACGGCGGCGTTGCAAGGCCGCACTGCTTAGTGGCTGTCCGAAGTCTTTCCTGGCTGCTTCCACCAATTCGTTGTGTCCCTGGATAAAGTCCTCGGAAATCTCCCAGAAGAAAATGCCACGAAGACCGGCGTTTCGCGCCCATGCTCCTTTCAACTCGACGGATTCCGGATCATCATAGGTGATTAGTTCCAAAGGTAAACCCGGCGGGCTTACAAGCCAGGGCACTTCTGCCTGCTTGTCCCATTGCCGTTGCCATCCCTCGTCAATAAGTGTCTTGATGGAACGGTACTCGACATCCCCGTGCACCGATGCCTCAAGCGGAGTTTCACCCCACTTCTTGACCATGAAACCATGTCCGGAAAGATGAATCCCGACCACCAGTTGCTTGTTCGCGAATCCTTTTCCTCGCCAGTAATCGATCGATTTTTGATAAGAATATTGGCCGCCGTCAACCGGATCGGCATCGGTCTCATAGAGCGGCGAATCGAATCCTGCGTGACAATAATGCTGGCCATCTATCTTCCATGGTCCGTGCGCATTGTAGGTCATGATCAAGCCGAAATCGATCACCCGAGCCAACTGCGGTCCATCGAAGTACTGTCCGTAGTAGTTGTCGTTCGGCAACGGCATGGTGACAAGTGCAGCTGGATTTGTCTTTCGAAGGGCCTGCCCAAGCTGCTCGACAAACGAAACGACATTCTTCATGTCTGCCGACGTTGGGAATTCCCAGTCGATATCGATACCATCGTAGCCGTTATCTGCAACCAGCTTGGCCACCCCATCAACGCATGCTTCTTCCGTCGCTGGATTTCGCGTCATCGCGGAAAGTTCCGGACCGCTATCCGCGCCGCCAAAGCCGAGTAGAACTTTAACGCCGGCGGCATGCGCACCCTGAGTGAGCGCGCGACTGGGGAGATTTCCCGACGTGTGCAGCGTATTATTTTGGATGGTGACGAACGCATGGATCAGATGGGTAAACTGACCAAAATTGATCTGACTGACCGGCAGCTGGCTAGTCCAGGAAGGATAGTAGCCGACAACTACCGAGGGCTCCGCTTTGTTCTCTTCCGGCAAAGCTACCACGTCGTTGAGCAGGAATGGCAAAAGCAACCAGACACATAGGACAAATTTCATAATGGCGGACCGTAAACGTCTCGGACGTATTTAATTTTTGCCCGACGAATCAAGGACGCCGCGTTCATCCAGGTTCTGATGACCAACAACGGTGCCGTCGTCGAGGTGATTGATTTTTTGAAGACGTAAATGACTGAAGAGCGCGCGAATATCGCGTACTCCTCCCCATGTGAACCAAATGGCCGTGACGACCGAGATAAAAACCGGGAGTCCGATCGCCGCGACATGCCAAAAAAGTGACCAGGCCGAATCCGGCCACGGTGCGATCAGATTCCACACACTGCCCACGACAAATACGACGAACCAGAGCATGTTCCAGGCAAAGAGACTACCGGCTATCCACGTGTCCCCTTGGGTAAAGTTATCATCCAAACCAATTAACTTTCCCCAGGTTACTTTTCTCTTTGCAGGTTGCTCTGTCTGGTCGCCAACGAGGGGCCTAATGGCGGCGTACTTTCCGCGATGCAACATGCGGTCCATGTTGAAATCTTCCTTGGCCGTCAATAGTGAAACAGCCGCATAGAGAAAAACCGCAATGAGGCTTGCACAAAAAGAGACCTCTATTCCGTTGAGAGGGAACCGATCTCCATAAATCTGACGCACCACAATGCCTCCGGCTGAAAGTGTCGAGCCGGTCAATAGCGCGGCCCAAGCGCCAGCCGTGGTCCCTTTTTTCCAATAGAGTCCTCCGATAATGGCCGCGCCTGCACCGCCAACAAATATCGCCATGGTCACGCTCCACCACATATAGATGTATTCCGTCTGGCGAAATAAACTGCCGAAGAGAAACGCGAAAAGGGCCACGCCGATGATCGATAGCCTGAGAATAAAAATATGCTGGCGCGGGCCAAAAGGCTTCTTGCGCAATGGCACAAGAATATCCTGAACGAAAATGCTGCCCCACGAATGAAGATGGGAGGAGTCTCCGCCAAAAAGGCCCATCAACAGAATGGCACACAGAGCCCCTTTCACTCCCGCAGGCAACAGATGCGAAAGGGCAATGGGTATCTGCATTTGTTCCTGGGTCTGCGGGTCATGGATTCGCGCAATTTCCGCATGGGCCGAAGCTGCCTGAACGGCAAAGTCGGGATGCTGCAAGTAGGTCATGCCGCAGAGACAGAGGAGAACCACCACGGCCAATTTGCCTGCGCCGCGCCAACTCGCGAGGATGCCCGCCATGCGCGATTCATGAGCCGTAAGTGCAGCCGAATTATAGGCGCTTTGAGATTGCCACGCCATCGTTCCGTATAGATTCAGAAACATACCCATCAGGACGTAGCTCAGGTTGAAATCCTTCAACCCCATGGAATGAAACGGATTGATCATCGACTGGCCCGGCGGTCGGTTGGCCAAAACGTGATCGATCTGGGACCAACTGAACATCGAAAGCAGCGCAAAGATAATCACGAGATAAAAGATCTGCGATATGATTCCCTCGACACAATCCGCAATCATCAATGTGATGATCCCCCCCATTAACGTCATCGTCAGGGTTATCGACAAAAATAATCCCATGAGTAAAACAAACGTTGGCACAGATAGGGACAAGACACTGACGCTGGTAGGTAATCCCAGGTAATAGACGAAGAATTGGGCGCCGATGGCCGGAACAATTCCAAAATTGGCAACACCCGCGAGGAATCCCAGGATTCCGGCAAAAAGCCGGAACGATTTGCTGTACCGAATTTCGAAAAACTGGGCGAGGGTCATCGCCCTGGTTTCGCGATAGCGGTAGATGACAAAGCCGGAAATACCAATGATCACCCAGAGGGGATTGTTGATCCAGCTCCACCAAGTCAAGGTCAGGCCCGATTTGGAAATAACCTCAAATGCCGCGACAAAAGTGACCGCCCCGGCCTGCAATTCTCCCCGGGACACGGCAAGCAAATATCGTCCGGCTAAACGCCCACCGGACAGGAAGTCCGCCACGCTTTTTACATATTGATTGGCATATATTCCCAAGCCCAAAACAATGAGCAACGGAAGGGCGAAAAAAATCCAATCGATAACCTGCATGATGATTATCCAGCGTACTACTTGATGGAGAGCCTACCGCACACAAGCAAGACTAGGTGCAGGTTCCCTCAGCTAAGCGGATACCACCAGGCCCCGCATGGCCTCCAAGACTTTTACCCCCTCCACGATCTTGTGGATGTAACTATCGCTAATTATTTCCTTCTTAACAATGGCCCGATAAAATTTATCCCATTGATAGATTCCAGAATATTCGCTGAAGGTATTTCCCGCTCTAATTTGTCGTGTTTCGCCATCGCGCATCACCAACGAAAGATTTGCGTTCTCAGACTTGGGTAGTGTATCCGTCGGCCCGATATTCCGGTAAATGGTTCCCTGCTCGTAGTTCAAAATTAACCCATTGGAATAACGATCTCCGTCATCCACACAAAAAGACGCATAGACCGATGCCACGCAACCCGAAGCGCAGGACATCGTCAGCAACGCATTGTCCGGTGTCGGGCGCCCGGTGCGGATGCGTGATGAAATCAAATTCACCTGCTCGACGGTCCCCGCCATCTGAATAATGTCGTTAATGAGATATATTCCCAAACGCATCATGGCGCCCCCCGGACAAAGCATGGGATCGTCCATCCAACTGCCATCCGCTTTTTCGCGGTAGGGTGCCCATACTTCTCCGCGCGCAGAGACCAGGCGCCCCAAGTCAAATTCATCAACCCATGTCTGAATTTGTAAGAGATCCAGAGTCGACTCAGGGCTGGGAGAATTTAAATGCACGACCCGGCCCAAGCTTTGAGCTTCACGCAGGACATCCTCGGCTTCTTCTGAATCCAATTCGAAAGGCTTGGTGGTCATGACATCCTTGCCCGACCGAATGATCTCCCGCAATAATTTTGCCCTTCCATACGGTTGCGTATAAAGCCCGACAACTTGTATGGAGTCATCCTCCAGCACCTCTTGAATCGACGAATAGGCCTTTACGCCATATTCATCTGCGGTTTCTTCGGCCAATTTTTCCCTCAAATCGCCAACAGCAACCAATTTAAAAAGATTTGATGCAGGTGAAGATTGCAAGCACCCGAGAACGTACTTTCCAAAGGACAAGCCGACTATAGCCAGTGCCAGTGGGCGATTGACCGGTGAAGCGTTCATCTGATTCCAAGCAGTATGCTTTATTTCTTAAACTTGTCACGCTTTAACTCTCCTTATCCCACTGCATTATGACCGTATGCAGCTCTGAAAACTATGCCTTTACAAAATAAATTTCATCCTATACAGTGCTTCGAAGCAATAGCTACTTTACTTTCATTCAGCGACTCCCGAAGGCGCAAGCCACCCATCGAATTTCCAACGCGGCGATAAACGTGATAATAATTAACTGTTCGAATCAAGCGGCGCAGTATGCAGATTTATTATCACAAGGCTAAAGGGATGCTCCCCTCCGGTTTATTTCCCCGCCCCGTGATGAGAGTCATGTTACCTCCCTCCCTATTTTCCATTAACACCAAGCGTAAAAACGGCGCTGATGGCGTTGCCTTGATTGTAGTACTTTTCGCGGTTGCTCTTGTCAGTATTATCGTCCTGGCCTACTTCAACATGGCCATGGTCAACCGGAACATCTCGTATTCCAGCGCCGGGCAGGCACGGGCCAACATCCTTGCCCTGAGTGCGCTTGATTATGTCAAAGGCGATTTCATCGCGGAAATTCAAAACGGATCGACACAGCTACCCGATCCTACGGGGTCAAGCGTGCCCATTTACCAGCCCACAACCAATAGCACCATGTTGCCTTACCGGATGACGACAAGTGGTTCCCTGACCACAGGTTCTTTTCCTCCCAATCTGGTCAAGTGGAGTTCAGGCACCACTCCCCTCTGGCCTGCAACCACCGCTTACAATTCCACCCAAGGCCCGAGCCGAGCCTCTATTGATCCCAGCTCGGGCACATCGATTCCCACGACTCAACCATCATTCAACGGACACTTCATCGCGAACAGCCTTTGGACAAAACCAGACTTTGGTACCAACACCACTTTACCCGTGGCCGCTCTACCCCAATGGGTTTACATGACTCGACAAGGCCCCTTGACGAATGCCACTCCGGCAATCGCCATGTCAGTCCTGGCGAACTCCGCCTCAACCAATTCCAATTACGTGGTGGGACGATACGCGTACACCGTCTATGACGAGGGCGGGCTGCTCGATGTCGCGGCGGCGGGATATTCGCCCACCACCTTCAGTGGCGATCCCACCGATGTGGGCCGCAAGGGAAATCAGGGCTTTGCCGACCTTACGCAACTGGGCTTGACCCCAACGCAAGTCGATCAATTCGTTACCTGGCGCAACGCCAGCACGTGGAACTCGACCGCCAATTACGTCGGCTATCTGGGCACGAACTATCCTTCGTTAACCAACGCCCCCTCAACCGGCTTTCTTCAGGCCGCCCCGGGGGATCAGGCGTTTGTCAGTCGGCAGGACTTGATCAATTACTGGACCACGGAACTCGGGGTGAGCGAGAACGTCCTTCCTTATCTGACCACATTTTCCAGAGAAAAAAACGCGCCCAGTTGGGGCCCGGAACACAACGCCAATGACCCGGCTTCGCCGACCTATTGGAGCGGAACAAACGTGACGATCGATCCCATCAACAATCCTGTTGCTGCTGCAGCGACGCTTTCCTACGCATACCACGACAATCAAAATTCAACCAACGTCGCAAGTATTCCCACCCAACTCGTCTATAACCGCTTTTTACCAAACGTCCGGGCAACAACCTCCTTTTCTCGTCTCAGCGGTGAAACAGCTGTCGTAGGCGAACCCTTGGTCAAGAATCGTTTTGATTTAAACAAGCTCGCCTTGATTACCTATGCGGGTGTGCTGTCCACGGACACTGCCAGTCAAAAAGCCATTTACAATTATTTCGGCCTGGTCCCGAACTACTCGTCAACGGGGGCATTTTCATGCTGGACCTATAATCACACCTCTCTCCTGCCTCCCACTCCTGCCGCCAACGGCTCTCTGTTTACGGATGCCAAGCAAATCATGACCTTGGATCAGGTCGCCAATGCCATCAACGCATCAGGCACCGTCACAGGTCGCGAACCCGATTTCTTTGAGCTCCTTCAAGCTGTTATCCTACAAGGCAGCATGGGATTGGCCTCTGGAGATCCAACCCATGCAGCTGACAATACCTCCAGCGGCAGCGGAGGTGAGTTCTACCGAGTCTGCGAGGGCGTTGCCGCTAGTTTTCCGTATGAAGCACCCTTAGCTCGTGGAGATATCGATTCGAGTTCTACTCATCTCTCGCTTGTCTATGCGCTGGAAAAATATCAGGTCATCCAAATTGGAGCCAATATCATCGACCAATACGATACCGATAACTTCCCAACCGATATCATACTGAATGGTGAGCATATGTATGGTGTCGAAAATTTGCCTTACATGAATGCCATCGGGGACACTGTGTTGCGCCCGGCTCCTGGAACTATCAGTTCGCCGCCAGATGCGACGTTTAATGATCCAAACCAGCAATACCTTCAACATTGGCTCACGTTCTCCCTATGGAATCCCCACCAGAACGCCACACTTCCTCCATCGACCGGACCAACCAAGATACGCATCGCCATCACCAGTGGAGAGGAATATCCCAATAACAATCATCTCAACGCTTACTCATCCACAGGCGCGTATAAGGGTCGCATCTTTGAGCCAGAGATCACTTCCGGCTCTGTCACTCCCACGATAACCCATGCCACCCCAACCAGCGTCGATGGTCCCGCCTGGATCGGCATCAACCTTAATAATTACGCGAATCACTTTTCTGAGCCGACGGCTATTGATCCTGATCCCACCCGTTCATTCACAAAGGATAACGATAACCAATCGACTTCGAATATGAACGATACTTTCGGTATAATCTCGAGCTCTCGTGGCTGGCAGCGTGCCGGCATCTACATGGGTTGGTCAAAAAGCCCCGATAATCCATACAAAGTCCCCTTATGCGCCAGTTTACCCGGTTATTCGAATTGGGCAACGAGCCAACTAGGCATTCCGGCACTTGGAACCGATCTCCCCGGGCTAGCTACGATTAATCCCTTCATCATCGAGTTGCAGTACGAAGATCCGGCATCCCCTGGCCCCTCCCACTGGCACACCTACCAGGTTTTTCGCGGTGCGGTCCCTAGCCGAGAATCCGGGAGTGGGGATGCCTTCATGGAACCTAATGATCCGGCTTGGAACAGTTGGACGGCTGTACCTCCAAATAATTATAACGCGACAACCAATCCAAGCGGATATCAAAACCCCTCCGCCCTTTCCGTCACTGGGTTGATTACGGGCCCCGGCCCCTTGCAGGCAAATCAGGAATATTGGGTGAACAATTTCTTAGATCCTCGCACGCCCCGCCTCAACATGCAGGTCATTCATACTCCGGCAACAGCAGGGCAACAATTGGGGGTAAACCTTGGATCGAGTACCCAGATTAATCCGGGCGCCGACGCCGGAAATCCTCCTTACGGGCATTTTCCCAAATCTACGATTGGTAAATCTAACAAGGATTCGCCTAATACCTGGGCAAATAATCTAGGCACCGATCCCTCTTTCTACCTTGACCGGGATTTCATTCGAAGGGTCGGAGACGCGGCTGGCTGGGCCGGTGCATCCCCTTTGGCGACCGGTGCTCAAGCGGAACGACCTATTCATTTGGATCGCCCTTTCCGAAGCGTGGCGGAACTCGGCTATATTTTTCGAGATGATGCCTGGAAGTCCCTCAATATGATTTCGGCCAATAGCGCCGATTCCGGTTTATTAGACGTCTTCTATATTGGTGCCCGTCCGGACACCACCTCAAAGAATCTGCCTCCTCCGGATATGATTGCCGGGAAAATGAATATCAATAGTGCCGCCCTGAACAGCGCTTCCGCTAATAGCACAGTATCCCCCCCTTTGCAGACTCTTCTTTCCGCAGGTTTACGCGATTATTTGCTGACAGATCCCACTACAATTAACACCAGCATTTCAGTTGCCGACGCCGCGACATTGGCATCCAGTATTGTCACCTATGTAAAAGCCAACGGCCCATTGATTAATATTGGTGATCTGCCTTCGCTTTTTCCTCAAGACATCACTGTCAGCTCTGCCAATCCAGGCCTAAAAGGACAACGGGAAGCCCTAATCCGAGCCTTGGCGGATAGTTCTGACACCCGCACTTGGAGCCTGATGATCGATGTAGTTGCGCAGTCAGGCAAACTCACCTCCACGGCGACGAGCTTGAATAATTTCACCGTTGAGGGAGAAAAACATTATTGGCTGCATGTGGCCATTGACCGCTTCACCGGCGAAATCGTGGACCAACAACTCGAACCCGTGTGGGAATAAATTTCACTATCGAAGGGAGTTTAATCTCAAGAAAGCAATACCTCTCCTTACTTATGCCAACGAAATTTACTCGATCTTTATTCTTCATTCTCTCGTGTTTGATTTCTTTTTGCTGCTGCCTGCCGGGACGCTCCCAGGATACTAACTCGCCCACGACCTCTCCGCCTCCGCGACCCTATGTGGGAACTTTGAAAGGTGATTTTACTTTTGTTGAGAAACTCGCGTATAAATCGAAGCCGCCAGCGTCCAATTCGGCAGATTCACAAACAGCGACTCCCCCTCCTCCTTCCGGCCCTCCGGATTTAGCCGAATTTGACTCGGTTCAGACGGGTGCTTTACGAAAAGACAAGCAAGTCTTTGTCGATGGCACGAGTTGTGAGATATGGAGATCAGGCGCTCTTCGATTCATCCTTCAGTCGGCAAACCCAGGGACCGTTTTAGTGGCATCACAAATGTTGTCTTACTATGTCGACCCTGCCGAGTTTAAGGAATTAGAATGGCTTGGTGCCAGTTCTTTTCAGGGCGAGCAAGCCCTCAACGACAAAACATATTATGTTTATAAAAAGGGAACCGAAACGGCGTGGATTGACAAATCGACTCTTTTACCTCTCTTTTTTGATTCGGAATCAGTACACATTACCTATACTTATGGAACTCCGGATGCACCCTTGCAGTTGCCCACGATTTGCGCCCAAAAGCTTCAACAAATGAAGCGGTCTTGGTCGGGCCTTCCAAATTAAAATCTCGGCATATCTACTATCCAACCGATTTTCGTTAGATGGCCAATGCTTACTTTCCCTCAAGGCCCACTCTAGGGACTGATCCGGATACCGGTCTGCTGGTTATCCAAGAATCATGCGGACTTAACCACGCACGGCAAATCCTGACCGTCGCCTGTCCCGCGGACGTTCCTCAAGATGTCAAAGTCTTCAGCTTCCGCGATCTCAAGACGGGCGTTGAATTTCCTGCCCAACGTTCCCTGCAAAATCCCGAGCAGGCTTTTATTCAACTCGAACTGCGCGCAGGAGAGGAACTTCGGCTCGTCGCACAGAATCATTCGTCCGACGTTATCCACGCGACCACTCTCTCCCTTAGCGACAACCAAGGCACAATCTCAAACGGGAAGTGGTCAGCCGATTCATTTCTGGGCGAGTGGAAAGCGGAAAATACTTTGCCTTCTTTTCATGCCCCAACCCCCATTCGTCGGCTTCGGCTTGGGAATGGCCCCTGGCGTGGAAGCTCCTTTTTCGACACACGTCACCCCGTTCAGTATGTCTCGAGTACAGTACTGGAATCCGGCCCTCTACGCGTCACGACGCTTTTTCAGGCCAGGATCGGTCCCACGCATTCTTATGTCGCGCGTCTCACCTTTGACGCTGGAGCTGATTACATTGTCTTTGATGAAGTCTTCGACTGCGATTCGGGAGATCAAATCGTTTGGGATTTCTTCGGGGAGGATTTGCCGGAGCAAATTCATCTACTCGACTCGACCGCAGGTTTCACCACGCAATCACTGCACTATTTTTTTGACCGTCGCCTCGCCCGGTTGGCTTGCTGGAACCAATATTCGCAGCTCCATGATTTTTCGGACGGCTATGCCCTGACCTTTTCACAAAGCGATGATGTCATTGGCTGTGTCGCTCTTAAAGGCGGCGATTGGGATGGCAACTCCCATAATTTTCTCGAGGCTTGGGCCCGTCGCTGGTTTCCGGGAGATCCCACGAGCCGTCGACTTCCACCCGAGATCAAGGCCGATGCCGCATCATCTCCAGAAAAGATCGTCGCGCGACCGGTGAATGGGTGCGAGCCTCATTTCTCTCTTGAGGGCTGGCTTCATCACGGCAGGCGCCTTTTTGCGCTTGTCCTTACTTCCAGTCCTTCCCTCCGATCTGCCGAATGGGATGCGGCACCTTCGCTTGGCCATTTTGAAACCAAGCCCAATCGTCCGCTTTATCGGCAACAACAAAGTCTCTTACGCCGAATTCACACGCAGCACGGCATGTTTCCACTGGCAGACCAGTTGACGCTTTGTTGGTCATGGCCCCAGGAAAAAGCACCGGTGAGGATAACCGATGCCAGCCCTCCCTGGGACAACACGGATCACTCCAACTCCTCGCAAGAGCAGTCTATTTCCATTCCGCAACGAGTGACACAAATGTTGGAATTCCTCGCGGCCCGGATTTTTGGTTTCTGGGAAGGATCTGGTTCCGCTTACACCAATGCGGTCGTAAGTCGCCGACTGGCACACGATCTGGTCGAGTGGGAGTGGCTGGCAACTCGGGGTCATTTTACTCCAGAACAATGCAGCCAAAGCCGTGCGTGGTTTGTCTTCCTGTGTCACCTGTTTTCATCCGATCACTATTATCCAGGAGCGGCCTCCATGAACCTCGGAGATCCAAGCAAGCGACTTGAACCGACGATTGCCGGCATGGCGAACCAAAATTTTTTCACGGATATTTTCAACATGCCTGGAGTGGCAGCGCAGGTGTTTCATTTGCACCCGAACGCAGCCGAATGGCGGGAACGTTTCACCCAAATGTGGCGTCGTCAGCTTGATTATCACGTCTATCCCCAAAGCGGGGCATGGGAGGAGAGTCACACCTATTTTCACCACGTTCTTCAGACGATCATTCCCACTTTGGAACGACGCCGTGATGACGGTGTGGATGATGGTTTTGCCGAGCCCGCCTTTCAGCATCTGGTCGCATCTTTGCTCAAGATGCTGACTCCCAAAGACGACTATTTTGGCGGGAAAAGACACGTTGTTGCGCTGGGAGATCACGGGGTTGATCTCAATAATCTTTATCGCCCGCTTTATCGCCGTCTCGCCCACCACATCTCGGCATCGAATCCGGATTTAGCTTCACAACTTGGTTGGGCCCATTTGGAGATGGGAGGAGACCAGCCCCTGGGCATCGAGTCAAAATCCGTGCCGTGGCAGAATGAATATGTCCAGGGACTTGGATATTTTTTTCGCACCAAGGATGATCGGGGTGAATCTCTCATGGTTTTGCGATGCGGCAATGCCTGGGCTCATCACCATAATGACGAAGGCAGCTTGCAATTCATCTATGCCGGCCGCTCGTGGATAGTTGACTCGGCCTTTAGTTACCCACAAGTGACTACGCTTAGGAAGTTCCGCTCGGATGGCCATAGCCGATGGGCTCCCCGCGACCTGGATCCTCTGAATTATTTGTGGCAATTCAATCGCGGATGGATCGCCAGTCATCAAGGCGACGGCCCCTTCCCTTATGCTGTGGCGTTTACTCCCATCTATATGGCTGAAACCAGTGTTCAGCAGTATGTACCTCTTCGTTGTCCCATTCTGCATTGGCGTTGCATCGTGCAGTTGGCTCCATTTGCTTTTCTCATTTTGGATCGTTCGAATATTTCCATTCCCCAAGTGACCCGCTTTCATGTCCCCAACGATGCGCCTATCCTAATCGATGATGCGACTCCCCTGCCCCTTGAAAAAGGCTCCTATCTTCGGATCAATCCGCTTCTCGGCCTGAATCCGGCGCAAATAAAAGAGACGGACCATCCGACTCAAGCTGGCGACCGTTTTACCACGCGGGAAATTTGTTACGCTTGGAATGAGTGTTCGCTGACGGCGCTGCTGGTAACGGTCGAAACTGCAGACGTGGCTTCCATGTCGTCCACTCAGCGAGCAGGCGACCGTATTTCCATCCATCACCCCGGATTCTCTGCTGAAATTGACATCAGCAATCCTGAAAAGATCAATCTTCTCGATTCCCAAACAGGCCATCGGTCAACGATTTCATTGTATAATACGACGAAATCCTAGTGAAGGTCCTTACTTGGATGAAGGAGCAGCGGTGCTTTCGCGGACTAATAACTGCGGAGTAAATAACTCGTTGGCTGACGAAGCTTCGTCCGACCAAAGCAGCTTGATGGCTCTTTCGCTCATTTCTTCCTTTAAAAACATCAACTCAGTCAAGGGTATGGGCAAAATATCGGTGTTAACCATGGGATCAAAACAGATGACCGAAAGTTGCTGCGGAATTTTAATGTCATGCTCGATGGCATAGCGCAATACCGCCCATGCACCGATACCCGAAAGGGGCACAATCGCCGTTGGGGCAGGTTTCATCTGCATAACTTCGTGGGCCTTTTTGTACGCGGCCTCAAACGAATTCCCCCAGTTGCGGGTATCGCAATAAATCAGCTGCGACTTGCTCAAGTTTCTTTGCCTGAGTTTTTCCTTAACTGTCTCAGCGCGCAGACTTGTGATCATCAAATTCCTGGGCTCATTGACTATAAAGCAAATGCGCTCATGCCCCAGCCCGGTCAAATAGTCCAATATTTGATCAACCTCGCCCTCGTGATCCAGCGATAAGGATCCTCCGGTAAAGCCTGCCAGTTTTGCCCCGACCACGATGTGCTGATAACCTGCGGACTGCATCCGGCTGCCCAGTTCCAGGGTCAACTCGACCGTGAGTCCGGTCATGATAATGCGCTCTTCACTTGGTTTGCACTTGATCAGGCGCATGATGTCGTCAGCCGTCTCGCTCTCGTGGAAAGCATGGACATTCAGGACGTAGTTATGCCGGCGGCAAATCTCAATATACTCTGTCTCCAAATGGTCCTTCCGGACGGGGGTGACCAATCCGACATAACGCACCTCTTGATGTCGTTGCACAAAAAAGCCCTTGCGCGGATCTGTCAGCAAGTATCCTTCGCCCACCAGATCCTGCACCGCGCGTCGGACGGTCGCCTGGGAAACAGCCAACTTTTGCATGAGCTCGCGTTCCGTATAAAAACGCTGACCGTGCTTAAAGTCGTTGAGAATCTGGTCCCGCAGTATTTGCCGGACTTTGACGTGAAGAGGCTGCTTAAGCCCGGTCGCGGCCAAGGTTAATTTGATGTCTTGCGTCGATACCATGGAAGGATGACATTCGTCGAAAGTCCCGAGTTTGAGAAAATGTTGCCCTTTTATTTCAAGGAGGCGAGGTTATTTCGTTGAACCTCCCTTTTAAGCTCGGCCAGTTTGGAGTTAAACATCCTTCGACCGTCTGGCGCGTTGGTAAACGACCAGAAGAACAAAGCCGCTGAGCATGAGGGCCCATGTGCCCGGTTCCGGCACTACCTGCACTTCAATGTCGCCTCCGTTCATGAACAGGAACGAGCCGGCATAGTAGATTGAATTCGCCTCACCGTTGCTGGCCGTACCAGTCAACGTCAGGGTCAAACCTGAAATGATGTTGGTGCCCGATGCGACGGTAATTCCGGCGTACTGGCTTGATGACAACCCGGAGAAGAGGATGTAATCGGTCCCGTCCGCGATGTTGTTGGTGCCGGTGTTGAGCAGGTTCAACGTCAAAGTCGTGGCGGCTCCGCTAAACAAAACACTGGAACCACCCACATTGAGCACACTACTATTGGTGTTCGCCGCATTCAGGTTGAAGGTCAGGTTCGCGCCGCTGAACGTCGTGGTGCCCGTGGAGGTCAGCGTCAGGCTGGTCGTTGTACTCGTACCCGTTATGGTGGCCTGACCGACCAAGACATTCCCGTTAATCAGGTTGGTCGTGCTGTTGACCGCGCCTGTGCCGCCCAGGGTCGCTCCGTTAACCAAGGTCAAGGTCCCGGAACCCGTTGCTGAGCCGCTGGTATTGTTGGCCAGCAATGCGCCGGACGAAATCAACGTTCCGCCGCTGTAGGTGTTACTGCCAGTGAGAGTCAGGGCGTTGGTGCCGAGCTTGGTCACGCCCAGGGTATTGGCGCCGCCGAAAGCATTGGCGATCGTCGTGTTGTAGGTAAAGTTGCCGCCCGTGGTATCGAAACCGATGGAAGAACCGTTTTCGAAACCGGAAGTCGCGGTCGCATTGGTAATGAGGTTGGTATTCAACGTATCGACCTGTGCGGCGGAGAAGCCACTTCCGCCAACGCCCAAGGCCAGTGTTGCGCCGGTTTGCGTAATGAGATGGGCAGCCGTCCAGCTTCCCGTTGTGCTCGCATAAAGAGCTCCCGCGTTGGCGAATTCGAGCGTGCCTTGCGACACCGTAGTTATGCCTGTCGTATAGCTATTCGTGCCGGAGAGGATCCAGGTACCCGCGCCGGATTTGGTTAAGTTCGCTGTCGTAGCCGCGATGTTGCCGCTCTCCGTGCCGAGGCCCGAGCCCTGCAAAGTGAGATTTTTATTTCCCGTGATGCCACCGCTGAGGGCAAAGGTGGCCGCCCCGGAAGCGTCGAGCGTACTCGCGTTGGTCAGATTCACGACGCGATTGCTGCTACCGGAACTGCTGCCGGTGTACTGCAAGGTACCGCCGCCAAGGGCGATGGTGCCGTTGGGGGCCGTGGTGGGCGCACCCAAAGCACTGGCGCCGCCGCCAACATTCCCGATGCTGTTGATGGAAAGTATACCTTGGGTGACCGTCGTCACCCCGGTATAGGTATTCAAGCCGGTTAGAACCAGCGTACCTGTGCCTGTCTTGGTGATGCCAAAGGCCCCGCCAATCACACCATCCTCTGTCAGCGTGTTTGCGGTGACTGTCACGGTCGGGGTGGCGGTGCCGCCCAAGGTCACGGCGCCCGTGCCGAGATCGAGACTATTCGTACCAGCAAAGGTAAAGCTGCCATTCCAGTTCTGCGCATTATTATTGGCAAAAGTGAGCGTCCCACCCGAGCTGTTGTCCAAAGTCCCACCCGTAATAGTCAACGTACTGGCCGTGGCGCCGAGCGCCGTGGTACTTCCGAGCTTCAGTGTACCCGCTGCCAGGGCCACGCCATTGATGTTGGTGTTCGTACCGCTCAGAGTCAGGAATGAAGCCGCACCGCTTTGAGTGATTAGCCCGACATTGGAACCAATGTTACCGCTAATAACGGTCCCGTCGCCGCTGCCCGAGTTCGTGATCGCGCCATTATTATCGACCGCACCGTTAAAGGCGAAAACAACAACCGTGCCCGATATGTTACTAACGAGCGTAAGACTCCCCGTGCCAGAGATAGCACCGTTTTCTGTGAGCGTAGAGGCACGCGAGGCCGCAGTGAGGGTGACGTTGCCACCCAAAGTGATAGTCCCGGTGCCGAAGGTCAGAAATTTGGTACCCGCCCAAGCGAAATTGGAATTCCAGATTTGAGCATTGTTATTGGTCATGGTGACGCCGCTAGTGGAAGAATCGAGCGTTCCCCCGTTGATGAGCAGAGTTCCCGTGCCAAAAGCCGTTGTGCTGTTAACGAAAATTGTGCCCGATTGCAGGGTCGTGGTGCCCGCGTAGGTATTAGCGCCCGCGAGATCGAGTGTTGAAGCACCATTTTGAACCACCCCCGAAGCAGCAGTGATGGCTGAACTGATTTCAACACCAGTACCGCTGCCCTGATTGGTAATCGTACCCGTGGTAGTGACGGCGACCGTCTGGATCAGGATAGCGCCGGTTGCGCTGGACTCCGATCCGGTGTTATTAAGAACAAGATTACCCGAACCGGTGATACCGCCGTTAACTTGAAACTGCGCCGTGCCAGTCGCAGTGCTGTTCAGAGTGGTAGTTCCGCTAGTTGCAGTGGTGAGAGTGCCAATAATGGTCAGGGCCGAAGTCGAGCCGCTCTCCGTAATGGCTGTGACATTAGAGCCCACGCCCGCGCCACCGACAGAGCCGATCGTCACCGTCCCGGCACCAATACCGCCATTGGTAATCGTGCCCTGATTGTTAATGGCATTGGTCGATAAGGTGATTGCTCCGGCGCCGTTCGCATCAATAACCAAATTCCCCCCCGAGATCGTGCTCGTGATTCCGCCCGTAAGGGTGAAGGTATGGGCTGAGGCGTTGCTGATCGTCAAAGCCGTCGTGGTATTCGTGTCCGCCATGCTGATAGCGGAGCCAATGCTATCGGTGTTGGCGGTGGACAATTCATTGATCTGCGCACCGCTTCCACTGTTATCGAACGTCAGCGTGCCCCCCGTAATATTGTACGCATGAGCGTTGCTGGCTGCACCGAGGTTGATAATTCCCACGGTATCCGCAATTACACTAATACCTTCGGTAGCGGTGTTGAGGGCGGTGATATTGGCAACGGCGCCCGCGCTGTTTGGAACTCCCCCCGACCAGTTACCAGAAACCGACCAGGAATTATTTCCAGTAGTCGGAAGCCATGTCGATTGCGCTTGCGCGGACTGGGCGGCAAGCAATGCAATGAAGGCGGCGCCGAGGATAAATAATGTTTTCATAGATTTTTGCTGTACCGGGAACGGACTAGTTTCTATCGGATTCCACTTGTTTATAGTTTAGGAGCCACCAGAAGGCAACATCTACTTCGAAGCAGAGTATCCAAAACGGTCATTAAGTGCAACTGTTTTTTAATCAAGAGCTGAACTTCTTAGGATTAGGCCTAAAAGACCATAAATTGCGCTTGTCGCGACTCGCTTGGCAGGCTATCTATAATCTTGCTTCAAAGCACCATCGCAAAAGCGAAGTACCCGACCGCGTTAATTTATATGTCTTTCTGAACTATTGCTTATAACCCAATAGAGGCAATCGCTATTTTATTTTCACCTATGAAAACCCAAACATTCCTCACCTGTCTCGCCGCTCTATTGTTCTTTAATTTCACGACTCCTTTCGCACGCGCGGAAGACGTCCTGTGGAATCTTACGTTTAAGGATCTCAAGCCGGGTCAAGCCCTCGCAGAGGTTCCCTATGCGGCGCCCTGTTCCGGTCCACAAAAGGTGACCACGGATGCTCAAAATACGCTCGTGGGAGCAGCAGCCGTGGGACAGCTTGCTCCCGCGTTGCTTTTCGACAAGGAAAGCGGCACCCATTACGCGCCCGCGCTGACGCTAAAAGCGACTTCCCCTTTTACGACAGGAATCATCACGGTGAACCTGGATGTTGTTTTCGATAAAATCATCCCTTCTGCGGCGAACCCAGTCGAAGTCTTGATGGCGATGCCTTTTATCAATGGTGATGGAGGATCGACCTACATTCTCGTGATCGCCAATTCGGGAGCGAACGAGTTGACGCTTGGAGGCGCCGGCTTGAAAAAAGGTTCCGCGCCTGCCGCTTTCTCCGCCGGGAAAATCGCGCATGTGAAAGCTGTCTTGGATTTGAACCAACATACCTTCCAGGCTTTTCTTGACGATGTGCCCATGGCCGAGGCTGAGCATGACGACGCAAAATTTAGCAGCTTTCTTGGATTCACGATCCGGGACGGCACCGCTCTTGGCGGAAATAAGGGCGCCACCTTCACAGCAGGCATCGGCAATCTCGTCATCACCCACAGCTAATCATTTTGGATTAAACAACATGCCCGGGCTCGTATCCGCAAGGATGACAGCATTTTTAAATTGAAAGTTTTTCGGAGAAACACACGCGAGGCAGACTCGCCTATCGACGTCCCTATAACGCAGCCTTGCCCTATGAAGGGTACGCCCTAGCATTCGCCTATGCCCCAAGCCGTGCCCGAAGGTTGGACCCAGACGGACAACTCGCTGACTCGCACGATTCAGCGCGCCGACTTTGTCGAAGCACTGGCTCTCGTCGTGGAAATTGGTCGACTGGCCGAAATCGCCAATCATCATCCGGACATCGACATTCGCTATCGAACGCTCAATCTCAGTCTTTCCACCCATTCTGCCGGCAGCACCGTGACAGAGAAGGATTACGACCTCGCTCAAAAAATAAACGACCTGAAAGAAGATGCCATCCGTCTTACCTGTGACGAACTGCACCGCCGTTTCAAAGCCTGACCCTTTTAATTTCTCATGAACCTCCTCCATAAATCGATTCTTCCGGTCCTTGGCCTCTGTTTTCTTTTTACAGCGCCACTCCAGGCCGATACCACCAGCGACCTGGCTTTCTCTAACTTCCCTAACTTCGATCTCAACGCCCTGGCCGGAGGCACCGTCCTCCAGGTGCGAGGCGGCTTGGTCTTTTTCCAGCGCGGCATCATCACGCAATCGCTTTACATGGTCGAAGCCACTCCCGCGGAAGTCGCGGCCAAGTTGGTTCGCTGGAATCCAGCCAGCCATCCCGAATTAAAGGTCTGGTTCCATCAGAGTATATCTGCCAACCCCAAACCGGCTGATTTCTCCAATCTGAGCGCTCTTCCGGATAACAGCTCCATCAAATACCTGTTTGATGCGACAGCCAAATTCGATGCCAATAATCCCTCCTTGCAAGTCAGCAAGGAAGAGGCGCAATTGCTCGCGACACCCGCCGCACAGGGTCAGGACGCCAAGACGCATTTCATCGACGTGTGGAGTCAGATTTTGGCCGGACGCTTCGCCAGCTTCCTCAGTGGACGCCTTGCTTCCGATTCTTACGTCTCAAGCAGCGGCACTGTCCAGCCTGCAAGCGACATCAGAAGCCTGATTCACTCCGACCCTAACGTCTATATCGAGTTCCAGCGTCTCTTCAATCAGACCCCCATCAGGGCCGGTACCTCATCCGCAAAGGGGCTGCCCGGCAACCTTTATTACCAAAGCTTCGACATCCAGGGAGAAGCGACGCTGGTTGACGGCGCAATGTACCAGGCCGCCAGTGGAACTTCCATCCAGTCGGCCGACATCGATTTTTACGTCAACTCCGGGGTTTACGCTACCATCGAGCTGGAGCAAATGTGGCCGGTCACCGTCAACGGGAAAGCGGAGACGCTTGTCTGGCGCGACGATTTGGTCTCCGCACCGAGCATCGCCTACCTTCACGGCACGGAGCGACTGGCTTCCGGGATGATCATGCTACAGGATGTGAAACAGAATATTGATGCCTTCAAGTCCGAGTTTAAATAGCCCCTTAATTATTCGTCACCCAAACTTTAGTTTGTCATTTGCCCTATTCTGCCTTTTATTGAGCGCGGAGAATTTATGAAACAGAACTTTACGACTGCCCTCCTGATCGCAGGACTGGGCTTGCTGACCGCCACCTGCATCCAGGCAGACACCACGGATGCGAAGGATTCCATTACGCCAGTCGTAGCCCCACCTCCAGCGGACAACGTTCCTGTCTCGCAGGAGTTTTCACTGGTTGGAAGCTATGCGGGCGATGTGAGCACGAAGCAGGGCAACGCCACGCTTGGGAGCGTCACAGACATTCACACCCATGCTAATTACGTCGTTTCTCCCCAAATCAAGGATGGAATTCTTCTCCGCCTCGGTGTGGACTGGGAGCGCAATTCCTTTGGCCTCTTTCCCAACGCTCCACTGCCCAATACGCTTCAGTCGGAAAATGCCATTATCGGCGTCGACTTCACTCTGAGCGATAAGATCATCATGCGTGTTGAGGGGCATCCCGGCATTTTCAACGACGGGACCGGTTTTACCTGGAATGATTTTGACATGCCCGTGCAAATCGGTGGCACCTATCTTTACAGCAAGGATTTTCAGATCATTCTCGGCCTTCAGGTTGACCTGAAATCGAATCTCCCCGTGATCGGTCTGCCCGGCTTTCGCTGGCAGTTTGCCGATCAGTGGGTGCTTTCCGCGATTCCCCCGAAACCCCAGCTCCAGTACCTGCTCAACAACAGCCTGACCCTTTATACCGGCGCCGAGATCATCGGCGGAACTTATCAGCTTAACAACACCTTCGGATCAGACCACGGCCATGGTCCCAATTCGGGCAACAGCCAGCTCAATAACAACGTGGTGGACTTCGCCGAAGTTCGCGTGGGTGCCGGCGTGACCTGGAAGTTTACGCCCAACATGAGCCTCGACGTTTCCGGCGGCTATATTCCCTATCGCGAGTTCGAAATGCACTCCGGCGAAATCGGCTTCGACACCCATTACACCAGTTTCCACAACGACATTGGCAGTGGCGCCCCCTACGGCGAAGTCGGTATCAGCGGCTCGTTCTAGCCGCGAGCCTTAACGCTGCAGAACAGCCAGATAGTGATCCACCATCAGACGGTGTTCACTATCGTTGCGCTTCACATAGCAGTTGCGCAAATTGATCAAGAGGCGATGCATCATCTGTTGCGGAGTGCAGGCTTTGACCAGAAGCGACCTCTGGTTTTGCGGAACCTCCGAAGCAATCATTTCCCATTCTGCATCTGAAATGATGCGGCCCCCGTGGTAGGGATCGAAAAGAATACCATTGAGGCGCGCGAGAAAGTGACCGGGTGCCGCGATGCCCTCGACCGGAATATTCAGGCGCAAGCCCACCAACATGTAAATCAAGGTGAGTGTGATCGGCAAACCATTGCGGAACTCCATCACCCAAGGCAGGTAGGCGTTGCGGGGATGATAATAATCATTGCTGGCGCCCGCCAACCCCTGCTCCCGGTGCAGATAGCGAACCAGACAGCCAATCTTCTCGCGAGTCGTGGCCCCGGAAAGGATCAACTTTCCTGCTCCTGCGGCCCATTGATCGAGCTGACGCTCGTAGGGACCTCCCTTGAAGCCGGGTTGCTCGGTCCGGGCAAACTCCCAGCAAAGCTCCTCCAACTGCCCCAGAGTCCTTAGTTTCGCGAGACCGCGGGAAATATCTCCCAATGTCTTCGAGGCCTCAATCTGCCGGATGACATCGTTCAGGTTTTCCTGTGCCGGACCTTCGGCAACCTGGAGAAGCTCGATATATTCCGGGAGGCGCGCGTGGCCACCCTCGATGAGCTTTCCTTTGACAAGGTCGACGGTGACGGCATCGCCATCCTGCAGAAGCGAGACTAAAGCCTGTTGCTGGGATGCCGTCATCATAATCGTCCTTATCTCTTCAACGTAATCGGGGTTGAAGTTACCTCGCCATGATCGGCGCACGGCGCGTTGATCGGAACATCAACCGGCGCATGGTCCTTGGCTGTGACATTATTTTTGATCAGCCACGCTTCCAGTTCCTCGCCGCTAATGTCGGGGAGCATTTTGTCACCGACCTCGACGCAGGGGGAAAGTTCCTGTCCGCTTTTTTGGATCATCTCCATCCGCTGACGGGGATCGTTCCAGATGTCGCGATCTTCAAAAGGCAGATCGTATTTGCGCAACACGGCGCGGACACCCTGACTCCAACCGCAGTGCGGTTTCAAATAAGCGATAATTTTCGGTTTTTCCATGGCTCAGTTTACAGCGTTGTTGTCTCCGCCGCAACTAGACTTAACGCAAGTAGGATGCCAGCTTTGTCAGGTTTTCGACATCCTCGTGCATGTCTTCGCTTTTCGGCGTCTCGAGCACTTTTGGCGTCGATGCCCACCGTGCGTCCTGCACGATCCACTTGAAGCAATCAATCCCGATTTCACCAAGACCCAGATGCTCATGGCGATCCACACGTTTGCCTAGCGGGACTTTCGAATCGTTTAAATGCAGGCCGAGAACGCGGCGGCTTCCAAATAATTTATCCACCTGATCCATCGTTTCGTCGTAGCCTTCGCGGGTCTTTACGTTGTAACCGGCAGCGTATAAGTGTGCGGTATCCAGACATGTGCCGAACCGCTTTTCATCGGACACATTTTCCAACAGCCAAGCCAAGTGTTCAAGGCGGTAACCCAACGCGTTCCCCTGCCCAGCGGTGATCTCCAGCGCCATGCGACAACGAAAACCTGCAGTCCCTTTTACGATTTCATCGAGGCCCTTTGCAATCCGTTGCAAGCCTGCTTCTTCACCCGCCCCACCGTGGCTGCCCGGATGCATGACGATAAACGGAAGTCCGAGAGCCTCGGCCCGCTCCAATTCGGCGGTCATCGCTTTGATGGAAGTCGCGAACATCTGCGCATCCTGGCTGGCCAGGTTGACCAAATAGGAATTATGCGCGAAGAAATAAATACCTGAGGCCTTCTGCTCTGAGCGGAATTGTTTGATTTCTTCCTCAGCCAAAGCTGGCGCGAACCACTGCTTATTATTCTTCACGAAGATCTGGGCGGCGGTAAAACCAAGCGCCTGAGCGCGCGGAACGGATTGCGAAACTCCGCCACTGATCGATGTATGCGCACCCAACAGTACGCCCGCCGGAAGATGCAGCGCGGGTACTTTATCCGCCTCGTCTTTCTTGACCGAGGGGGACGCAGGCTTGGCTTTGGCTTTTTTGGGGGACGCCACTTTAACTTTGGATGCCTCTGGTTTGGATTTCATTTTGTTTCGGGTTTGGGCAGTACATGCAATTCGTCGTTCGTCTCACTGGGTGGTTCTGCGAGTGCGCGTGGCGTCACGTCCACGGTATCGGCTCCTTCGATCTCGGCCGTGTTGCTGGCCTTGAGATCCCGGAATTTTCGGGCACTGACGAGAACGCGTCTTTCCAGCGAAGCGACCGCGTCGTTATAACTTTCCACTGCTCGCTTCAGGCCGGAACCGACCTTGGCCATGTGATTGTTCATCGTGCTGATTCGGTCATAGAGCTCGCGCCCCAGTTCACTGATGGCCTGCGCATTTTCCGCGAGTGCCTCCTGCCTCCAGCCGTAGGCGAAGGCGTGCAATAGCGCGATGAGAGTCGTTGGCGTGGCGAGGATGACTCGGTTCTTGGCCATCTGTTCCTCCAGCAGGGTCGGCTCTTGTTCCAGCGCGGCGCTATAGAAATTTTCGCCGGGAAGAAAGAGGACGACGAATTCAGGCGCGGGTTGGAACTGTTCCCAATAAGCCTTTTTCCCGAGGGAAATCATGTGCTCACGAATGCTCCGCGCGTGTTCGACCAGCTTCGCCTTGCGCGTCAGTTCGTCCGGAGCTTCGATCGCCTCGAGATAGGCAGCCATCGGCGTCTTCGCATCGACCACGACGCTTT
The DNA here is from genome assembly GCA_013285645.1 of Verrucomicrobiota bacterium. Taxonomy (GTDB): domain Bacteria; phylum Verrucomicrobiota; class Verrucomicrobiia; order Methylacidiphilales; family UBA1321; genus JABDGH01. Next base: position 1,839 of record JABDHJ010000009.1, on the reverse strand, counting down.
TTCCACCCGGCAATTTCACGACCAAGTCCGGCCTGAGTATCCCATTGTCTCCCTCGACATGCACCTGCTGCTCGAAGTCGCAATGTTCCAGCATCCCTGCGATTTCGACCACGCGCCGGAGTTGCACTTCACCCCAGCGTCCCCTCACCCGCGGCGAGCCGAGCGCCTTGACGAGATTGGAGGTTTCCCTCTGCAGCGTGACGTGCGAGTCCGCCAATCCTCGTACCTGCTGGGTCAGCCCCCCATACGCCTCAATTCGCGATTTCTCAATCTCGCCGATCTTCAGGTCAAATTTGCTCAACGTCTCCTGCACCGGCTTGACCAGTTGGTCGATCGCGATCTGGCGTTTATCGAGATCGCTCCGAGCGCCTTCCTGGAATTTCTCGAGCGTGGCGTGGGCAAGATTAAGAAACGCCGCGTTGTTACTCTTGAGCGCTTCGGACGAGAGGGCTTTAAACGCGTCCGATAATTTCGCCTGCGCTTCGCCCAGCAGCGCCAGCTTTTCCGCCGCCGACTTGCGCTCTTCAACCAACCGCGTTTCCAATGTGGCCGCCTCTTGGCGCAGGATGGCAAGCTCAGCCTGCGCAGCAAGAGCCAGCCGACCTTCCTCCGCTAATCGTATTTCCAGCTCGACAATCTTCGCGTCCCGCGCCACCAACCTTTCCTTCAATGTGGCCGAACCAGCTCGCAGTACGAGCCACGTGCCGGTGCTCGCTAGAATTGCCCCGATCACTACGCCCAGAAGAATGTCTTCCATAAAGCAAATAATGTAGCGCAACTGCAAACAGGACGAGCTTCAATTATTTCATCAACTGAGACCTTTGTCCGATGCTTATCGGTCATCCATCCATTTTCGAGTTGCGCTATCGAATTCTATTAGCCCTTCACCACCGGCCCACTCTGCGGGCTCGTTCAGGTATTCAAATTTAAACGTGGATCCATTTGCGTCGTAACTTCCATAATTGCGTAGAAGTTCAGGTGGTTCTCCCAGGCGATCGACGGGAAGTTCTGGAGGATATGCTCCTTCTTTCTGCTTTATCTGATCCAATAGAGGAACAGCACGAGCGACATAATTTTCAACTGCATCTACCTTCCATCTGTCAATCAAGCCGCCGGTCATTTCAAAGACGACTAGTGAGGCAACGCACGAGCAACTAATGACCAAACTATAACTAAGAATTTTGCCGATTCGGCGCCTGGCCAATACGAAGCCTAAGGCTACAAGGCCGATTAGTAATGAAAGTGGCACAAAGATCGCCAGACCTTCCAGCGTCCACAAATAATCACCGAATAGGTCGTTTTGAAGAATGACTCCCTGGATTACTCCGACGGAAACAATGACGAGTGATAAAACATGTTTTAGGTATTTCACTTTTCCCTTTAGTTATGGGGCTTATCTTCCAACGCCCCGCGGTTCATCCAAGCGCGCAGGCTAAACTCACGCCAGTGGACCGTATCGAACTTGTCTTCATCCACACTCGCGGTATTTAGCGCGCCACGGTTTTCCTCATCGTTCACCACTGGTATGACGGGGTTGATCTCGTGCAGACGATCCAGGGCAGGGCAGGCCTCGGCACCGAGCGAATAGAGATAACCCGTATCCAGAGTCCGGGTCCGGTCCTTTTCCCATCGCGCCACATTGTAGTTGGCCGACCATCCCCCGAGATTAAGGAACTGAGTGATGTAGAAAGTGGCGAAGATCGCCAGCACACAGCCACCGATCAACCAGGCAAGTGATCTTTCTTGAATGATTTTGATTGTGAGGAGCGCGTAACCAGCCGCGACGACCACGAGGAAAATGATGACGCTCAAGCGGAGAACGGTCATGTCGTAGGCCTC
>JABDHJ010000008.1:108674-109923 GCA_013285645.1 Verrucomicrobiota bacterium | reverse complement strand
TCGTCTTTGACGGTGTAGCCGGATTCCTGGCGCTTGAAATTGACCTCGTTTTTCTTCACGTAGGCGTTGAAGACATCGTCGGCGGACATGCCCAGGACCTGCGCCATCGAGATGAGGAAATGGAAAAGATCGACTACCTCCACCTTGGCGTTTTGGGCGTCGAATTTCTGGTATTTCGCCCACCTTTTCCACGGGACGCTGTCGGTTAGCTCGGCCATTTCCTGGGACATTGCCCGGGTGTAGTTGAGGAGCCACTTGGTTTGCTCCTCCTCGCTCATCCCGGTGGTGTTGACGCCGATGCGGGCGTTCAACGATTGTTGCATCCGGAATAACTCTTCAAATTTGTCCTTGGGCGATTCACTCATGCGGGGATTATTCCTGTCCTTGCGATTTTTAACAGGAAAATGGTAGCAGTCGCATTTCGTGCGACGGTCCCGCGCACGGAGTGCACGGGCTACCAGAGGGTTCGACAAGTGCCAAAGGCGTGCCATGTTATTTGTCCCATGGAACAAGTTGTTATTATCGGTACCGGTTGCGCCGGACTTACTGCGGCCATTTACACCGCGCGCGCCAATCTATCGCCGCTCGTCCTCACCGGCGCGCAGCCGGGCGGGCTGCTCACCACTACCAGCATCGTCGAGAATTTCCCCGGCTTTCCCGAGGGCATCGATGGGTGCCAGTTGATGCAGAATTTGCAGAAGCAGGCGGAGCGTTTTGGCGCCCGCATCTCGTACGGCCATCTCGATAGTGTCGATTTTTCCAAGCAGCCGCTCAAGCTCGTCATTGATGGTGATCCCATCGAAACCAAGACCGTGATCATCGCGACTGGGTCGAGTCCGCGCAGCATTGGCCTCGATTCCGAGCGCGCGCTGGAGAAATACGGTGTCACCTATTGCGCGACTTGCGATGGGGCGTTGCCGCAATTTCGTAATCAACCGCTTGTTGTCGTGGGGGGAGGGGACTCGGCGGTTGAGGAAGCCACTTACCTGACTCGGTTTGCGTCGAAGGTCTATCTTGTCCATCGTCGCGATTCTTTGCGCGCGAGCGTTATCATGGAGCAGCGTGCGCTGAAGCATCCCAAGATCGAGATGGTCTGGAATAGTGTTGTCACTGAGGTGATGGATGTCGCCGCGAAAAAGGTTACCGGAGTGAAGTTGAAGAACGTCGTCACCGGCGCAACCAGCGAGATCGCTTGTGCGGGGCTGTTTGTCGCCATCGGACACGTACCCAACACGAAGGTTTTTGGTGG
>JABDHJ010000008.1:61832-108656 GCA_013285645.1 Verrucomicrobiota bacterium | reverse complement strand
ATCATGGCTGCATCAAGCTTTACGGTGGTACGCGCACCAATATCCCCGGTGTTTTTGCCTCAGGCGACGTGGCAGATTCCGTCTATCGCCAAGCTATTACTGCTGCCGGAACTGGTTGCGCTGCGGCCATTGAGGCCGAGCGGTTTTTATGTGAACTGAGTACTGTGCACTAAACTGCCACTCACTTTACTACAGCTTGAAAAAAAGCGACATCCGTACCATTAGGACCAGTCGCAGAAGTCACTGCAACGCCGCCCTGTAGCTTCCAACCTTGTCCTAAGTGCAAAGCAACATACTGTTCAAGTTCATTCGTAGATTTTGCGATCAGAATTTTATATTGCATGATCGGACATTACTTCATGTGTAAAGGTGCAGGCAACAAGGTACCTCGAAAGATGTTATCGAAATAGAACTGAAAAGCGCGAATATTCGGATCGAATAAACTAAAATATAGAATAGTTGCTACAATCGCGTTTAGTGATGTAAAAAGAGTTTCATGAAGGTCTTCATTAGCTGGTCGGGCCGCAAAAGCCGGGCGGTGGCGGAGGCTTTAAACGGATGGATGCCGCTCGTATTGCAGTCAATAACACCTTGGTTTTCACCAAACGATATTTCCAGCGGGGCGCCTTGGTTCTCAAAGATTCAGGAGGGTCTCAAAGATGCAAAGGCCGGTATTATATGTCTGACAGCTGAAAACAAGGACTCACCTTGGATATTATTTGAATCCGGAGCTATCGCTAGAGGGGTAGGCGAAGCAAGTCTCAAAACGTTTTTGATCGATTTAAAAATAGAAGACGTGCAAGGACCTCTGGCTCAGTTCAATCATACGCTCTGCACTCGCGTCAGTGTATTTAAACTAATGTCAGACCTAAACAACGACTCCGTAAAAAAATTAGACGAGGCTCAGCTGACTACAATATTCGATGCGATGTGGCCGAAATTAGAGGAGAAAATTCTAGAGGCGCAAAAAATTCCTACTGTTGAGATTGCGCCGCGTCCGACCGATGACATGCTTGCTGAAGTTTTGGAGGCCACTAGGCAAATGAGTTTACGCTTTAATCAAATCGAAGCTGAGATAGGTGAAATTCGATCTACAGCCAATGATATAAGCGCCCACACGCCTGGGTCTGGATTACATAATCCATGGCTTAGCGGCACCAACACAAATCCTTTCTCTCTCTTTGATTCGCCTCCTGATAATGCGGCAATCTTGGAATATTTGCGCACAAACTTACCAGAACCACCTAAGGCTGGTTTATGGGATTTGTTGCAACACGATATTGACGCGAAGCCAATTGAACCAAAAAAAGAATAACAATTTTAAATTCAATCCACGAATAGCTGCTTGTCGTCTTCGATGGGGACGCGGCAATGGTGCCATTTGCCGAAGAGGGGGGTGCGGAGCTTGGAGAAGATGCGGTAGCCGATGTCGCTGAGGAACGTCGGGAAGATTTGTAAGACGACCTCAAAGAAGCGGAACTCTGGTAATCCCTTGATGACTTCGCGGATCGAAGCGCTGCGGATCAGAAAATCTTCGCTGCCGTCGGGGCGTCGTTTGACGAGCACGACGGATTCGACTTTTGCGAATTTAGGATGGGACGGTGCGACTCGCTGTTGGAAGGTGTGGCCCTGCTTGGTACCGTAGCGGATGCGGTGCGCGTGATCGGCCAGCTTGACCTTGTTGACCCAGCGGTTGCAGAAGGCGCATTCGCCGTCGAAGAAGAGGAGCATGGGGTAGCGCTCGGAGGTGAGGCTTTCCTGGGTGGGGGATTCGGTTTGGGTGCTCATGCCTGAGTAACAGTCGCATAATCCGTTGGGCTTGCAAAGGTGTGTCGGAGGTGCTGTCACCCCATCCGGGGTGAAATACCTTGATGGAAGAAAACCGGTGGTGTCGCTACGCTCAACCATCGGCTAGGGTGCTGGCATCCCTTTGGGATTGCCTGAAAATAAGAAGTGCACCGCCGTGGCGCGTGACGGATGATGCCGAGACCCGCGCTCGGAGATCGCGGGCTACCACGGAAGGGAACCGTCGCGGCGGCGCGCGACGGCTACCGAAGGCAGGGAAGGCACCGCCGCCGAGCCTGCGGCGGCTACCTCGGAGGGAGGCATCTCAGATGGGACATCGGCGGCGACCAGTGAAAGGCACGGCGGGCATAGACCGCCGCTACAAGGGGAGGCTGATTACCGGCCGGGTGTGAACGTGCCGGTGACCAGGCGATCGAAGAAACTGGGGTCGACGAGGTTGCGCAGATAAGTCCAGATCGCGACGGCGATGAGGAAAGAAATGAGCTTAGCCTGCCAGTTGTTCAACAAGAGATTTTTCATCAGCTTTATTCAGTAACAGGATGGCGATGAGTTGGGAACGAAGTTCGTCGGTGGTGAGAGGGCGGCGCAGTTCGCCGTTATAGGCCAGTGAAATAATCCCGGTTTCTTCCGAGAGAATCACCACGGCGGCATCAGTTTCGTCGCTGAGCCCCAATGCCGCGCGGTGGCGCAGGCCGAGGGTGCGTTGCAATCCTTCGGCTTGGGTGAGAGGAAAGATCGCTGCGGCTACTGCAATGCGATTTTGGACAATGACGACTCCGCCGTCATGGAGGGGGGTCTTGGGAAAGAAGATGGTCGCGAGCAAGTCCTCACTGACGGCGGCATCCAGAATGGTTCCGTTTTCGCGGGCGGGCTCGTAGGTGATTTCGCGCTCGAAGGCAATCAGCGCGCCGTGACCGGCCAGTTGCAATTGTTCCAGGGCGTTGATCACCGTCTCGATTACTTCGGCCTGTTGCCGGTGCGCGGTGAAAACGGGGCGGCTGCCCAGTTCGGCAAAAATGCGGCGCAACTCCGGTTGAAAGATGATCACGAGCGAGGTCAGTACGAAAATGGGAGAGAAGCTCAGGAGCTTTTCAATGACCTGCAAGTGGAGGGCGTAAGACATCAGTGAGAGCAACGCCAGCAGAAAACCAAACCCCGCCAGCACGCGGGCGCCGCGTGTTCCCCGAAACAGCTTCCACATATAGTAGATGCCCGATGTCAGGATCAGGATCTCGATGAGCGAGCGTCCGAACTCAATCACGAGGGAAACATGGTCGTGTAGATAGGTGCTCATGTTGCGTTGGCTCCACGCCCGAAGGCTCCGGCGAGTCGCGCCGTGCGCCATGCCGCGGGAACGTCGTGTACCCGCCAGATCGCCGCGCCGCGTGCCGCCGCCCAGATATGGGCCAATTCGTTTGATATCTCCAATGGCTCCGAACCGCCAATTAATTTTATGAAAGATTTTCGCGAAAGGCCCACCAGAATAGGACGTCGCAACACGCGAAAAGCTTCAAGATCTCTCAAAAGTTCCAGATTGTGGGTGAGTGTCTTGCCGAAACCGAACCCCGGATCGCAGATAATCGATTCAAGTGCGAGTCCGTTTTCCTCAGCACGCGCCAGAAACTTACTTAGAAAATCGACGACCTCCGATGAGGTGTCGATGTAAGTTGGTTTTTTTTGCATGGTGGCTGGTTGATCCAGCGCATGCATCAAGACATAACCGGCCCGATGCTGCGCGATGGTCTGCCATAATAGCGGGTCCCATCGACCGGCACTGATGTCATTGATGATCTCCGCGCCCTCTTTAAGGGTGGTGGTGGCCACGGAAGACTTCCACGTATCGACTGATAGCGGGATTTTCAAGCGGCCCTGCAATCGTCGTAGCACGGGCAATATCCGGGACAGCTCCACTTCCGCGCTGATCAATTCCGCACCGGGCCGAGTTGATTCGCCGCCGATATCGAGCAAATCCGCCCCTTGCGCTTCCAGTTCCAGAGCACGATCCAGCGCCGCTTCGGGATCGAGATACTGGCCGCCGTCCGAGAATGAGTCAGGGGTGACATTGAGAACCCCCATCACGAGCGGTCGTTCCTGCCAGTGCAGAATTCGAGTTTTTAGCTGCCACGCGTGTGCCTGCATCATTTCCAAGGTGCCATCACAACGCTGTTTTGGCTAGAGGCAGGGAATGTTTTTATGAGCTGAAACCATACGCGCACTTGAACCTGCGCGAATCTGCGCCAATGTAGCTCCTCACCATGCTGCATAGCCCGCAATTCCTCAAACTGGTCAATGACGCCAAAAGTCGCGTTAAAGAAATCTCCGTCCACGATGCCTACGTCGAAGCCAAGAAGGCTGGCGTTTATCTTGTGGATGTCCGCGAAGAAAGCGAGTGGCATGCCGGTCACGCGCCCGGCGCGGTTCATCTCGGCAAAGGCGTCATCGAGCGCGATGTCGAGCAACGCATTCCCGATACCAAGGCGCGCATCGTGGCTTATTGCGGCGGCGGTTACCGGTCCGCTTTGGTGGCCGATAGTCTTCAAAAGATGGGCTACATCAATGTGGTCTCGGTCAATGGCGGATTCAAAGGATGGCGCGAACTGGGCCTGCCCATTTCGACTGCACCCGAAGTTCCGCCGCGCAGTCCGCATGAGAAGCTTGGTGGCCTTTACCATTTGCCGCGCATGATCGACAAGGCCCGGCTTTTCCCCGCGGGCAAGTTGCCGGGATACAATTATCTCACCTTCGGCTTCGACAAGACGTTGCTCGATTTTCTCTGCCTTGAAGGCGCGATCTTCGAGCAGATCGTGACCAAAAATCCCACCGACGAAGGCGTGGTCAACGCGCTCAAGGAACATCTCGGGCCCGCGTGGCCGAGCGATCACGCCATCACCGATTTCAACAATAAGTTCGTCAATCGCAAACCCGATTCAGCTGAAAAGGCGGCCGCCTTTGAGCAACGCCGAGCGGTTTGTGCGCCGACCAAGAAGAAGGTCGAAACTTATTTTGATTTGATCGATCTGGAAGAAGATAGGTTGGTGTAGGCGAGATCAGATCTACTTTCTCGTTCCCAAACTCCATTTGGGAACGAGGAACAAGGCAGACCGAACTGATCCTTCGACAAGCTCAGGATGACTAATGCTAAATGTGAAAGTTTCGCAGAGGGTCCCAAGTTGTCCCGGTTACCCTGCAAAAAAATCCGATGTGACCGATTAATAATGGCTTTTGTCAGTAGCGTGCTAGGCCAAGGTGAATGCTGTCGCTGCGCGCACCGCTCTTTTCGTCAGCATCGCGTTCGCACTGGGATGTCTGCTTGGTCTTGATGGGATTATCACGCTACGTGCGGCGCTTGTCGTCTGGGGGCTTTCCGGTGGGCTTTGGTTGATATTTGTCCGTAAGGAAATGGCATCGGTTGCCGCCTTTTACGTCTTCACGGCCTGCGCGGGGTTGGCCTTCACCCTCCTGCTTAACGCCTCCATTTCGACGGATGATCTCCGGCGGTTGCCTGACGAAAAAACCTTCGCCACCACGCAATGGCGCGGAATGATCATCGAAGAACCGGCGGCACAGCTCTCGACGCACGTCACACGCAGATCGGTCGATCACACGGAGTTTGTCTTAAGTGTGGAAGCCTGGAGACCGACCGGCGGACGCCTTTTCGGGGCCGACATCGACGTTCCCTGGCAATCGGCGCAGGGCGATGTGAGTTGCATGCTGGTTGGTCCGGCCAAGGAACTCCAGTGCGGCGATCGCATCGAATTCGCCGCGCCGATTGAGACGGTTCCGCCCACGCTTACTCCGGGGCAACTCGATTATCGCGCGTGGGAGGCTGCGCACGGTATCTATTATCACGCGACGATCACCGCATCGGATTGGCAACGAATCGAGACCGGCTGTGGCAATTGGTGGCAGACTCTTTCCTTTCGCTTGCGTGACTGGGCTTATGATCGTCTGCAAATTGGCCTGGAGAAAGATCCGCGCACGGGCGATTTTCTGGCGGGGATGCTCATTGGGTATCGCCAGGAAATTCCTCCGGACATCGAGCAGGATTTTCGCCGGACTGGTACGCTCCACGTTTTTGCGGTTAGCGGCCAGAACATCGCGGAGATGATCGTCGTCGCCATGATTCTGCTGCAACTTTGCGGTCTCGTTCGTTGGCGTTGGGCATGGACACTCGCGCCCATCGTGCTCCTTTACTGCCTTCTTACGGGCTCGCCCTCGAGCGCAGTGCGAGCTACAGTCATGGCTCTTGCGGTTTTGCTCGCCTGGCGATTGGGGCGTCCGCTGAACGCGCTGGGCTGCTGGTCGCTCGCGTTTTTCGCCATGTTGATTTGGAATCCGGCTATCCTGATCGATCCGGGCGCGCAGCTTTCCTTCGGTGTGGTATTGGGATTGATTCTCATCGCGCCGCCACTGATGCGACTACTGGATCGTCCATTCCATCACGATCCTCTTTTGCCCCGCGACTTGCTTGTGCCCTCGCAGAGGCGCGAAGAAAAAGCATGGCGATGGATCGGTGCGCTTCTGGGCGCGTCCATTGCTGCCACGCTGGTCAGTGAACCGATCACCGCGATTGATTTCCATCAGGTCACGCCCATCTCCATTTTCGCCAACCTGGTGGTCGTGCCGCTGGCCGGATTCATCACCATCGTGGGTACGTTGAGCATAACAGCGTCGCTTTTGAGCACGACATGGGCCGCGCTGCTTAATAATGCCAACTGGCTGCTGGCCCAGTTGCTTATCCTCTTCGTTGGATACCTGGCCCATCATTCCGGAGCCTCGATCAATGTTCCTGATCTCCGCGCGATCACTTCTCCAACCCCCTCGTTCATCGTTGCCCCTCTGCAGGAGAGTGCGTGTCTTCTTGTTCGAACTCCGAAAGGCGCGTGGCTGATCAACACGGGGCGCGAAAGTCCCACGCCATCGGCCACGTGGCATCTTCTGCAGTTCTACGGCATCAATCGACTCGATGGCCTGGTCCTCGCGCAGATGAGTGGTCCTGATAACGGTGGAGCGGAGATGATCGCCCGGGATTTTCGTCCGAAGCACCTGGTTGTTCCGTGCTTGCCCAGTCGCTCGCCATTGGAAAAAACTGTGCCTGTCATGGCCGCGCTTTCGGGCGGGAAAGTTGAATTATGGCAGCAGGGACAGAGTATTGATCTCGCTCCCGGCGTTACCGTGGAGATTCTTCATCCCGCGCCGGACAGTCCCGAAACTCGCGCGGAGGATCGAGCGTTGGTGCTCCTCTTTCATGCCGAAGGACGAACGTTGCTCTGGGCTGGGAAGATCGGTTTGCAGGCGCAGATGGATATTCTCAACGCCCGTCCTGATCTCCATGCCGATGTTCTCGTCATGGGCACGGAACCACCGCCGAGCGATGCGTGGCTTCAATCGCTCCATGTTCGGTACTGGCTCCAAATTCCGCCGCGCGACCGCCAACTCAATTCCAACCGCGATGCGACTCCGGTGACAAATTCCTGCCAAGTCTGGCCGCTCGACCAGACGGGCGCGGTGGATATTCATTTCCAAGCGAGCCAGGGAACTTCCCCTCCTGTTATCGAGTTGCGACCGTGGCTGGCGGTGCCTTCGAATTGAAGCTGGTTTATTTTCTTAAGATAAAGGGGGCAATTCGCATGAGGATTCTCTATAGATAGCCGGAGCATAATCTGTATGGATAAGAAAATTGATTACGATCCCAAAGTCAGATACGGCGTTTTGGGTGTCCTGGCCGTCGTTTTGATTTATTTCATTTTCTTTCAGGGGCAGGGCACCACTTGGACCATGAATATCCCCGCCGGAACACCGCTGGTACTGGTGGCATCGGCGACCGATCAATCCAATTTCGAACATATTCCGTTGGGAGAGGAAATAAAGGTCAGTACCACGAGTCTTACCTATGGGCCGCGTCTCGATGATGTCCGTCTTCAGGTCACGGAACCGGTCAAAGTATTGAATGGAAGATTTACGGTGCTCACCCCTGGAATGATATTGGGTGCGCGCTTTGACTTGGATAAGCAGGGGAATATCGTCGTCTCACAAGTTTTCCTCCACACTAACCGGGGCTTGATTCCCGTGAAGGTCAAGTTGGAGACGGATGGCAAGCCGTTCGTGCAGATCATGGACTTCTGGGAAACGGTGGGAAGTAAGTTTTAAGCTCTTGGGTTGAATTCTCCGAAGCTTGCTTCGGCTTGAGAGATAGCCCGCGATCTCCGAGCGCGGGTCTGCTCTCCGACCGTCGCCCGGAGGTCGACGGCTACCACGGAGGGAAGGCATCCGCCGCTAGGGACAGCGGCGGCTACCACGGAGGGAAAGGCAGACCGAACTGATCCTTCGACAAGCTCAGGATGACTAATGCTAAATGTGAAAGTTCACAGAGGTCTCGATTTGCTTCGGCTTAGGTAGCTCAGGTCTGCTTTTCAATCGTCGCCCGGCGGTCGACGGCTACCTCGGAGGGAAGGCACAGCCGCCGAGCCTGCGGCTGCTACCAATTGAGGTACGACGGCTATCACAAATAGCCGTTGCTTGCGCGAAGTTCTCTGCGCTGGAGAACAGTCCTTATGCCAGCTTTTGGCCTCGCGCCACGCGAAGAATGCGGTACCAGTTATCGCGATCCAGGGTGAAGGTATCGGCTTGTGCCGCGGCTTTGATGGCCTCGGGCCGAACAGTTCCGAGAATCGGAATGATCTTGCTCGGATGACGCATCAGCCACGCCATGAGGACGGCCAGCGGCGTGACGCTGTAACCCTGCGCGATGTCGGCCAGCAGTGGGCGCAGACGCATGATGATCGCCGCCTTTGCGACGTCTTCGCCGGGGATTGGCGCTTTTTCGTCCAGCGCTGCCGCGAGTCGACCGCCCGCCAGCGGACTCCACGCAAGCGGCGTCATTTTCTTTTCCAGGCATTGATCGAGCGTGCCGTCCTCGAAGGTGTCCAGGCGTAGCAAATGAATTTCCACCTGGTTGGAGACCAGCGGGAAGGGGAGTGCTGCCTGCAACGCACTGACGAGTGAGGGCCGGAAATTGCTCACGCCGAAGTAGCGGACCTTACCCGCCTTGTGGATATCGATCAGTGCCTGCGCGATTTCATCCGGGTCGGCGAGCCAGTCCGGGCGATGCAATTGGTAGAGATCAACGCGCTCCAATTTCAGGCGCTTGAGCGATTCGTCGATCGACCAGCGGATATGCTCCCCGCTGAAATCGTAGCGATGCGGCGTGCCGGGAGGTTCGTCCTCGAATCGGATGCCACATTTGGTGGCGACGACCAATTGCTCGCGCCATTCCGGATGACGGTCGAGGGCGAGGCCGTGGATCATTTCGCAGGTCGTGTCGCCGTAGATGTCGGCGTGATCGATGAAGGTGTAGCCGGCCTCGACCGCGCTTTCCAACGATTTGATGCCGCGCTCAATCGCCGCTGCATCGACTTTATCCTTGTCCCAGGTTCCGGAGATGCGCATGGCACCGTAGCAGAGTCGTGTAACGTGAAGATCAGTTGTGCCGAGAGGAATGGTTTTCATATGGGGAGGTGATTACAAATGCATCGAGATATTTGACAGGAGCCTTGTCATGGATAGGTTGCCATGAAGAACTAAACAGAGGTTTGTGGATGGATACCATTTTGAAAAGTGAAAACATTACCGTAGAGCGCAAAAATTTTATTTTTGATCTCCGCGAAAACCCCCGGGGCCGGTTCTTGCGTATCACCGAGGATGCCAATGGTCGCCGGGATTCGATTGTCATTCCTGCGCCCGGCCTGGAGGATTTCCGTCGCGTGATCGACGCCATTATCGCCGCGGACGAACAAGCAGGAAAGCCGCTGGCCTGACGGAAATCCCGACGGACGTTTGCAAGGGTGATTGAACTCTAAAAGGTGACTTTTGCATGGGTTTCTGATTGTGTGATGATTGGGCCAACGCCCGATTATTCCATGCAAGACGAAATCATCTCCCTGAAAGAACAAATCCTGTCCGCAATTGCCGCTGCTCCCGATGCCGATGCGCTCGAAGCAGTGCGCATCCAATACCTGGCCCGAAGCGGCTCTTTGCCGGTACTCCTCGAGAAAATGGGCTCGGTGCCCAAGGAATTGCGGCCCGTTGTAGGTAAGGCGGCCAATGAGGCCAAGACTGCCGTCGCCTCTGCTTACGAGACTCGCAAAGCCGAACTAACCGCCGCTGCGGAAGCCGCCGATTTCGATCCGACCCTGCCGGGACGCTACGAAGCGCCGGGCTCGATTCATCCGGTGCTTCAGGTGCGCGACCGGGCGATCGAGATTTTTAGGCGGCTCGGTTTCGCGCTGGCCGATGGCCCTGACATCGAAAACGAGGTCTTTAATTTCGATGCGCTGAACACGCCGCTGGATCATCCGGCGCGCAATGAGCAGGACACTTTTTATCTCAAGGAAGATGGTCTCGCGCCTAGTCTCGGACTCGATGGCAAGAGCCTCGGCGGACGGCGCTTGATGCGGACGCAGACTTCCACGGTGCAGATTCACGCCATGCTCAAGCAACCGCCGCCGCTGCGGATCATCGCGCCGGGACGCTGTTTCCGCCGTGACGAAATCGATGCGACGCACGGGATGTCGTTCTTCCAGATGGAAGGGCTTGTCGTTGACGAAGGCGTGACGCTGGCCGATCTCAAGGGAACGCTCGAATATTTCTTCCGCGAATTGCTGGGAGAGGACCTCAAGTTCCGTTTCCGGCCCCACTTCTTTCCGTTCACGGAGCCGAGTTTCGAGGTCGATTGCTCGCGTACTGGCAGCCAGGTGAAGGGCCGGGAATGGCTCGAGATTTGCGGATGCGGCATGGTTGACCCGGAAGTCTTCCGACAGGTCGGCTACGACTCCGAGAAGTATACTGGTTACGCCTTCGGCTTCGGCATCGAGCGGATCGCCATCATGCGCCATGGCATTCCCGATCTGCGCTTCTTCACTGAGAATGACGTCCGCTTCCTGCGCCAGTTCAGCACGCGGATAGACGCCTAATGTAGCGGCGGTCTATGACCGTCGCTGAATTTTGACGGAATTACCAAATTTTTCCAAATTAACGGAATTGTTCGGACGTCATTTCGTTTTGAAATAAGGATTTTGCGCATCGTAACCCTCGAAACTTGCCATCATCCGGGCGATTGCCTCCTCTGACTTCCATCCTTCTCGCTTAACTTTTAGAAAGGGATTGGAGAATTTACTCACGAGTCTTCCGGTTTCTTCAAGCCAGATCAGATTTTCGCGGAAAGGACGCGCTGCATTTCTATGCAATTGAGCCAGCTCAATTTCCTCCAAGGTATTAACCAACCATGGGTCGGAAGGTCGATTGATCTTCATAACTCAATCTGTATCGGCAAAATACAGGACGATTTAAGAAGAAAATTACAAAAGCTGCTTGTCCGCCACGAGCCGCATTCAAACTATGCGAAGATCGGCATCGTCGGGAACTGCTTGCCTAGGATGGGGAGGGAGTTGGTCTTCATCCAGTCCTGGAGGATGCTGGCGTAGATGCTGCGGAAGTCGGTGTTGTACTGGATGTCGCCGTCTTTGAGGTCGGCGGGGGCGAGGCTGGGCTCCGCGCCGAGGAGACCGGACTTGATCTTGGAACCGACGAGGAACATCGGGGCGGCGGCGCCATGATCGGTGCCGCGGCTGCCGTTTTCCGTGACGCGACGACCGAACTCGCTGAAGGTCATGACCATCACGCGATCGAACTCGCCCATGGCGGTGAGGTCATCCGTGAAGGCCTTGACGGCGTCGCCCAATTCCTTGAGGCGTCCATCCTGACCCTGGCGCTGATTCGTATGGGTATCATAGCCGCCTTGCGAGACGTAGAAAACGCGTGTCGGCAAACCGCCCGCGATGAGGCGCGCGACCAACTGCAGATTCTTGCCCAATCCAGATTTGGGATAGGTCGCGTTGTTCGGGGTCTTCCCCGCAATGGCGCGAATTTTGTCCGAGCTGACTTGCGCATCCATGGAGGTGCGTTCGAGGAAATCGAGCGAACTCTGGCCGTTCGGAAGCGTCACCGTTCCCGAGACCATGCTGACGCTGTCGCCGGAATTGGAGCTGGGCGCGAGGTCGTCCGGATTCGGCGTATACATGTTCCGATACGCGGTTTCCTCGTCGTCATGAACGCCCGCGCCCATGAAGCGGTAGCTGTCCGGATTCTCAAGGCTGATGCCGGTCGGCATATGCGAAGAGAAAGCCTGCGGCAGGCGTGGCCCGATGTTGATTGCGACGGTGGGATCGCAACCCTGACAGGCGTTGTCGAAATAGCGTCCCAGCCAGCCATCACTGAGATATTTGTCCTCGTCGCTGGCGGTCTGCCAGATTTCGGTGGCGCGAAAGTGACTGCGGTTGGGATTGGGATAACCGACGCCGCTGACGACGGAGAGATGTCCCGCATCGAACAGGCTTTTGAAGCCGTCGAGATTGGGATTCAGGCCGAGCGTGTCGTTCAACGTCAGCACTTGGTTGGCCGGGATGCCAATGGTGGGGCGCGCCTTGTAATAGAAATCGTTGGTATAGGGAACAACCGCATTGAGACCGTCGTTGCCGCCTGCGAGCTGGATGAGCACGAGAATCGGGCCGTCTTTGCCGGTGGTGACCTGGGTGAGCGCCCCGTCCGCCTGGGCATGCAGGGCGGAGAACGTCTGCGCGACGAAGCTTGGGACCGTCCAGCTAAGCGCACCGCCGAGGAGCGTGGTGCGGAGGAAATCGCGGCGAGTGGTGAAGAGTGGATTGTTCATAAGAGGCCTCTAGGTTAACTGATACTCGGGCGTGCACATGATCAGCCGGATGGCCTTGCGGACATCGGCTTCTTCGATGGGGGATCGGGTCTTCAGGAAATCGTGGAGCGGTTCGAGGCGTTGCGGCTTGAGTTCGGCATTGAGGAAGCGCGCCTGCAGGGCATTCAGGAAACTGTCCGTGCTGCTGAGATCAATGGTGTTGAACAGTGAGCTGACATTGGTCGGGGCCGTCTCCATCAGGCCATCATGGGCCGTGCTGCTCAAAACACCTCTCATCTGGCCGTCGAGACTGGGCAGGGGCACGCGATCACCTTCGACCAGAGCGGCGGCAAAGTTGTCGCGATTGAGGAGATTGTTGGTCGTGATCCAGGCAATGCCGCCATCCCAGCCCTTGACATTCGGCGGCTGGAATAACTCCTGCCCGAGCAGGGAAAGCATGACCAGGCTCATCGGTTGAGTCGGCAGGGGAGCTTGAAGTTGATGTGTGGCGGCAATGAGCCATTGCACGGGGCTCTTGATCTGGGCGCGGATGACGTCGGGCGCGTAAAATTCCTGCGAGCGGAAAATCGTGCGCATCAGTTGCTTGGTATCGAGATTTTGCTTTTGATATTGCACTGCCAGGGCATCAATGATCGGTTGGGGCGGTTGGTCCTGAACGAAGAACCGCCAAATCTTGCTCGAGATGAACTTGGCGCATTGCGGCTGGGCGCAGATCATGTTGAGGACATCCTCGCCGCTAAAGTTGCCGGTCTGGCCAAAGACGGTCTTCGGGCCGTCGTCGTGGTTGCCGCGATGATACTCGAAGCGCATCTGGTCGTGGTCGAGGCCCCAGCCGGTGTAGGCCTTGGCTGCCTGTTGGATGTCTTGCTCGGTGTAATGGCCTTCTCCGAGCGTGAAGAGTTCCATTACTTCGCGGGCGAAGTTCTCGTTGGGGTGGCTCTTGTTGCTGTTGGCGCCGTCGAGATAGCGAAGCATCGCCGGATCCTCCGACACGGCGATGAGGAGCTGGTTGAAATTGCTGACGGCATTTTGGCGCAGGGTCTCGTTTTGCAGCCAAAGGAAATAGGGCATCCGGACTTTCTCAAAGCTGGTGGCAAAATGGCCATGCCAGAAAAGAGTCATCTTTTCCTGGAACGGACGCGGCCCAAGAGCCATGCGGCGCAACCACCAGTAGCGGAGATCGGCCATCTGCGCATTGGTCTCGATATTTTGCTGACTCGCAAGTTGCCGCCTGGTTTCCGGGTCGGCGGCCTTTTGGATGGCCTGACGCTTGGTAATCAAATCCGGGTCGGGGTGGGCCCAGTCGGGGGGAGGGGTGGGATCGTTGATTTTATCGTAATCCACAAACCAGGAGACGGCGCGATCCAGCCCCATCTGATGCAGATTCTCGATGTCCTGCGGACTACCGCCAAAACCGGCCCGGTTGACCAAGTGGGCGGCGGTAGTGGTATTCCACTGGGAGGCAGGCAGCGGTTCCAACATATCTAAAGTGTTAAACCATCGGAAGGGGAGAGAGTTGCGGAAAATCTCTTGAAGCGGGAGGACTTTCCGCGTGTCTTGAGTTTGCCAGAAAAGATGCTGTATTTCAATGGCTTCCTTGGGATTGCTATAATCCCTTGGCTGATTGTCTATGGGGTTGTCTTAGACGTCGGTATCGTGCGATTATCGCTGCCATGACGAGGTCGCAAGTTACTCTCGATAAAAAGGGGCGGATAACTATTCCCAAGCATTTACGGGAGAAATTTAAGCTCTGCCAAATGAGTCTTTTTGAAGGAGGTGTTGTTTTGCATCCAGTGCGGAAGGACGCTTCGGCCAAGAAGGAATGAGATACTGGAGGGGCATTGAAGTGTTGATTCCTCTCGTTCCCAAGTTGTACTTGGGAACGCACTAGTCGGCGAAGCTGTGCTTCCTCATACTCCCGCCATGCGGAGCCGTTACCGCGCGCATGAACCTCATGCCGCTTACTTCGTTACCTCGACGGTGGTCGCTTGGCTGCCCATCTTCACCACGGCGGCGCGATGCGACATTTTGATTGAATCACTCGAGTATTGCCGTCTGCAGAAAGGGCTCAAAATTTACGCGTGGGTCGTTCTCGACAATCACTTCCATGCGATTCTGTCAGCGCCTTCTTTGCCTCGCGTCCTGGCCGATTTCAAGCGGTATACCGCGCAGCGAGTTTTAGAGCGACTCGAGAAGGAAAACGTGGAGTGGCTATTGAATCAATTCCAGTATTTCCGCGCGAAACACAAGACTGAGAGTACGCGTCAAGTTTGGCAGGAAGGCTCGCATCCGCAGGAAATCATGGATGACGAGATGATGCTGCAGAAGTTGGACTATATTCACCACAACCCCGTTAAGCGTGGGTTGGTTGCGACGGCTGAGCACTGGCGCTACTCGTCAGCGCATGAGAGGTGCTTGGGCGCGGCATCTGTACTACGCTGTGATCCGTGGAAGTAAGAAGCAGCGAAGCTGCGCGGACAAGTGCGTTCCCAAGTGCAACTTGGGAACGAGGGAAGGCATAGCGGGCTATTAGTAATAGAGGCCCTTGAAGGACTTCGGATCTTGCATGGGATAGTCTTTGCCAACTTTGGATGTAACGCCGTAAGTTGTCTGAAGGTTGATGGAGATATCTATCAATGATTGGCAGAGTGCCTTTATTTCCCGTCCGAGTGACTGATGCTCTGCAAAAGACATAGGTTGTTTTCGTGAGGTTCAGAAGCGACAAACATGATTTACTCTTAAGTCGGAAAGGCTAACTGCCAAACTGCTTTTCCAAACTCCAGACGAGGCGGCCATCGACGATGGTGTGGGTGGCGCGGGCGGGGAGGTCCCAGTTGTTGAAGGGGGTGTTGCGGCTTAGAGAGTGGAACTTGGCTGCGTCTACTTTCCAAGGGTGCTTGGGATCGATGAGCGTGATGTCGGCGGGAGCGCCGGGGGCGAGGGTGCCGCGATCGAGCTTGAGTAGGCGCGCGGGATTGATGGTGAGTTTGGCGAGCATTTGTGGCCAGTCGAGGACGTGGCCTTCGATGAGAATCTTGGCGAAGATGCCGAGTTCCGTTTCTAGGCCGACGATGCCGAAGGGTGCGTCGGCGAATTCGACTTCTTTTTCGTAGGAGGCGTGCGGGGCGTGATCGCTGGCGAGAATCTCGATGGTGTCGTCGGCGAGGCCGGCGAGCAGTGCGTCCTGGTCGCTCTTTTCTCGTAGCGGCGGGTTCATCTTGAAGTTGGTGTTGTAGCCTTCAATGGACGCGTCGGTGAGGGCGATGTGATGTGGCATCGCCTCGGCGGAAATCTTGATGTTGCGACTTTTGGCTTCGCGGACGAGTCGCACCGAATGGGCGCTGGATAGGTGCTGGACGTGGATGCGCGCGCCGGTCAATTCCGAGAGGAGAATGTTACGCGCGACGATCATGTCTTCCGCGATGCGCGGCCAGCCGGGCAGGCCGAGCACTGTGCTCCAGTAGCCTTCGTGCATGACGCCGCCGGCGGAGAGTTCGTAATCCTGACAATGGTCGAGGGTGAGGAGGTCGAACATCCGCGCGTAATCGAGCGCCCGGCGCATGACTTCGTTGTTCTGGACGCAGTGGCCGTCGTCAGTTATCGCGATGACGCCAGCCTTGTAGAGCGAGCCAATGGGCGCGAGTTGCTCGCCCTTCATGCCGACGGTGATGCAGCCGCTGACGAAGACATTCACGCAGGCGGTTTCGTGCGCGCGCTGGCGCATGAGAGCAATCGTATTCGGACCGTCCGCAGGCGGGTTGGTGTTGGGCATTGCGAGGATGCTGGTGAATCCGCCCGCCGCCGCTGCGCGCGCGCCGGTGGCGATGGTTTCTTTCTGGCCGCCGCCCGGTTCGCGCAAGTGGACGTGCATGTCGATCAAGCCGGGCGAAACGATGAGGCCCTTGGCGTCGATGACAGGGAAAGTGGAATCCCCCTCCGGGACAGCGGTGCTTTCGGCGATCCGTCCATCGATGACGAGGAGGTCGCCGACTTCATCGCGGCCCGAGGCGGGATCGATGATCCTTCCACCGCGAATGAAAAGGGAGGAGGGTTGGTCGGGTGAAACGGAACGGGACGACGGTAGCGGAGTCACTGCCGCGAGCTTAAACTGAACGGCTTCTTCGACAAGCTTAGGATGAGGGGAGGGGAAATTTTGACGGAATTAACGGAATTACGGAATTTTTTAACAGGAAGACATGAAGGCAGGAAATACAGAAGGGGGGATTTCTGACAAGATTAACAGGATTGGGAAGAAGGAAGGCAGGAGAGCTGATAAAGCACGCGAGGAGACGGATTCCCGCGTGCTTCCATGGCTGATTCGAAAAGGAATTAGTTGCCGGGAGGTGGGGGCGGTTTACTGCCGCTGGTTCCGGCACTTCCCGAGCCACCAGGACTTCCGGGACCGCCCGGGCCATCCGGATGCTGTTTGTGGGCTGCATCCATTTTGGCGAGGAGAGGTGCAACTTTGGGGTCCATTTTGACCATGGCGGCGTTGATTTTATCCTGAAGCGCCTTCATCTGATCGGCCAGATCGGGATTTGCGTCAAGTACGGCTTTTCGATCTGCCATGAGTTCTTGACGTTCTTCAGGAGTAAGGCCGCCCATGTGTCCGCCGGGCCCCGGACCACCATCGGCGGAGTGAGGAGGTTTATCAGTTGAGTTGGTGCCACCTGCGCTCTGGGCGAGGGCTGGCATGGCGAGAAAAGTTCCGAGGGCGAGGAGCGGAAGAATTATTTTCATGTACAGATTAAGACACCGAATAACCTCAATGGTTTCAATTTTTATTAGGCGCCCTTGCATACGTCGCGGCTGGACAATTTCCCAATGTTCGCCATAAACACACCCCTCATGAGTAAACAAAAGCGTGGCGCGATTTTCGACTGGGATGGCGTGATTATCAATTCCGCCGCCCATCATGAGGAAAGCTGGGAGCGGTTGGCGAAGGAAGTGGACAAGCCTCTGCCGCTGGACCATTTCAAACGCGGGTTCGGCATGAAGAACGAGGTGATCTTTCCCGAGCTTCTACGCTGGACGGTCGAGCCCGTGGAGATACGCACCCTGTCGCTGCGCAAGGAAGCGATTTATCGCGAGGTTGTGCAGGAGCGCGGCATCACGGCGCTTCCCGGCGTGAAGGAATGGTTGCAGACGCTGCGCGATGCCGATATCCCATGCGTCATTGGCTCATCCACGCATCGCGAAAATATCATCACTACGCTCGACCGGTTGGGGCTGTCCTCATTCTTTTCGGACATGGTCACATCCGAGGACGTGACGCGGGGAAAGCCTGATCCGGAAGTCTTTCTCACCGCCGCGGCGCGGATCGGGGTTAGTTCCGAACACGGCGTTGTTTTCGAGGACGCGCTGGTCGGAATTGCCGCTGCGCAGGCGGCGAAAATGCGGGTGGTGGGGGTGGCCACGACCGAGCCGCGGGAAAAGCTGGCCCACGCCAATTGGGTGGTGGACCGTCTTGATGAGTTGAATGTGGCAGAACTTTGGCCAAGATAAGTCATGCGACGGGATATTAATTGGACGACAAGGCGCGACGACGGTTCGCGTTACGAAGTGCGGGTGACCTGGTTTTCCGGGACTTTCAAGCTGCAGTTCAAGGAGCGGGGCGCAGATCGTTGGGAATACGATCGCAAGCCTTCGGCTGAGGACTGGG
The DNA here is from genome assembly GCA_013285645.1 of Verrucomicrobiota bacterium. Taxonomy (GTDB): domain Bacteria; phylum Verrucomicrobiota; class Verrucomicrobiia; order Methylacidiphilales; family UBA1321; genus JABDGH01. The sequence continues at coordinate 90,462 of JABDHJ010000008.1, read as the reverse complement.
AAACTTTTCTTGATGCCATCGAACGGCGCTACACGCGCAAAACGGCGACGCTTAAGGAACTCGAGGAAGCGCGACGGATGGTGAAGGCGGGGATGCCTGTCGATGTGGAGGACGGCGATTCCACGTAGCCGCCGCCGTAGCTACCTCTGCGAAAGTCGTTCTTCAAGCAATCCGTCATCTTGAGCTTGTCGCACACATGTGTGGCAAGATCAGTTCTGTACGTCGGAGAAAAGGCAGACCGAACTGATCCTTCGACAAGCTCAGGATGACTAATGCTAAATGTGAGAGTTTTGCAGAGGTCTCCCGTAAGGCGGTGGGCTACGCTCTTACGAGCGCGGCTACAAACCGCTAGGCTGCCGCAGCGTATGTTCGCAGGATGCTCACGACGACGCCCTGAATGTCGAGCTTCTCCACGGGTTCCAGATTCGGATAGTTTTCGTTTTCGGCCTTGAGATAGACGCGGCCGTTTTCCTTGATGAGCCGCTTGAGCGTATTTTCGCCATCGATCAGGGCGGCGACGATGTCGCCATGGCGCGCTTCCTTTTGTTCGAGGACGACGATGTCGCCGGAAAAAATGCCCGCGTCGATCATGCTGTCTCCCCGCACGCGCACGGCAAAGGCGCGCTGGGTATTGGAGATGCCGAGTGTCGTGGGAATAAAGCGCAAGGTTTCGGGAGCTTCGCTGCCGTCAAACTGATCGGGAAGGCCTGCCGGGATGGAAGCGAAGAGAGGCAATTGGATGCCGGGGGAAGCAGCGCGCGGCTTGGTCAGGTGAATACCCCGGGAATGAGCCTGCCGGATGATCAGTCGCGCCTCTTCCAGCTTTTCCAGAATGTAGGAAACGGCGCGAGGACTCTTGAAACCGCAGTGATCCTGAATTTCGCGGATGGTGGGCGGTCGCTGATTCTCGCTCTGATATTGTTCGACAAAGGAGAGAACCATTTGCTGGCTGTTGCTGTGACGCATAATACCTTCGTATAACAAGGGCGAGGTTATGTCAAAAGAAATCGCTATACATGTGAATGATTTTCTATGGTTTTACCGTAGAAACAAAAGGGAGCCATCCCAACTGTATTGAAATTCATTGCCACCGCGCTTGATGCCATCACGCCTGACCTCCATGCTGGAGTAAGCTCTTAACCAGCTCATCATGGATCGCCTTGTTTCAATTCCGCGGGAAGCGCTCGCCGCGTTGCTGAAAGCCTCAGGCTCTCCTCTCACACTGGAAGCTTACCTGAACTCTCTTCGGGAATTCGATGGATATGAAAAATACGCCAGTCGCCAAACTGCGGCGACGTGGAGCAAATACTTTATCCAGATTGCCGCGATTGTCTCCGGGTTGGCGATCTGTATACCTGCTAACTTTGGTTTTGAAGGCGTTCTCGTCACTGTGATTCTGGCGGGAATTACTTTTTTTGAATTTCGCGTCTATCGTGCTTTTCGGGATCGAAAACCCGAAGCTCCCACGCTTGGTTTTCGTAATCAGTCGGCTTTTGCGACCTTCATTTTGATTTATTGTTTATACCACGCTTTTGCTCCAATGCAGATTCAGGTTCCCGGTGAACTTCGTGAATATATGGATCCTGATATAGGCCCGCTGATCCGCACCGTTACCATTGCGACTTATCTTATCATTGGAGTTGTCGGGGGCATTTCTCAATTTGGCCTGGCTTGGTATTACTGGGCAGCTCGCGTGAAGGAAAAAGCCTGAAGACCTCGCCTTCGCATTACGTTCAGCTCCAGTCGGTGGAGGATTCATGGCCGGAGGGGCTTTTGGTCCTCATGTATCATTTGGTTGGCGTGCCTCCTCTTTTTCATCGCCTGCGCGGCCTCTACGTCACGCCCCGACATCTGGCCTGGCAGCTTCGCGAACTGCAGGCAACTCCAGACATCCATTTCTCAACCCTCGGGGAATGGAACCGACTGCGCCCGTCCGGTCGCCACGTGGAGATTACTTTTGACGATGCCTATCGCAATCTTTTCGTGAACGGACTTCCGGTTCTGCAGAAAGCAGGCGTGCGCGCCATCACCTATGTCGTCACTTCACTCATTGGAAAATCGAACGAATGGGACCAGGTCGGAGGAGCCCGTCGCGAGCCGCTCATGGATCGTACCCAGCTTGCCGAATGGATTGCCGCTGGTCATGAAATCGGTTCTCACGGTCTCACGCATCGATCTCTCACCGCGCTTTCCCGGGATGAAGCGCGCCAGGAAATCACCGACAGCAAACATCGGCTGGAGGATTTTTTTGGTCAACCGATCCGCCATTTTTGTTATCCTTACGGTGATTGGAACGAAGCCATTCGGGACATGGTTCAGGAAGCCGGTTACGAAACGGCCACCAGCACTATCGCCGGGTTAAACATCGCGACGACTGATGCTTTTGCTCTCCGCCGATTTCTGGCCCGTCATCAACGGCCCTATTTGGCTGCGCTCACCCGGTTGTAGAGGTAATTTCAGCGCACGCGCATTACGCTTCATTGAGGCAAAACATTTCGAATGGCTTGGTTGTGATCAATATCTTAACCCAGTTTACTCCAACTCGTCACTTGTTTGGCACACAGACACTGTTGGTTGGTGGTGGGCCATCATGTCTGACACCACGACCATCCAATCAGAATCGACCACCAAAGTTCTTTCTCACCCTAATGGGAAAGAGTTGGCAGGAGTAATTGAGAATAAAGTCAGTCGCCTGTATTCCACCCTGGAGCATTTGCCGGGTTCCGCCACCAACCTCAGCGTTGATACCACCGGCGAAGAGTTGGGACGGCTCTTTACCCAGCAGCCCGATTTGCCCGGCGTCATTCTTTTTGATGAAAGCCGTTTTACCGGCGTCATCTCACAGGCCCATTATTACAAGTGCATCAGCCGCGCCTTCGGAAGGGAAATCTACCATCGCCGTCCTTCGGTCATCATGCTGGCTGAGATAACGGTTGAGCCTTTGATGTTGTTTTCCGACTGCACGATTGAATCCGCCGTCGTGCAGTGTCTGGGGCGTCCGGCGGATTTCGTCTACGAGCCCTTCCTTGTCCACAATCGGAAATCGGATCAATACCGTCTCTGCGCATTTCAGATGCTGCTCCTGGCTTCATCCCAACTTGCCGCCTTGCGCAGCCAGCAGATGGAACAGATCCTTAATTCCGTCACGGATGGCTTGCTGGTCATCGATAAAAATTTTCGCATCGGCGGGGAGTACTCCAAGGTTGTCGGAAAAATCTTTGAGCGCACCGACCTGGGTGATGCCTCCCTGCCTGAAGTCCTGCAGCCCCTGCTCGATGCCGTCACTTACGAGCAACTCCATGATTATCTCAAGATTCTCTTCGATCCCAAACTGATCGACCGCCTCATCAAGCCGATCAACCCGGCGAAACAAATTTCGGCTCGCTTTCCCTCGAAAGGGCTTCAGCAGGAGAAGCGGGTCAAGCATTTCGCCGTCAACTTCGAACGCATCCGGATCCAGAGCGAAATTTCGCAGGTCCTCGTTCGCATCGAAGATATCACCCAGCGCATGGATCTCGCCCAGGAACTGGAACGGCAGGAAGCCGCCGCGGAGGAGAAACTCCATCTCGTCATGCAAATCCTGCAAGTCGAGCCGGATGCCTTGAATCGATTCCTGGCCCGCTTCGACGACGCTCTTTCCGTCATCGCAAAGATGTTCGAGTTTCCGGAGTTCACTCCACCTCCGTCCGACACCATCCACGTACTCTTTCGTCATGTCCACACCCTCAAGGGGGAGGCGGCGCTTTTGCGATTCACCTCTTACGAGCGAACCCTGCATAAGCTTGAAGATCGCCTCGAAAAAATGCGTTCGAAGTCTCAACTGGAAGCAGACGATCTTGCCTCCATCGGATTTTGCCGGGAAACCCTGCAAACGCTGGTCGACCAGGTCCGCGAAGCCCTTGACCAGTTAAAGTCTCTCGGCGCGGGCGCCCGGCTTCAGGTCCAAACGCCTTCGCCATCCGGCGCTCCCCAGGCTGGCAATATCATCGAAACTCTTTCCCGCTTGATCTCCGATCTCAGCGCGCGTCTTGGCAAACCGACGGCTTTCCACACAGCCGTCAAGAGCAGCGATTTCCCCGAACAGCACACGGAAGTCCTGCATGAAATCCTCATTCACCTTGCTCGTAACTCGATGGTTCACGGAATTGAATCGATCCAAGAACGCACCACGCGGGGCAAGAATCCCCACGGCCTCATTCAGCTCGACCTGAAATCGCACCCCGAATTCTACGAGATTGTTTTTCAGGACGACGGTCGGGGCTTGGACTACGACAAAATCCGGATTCGCGTCGCACAACTGGGATGGATCCTCAAGTCAGAAGATGAATTGCGCTCAGCCATTTTTGAGCCCGGATTTTCCACGGCGGAAAAAGTCACCGACCTCGCCGGTCGCGGCGTTGGTCTCGATATCATTCGTCACATCCTGCAGAAAGCGGGTGGCCGCATCGTGCCTTATTCCGAGCCTGGCGTTTATTGTGCCTTCCAAATTCTGCTCCCCAAAACCCCACATTCGCCATCCGCATGAAACTGCTCATCGTTGACGATTCCCTCATTGTCCGCAACGCCATCGAGCGCAATGTCAGTCATGCCGAGATCTCGGAGATATTTCAGGCCGAGAACGGAGTCGCGGCGTTGCAGATCTTTTTTGAGCAACAACCCGAACTCGTGACCATGGATCTCACCATGCCTCACCTCGACGGAGTCGCCTGCCTTCGGGAAATTCAAAACAGTGGGGCAACGGCCTCTATTCTCGTCATCTCCGCGATCAATAGTCATCGCACTGCCATGGAGGCCGTTGCCCGTGGCGCCTGCGGCTTTCTCGTCAAGCCCTTCACTGGGCCAGAACTGGTTGAAGCCTTGAACGACTTGATCCTCCATGCCCGGGAGAACGGAGCCCGCCCATGAGTCGTAGCTCCACCATTCTGTTCATTGAGGAACATCCCATCGTCTCCGAATGGATCCGCAGTTTCATCGCGACACACAAACCTCTCTGCAGAATCCTTACCGTCGATAGTCATGAGCAGGCTCTCTCCACTCTCAGGCAGGAACCGATTCATCTGGTCATTACGGATCTCGAATCCTCTTCGCAGCAGGTAACCTTCGCCTTCCTGGCCGTCCTGAACGGTTGGAACCCTCCCATTCCCATCATCGCGCTCAGTGATACTCCCGTCGAAGAGCTTCCGGCCATGGCCGGTGGCATTACCGTCCTGCATAAACCGGTCGATTTCGAAGTCCTCCTGGAATTGATCGACACCATGACCCTTGCCGCCCAGGAAAGCGTTCTCAACGGCATCTCGCTCGAACATTTCCTGCAAATGATCGAGCAGGAACGCAAAACATGCACCCTGCGCATCATTTCCGGTTACCAGGTGGGCTCTCTCTACATTAACGGGGGACGTCTGATCGACGCGAAAACCGGGGCCTTGCGCGAAAAAAAAGCAGCGCTCGCCATTCTCGCGTGGCCCAACTGCACCATCAATCTCACCGAAAAGTGCCCCGTCGAACCGGTCATGAATCTTTCCATCCATTCTCTTCTCGTCGAGTGGTGCATCGTCCGGGACGAAAGCAGCCGTAACCCATCACCGCTTGAGGCGGCCTGATTTTTCATATTATGAATGCCGATCAACTAAAGATATTTCAAAACATCACACTCACCTATTTTGCCAAGATGGCCTCGAAAGAGGAGCTCCCTGTCTTGGAGGAAGCCTATCTGCAATTCGAGTCCCCCGTGCTTCTGGACTACACGAGTCTCGTTCACATCAGCGGCTCGTATGAAGGCTGTCTTTATATCACTACCACGACCGGAGTGCTTGAAGTGTTGCTCAGCCAGCATGGAGAGAAGGAAGTCAACGATATCACCCGCCTCGACATGTGCCGGGAGCTTTCCAATGTTCTTGCCGGTAATGCCAGCCGCGCTTTCGGTGCCGACTGGACCATCTCCGTTCCGCAAAGTGTCACCGCTGATAAAATTTCCACCCTCAATCTTCCGCCATCGACGTTTATCATGCCGTTTCTCTGGAAGGGGATAAAATCCTTCCTGGTCGTGGGGCTGCAAACCAAAGGACAGAGCTGATATGAACAACACCAAGATTTATCAAAACACCTGGCCGCTTCAGCAACTGCCAGCCACCATGAAGCTTTCCAACCTGGAGTGGCGCTTCCTGCTTTGCGCGGACGGCAAAGCGACAGTCGACCAAATTCAGCGACGCCTGGGGGTATCGGAAAAGGAACGGGATTACATTCTTTCCCGGCTGTGCGGAAGCAATCTCCTGACGGAAAGCATCGTCTCGTTGGAGGAGTTTGCGAAAACCACCGTCGATATCGCCGCGCCCGTGTCGGAGCCGCAAACCTTTATCGAATATCTCAAGTCAACCGAATCTCCTGGATCATCCACGGAAAAAAATATGCCCGCCTTCAGTCCGCTCCAAAAGCCAGCCGCAGCCCCGTCAACCGCACGCGCCATGAGCCTTCAATCCGTCATTCAATTCATCCTCAACCAAAATCCCGATCCGACCGCAGGCCACCTCGCCACTTATCAGGTTTTCATGGGCATCGATACCCAGTTGCTCAAGCGAAACGGCATCACCTCGTTGCGTTTTCAGGATGACCGGCTCATTACCGATCCCGAATTGCAGACCGCCATAACCGACAACATCCAGAAAGTCCTCAAGATCACCTGTCCCGAAGACGTGTTCGTCGCATCGCCTCCTGGTCGGTGAAAAATAAAGGCGCTCGCGAAATCCCGGTCAACGATAAGTTTGGGGATCGGGAATAGTTGTCTTTTGCGGGGCTGGTTCGGGAAAGGGACTGGGCTCCAGGTCACTCGGCCTGGAGACTCCGTTGATGCTTTCATTAACGGAGGACTCGCATCCAGATAACAGCACGACAAGTATCAAAAGGAGAACCTTGTTCATTTTTGGAACGATTTTAGCCAGTGGCCGGGACAGTTTATTTATTTATGATCGGGATGGCAATACGCGGATCAATGTCGTAGAAGTGCGCATCTTGGCGGAAAAATGGGTTGGGGGCGCATTCGCGTCAAACCGATTTCCACAGATTGGCATTAGCGGATGAAATTTACGTCAAGCGAGTTGTAGAGGGGTGACCTATTCTTAGCTGGCATTGTCAAAATCACCATATATGCTTTGACGAGCGCGCTAAAATGACTGGTAAATTGGCCGCAGACGAATTATGCCACTTACCGTGTACGAAGAAGCTCTCGCCGGTTTAAGCACAAATGCGCAGCAAATTCGAGATGCATTCTCCGCCTGGACATCCGATAGCAGGCTTAGCCAAGTTAGTTGCAACGTCGCGAATGAAACTGCTCTTGAGCCCTCTCATTTCACAGCTCTATTACTTACTTTTGCCTCGAAACTGACAAGTAGTGGCACATCGAAAGACGCTTGGATTGCGGCTTGTCGAGAACACAAATTTAAAGGGCGCGTAATTCCGAGCGAAAATTGTCCTTTGATTCTCGGTCGTGCGAAAGGTTTGGAACATCATGCGGATGCGGTTGAAAAAGCTTCTAAGGGTAGCTTAACTAAACAAGAGGCCAAGAAGTGGCTCCTTAAATATTCAGGTTCTCACAGTTTGGCATGGTTCGAACCTTTTCTTCGTGATGCTCTCTTGGGTAACTTTCTGGTTTGGGCTACATTTAACCCCGATAATCATCGAACCAATCCGTTTGATAGGTTGCCCCAAGCTCGCGAGGAAATATACACAGCGCTTGGCTTGGGAGACTTTAGAGCTGATGACGCATTAATCGTTCTCATTTGGAGTCATCTCGATACTGATTCACCTCCCCTTCACCGCCCCACCATTGCAGATGCCGAAGATTTCCCCTTCTATCGCCCGTGTACTGATATCGCTGCCGCTTGGGGACTGACTGAGCCTCTATCAAGAAGTAGTGGATTACAGCCACAGCCCGAAGTGGTGATGCCTCAAAAAACTAGTAAGGGCTTGCAGCTTCCTTTTCGCATTTTCTAAGCTTAAACTAACCCGCCATTAATATGCCAATGTCCCTGAATGATCTAACACATGACGATGTCCGCGCTTGGCTGGACAGGGCATTGCACGGTCAAGAGCCGTTGCCCAAGCTAACACAAGATGAGCCCGCGCACCTTGGCATTTTACGATTAGAAAAGAGTTTAATGCCTAGAGCCAGCGAGGCATTAAGGGATGCCTGTCTTAATTTGGTTCGTCGATTTTGCGTAAATGGAAGCGGAGAAACAATTTATTCGGAAGAACTTTTCTCACTTACATCTGCATTCAAGCTTCCTGAAGCTGTTCAGTTACTGGCACAGGCGAGCCATAGATTTCCTGAGTGGCACGGAACTCCTCTTGAGGTCCGTCTCGCTGTATTGGCTATGCTCGTTGATACGCCTCCACCTCAGTCAGTTGACTTCTGGATTTCAATTCTTAGGCAGGACAAGGAAAACTACGCTAGCTTGGCGCTCTCCGGCGTGCTTTCAACTAATCTCAGGCACGCAATTAGCCTGCTTCCAGAAATGCCAAATAACGAACGTGCTGGAAGTGCCTCCGTTCTTAAACTCGATCTTGCGTGCGATGATCTACGATCAAAGAAAAAAACCGAATTCATTCACGAGATAAGCAATGTTTTATCACGATGCGGGGAACGATTTCGTTTGCCAGTAGCGGCATGGGTTGCATCTAAAGAAGCTCCCTCGAATATCAGTGAAAATTCCCAATCTCTTGTAATCGCGCTACAAGAGTTCCTGGGCATAGAATCTTCGCCGAGAACCCGTACGCCCAAACTCTGTCACTGCTTAGGGTCTTGAGATATGATCCAAGAAAAGCCAAAAGCCTCATTTGTGACTTTTTACTCCTTTAAGGGAGGCGTCGGACGAAGTATGGCTTTGATCAATACTGCAGGTAATTTAGCCGGACGAGGCTTTCGAGTATTGGTTGTTGACCTCGATTTGGAAGCTCCGGGACTATCATATCTCAATCCAGATGCACCCGATCCCTCTTTATCAAATGAAAAGCAGAAAGAGCTTTTTTTCCAACTTGGATTTGTGGATTTACTAAGTGATGCGAAAACACGAGGAAAAGAAGCGGACTTGTTCGCATTATCCGCCGGTGACCTTGCAAGTCGATATACTCAGACGTACCACCTTCCGAAAGAACTTCGTGAATTTCCGGATGGATCTTTACAAATTATGCCCGCTGGAAAGTTTGATGGGAGTTATGCTCAACGGTTCGATGCTCTCAATCTGCGGGAACTATATCAGGAGGGAACAGGCGAACCGCTAATCCGTGCCTTCAAGAAGAAATTAGCAGAAGCAGATTTGTATGACTATGTATTGGTGGATAGCCGAACTGGATTTTCGGATGAAGCAGGTATATGTACCAGAGACTTAGCAGATTACCTAGTAATTCTCAGCGGATTGAACCGACAGAATGTCGAGGGCACTTCGGAATTTCTGAAAGCGTTACGTATCGCAAAAGGAGAAAAGGAAGCCAATTTTACGATCATTCTTAGCCCGGTCCCAAATGGAGAGGATGCTTTGCTCGATGAACGAGAAAAAATGGCCAAACAAACCTTTGAGCGAGCATGGGGTGGCCATATCGATCTTTCATTGCAGATTCCATACCATCCACAGCTTGCGCTCACAGAGGAGCCTCATATTTTTAGGCGTCGACGCGGGCATTTATTTGACGCTTATCGTGCAATCGAACGACACCTTCTTGCAGCATTGGGTCATGATGCGTGGCATTTACAATCAGAGACCCTTGAATTGCTTAGGTCTAAAGCTTACCTCGCAGCCTTGCGAAACCTTTGGCAAATGGTTCGGCTAGATGGCGGTGGAGAAGCTTTATCGAATCTATCGATTGAAATAACTGTAGAGGCTAGACGAGCCAAACGATCAAAAACGATTGATGAGGGGAATAAAGAGGAGAGCTTGTTAAGCACTATACTTAAGGACGACCTAGGACGCAAAGTGGTTGAGTTTATAATTGAACACTTACGTTGGAGCGAGCGTGAATGGGGGGGCAGACATTTTCTTGATCACTTGATACGGAGTGACAAACACCTAGCGAAAAATCTCTTTAACAGATTCTTGAAAGCTGCCCCTGACAATCCTGATCTTTTATTTAGCTATGCTAGTTTTCAAGAAATACAATATGCCAATTTCGACGAAGCAGATTTGTCTTTCAAAAGGGCAATTGAGATAGGTCCTACGAACACTTATCATTTTGGCCATTATGCAATTTTTCTTGAGCGAAAACGTAATAAAGGGGAAGCAGCTGAAGCATTATATAAAAAATTATTCGAATGTGAAAGTGACCCGAGCAGTTTAGCGATGCATTATTGCAACTATGGGCAACTTCTTGTTGGTTTGGGGCGACTTTCCGAAGCGGAAAAACCGTTGCTTTTGGCTTGGAACACCATGGACCTGCGAAAATTGGATGAGGTAGCTGAGACATGTATTGCGCTTTGGTTCGCCGTCCGAATGCAAGGGATCGATGGGACAAATTGGGAACGAGTCATTAAATTTTGCCTTGAACATCCTTTCAATCGTCCAGAATGGGAATTCAATCGCATTTTCAAGCAAGCTGTGAAAATTTTGGAAAATAGCGAAATTGAATATGCGAGAGCTTTAACGGACGTGTTCCTAGATTTCGATAAACTGCCTAATCTTCAACGATTTGAGCGTTGGAATAAGATTAAATCGTTAGAGCCAAGTCGATTAAAATTAATGTTAAAAGAAGCTTAGAGTATTCGAAGAACTCTTGATTTGCTTGCCGCTTACTTTGACCGGGGCATAATACGTGTTCCCTCGGAACACATCGTTTTGCCGACTTAGCTCAGTGGTAGAGCAGCGGTTTTGTAAACCGCTGGTCGTCGGTTCGAACCCGACAGTCGGCTCTCTTTTTAATCCCTTGAGTTGAATTTTCCGAGGCTTGTTTCGGTTTTAGGGGTAGCCCGCGATTTCTGAGTGTGGGGCCGACTTGCGACCGTCGCACGGAGTGCGACGGCTACCTCGGAAAAAAGGCACCGCCACCCAGCGTGTGGCGGCTACCACGGAAGGAAGACATCCGCCGCTGGGGACAGTGGCGGCTACCTCTGAAATGCTTCGGAGCTTGCTCCGGGGTTCTTTAGTTTTCAAAGGCGTGGCCAAGACTGCCGATGAGCGCGGTTGTGCTTGAAAATAGTGGAAGCCTTGCACCAAACTAATCTCGTGAACTCAACTTGCAGGATTTTTTTATTTTTAGGGATCGTCGCGGTTTTTTGCGCTTCAGCTTTTGCCAAGGATGACGCGAACGCTTTTAAATGGCTCAGCAAAGATCAGGAACTGGCCCTGAGCAGCAGCGTGCCGCCTCCGCCCGCGCCTAATTCGACGGAGGATCAGGCCGACCTCGCGAAGATTCTTGAAGTACAGAAGTCGCGTACACCCGAGATGATCGCCGAATCCAAAGCGGACCAGGGCTTCTCCTATAATCTTTTTCAGTCGGTGTACGGGAAGGATCTCACTCCGGAGAATAGCCCGAAGTTTTTTCAATTGATGAAAAATGTACTCGCGACCACACAACAGGTGAACGTGACCGCAAAAGACAAGTATCGCCGCCTGAGGCCGTACCTGGGGCATCCCGATGTCGTGCATTCCTTGTTCACGGTGGGCGGCTTCAGTTATCCCAGCGGTCACTCCATGGGTTCGTTTGCATTGGCCACGGTGCTTGGAGCAGTTTTCCCGGACAAAAAGCAGGCGTTTCTTGATCGCGCGGCGCAGATCGCCCAGAGCCGGGTGGATGCGGGAGTCCACTATCCCAGCGACATCAAAGAAGGCGAAGTGCTGGGCAAAGCCACCGGCGAAGCCATTCTTGCGAACAGCGCGTTCCAAGCGGATTTGGCCGAGGTTCAAGCAGAGTTGAAAAAGTAAGCTCCGTTAAACGGCGCGCAGCCAAATCGCTTTTAGGGTGACAAGCGTTGGTCGACGGTGAGAGATTGTCGCTTCGATGAAATCCAAATTGCGGGTGGTGGTTATTGGGCTGGGCGGGATCGGCAATCGTCATGCCGACATGTATAAGGCGGATCCGCTCTCTGAATTGGTGGGCGTGTGCGACCTTCGCAAAGATCGCGCGGATGCGGCTTCGGCACGGCTGGGCGTCCCGGCGTTCTATAATGCGAAGGAGATGTTTGCGGCGTTGAAGCCGGATGTGTGCAGCGTCGCCACTGGCGGTTACGAGTACGGTAGCGATCATTACGAGCCGACGATGCAGGCGCTGGATGCCGGTTGTCATGTGCTCGGAGAGAAACCGATTTCCAACGACATCGCGCAAGCCGAAAAGATGGTGGCCAAGGCGCGGGCGAAGCGTCGCTGCTACGGCATCAATCTCAATCATCGCTTCACCCCGGCGGCGCGGTTGGCGAAGAAGTGGGTGGAGGAAAATCGGCTGGGCCATTTGCTTTTTATCAACATGAGCATGTGGATCAAGAATCCGACGGAGAGCTCGCCCTACTTCCAGATCAAGGCGCTTCATCCGCATACGGTGGATGTCATGCGATACTTTTGCGGTGACGTTGAAGCGGTGCAATGTTTCGCAACCAAAGCGCCGGGACGGAAAATCTGGAGCACTGCGCATTTCAGTTTCAAGTTCAAGAATGGATGCGTGGGCGGGCTGACCGGCTCTTATGATATCGAGCGCGGCCATCCGATGGAGCGCTGCGAAGTCGCCGGGACGGGGGGTCGTTTCGTGCTGGAAGACATGTGGCGCGAACTCACTCTCTACCCTGCGGGTAATCTGGAGAAGACGGTTTACTCGAACCCGATCTTTGGCGGTTTTCTCGATTTTGAGCAGACTTTTCGCGAGCGCATTCACTGTTTTCTGGAGCAAATTACGGCGGGTATTGCTCCTGCTAAAATCGACGGTAGCGGTGCAGATGGATTGGCTGCGCAGAAAGTTTTGCAGGCCGCGATTGATTCGCTGAAGACGGGGACGGTTGTTCGCGTTCGGTGATTTAGAGTCTTACGATTTCCCTCGTTCCCAAATGGAGTTTGGGAACGAGGGAAGAAGATCTACCGCGAACGAAGCCGATACTCGCGCGGGCTTACGCCCATGACCTGGTGGAATTGGCGCGAGAAATAATTGCTGTCGCTGAAGCCGACTGCTTCGCTTACTTCTGAGATTCTCAGCGGTTCGCGACGCAAAATCTGGGCGGCTTTGCCTACTCTCAATTGGATGAGATAATCCATGGGAGAACGCCCCATGATGTGGCGAAAGACACGAAAGAGCGTGCTCTGCGACATGCGTGCTTTTTTCGTCAGATCATCGATCGTCAACGGCTCGGCGTAGTGTTGTTCCAGATAGCCGAGTAATTCGCTGATTTGATGGAGCGGCTTTTCCATCCCGACTGGCATTTTTGTGTAGGCCCGGGCGAGCAATCCAACGACTCGCATGAAATGTGCCGTCGCGAGAAAGTGCGAGCCGGGCGCTTTCGTGCGCAACTCCGCTTCAATTTCCGCGATCATTCCGGCCAGCCGGCCAAGTTCCGCCATGTCGAGCTTGAGCCGATTCTGGAAGCGCTGTTGTTGCCGGAGTCGCGGCTCAACTTGGAAGATCGCATGGTAACCGGGCAACGCGCCGAGGTCCGCGCGCGGTAAACGCAGGTTGGAAGTATCGTACAGTAAATTGATGAGCGAGAGCTGGCTCGCTTCCGGATAGCAATGACTCATGTTGCCCAGCATAACAAAGACATCCCCTGCGCTGATGTCGTAGACCTCCTCGCCAACCTGGTGTTTGCCGTGGCCATCGAGGATAAGCACCAACTCCTCAAAGTCATGGGTATGCTGGTGTTGGGATGTGTGGTGGGGCGAAACCCGGATCACATGGAGACGAAAGTTGGGATCGGGAAAATGATCCGATACCTTGAGCTTGAGAATGGGCTTCATGCCTGTGGGAGGATCGTCCAGATATTTGACAGGATCGTCAAGGACGCACATTACGGTTTTGGATACAGTCCGCGTCATCAAATGAGGACATCACCATGGCTTTAAAAGTAGGACTAGTGGGGCTGAAGGGAATCGGCCAAAACCACGCGAACAGTTATTCAACCGATCCGCTCGCTCAACTCGTCGCGGTTTGCGATGTGATCAAGAGCCGCGCGGACGAGCTTGCCGCGAAGCACAACGTCAAGGCTTACTACAAACTCACGGACATGCTCGACGCGCATCCCGAACTCGACATCGTGGATGTTTCCACTGGAGGCAGTGAGAATGGCAGCTGGCATTTCGAGCCGACGATGATCGCGCTTAACGCGGGCAAGCACGTTTTGGTCGAGAAACCGATTTCCAACGATATCAACGAAGCGCGCGAGATGGTGAAGCTCGCGGCGGAAAAGGACCTCTATCTCGGGTGTAACCTGAATCATTATTTCACGGATGTCGCCCGCGATGCCAAGCAACTCATGGCCGATGGCAAGATCGGTGAACAGGTCTATTGTCTCCAGCGGATGGGATTTATCGGAGGGGAGGCCGGTTACAATCCCGGCGGCGGACCTAACTTCGACGGTTTTCCCTATGCCCACCTCAAGGCGTTCCTCGCCCATCCTTTCGGGCTGATGCGCCATTTTTGCGGCGACATCACGCATCTTCAGGCGTTCATGGACAAGCCCAGTTATCGTCGGCATGCGAATGATCTGATGGTTTCCATCGCGAGCATTCACGTCCGCTTTGAGAACGGCGCCATCGGTTATATGTTCAGCCAACGTGGTGATGCCACGATGGGATTGGGCGGCTGGTGGAGTATCGAAGTCGGAGGAACCAAGGGTACGTTCTGTATCGAGAATTGCGTCGAAAAATTGACCTATTATCCGACGCCTGCGCCCGGAGAAAAACTTGGCTTGGGCGAGCAACCGAAGCCGATTGTCACCGATACCGGCCTCAAGGACTTCAACATCACCTTCGGTGCGCGTATCCATGCTTACCTCGAGGACGTGACCAATAACGTGCCGAAACATAAGCTCCGTGCTTCGGGTCGCGATGCCTTGGCGACGCTCGAATACACCTTCGCCGCCATCGAGTCCTACGAGCAGGGAGGCATCCTCGTTCGTCCTCATGCACTGCCTTCGCTCAATCGTCATCCCCGTGATTTTTAAATTATGAAACTTGGCGTCAACTCAGTCCTCTTCGGCGGCCACGACATGGAAACCGCCTTCAAATATACTGTCGCGTGTGGTTACGACGGCATCGAAATTTCCGCCATCGACGGCATGAGCCAGCATCTCGTGCTGGAACGTTGGAAGGAATGCACACCGGCCATCCGCGAGCTCTCCCAGAAATATAACCTGCCGATCCTGGCGATGGAGCAGACCTCGCAAGACCTGGCTAAAATGGAAGCGGCGTTCCAAGCGGCGGTTGAGATCGGGTGTCCGATTATCAACTGCGGTCCCGGCGGCAAGAAGGATGATGAGGAGACCTTGCAGCAATCGATCGAGTCGCTGGGCAGGCTCGCCGACATGGCGGCTAGCTACGGCGTGACGCTTTGCGTCAAGGCGCACGTTGGCGCGGCGATCTATAATACGTCCACGACTTTGCGCGCATTGAAGGCCATCACGTCAAAATCGTTTGGCCTCGATATGGACCCGAGCCACATCCATCGCGCGGATGAAGATCCCGTCGAAGCCCTGGCCGCAGTTGTGGATCGGATCAAACACGTCCATATCCGCGATTGCAAAGGTCGTCAGCAGAATCCCGGCACGCCGGAAATGCAGGCCAATGGGCGCGGCGATATCAATCTGCCCGGCTATCTTCGCGTGTTGCATGAGCACGGTTATACGGGTCCGATTGACCTCGAAGTCATTGGCGCGAAAGATTACGAAGTTGCGCGTTGCGTCGCCATTGCCGCCGAGTCACGAGGACATATGCAGGCCTGCCTCCAGGTCTGCGGAAATCGCTAGACGAATCCTGATATGAAAATTGCCATTCTTGGAATTGCCCACGGACACGTGGGTATGTATTGCGATGTCTGGCGGGACCGGCCCGAGCTTGGCATCGAGGTCGTATCTGTCTGGGATCACGATCCGGCGCGCCTTGCCGAGGTCGCCGGGAAGCGAAGCCTCCGTGCCTTTAGTGATCTCGCCGAAATATTGTCTCAACCGGAGATTGAGGCAGTCGTTATTGGCGCTGAAACGTCGATGCACGCTGACTTGACGATTGCCGCAGCGCGGGCCGGAAAAAAGATCGTTCTTCAAAAACCGCTGGCGCTCACGATGGAGCAGGCCGACGCGATGGTTATCGCAGTCGAAGAGACCGGCGTGTCCTTCACGCTGGCGTGGCAAATGCGCGTGGACCCGCAGAATTTGCGAATGAAGCAGCTCATCGAAGAGGGTGTTCTTGGACGGATACTTATGGTCCGCCGTCGGCACGGATTGAGTACTCATATCTGGGATGGGTTCGATAGTTCATGGCACGTGAAGCCTGAGTTGAATCGCGGAATGTGGGCCGATGACGCGGCGCATGCGGTTGATTTTATTTATTGGATTCTCGGCTGGCCGCGCAGCGTTTACGCGGAAATCGACACGCTCGTGAATCCGAAAGTTCCAGATGATAACGGGATTGCGATATTTCGTTCTGCTGAGGGCGCATTTGTCGAGGTGGCCAGTTCGTTCACACTTATAGCCGGGGAGAATACGACCGAGATCGTCGGCGAGAAGGGCTGTGTCATCCAAAATTTCGGAGATGCCCCCAGCTGCAATTTTCCCCGGTCGAAGGATGCCGTGGGATTGAAGTGGACTTTGCGTGACGGCAAGGAATGGACGGACAGCGGGATTCCGTCCCCGTTGAACCATGGTGAGCGGATCAAGGCCCTGGCCGAGCCCTTGGCGGAATTTCTGCATGGCCGTCGTCCACCGATTGCCACCGCTGCCGAAGGGCGGGACGTGCTTCGCCTTATCCTCGCCAGCCACGAGTCCTCGACCGCAGGCAAACGAATCAATCTTTAACTCAATCAACCATCCTCACATGAAGAAAAAACCCAACCTCATTCTCATCGGTATCGACAGTCTTCGCCGCGATCACATGAGCCTCTACGGCTATCCGCGGTTGACCACGCCACACATCGATAAGTACGCGACGAAGGGCGCGGTGTTCGAGAATCTTTTCAGCCCCAGCATTCCCACGACACCGGGCTACAGTTCGATGTTCACCGGCATGGATTGTTTTGGAACGGATGTCGTGGCGTTACGTCACGAAGGCGGACTCGGCAAGCATCTCAAGACGTTGCCGGAAATTCTCGACAAGGCCGGATACAACACGACCTGTGTTGGCTTCAGCCACAATCCCGCTTCTCGCGGCTTCAAGAAGTATCTCGATTTCGAGGGCTGGGGCTCGTCGGAGAAGGGGCGCAGTCCGAAGGCGGAGAATCTCAACGCGGTCGCGCTTCCGGAGTTGAAACGCCTGGCCGGTGAGAAGAAGCCGTTCTTCCTTTTCATGCGTCACATGGATCCGCACTCGCCCTATCTGCCGCCGCTACCGTTTGAGCGGATGTTTTACTCTGGCAACGAACTCGACAAGAAAAACCGATCGCTCGATCCCGCGCTCACCTTCAAACCGTTCTGCGATTATTTCGCCAGTTGGTTCCCGACGGGTTGCACCGATACGAAGTATGTCGACGCCCAGTATGATGGAGCCATCGCCTATATGGATGCCGCCATCGCGAATATTTTTGACCAGATTGCCGAGCTTGGAATTGAAGAGGAGACGCTGGTGGTGATCGATTCCGACCACGGCGAGACGCTCAACGAGCACGAATGCTACTACGATCACCACGGTCTCTATGAATGCACGCTCACGGTGCCGCTGGTCTTTGTCTGGCCCGGTAAAGTGCCGGCTCAAACGCGCTTTAGTGACATCTGTGTCACGAAGGACGTGACGCCGACCATTCTCGATCTTATGGGCATCAAGCCCGGCATCAAGTTTGATGGACGCAGTTTGGCACCGCTGATGAAGGGGCAGTCGCGAGCGCCCGAGCCGGAATTCTATATCACCGAGTGCACCTGGATGCGCAAACATGGCTGGCGGACGCCGCAGTGGAAACTGATCCATGCGCTCGAGCCCGATTTCCATTTCAAGCCCGAGGTGGAACTCTATGACTTGATTCGCGATCCGGGTGAAACGGTCAACCTCGCGAAAAAAGAGCCGGAGATTGTCGCCATGCTCGAGGCGCGGATGCAGGCTTGGATCGCGAAGCGCGAAAAGGAAACCGGCCGTAAAAATCCCATGCTGACCAATCTCAACTGGCACGGGAAGGGGACGGGTCCATTCAAGACTTCGCAGGAGGCTTACGATGGCATGCACATCGGTTCTCCCGGTGCCGCAAAATCGCTGCAAACCAAAGAGCTCAAGACGCAGCGCGGGCAGAAGACACTCTAAAATTCCATGATGATCACAGTGATTGGCCGGGGACATTCCGGCACTCGGGCAATGTCTCATACCTTAACCGCCAGCGGCGTTTACATGGGCGGTGAGATCAACAAATCCGGCGACCTCGTCCCGCCCGAGGACATGTATGAAGCGTGCCGCGTCATGGCCCGACACGTCGAATATCTTGGCCAAAATCGCTGGGATTTCTCGAAGCTGCACACCGTGCCCATCGACCCGGAGTTCACCCGCCTGATCGAGTCGTACCTTGCATCCGTGTTGTCGAGTGATGCACCACGCAAGGGCTGGAAAATTCCGGAGACCACGCTCGTCTTCCCGTGGATCGTGCGGATGTTTCCCGACATCCATTACATCCAGTGGATCCGCGATCCGCGCGATTGCATCCTCGGCGGCCACCTCACCGACGATCTCGCGGACTTCGGTATCGCCTACGATAAAACCGAGGACATCCGTCTGCGCCGCGCCATTAGCTGGGAATACCAGATGGAACTCATCAAAGCGACCCCCAAGCCCCAGCGCTGGATGACCGTCCGCTTCGAGGATTTTGTGCGAAAGCAGGACGAGACCCTGAAGCAATTAGAGGCACACCTCGGTTTCCCGCTCGCGAAAATCCCGGTCGATCCCACCCGCATCGACCAGTGGAAAGCCGATACCGGCACCCACGATTTCGACTTTTTCCAGGCTGACCTGATCGAGCATGGGTATATCTAGCAAGACTCCAAGTTTTGCGCAGTAAAGAACCCCTGAGCAAGCTCCGAGGCATTTTGGTAGTGTCCTAATTTGAAATTCGATTTCTAAAGTTACTTTAGCAGATAGGTCAATTCCGCGCCTGCTCCTTAAGTTTGCCAACGATGGAAGCCTGGACGGCGGTCTTAGGGGAGATGACTGGAGGCAATTCGAGGACGGCCACGATCTCGCTCCCTTTGGCCTTGTCATACGACCAGGCGTAACCTCGGCTGGCCTTGGGATGGTCGATCAGCGTGAAGACCTCCACTTCCCCCTCCCAAACTGTCTTGCCCTGAAAGCGTTCGATTACAGGCACCGTTTCGACGTACTCAGCCTTGCAAGCGTGGAGGTCCGCAAAGGCCTTCACGAGGAGCCCGATGTACTTGATCTTAGTCATGGGCCATTTCCACCAAGTCACGCATGTTGAGGGCGCTGGTGAGAACGCCAGCCGCCATTGCTGGCGTACAGCGGAGAGCACCGTGAGTCTTCACGAAGTTGTAATAGGCGAAATTCAGGGCCACGGCAGCCTTAAAGTTCTCCAGTTTCTTGCTGAAGGCGTTCGTAAGGCGGGTCAACCGGCGGCAGTGCATCCGCAGCGTGTGATTCTGTTTCTCGATGTGGGAGGTGCAAATTTCGGACTCGATGGGAGATCCCACGATGACTTCCCGATCCACGGCAACCACCTCCGCGGGACTGTACTTACCCTGCGGAGCCGATTCGTCAGAGGCAAAGGTTTTTACGATTTGACCATAATCGACATCGGAGCCGAATCCACGCTCAACCGCAGAGGCGTAGGCATGGAGCGCATCGGAGGAGATTTGCGGCTTGTTCACCACTCGGGCCGCGAGATCGTACATGAAGGCGTTTGCGTGGTAGGAGTCGCGCTTCCCGACGATGAAGGACGGAATGAGCTTCGTCTTCCGATCCAACGCGATCCAGGTCCAGACGTCCCCGAGGTCGCGCGAGTCCCGGCGCCGCACGTTCTTTTTCTTCTTACCGATAAAGCCCCAGATTTCATCGACTTGGATGCTTTCGAGAGTAAGTCCGCGCATCTTTTCGTCCAAGAGACCAGCGCATGACTCCCCGACCTTCAAGCCAAGGCGCATGATCGTGTCTCGGTGGATATTTGTCATCCGCTCAATCGAGCGGATGGAATTACCTTCCGCGAGAGCGTGAATGACAATCGTCTGCTTTTCGATGGAGAGAATATTGGCCATACTTTATCATACGGTTCAGCCTTACTTTCGGAAACGAACATTTCTGAAAATGTTAGGCTAACGCTATAGAGTTAGTTTGTCCTTGAATAAACCCAACGTTGGGTTTACCTTTTCAGAAATTGGAGCCAGAGGGGATCGAACCCTCGTCAGATAAGTGTAAAGCTCTCGGACGCACCATGCTGGCCCCCAGTTCCCTAGAAGGGGCGGTCAGGTTATCTGCCAAGATAATTCACCTGACCGCCCCTCCGCTTTTACGCCTCTACCGTTCGGGCTTCACGGTAGACGCTTGATTATCTTCTCTTCATAAAGGTCATTACACGGACAAATTAGCTGCGGATGAAAACGGCTTGTCCTTCGACGTTAGAGGCAATGATTTTCCCTTGCTTTGCACTGCGTTTCGCGAGAGCGTAAACGGTGGCCTTCTTTGTCTCTCCTTGTTTTCCGTACTGATGCAGAAGACTTATGATCTGATCCACGGTTAATCCTGGCCTTTCTCCCTTATCCTTCACGATGCTTTCAATCGTTTTACTCAGTGATGGGAAAAGGGGAAGCCCCTTTAATTTGGGCGCAGTTTTTGGAGAAGCTCCATTTGAAAAAATCTCATTAGCTGCCTCGATCTTTGTTTTTAAAACGGCTATGCGCTCTTCGAGTTGCTTGGCTTCGTCTTTCCATTGGGGGCGTAGGTCTGTCGCGGTCATGACATAACCGTACACAATCGTGTATGGCAGTCAATCATGTTCGGCGAACAGGTCCGGGACATGGAGTGGCGGGGCCAAGTAAATCCTCCCAGGTACATTTGAATGCAGCGGCCAATTTGTGCACCGTTCCCAAAGTGGGAGACGAAAGGTAAGATTCGATCATTCTAAGGTTCCTGATACTGATTCCGGCCCGGTCTGCGCACATCGCCTGAGTCCACTTCTTTTTCATCCTCCATCGGTAAACTCGTTGTCCGAATTCTCTGGGATTCATTCCGAAAGCATCGGACTTACTGAATCGACGTACCGGCAAAGTTTTGCCTCTTTTATTATTGCATTTCGGAAATGAAAAGCTTGTCTTTAGGACGATGAAACTTACCACACTAATTCTAATGGGTGTCGGAGTCGGTCTCCTTTCGGCTGACCCAGTGCAGCCCAAAGTCGGGTCCGATCTCGGCACAATCACCACGACGGACGGGAAAACCTATACAGGTGCAAAGCTCGCTGGGGTAGAGCCTACTTGCATCAGCATCTTGGATTCCGATGGAGGGGCCAAAATATCCTTCGATAAGCTGCCTCAGAATCTACGGGAAGAGTTCGGATATGATCCAACAAAGGCCGCTCTTTATGCGCAGCAACAATATTACGAGGCCGAAATCGCACAGCTTAAGGCAGAACTCTCCCGCTATAAATCTGCTACGGAAAATGCGGCACCTACTAACCAAGTACATTCACCGCAGCCAACAATCGCAGGTTTCCATTATTTCTTTTTTGAACTTAAGAGCCAAAGCAGTGGGTTTGAAAATTCTCAAAATTCTAGTGTTCAGCGTTTCCAGGGAGGTTCTTTTGCCGGATTAACTAGGGAACAAGCGGAAGCTGATACTCACACCCGATGGGAAGCTATGACCTTAAGTGATAAAATGGCTTATGAACAAAAAGCACAGGCCTACGGGGATCCTATCGTAAAAGAAGAAGAGGCAGAACGCGAAGCTCGAATGGCGCCCCATATAAACGTACAGGTCCAATAATTCAAATTAGCCCGCCTCCCCCAGTCCGAAGACTGATTTCAAATTAGGACACTACCGGCATTTTAAGGTAGCCGCCGCTGTCCCTAGCGGCGGTCCGGCGAGAAAAAGGCACCGCCGCTAGGGACAGCGGCGGCTACCTCGGAACCAACTCCTTCGATCAAGTCGAAGCAAGCTTCGGAGAATTCAACCCACGAGATTAAGGAGCGGCAACAGGGTTGTGGCTTTGAATATGTCATTGGCCGACGAGCAGACGCATATTTCGTCGGCAAAAGCCTAAAACCAAAGATTACGGCGATGTAATGACTTTTTGGGAATGATATTGGATCGGTTGGACGCTAATGCCTTCCGTAGTTACATGCTAATAGTAGCAAAAGCGTTTTAAGGCTTGCCTGTTCGGTAAGCCATAAGGGTTCAGATGTTTAAAAGCGGTAATCCGGAAATAGTTAAGGATATATCTCCATGAAAAATTCATTCCTTGTGCTCGTCATTGCGGTTCTTTTTTCTTTCATAGCGACATCGCCGGCGTTGGCCCAGACTTGGGCGGGTGGGACCAGCACCGATTGGAATACGGCGGGAAACTGGTCTCCCGCGTCAGTTCCGACCAGTAGTAGCATCGCTACTTTCAGTGGTACCACCAATACGAGCGTCACGTTGTCGGGGGCCGCGACTGCCGCTGGCATTTTATTCACAGGAACGCCAGGTGCCTTTACGATCGGAACCTCAGGCGATGCTGGAATTACTTTGGGAAATTTCAGCAGTATTTCCATGAACTCCACGGTTGCCAATAGCGAGTCGGTGGGCAGCAATTTGACGATTAATACCAGCTATATCTTCTCCAATAATTCGACAACAACGTCCGCCGCACTCGATATTGGCGCTCCGGGCGGAACGATTACCATAGCCGGCGGGCAGACGCTTTCCTTGGCCGGGAGCAACACCGGAACCAATACTATCTATAGTGATATCTCAGGCGATTTATCCAGCGGGCTTTTCCTTAATAAGAGCGGTTCCGGTACATGGATTCTCGCCGGAGATAATGCCTTTGGAACGCAGCAAGGTTTTTACAGTTCGGTTTTCAGCGTAAGCGGGGGGGTATTGGATATTACAGGCCAGACCTCTGTGGCGGCAGCGTCGGGCAATCCCTCTATTGGCATTACTGGCGGTATTCTTGACGTTAGCGGTGCCAATGGACAATTGACTGGAGGAGTACCCATTCAGCTTAGCGGAGGTGAACTTTTGCTCGATGACCGGGGTGCTGGCAACGAGAGCTCCACACGGTTGTCGACCGGGTCGAGCCTTACGTTCAATAATGGCGGCTCGTTTGTTTATGAAGGAACCGATGAGGCGGGAAATAATTCCGGACAGACGGTGGGTCCGATTACGCTGGGCAGCGGAACTTCGGTTATAACGATTTCCTATAACGGCACGAATTCGGCCAAGGTGACCACTAGCGCTATCAATCGCAGCACCAGTACATCGTTCAGCACGGTCGGTGGTATTGCTCTTGTTAATGGCGTTAACCTGGGCGCAACCACGTTTGGTTCAGGCTCTGTGGGGCAATTGGTTCTCAGTGGGGGCGCCACTCCCACTTTGATCGGTACCACTGCCGGCGGCGCAAATGGCATGGGCATTAATACCGGTGTCGATAACACGCGGATCGTCCCTTATCTGTTGGGCGAGTCGGGTACGGCCACCGGTGAAAATGGCACCGCGACAGGAACTGCCAATACTTTCCTGACCTATGACACGACCAGTAGCAGCAGCAACGGGTTCCGTCCACTGAACCCCACGGATGAGTTCATGAATAACGCGATTGTTTCCGGTGACAATACGTACATCACCACGGCCACCACCGCTACCAGTTCGACGTCGATCAATTCACTGGTCATCAATGGCGGCGACCTTTCGATCAATGACGGTGTCATTTTAAATAATGCCAGCGGCGCGATTCTGTTTGTCACCAGCAACGCGATCAAGCCGACGGGAACCACGGGTGCGTTGAATTTTGGCGGTTCCGAAGGCGTCATCAGCGCCAACGCGGGCGTCAACGCGGTAATCAGCACGGCGATTACCGGATCAAACGGAGTCACGATCTATGGCCCGGGTACGGTGACTTTGAGCGGGTCGAATAGCTACAGTGGTTCCACCGCGGTCTCGACGGGCGCGACCTTGGAAGTCGGCAGCAACAGCGCCCTGGGCACTTCGACCATTTATGCTTCCGGCGGCACAATTAGGGCGGATAATCAGGCGCGCAGCCTGCAGAATACGCTGGTTGCGAATGGTAGTAACTACACGATTGGAGGCTCCAATGATCTCACCTTCGCGGGTGACAGTACAAGCCACGTGGCTTTTACGGACAACACATTCCAAAATAATTTCCTCTATTACAGTAATACGGGTACGACTACTTTCTCCGGCATCTTTTCACTTAACAACTCAAATACTGGATCCAATAACAGCGGTTCTTTCGTCAATCTCGGGTCCAGCGCCAATGTCGTCGTGACCGGGCCTATCCAGGACAATAACGCTGGCAATAACGCGACGGGAAACCAAAATGGTCTTACTGTCACCTATTCCGGTGCCAACGCCAACTTCACCATCGACCCCACAGCGGCCAATAATAATTTCGGCCAGGGATTGGCCACTAGCTTTACCGTGAACGTTAATGGTAGTGATGTTGCAACCTACGATACCTTGACGATTGGGGGACCAACCGGCGGCCCAATCACTCCGTTTGGAGCGGGAGGTTACGCCACTAATACCACAGGTGTATTTCTTGTGGCTGCGAGCAACGGCGAAATTGTAAGCAATAATTTTTCGTTTGGTGGTTCCGTTCACGCCGGTAATTTTGCTTATGGCTTGGGATTTGCCGGAACCAACAGCTTGACGTTAAGCGGCAACTTCGATTCCCCATTCGTGTTTGCCAATATTGCGGCCAATACGGCCACATTGACCTTTAGCGGAACGGTAGCGAGTGGCTTCACTTTGCTCGGATCCGGCAACACTGCGTTTAGCAGCACCAGTTCCCAGACCGGTGGATCGTTTATCAAGTCGGGGGCCGGTCTTCTGACTCTCTCTGGAACCAATAATATGACCGGTTCAACCACATTCAATGGAGGCACGACAGTTTTGGATTATAGCACCAACAACAATAACAAGCTGGCCCAGTCGTCCACGCCATCCGCTTCTGCTCTAGTATTGGGCGGGGTAAATCTGCAACTGAGTGGCGGGAGCTACGCCCAAGGACTCGGTACGGGTAACGGTATTACTTTGGCTGCCGGTAAATCCACGATAACCCAGACCAACTCCAGCACGGCTACGATTGCCCTCGGAGCGATCAGTCGCTCGAACGGGAGCGCCATCGATTTCGGAACCGGCGTGGCGACCACCACGACCTCCAACACCAACGGAATTATAGGTGGTTATGCGACGGTGAACGGTGCCAACTGGGCCGTCTCCAATGGCGGTAGCACGGCGATCTCCGCACTTTCCAGTTACGATTCGTTTGCAACGCCCGGTACGAACGCAAATATTCTTCAAACCGATAGTGGAAGCGTCACCGCAAGCGGGACGGTCAATAGCTTGAAGATCACCGACACCATCGCGGCGCAGTCGCTGGCCGTCGGCTCGGGACAGACCTTGACTCTTTCCAGTGGCGGCGTTCTGTTTATCGGGGCCAACGATTACACGATTAGCGGAGGTAGCTTGGGCTCTTCCACCACGGATTTGATTATTAATCAAAATGGAAACGGCGTCCTGACCATCAGCTCGAATCTCAATAATGCCATTACCAAGAACGGTGCAGGAACATTGGTCCTGACGGGTAACACGACCCCCGGATTCAACAACGTATACCTCAATCAGGGCATAGTATCGGTTAGTTCAGAAAGTAATCTGGGCGGTAATAACCTTAACTTTAATGGAGGTACGCTGGAAGTCACGGGTGGAGGCTTTACCTATACCGGCTTTCATGCCCTCAATTTCCTGGCGAATGGTGGCACCTTTCAAGTCGACTCGGGAACTCTGACTATTGACAATACCATGAGCTTGAGTGGCACTAGCTCAGGTGGCCTGACCAAGACTGGCGCGGGAACTTTGATCATGGCAGATATGGGTGGTGGATTTACAGGAGCCGTAACGGTCGATGCTGGTACCTTGCAACTCGGAAGCTCGAATGCCCTGGGGTCATCTTCCACGGGCTCGAATCGCTCCCTTGCCCCTGTGCTTGTCAACGGCGGTACTCTCGATATCGATGGCCAGACAACCGCCTTGGGCAACGTCACGCTGGAGAGTGGTGCGATCAATGACACTGCGGGCACCGGCACCCTGTCGGCCTACAGCTTCACTCTGGAGAGCGGCTCGGTCGGCGCGGTGCTTAGCGATGTCATTCTCAATGGAAACACCGGTAGTAACAGCATCGACCTTTACAAGACGACAGCCGGCACGGTGATCCTGACCGGCGCCAATACGTATTCCGGTGCCACGCAAATTTCGGGCGGCACTCTTCAGGTCGGTGACGGTGGAATGACCGGCCAACTCGGTACCGCCAATGTGACCATGAGTAACGGCAGCACCCTCGCTTTTGATCGATCCAATGCCTACGCGGTTAACAATGCCATCACGGGCAGCGGCGGTGTGACCCAGATGGGCAGCGGCACCACGACACTCACCAACTCGAACAGCTACACGGGCGTTACCGCGATCACCGGGGGTACCTTGAAGTTGTCGTCGTCCATCTCGAATAATAATATTGGATCCAGCAGCGAAATTCTCGTTGGCGATACGGCGGCCCATAGTTCGGCGACATTGGATGTCACTGGCATCACGGCGACTGGCGGCTTTCAGGTCCAGTCCGGCCAGACGCTGGCGGGTCACGGTACGGTGCTGGGTAACACGACCTTTCTCAGTGGATCGGTGCTCTCGCCCGGCAACAGTCCTGGCACCACGACGTATAACGGGAATCTTGTTTTGAATGCCGGTACCAAGCTGGTCTTCGACTTGGCCGCCATTGGATTGAGCGATGAAGCTGTCGTCACGGGAGATGGCAGTATGCTGACCTTGAATAACCAAGGGATCAGCGATTTCACCTTCAACCTGCTCTCGGGTGTGCAATCGGGAACCTATACGCTGATCGATAGCAGCTTGAACGGGATTAATGGTTCGCTGGATACCACCCCGGGAAGTTTGACGGAGCTGCAGGACGGTTACAGCCTGACCCTTTCGACCGGCGGTGGCGATGTGCTCCTCAATGTTGCTGCAGCCGTTCCGGAACCGAGTACCTGGGCCATGTTGCTGGGCAGTCTCGCCTTGCTCATGTTCGTCCAATACAAGCGCCGCCGCTCCTAGGAGGGCGTTCTTTCCGCTTGCCGCTTTCTTTCTCAATCACGTAGTATCCACGGTTCGGCGAATGATGGTGCGGCAGCCAGCCTCACCAGATACTTCGCAAGACCTTGGGGAATTAGCTCAGTTGGTAGAGCGTCTCGTTCGCAATGATAGTGGGTCAGATTTCCTGATTTATCCCGAAGTATCCGCAGTCATCTTTGTCTCTAAAAAGGCGTGTTTATGGCGGTGTGATGTTTTCCTGAGACTTCCTGAACGATCTCATTTTTAGGGCACGAGTGGATAAAATCGGTGCATAAAACTTCCGGTCTTATTTCCATGATCCACGGCATGACTTTTGTATAGACAAGAAAGTTCGAGGAGGCTTAGCTGCCCGAGAAGCAAGGGGCTAAACACACTATGATGAAAACATTCCGCCAGAGGGGTGGTCGGAACTGGATTGGGGCAATGGGGTGCTTCGTTCTAGGTGCGGTGCTATTTACGCCTCAGGCCGTACTGGCAGACACTGTTACTAACTCGGTCTCGACGACAGCAGCAGTCAACATTCCCGCGAACGCTACGCCGGAAATGACGCAATTTCTTCAAAACCGGGCGGTTCTGGCCGGGAAGATGGCCGCGTTAAGTAGTCAGGGCGCTCCTGATCAGCAGGCGCTTGCCCTGTTTCAGCAGCAGAATGCTGATCTACTCAAGCAGCAAGTTCAATTGGCGCAGACGATTTCTCAGCAAGGCAATACGACCCCATCGCCCATGCCTCCGGCATTGCGGATCCCTCCAAATGCTTCCCCGCAACTTCAGGCCTATTTGACAGCGCGAGATCAACTCATGCGTGCAGACGTTGTCTTCCAAAATCAGCACCTCAACGACGATCCAGCGACGAAACAGGCCGCTCTCCAGCAATGGCACCAACAAAACGCCGCCCGTATCCAGCAACTGCAACAGTTGGCCCAGACGGTTTCCAGTCAAAATGCTCCAACTTCTTTGCCTGTGCCCCCGGCATTGCGCATGCCTCCGAATGCTTCCCCGCAAATGCAGGCCTATTTGACGGCACGTGACCAACTCATGCGCGCGGACGTTGCCTTTGAGAATCAGCATATCAACGACGATCCGGCGACGAAACAGGCCGCTCTCCAGCAATGGCAACAGCAAAATGCCACCCAAATCCAGCAGCTTCAGCAGATGGCTCAGACTTTATCCAATACAAATTGAACACGAGAAGGAACCCA